>DATGER010000023.1:0-3049 GCA_035309865.1 Chloroflexota bacterium
GCCGGCGACACGTTGTCGGAAATCGCCATGCGTTTCTATGGCGACGAAAACAAATGGCCCATGATTTTCGATGCCAACCGAAGCTCGATCTCCAATCCGAACCGGATTCTGAGCGGCCAGGTGCTGACCATCAAGCCCTAGCAGGGCGCGGAAAAACGCCCACTCCGGTGAGGCTTGGCTCTTCCGGTGAAGTGGGGTAGGCGGAGACGGTAGAGCCACCTTCGAGAAAGGCGGCGTGGATGCGCGGTCGGCCGCAAACCCAGGCAACGCTGTTGGCGTTTGTGGACCTCGAGGAGCGCGTGCCGCGCAACCACCCGCCGCGGGTCATCAAGCAGTTTGCCGACCGGGCGCTCGCGGAGCTGTCGCCGGTCTTCGACGAGATGTACGCCGCACGTGGCCGCCCGTCCATCTCCCCGGAGCGGCTGCCGCCCGGTTTCCGGCTCGATCACTCGGCAGTCCATGGCGCGGCGCGGCGGGCGACGGTCGCAAATTCGTCCAGAACAGCTTCGGCACCGGCAGGGACCTGGGCCTGCACGATGAGTTCGGCGCCCCGGCGCTGAATGACGAAGTCGAAGAAGGCACAGCACTCCTGTTCGCGGGCGAACAGCTCGCGGACGACGGCCTCGGTTTCCTCCGTTGCTTCGAAGCCGAGCCGCGCCTGACGGGGTGATGGTTGTGACACTTCACGCAGATGGTTGGCAAAGAGGTTTTCAAACTCCTCCAAGCGTTGGCCGGTCTCGCTGGGCGACAGCGTGCAAGCGATGGGGATGCTGGGCTCGTGCATGCTGTTGAACATAACCCTGTACCTGGGTACCGGAGTCAAGCCTGCCGGCCAAACTGATCTGGAAGCCGTGCTCAGCTCGGGGTTTTGATCGGGCTTCAGCTCAGGCGATGTAGCTCGGGTTTCGCCATACGGCGGCTCCGCGTTTGGGCTGAGCGAGCCAGGATCGCGACCCCGATAAGTACCGGCAAAGCGACGAGGGCAGCAATTGCTAGCGTTGGCAAGCCGACGAGCCAGGCGCTTGCGCCAGCCGCCAGGCCCAGCGCAACACCACCAAACGCGACCACCGGCGGAAGGCAGCAGACCACGCAGGCCAGTCCAACCAGGAGTGCCGCGAGCGCACCCTTCGCGCCGGGGTCGCCGTGGTTCTCAGCCATCGATAGCACCCTGTCGTCCACGCGCATCCACGACGCTTCGCCGGGGTTGGTGCGACGGCAATTGGCGCGCCGCGACGGCTGCCAGGTAGGTCACGGCAAAGTGGAGTGCCGCCGCTAGCGCGGCTAGCGTGACGAGCAAGCGGCTGCCCCTGGCCAACTGAACCGGGATTTCGCGGACATCGAACGCGCCTGTCATGAAAGCGAATAGTGCCACACCGACCAGCAGCCAGGGCATTCCTGGAACCAACCAGACCGCCGCTGCAAGAGCCAGCGAGACCAGGACCACGGCGCCGATCACCAGCGGCGATTCGAATGGCAGCCCGAGGATGGTCGCTTCCCCGACGCCACCCGCACGTTCGACTGCCTCCTGGCTCGCTGAGCCCTCCTGGCTTCCGGCGGCCGGAGTCGTGGCGCTGCCGCTTTGCGCCGCAGGTGCTCCTGTTTGTGCGCATGCTCCCTCGCCGCCACCCGAACGCTCGCAAGCGACGTGCTCGGCGCTCTCAGCGGTTCGAGTAAGTGCCGTAGGGCGGGGTTGGGGCGACGACACACTGGAACTGCCGAAGAGTGGGCGTTCGGCAGTGACGCCAAGAAAGAAGGCTACTGTCGCGGCGACGAGGAGCGCCGCCACAAAACGCGGCAGGCGTACGGAGACGTGCATGGTCCGACCCTACGTCCGAGAGGCTGCCTCCACCAATGGCCCGCATACTCCCGAACGGGCCATAAATGAGTCATTCTCCCCGCCCACCAGACCAGCCTCGCGTTCGATTGGCTCCGTTGCTTACGCCGGGTGCACCCAGCCGCGGGCGATCCCGTATGCGGCCGCCTGTCGGCGGCTGCGCATGTGCAGCTTGCCGAGAATATTCTTGAGATGGTTCCTGACCGTGTGCTCGCTCAGGACCAGATTCGCAGCAATCTCCCTATTCGATTGTCGCGCCGCGACCAGCTCCAGCACCTCGAGCTCCCTGTTGGTGAGCGTCGTATCGGGCGTCGGTAGCGCCTCATCGCTGCGCCGAAACTCCTCGAGCAGCCGGGCAGCCATACGACGCGAGATCGCCGCCTCGCCGCGCGCCACGCCGCGCAAGTCCTCGAGCAACTCGGCGGAGCGGATGTTCTTGACCAGATAGCCCTGTGCTCCTGCCTTGACCGCTTCGACTAACCGATCGACATCGTCATGGACCGTCAGCATCACCACCGCCACCTCGGGGTGGGCAATTTTGAGCCGACGCGTGGCGGCGATGCCGTCCTCGCCGGGCATGTCGATATCCATGAGCACCAGATCTGGCCGGACCCGTGCCACCACGTCCAGCGCTCCGGTGGCATCCGCCGCCTCGCCGACGACCTCAATATCCGCCTGATAACGAAGCAGGCCGGCAAGTCCTTCGCGGACGAGGCTATGGTCGTCCACCAGGACAATTCGCAACACGGCCGTTGGACCACCTGTCACGGAGTGCGTTGGACTGGCACGCTCACTGATACCCGCGTGCCCTCTCCCGGCCGGCTGTCGATGTGCAGGCTACCGCCCAGGGCGTCCGCGCGCTCACGCATCGTCTCCAACCCGAATCCGCGTCGGCCGGCGCCTTCGTTTGCAGACGCGCCTGTACCGGGGTCGAATCCATGCCCGTCGTCCGCAACGCTGAGCGTGAGCCCGGCAGGCGCCGAGCAGCGTATCGCCAGCCAGGCGTGTCGACAATGCGCATGCTTGCGGACGTTCGCCAGGGCCTCCTGGGCAACTCGGAACAAGTGGAAGGCCACCAGCGGTGGAACCGGCGGCATCTCGTCGAGGTCAAGTACCACCTCGATGTCGTGGCGCTCACCGAACTCGGCAGCGTACTCCCGCAGGGTGGCCGCGAGTCCGCGCTCGACCACCTGAGTTCGCAGTCCGGAAATTGAC
>DATGER010000024.1:0-18719 GCA_035309865.1 Chloroflexota bacterium
GCGCAGAAGGTGTCGCCTCTGGTCCAGTCAAGGCGCTTGCCGCCGATGATGCTGGTGCCCTGGCCATCCAGGACGTAGTAGATGCGACTGGCCGTGTCGCGGACGGCGCGGGTGTGTTCGCCCGGGTGGATCAGCTGCGCATGTGAGTCGATCGTCGGCAGGGTAGGCCCGCCCGTCAGGGGATTGACGTAGTCGAGCATGACGCCTTCTTCCTCGGCGCTGGCGTCACCCGCGCGATCCATCAGCGCCAACGTCTCGCGGACGTCGTCGTACCGATAGTTCAGGATCGGCGAATAGTTACCTGAGAAGCGGTCGTTGTGCGGCCGGAAGCCGCGGTTGTAGCGGCCCTGCGAATCGTCGAGCTCGCGAGTCAGCGGCTGCACCTCGTTGCCATTGCCCTGACTGAATTCCTCGTAGAACATCGCGTTCAGCGCGAGCACGAAGGGCATGTCCAGACCGTCGAGCCACATCATCGGCTCGTTGGTCTCGTTGCCGTGATCGTGCCAGGCCCAGTTGGGAGTGGTCACGAAGTCGCCGGGCCGCATCAGCGTCTTTTCGCCCGAGACGGTGGTGTACGCGCCGTTGCCCTCGACGATCACCCGCAGCGCGGACGGGACGTGCCGGTGGGTGGGCGCGGTCTCGCCCGGCATCATCAGCTGGATGCCGCTGAAGAGGGTCTGCGTGGCGCCCGGGCTGCCGCCGAGGCCAGGATTCAAGTACATCAGGACCCGCCGCTCGGCTTCTTCGGCGGAGATGCGCCGGCCAGCTTCGAGGATCAGCGGTCGCACGTTTGACCACTTCCAGATGTGCGGCACGATCTCGGTCTTCGGCTCGGCGGTGAACGCGTCACTGAGCACCAACCAGAGCGGCTTCAGCCACAACTGGCGCAGCTGATCCAGGTCCAGCCCCGCGGTATTCTTGCTGCCCGGCCCCGCGCGCTTGGCTCGGCTCGGCGTCTCGATGGCCATTGCACGTGTCCCTCCGTGTGGCCAGATCGTAGCGCAATGCCTTGCGTGCCCGAACAGGGGACCAAAGGGGACCCGAAGGGAAGCAGGTGGCAGCGGACAGGCAGCGTCCGCGGGGTACCGAGTTGCAAAACGTTTGCCGCGGGCCACTCAGCGGACCCTTCTCATACCCTAGGTAGGTGGCCGAGCGACGCCGAGGCTATCTGTTCTTCGGCCTGGCGGGGGTCAGCTTGCTGATGTTCTCGATCGACAGCACGGTCGTGGCCGTCGCGCTGCCCAACATGATGGCCGACCTGAACACGTCGCTGGTCTGGTTGGGTTGGACCCTCACGGGCTATGCCCTGGCGCAGACGGCAGTGATGCCACTGGCGGGCAAGCTCAGCGAGTCATTCGGTCGGATGCGGGTTTTCCTGGTCTGCATGTTCCTGTTCACGCTGGGCTCGCTGCTGTGCGGTCTGGCGCCAAACATCTACGTCCTGATCGGCTGCCGCGTGCTCCAGGCCCTCGGCGGCGGGGGCTTCCTGCCGTCGGCGGCCGGCATCGTCGCGCGCGAGTTCCCCAACAATCGCGACCGCATGATCGGACTCTTCAGCAGCATCTTTCCGCTGGGCGGGATCATCGGTCCGAACCTGGGCGGGTTCATCGTCGAGCACTGGTCGTGGCGCGAGGTCTTTCTGATCAACGTCCCGATCGGCATCGTCGTTTTTGTCGTCCTGCTGAGCCAGATGGGCCCATCCGAACCGACCGCCGACCGCCACATCGACCTGCCGGGCGCAGTGTTGTTCGCAGGCGCGATCACCTCGTTGCTCGCGGCCCTGAGCTTGCTTGGCAACGACCCGAGCTTTATCCGGTCGCCCGCCTTCTGGGCCATGCTCGTCGCGGCGGGCGCCCTGATGGCGGTCTTCGCCTGGCAGGAGTTGCGGGCGCCCGAGCCGATCCTCGACCTGCGGCTGGTCTTCCGCGGGCCGTTTCTGGCGGTCAACGCGTACAACTTCGTCTTCGGCGCGACGGTCTTCGGCTTCTTTACCTTCGTGCCCTATTACGTCGTGACGCAGTACGGCATGTCGACGGTCGAAAGCGGCGCCATTCTGACCCCGCGGTCGCTCGCCATGACCGCGACGTCGACGATTGCCAGTCTGTACCTGATCCGCCTCGGATATCGGTGGCCGATGCTGGCCGGCATGGCGTGCATCGTGGTGGCGATGGCGTCGCTGAGCCAGGGGTGGTCGGAAGTGTGGCTCGGCGGCGTTCAGATCGGGACGTTTCCGCTGGTGGCGACCGAAATCGCGCTCGGGGGGATCGGCATGGGCCTCGCCGCGCCCTCCTCGAGCAACGCCCTGCTCGACCTGCTGCCCGAGCGCGCCGCCGTGGTCACGGGCATTCGCGGCATGTTCCGATCGACCGGTGGGATCATCGGCACGGCGTTCATCGTCCTGGCGCTGGAGTTGTCACCGGACAAGGCCGCCGGGATGCGGACGATCTACGCGGTACTGGCGGTGCTGCTGCTCACGACGATCCCACTCACGTTCGCGATTCCTGATACCGCCCGCGCCAGACGGCGGTCGAAAGCGGCTTCCACGGTGGAACGTAAAGTTCTCGTCTAGAACGGTCAGTTCGCGCCGGTTACTCTGCTAAGGTACGAACAGACCACCAACGCATGGATCCACCTCCGCCGCCTAAAGGCGTCGGTCCGTCGGCTCCCCGGCCAGGCCCGGCAGATCGGCGCGTAGTCGAACAAGTCCGACACACCCGGCCAGGCAACGCCGTGGTGCGCGTGACGCGACCGAAGTTCACGGGCTTCACGCGCCACGGTGCGGGTCGCCTCGAGGCCAGCCTGACCCTCGAGGAGCCGCGCGGACCATGGGGCAAGTTGTGGCGCCTCCTGGTCGGTCGGCCGATCCACAGCGAGCTCGAGATCAACGAGCGGCTCACCAAGAAGAAGGCCCTGGCGGTCTTTTCGTCAGACGCGCTGTCGTCGGTGGCGTACGCCCCGCAGGCGACGCTGGTCGTCCTGCTCGCGGCGGGCGCCGGGGCACTGTACTCGTCGCTGTGGATTTCGATCGCGGTCGTGCTGCTCCTGGCGGCGGTCGTCTTCAGCTACCGGCAAACGATCTACGCCTATCCGTCGGGCGGTGGGAGTTACATCGTCGCCCACGAGAACCTCGGCGAGATCCCCGGCCTGGTGGCCGCCGCGGCGTTGTCGGTCGGCTACATCCTGACCGTCTCGGTGTCGATTGCCTCGGCGGTCGACCAGCTCGTCTCGGCCGTTCCGACACTCCTGTCCCTGAAAGTCGGCCTCGGCATCGGGGCCGTGGGACTCGTCACGCTGGCCAATCTGCGCGGCATTCGCGAATCGGGCAGCATTTTCGCGGCGCCGACCTACGTGTTCCTGGCGGCCATGTTCGCGATGGTCGGCGGCGGGATGTTTCTGTACTTCACCGGGCAGCTCGTCGTGCCGCCGCCGCCGGACCTGCCGCCGCCGACCGAAACGCTCGGTCTGTTCCTGCTGCTGCGCGCGTTCGCCGTCGGGTCGGCCGTCATGACCGGCACCGAGGCGATCTCGAACGGCATCCCGGCATTCAAACCGCCGGAGTCACGCAACGCGGCGCACACGATCGTCACGATGGCCACCATCCTGGCGATCATGTTTCTGGGGTTGTCGTATCTGATCGTCGTCGGGCACATCATTCCGCGCCCCGACGAGACGGTCATCTCCCTGCTGTCCCACGCCGTCTTCGGCGAAGGCCCTCTGTACTACCTGGTGCAGGCCTCGGCCGTCCTGATCCTCGTGCTGGCGGCGAACACGGCCTACGCAGATTTCCCGCGCCTGGCGTCGCTGCTGGCCCGCGACGACTATGCCCCCAAGCAGCTCGCCTTCCGTGGGGAGCGTCTGGCGTTCACGAACGGGATCCTCACCCTCGGAGTCATGAGCGCCCTGCTCATCATCCTCTTCGCCGGGTCCACCGAAGCCCTGCTGCCGTTGTACGCGGTGGCGGTCTTTACCGCCTTCACGCTGTCACAGGCTGGCATGGTGCAGCACTGGCGCCGCCTGAGAGGCCGCCGCTGGCTGCCGAAGTCGGTCGTCAACGGCATCGGCGCCTCGGCGACGGGCCTGGTCACGGTGATCGCGGCCGGGACGGATTTCATGGATCTATCGCTGCCGATCGTGCCCGGCCTGCCGATCGGGTGGGGCTCGTGGCTGGTGCTGGTTATCGTGCCACTCTTCATCTGGCTGTTGCTGAGCATCAAGTCGCACTACCGCGAGGTGGAGCGCGATACCGCCCTGCCGGCGGCGCCGACGCCGACCGGCGAGAAACCGCTGCGGAATGTGGTCGTGGTCCCGATCGCGCGTTTGAATCGGCCGGCCATCCAGGCGCTGCGGTACGCCCAGGCGCTGTCAGACGACGTCACGGCGGTGCACGTGGCGACCGATCCTGAGAAGGCCCACGAGATGGAAGAGGCCTGGGCCAAGTGGGGGCGCGGGATTCCGCTGACGATCGTCGAATCGCCGTACCGGAGCCTGACGCGGCCGCTCCTGCAGTACCTGTCCGAGCTGAAACGCCACGAACACGCTGAGACGGTGACGGTCGTGCTGCCCGAGTACGTGCCCGACAGCATCTGGCAGCACCTGCTCCACGGCCAGGCCGCGCAGTTCCTGAAGCTGTCGCTGCTGTTCACGCCCGGGTTCGTGGTGACCAGCGTGCCGGTCCACCCTGAGACCGAAGCCGAGCTCGCCGCCGCGGCCGCCGCCAACGGGCCCCTAAAGCCGGGGCGCTGAACGGGATCGGCCGGCGCGGGTGAGCTCCGCTCCGCTGAGCCGGATCTGCAGGCGCGGGTGAGCTCCGCTCCGCTGAGCCGGATCTGCAGGCGCGGGTGAACTCCGCTCCGCTGAAAAAATTCAGGGGGCGCGTAAACTCCTTGCGCTGGAGGAGGGATGTCAGGGGCTCGATGGGGCTGCGTCTGTCGCGCCGCGCGCTGATCGCCGGTCTGGGCCCGGTCCTGGGCACGGTGGCGCTCTCAGGCGCAGCCTCGGGCGGTCTGGCGGCGCAGCAACCGCCGCAGGCGCAGCCGGCGCCGCCGAGCGCGCCGTATGACCCGTCGAAAGTGATCGGCGCGCGGGCGACAAGCCTCGGCGCGCGATCGCCGTTCGAGCAGCCGGCTCGGCTCGCCGCCGGGTTACAGAATTCGTCGGCGCGCACGCCCATCGATGCGCTCCGCGGCATCATCACGCCATCCGATCTGCACTACATCGTCAACCACGACACCACGCCGACGATCGACCCCAGGCGGTACACGCTGACGATCCATGGCATGGTCGATCGTCCGACCGTTTTTACGCTGGACGATCTGCAGCGCTTTCCGTCGATGAGCCGGATGCTGTTTCTCGAGTGCGGCGCGAACAGCGGCTGGGGGAAGCAGGCCGACCGCGCGACGGCCCAGGCGATCCACGGCCTGACCAGTTGCAGCAACTGGGAAGGGGTGCCGGTGGCGACGTTGCTCAAGGAGGCCGGCGTCCAGCCGGGCGCCGCTTGGGGCCTGGCGGTCGGCTGGGGGAACGAGTCGGTGGCGCGCAGCATCCCACTCGACAAGCTCATGGACGACGCGTTCATCGCGTATGGGCAGAACGGCGAGGCCTTGCGACCTGAACAGGGGTATCCCGCCCGGCTGCTGCTGCCCGGGTTCCTCGGCAACACCAATATCAAATGGCTGCGGCGGCTCGAACTCGGCCCGAGGCCCTGGGACACGAAGTTCGAAACCACGAGCTATACCACGCCGATGCCCGACGGCACCGTGCGCCAGTACCTCTTCGTCCTGGAGGTCAAGTCGCTCATCACGTGGCCGACGGCCGCCATCGGCGCGATGCCCGCGCTGGGTCCATGGGAGATTCGCGGGCTGGCCTGGAGCGGCCGCGGCAAGATCACCAGGGTCGAGGTCAGCACCGACGCCGGGACAAGCTGGGGCGACGCGACGCTGGACGAACCAGTCCTGCCACAATCGCACACCCGGTTCCACTTCCCGTGGACCTGGGACGGGCAGGACGCCGTGCTGACCAGCCGCGCCACCGACGACACGGGCGGGATTCAGCCATCGCGAGAAGAGCTGGTGGCAGTCCGTGGAACCGACTCGCGGTACTTCAACAACAGCCGCCAGAACTGGAAGGTGGCTGCCGGCAGCGGCGTCGTCACGAACCACTACCTTGCCTAGTTTTGGGCCTGGGTGTGCCACGGGCCTGATTTCAGGGGCCGCGCTGGCCATCGTGGCCTGCACGTCTGCGCCGTCGGCGCCCACGAGCGCTCCGGGGCCGAGCTCGCCGTCCGCCACCGGCGCGACCACTCCAACCACCGGGGTCGCGAAGCCGGCCATTGTCGCCACCCCCACTCAGCAGGTCGCGTTGTCCCTGGGGACGGCAATCGCGATCGCCAAACCAGCGCCGAACCCAAATGCCACCCCGGCGGCGAGCCCAGCGGCGAGTCCGGCCGCCAGTCCGGTCGGTGTCGCTTCGCCACTGCCGCGTTCGCTCCCGACTCCGGCCGGCGCGCCCAGCCCAGCGGTCGCGGGCATCCTGGGGCTGGGTCGGCCCGCGACGTCGCAGGACACGATCGCGTTTGCCATCCCCGCGGACGGCAAGGGACTCCCCGCTGGCAGCGGTACGGCCACCGAGGGCGCGCCGCTGTATGCCGCCAGGTGCGCCATCTGCCACGGCGTGCAGGGGCAGGGCACGCCCAACGGGCCGCAGCTCGTCGCACCGGTGCCGTGGCAGGTCGGCGGGCCGATCACGATGGGCAACTTCGCCCCGTATGCCCCGCCGATCTTCGGGTTCATCTGGGGCTCGCAGCCCTACGACCAGCCGCAGACCCTCTCGCCCAGCGAAGCGTACGCCCTGACCGCCTGGATTCTGGCGCAGCACAAGATCATCGGCGACACCGACCGCATGGACGCGCAGACCCTGCCGCAGGTCAAAATGCCAAACCGTGCCGCCTTCAAGCCCGGCGATCCGCGGCCCGACGTCCCCTGAGGCTACCCAGCAGTACCCGCGCTAGCCGGGCTTCGCCGCGCCGACCGCGCATGAGCGCGTCGGCCACGACGGGCCGGATGCCGTAGGCGGCGATCTGGGCTGACAGGCTCGGGCCGTCGATGCGGTCGATCAACCACACGTCCAGGATGTCGCGGTAGATTTCCGCGACGCCGGCGGCGCTCGGTTCGTGGCCGAGCTCGACCAGCATCCTGGCAGCCGGTCCCTTGATCGTGGTTCCGCCGATGAGCGGGCTGATGCCGGCGGTGACTGTGCCGCGGGAGCGCGCGGTCTGGATCGCCTCGCAAATGCCTGGGACCTGCAGGATTGGCCCGACGCTGACAAAGGGATTGCTGGGGCAGAACACGATCAGATCGGCGTCCGCGATGGCTTCCAGGACGCCAGGCGCTGGCAAGGCCGCGTCGATGCCTCTGACCTCGACGCCGCGAATGGCGACGTCGGTGCGGCGATGCACGAAGTACTCCTGGAAGTGCACCCAGCTGGCGTCTTCCTGGAGCTGGACCCAGGTCTCGACTGGCTGATCGGTCATCGGCAGCACGCGGACGCCGTGGATGCCCAGTCGCGCGGCCAGCTCGGCGGTGACTCGGCTGGGCGGCCACCCTTGATCGAGCAGTTCTGTCCGGCGCAAGTGCGTCGCCAGGTCGATGTCGCCGAGACGGAACCACGTCTCGCCGCCCAGGCGCTCGAGGGCGTCCATGCACTGGAAGGTGTCGCCGCGCGGTCCCCAGCCACGCTTCTCGTCGACCACTCCCGAGAGCGCGTACAGCACGGTGTCCACGTCCGGCGACACGCGCAACCCGTGCAGCGTCACGTCGTCGCCAGTATTCACGACAACCGTCAACTCCGCCCCCGGCGCCGCCGCCCGCAACCCGCGCGCAAACCGCGACCCGCCGACGCCCCCCGCGAGCGCCAGGATACGGTCGACGGTCATAGCTCGCCCCGCGCAGCGCCCCGGCTGCCCGCATCGCTGCGCTCGCTACGTAGCGAGAGGTTGTTTCTCATTCCCTTGTTCCCTTGAACCGCAAGGAAGCGAGCGCAGCGATGCGGGCAACCGAAAGCTTCGCGGGGCTGACATTCGTTCCGGGAACTCTTGGCCATCGCAAGGAAGCGAGCGAAGCGATGCGGGCAGCAGCACATTCTTCAGCCTACTAAAAGTGCGTTGCGTAGACTGAAGGCGAAATGGTTCGGCGTGAGGCGGTCTGGGCGGTCATCGTGGCGCGCGTGGGCAATGGCGCCAAGAGCCGGCTGGCGGGCGCGCTCAGTGCGTCTCAGCGGCGGGAGCTGGCACTGGCGATGCTGGCGGATGTCGTCGCGGTGTGCGTCCAGGCGGGTGATGGCGTGCTCGACGGCACGCTGGCCGTCGTGGACTCGCCGGCGGCGCGGCTGGCGGTGGAGCGCGGCGGCGCGATTGCCGTCCTCGATCCTGGCACGGGCGATATGAACGCCGCGGTGGTCGCGGGCGTGCGCGCCGCGCGTGAGCGGGGCGCAACGACGGCAATGGTCGTCCCGGGCGACGTCCCGCTGATCGCCGTGTCCGACTTTGAACGGTTGCTCGACGCGGCCGGCCCGGCCAGCCGCGCGGTTATCGTCGGCGCCAGCCACGACGGCGAGGGCACGAACGCGCTCCTACTCCGCCCACCCGAGGTGATCTTCCCCGGTTTTGGTCCGCCGAGTCTGGAGCGGCACCTCCAGGCGGGCCGGCGCGCCGGGGCTTTCACCCGGGCCTGCACCGACCTCGGCCTGTCGCTGGACGTCGATACGCCGGCCGACCTGGCGATCTTGCGATCGAGCCGGCCCGGGCGCCATACCGCCGCCGCGCTCGCCGACGTCGTCACCAGTCCGTAGTGCGCAACCTGGCACAATGCGCGCGAGATGCAGCAGACGCCACCGCGCGAGGACCAGGTGCGCGCCGTGGCGTTGCGGCTCTTCAACGAGAAGGGCTACCACGCCACCTCGATGCGCGACATCGCCGCCGAGGTCGGCATCAATAAGGGCAGCCTGTACAGCTATATTCGCTCCAAGGAAGACTTGCTCATTCCCGTCTTCGAGCGGGCCATGGGCGTGCTCCTCGCCCAGATCGAGGAGATCACCGCCGATCGCACGTTGACGCCGACTGCCCGGCTCAGGCACGCCATTCGGGCGCACGTCTCGGCCGTCGCCGACAACCTGGACGTGCTGACGGTCTACCTCAGCGAATGGCGCCAGCTGGCCGCCGAATCGCTGAGCAAAGAACGCGCCCAGCGCGAGCGCTACGGCGCCCTGTTCATTGGCATCCTGCAGGACGGGGTTGCCGCCGGCGAGTTCCGGGCAATGGACACGCGCATCGTGATGCTCGGGATGATCGGCATGTGCAACTATCTGTTCCGCTGGTATCGACCCGACGGACGCCTCGCACCCCACCAGATCGCCGACGAGCTGACCGAAATGGTGATGCACGGCGTCCGCGCCTGAGCCTTCACCTTCAACTGGCCAGCGCGGGTTCGGCCTGCTGTCGGGCGCCGGCTTGCGTGCCGCGCGCCTCCATGAGCTTGAGCGCCTGCTCACGGTGGAAATCGGCGTCGCCATAGAGCGGCTCGAGATGCTTCGCGCGCTTCACGTACAGGTGCAGGTCGTACTCCCAGGTGAAGCCAATGCCGCCGTGCACCTGGATCGAGGAGCCGCATACTTTGCGGCTGGCGTCGCTGACGTACGCTTTGGCCGCTGAGGCCGCCAGGGCGGCGTCGGGCGATCCGGCGTCGAGGGCCCACGCAGCGTAGTACGTGGCCGCGTGCGCGTTCTCGACCTCGAGCAGCATGTCGGCGCAGGCGTGCTTGATGGCCTGGAACGAGCCGATGGGCTGGCCGAACTGCTGGCGCACCTTGGCGTACTCGACGCTCATGTCCATGCACCGGCGCGCCGCGCCCAGCATCTCCGCGGACGCGCCGACGGCCGCCCGTCGCAAGGTCGGACCCAGCACGTCCCACCCATGGTCGACGTGCCCGATCACGGCATCGGCGCCGACGCGGACATCCTCGAGCACGAGCGTCGACGTCTTGCTGGTGTGATCCATCTCCACGTTGGGCGTCTGCCGCAGACCGGGCGCGTTGCCGGCGACGGCAAAAACGGTGGTGCCGTCCGCGCCGTCCGCGGTGCGCGCCGCGACCAGGATCAGGTCAGCCACGTGCGCAAACGGGACGAAGCGCTTGGTGCCCGACAGGGCAAACCCGTCGCCGCGCCGCTCGGCGCGCAGGTTGACCGCCGCGGGCGTCCAGGACACGGCGTCCTCCAGCAACGCCAGGGTCGCCCGCGTGCGCCCGTTGGCGAGGTCAGGCAGGTAGCGCGCCATCTGATTGGCCTCGCCCCCGGCGGCGATGGCGCTCGCGGCCAGGACCGCGGTGGCGAAAAACGGGCCCGGGTACGCCGCGCGGCCCATCTCGTCGAGCACGAGCGCCATCTCGATCATGCCGAGGCCTTGACCACCGTACCCCGCGTCGATCGCCAGGCCCATGAGACCCATCTCGGCCATCTGCTGCCAGGTCGCGTCGCTGAAACCGCGCTCGTCTTCCATCAGGGTGCGTACCGCGCGGGGCGTGCTCTCGCGGTTGAAGAACTCGCGGGTGAGATCGCGGAGCATCGTCTGCTCCTGGCTGAAGTCGAAATCCATAGCTCTACGCTCCTCCTCGAGCAGCCGCGATTGCGGCCCGATCCGCGCGCGGCTCGCGGGGCAGCTTCAGCACACGCTCGCCGATGATGTTTTTCTGAATTTCCGAAGACCCGGCGTAAATCGTCCCGGCCCGCGACCAGAGATAGTTCCACGCCCACGTGCTGCTGTCGCCGCGCGCCGTGGTCGAATTCAGCGCGAGCGCCGACGGTATCCCCGTCTCGAGCTGGCCGTACGGTCCGAGCACCTCCAGCACCAGGTCTTGATGGCGTTTGTCCATCTCGCTGTAGTACAGCTTGTCGACCGAAGACTCGGCACCCGGTCGCTTGCCCTGCTCCAGCTGGCTCAAAATGCGCAGGCCGGCATAGCGCAGCACCTCGACCTCGACGACCATGCGGCCAAGCTTCTGGCGGACCACCGGGTCCGCCAGGGCCGCCTCGCCGTCGCGGCTCAGGTGACTGCACGCGTCGAGCAAGCGCTGCATATTGGCCTGGTGGCGCGTCACCCGGGCAAGCACGCTGCCGCCACGTTCGAAACCGAGCGTCGTCTGCGCGAGCTCCCAGCCCTGGCCCTCCTGGCCAATGATGTTCTCCACCGGAATCTTCACATTGGAAAAGAAGACCTCAGCAAACTCGGAACTGCCGGTGATCTGCTTCAGTGGCCGGACTTCCACGCCCGGCGAGTGCATGTCCAGGATGAAATACGAGATGCCCTGGTGCTTGGGAACGTCCGGATCCGTGCGGGCGAGCAGCACGCCGTAGTCGGCGATCGGCCCCAGGCTGGTCCAGACCTTCTGGCCATTGACGACGTAGTACTCGCCGTCGTTGAAACTCTCGCGGACGGCTTTCGTCTTCAGGCTGGCGAGGTCGGACCCGGAATCAGGCTCGGAATACAGCTGACACCAGATGTTCTCGGCCGTCAGGATGCCGCGGATGTGCTGCTGCTTCTGCGCCTCCGTGCCGTGGGCAATCAGGGTTGGCCCGACGATGCCCAGGCCCAGGCTGTTGATCGCCCCTGGCACATCGCCGCGGGCCATCTCCTCGGCCACGATCGCCTGTTCCAATGGTCGGGCGTCCTGGCCGCCGTACTCGCGCGGCCAACCCATGCCGACCATGCCGGCCTCGTAGAGCGTGCGTTGCCACGCCTTGCGCTGCGCGAGCGTTTCCAGTGGGCCGGGCGGGTGTGCTTCGAACCACTTGCGGATGCGCAAGCGAAAGGCTTCATCCTCAGCCGAGTATTTAAGATCCACAGTGACCCTCCTGGTCCTTCGTGTCGCATCGCTCCACCGGGTTTTCCTCAGTGAAGTGTCATCGGCCGCGTAGCCGCGGGTCGAAGATGTCGCGCAGGGCGTCTCCCAGCATGTTGAAGCCGAACACCGCGGCGCTGATCGCCAGCCCGGGCCAGATCGACAGCCACGGCGACTGCAGCATGAACGCGCGACCGGACCCGCTCAGCATCGCCCCCCAGGTCGGAAACGGGGGTGGCACACCATACCCCAGAAAGCTCAGCGTCGACTCGGCCAGGACGGCCGCGCCGAGCTGCGTCGTCGCCAGCACGAAAATGGCCGCCGACACGTTCGGCAGCACGTAGCTGCGCACGATGCGGACGTGTCCCGCGCCAGCGCAGCGCGCCGCCTCGACGTAGGGCTGCTCGCGCATCGCCAGCACGGCGCTGCGCACGACCCGGGCGGTGCCCGGCGCCAGCAGGATCCCGAGGACCAGCGTCGTGCTCCACAGGCCCGGCCCGAGAATCGCCACCAGGCTGACCAGCAGCACCAGCGCGGGAAAAGAGATCCAGATGTCCACCAATCGCTGGACGAACAGATCGACCAGGCCGCCAAAGTAGCCGGATGAGACGCCCACCGCGACGGCTACCAGGGTGCTGAGGAAGACGGCTCCGAAGCCGATGGTCACCGAAATCCGCGCCCCCCAGATGATCCGGCTCAACAGATCCCGACCGTTGGCGTCGGTCCCGAAGGGATGCGCCAGCGTCGGTCCCAGGAGCCGATCGGCGGTCACGCCGACATCGTAGGGATACGGGGCGAGCCATTGCGCGCCGATGGCCGTGATCAGCAGCAGCACGATGATCGCCGCGCCGAACGCGCCAAGCGGCTTGCGGCGGATGAAGTGGCCGAGCGCGCCGGGCCACCCGGGCATCGCCGCGTCGCGCCCCGCCCGGGCCCGCAGGCGGGCGGCGGGGACCGCGCGCACCGTCGCCGTGACCGCGGGCCGGGTGCTGGTCGACGGGTGCATCACGCGTAGCGCACCCGCGGATCAAGCCAGCCATACGCCAGGTCGACGACCAGGTTGGTCAGGACGATGACGACCGCGAACAGCAGGTTGATAGCCTGGATGGCCGGGTAATCGCGCGCCTGCACCGACTCCAGGAGGTAGCGGCCCATCCCGGGCAGCACGAAGATGCTTTCGAGCACCACCGTGCCCGAAATGAGCAGTGACAACTGCAGGCCGAGTGCCGTCAGCGCGGGGATGAAGGCATTCTTCAATCCGTGCCGCAACACGATCGAGTGCTCGGCCAACCCTTTGGCAGCCGCCGTCCGCATGAAGTCCTGCCGGAGCACCTCGAGCATCTGGGTGCGGATCAGCCGCATCAGCCCGCCTGACAGACCCAGGCCGAGGATCACCGCCGGGACGATGACGGTCAGCAAATTCCTGACCGGATCGTCGAACAGACGCGTGTACCGCAGCGGCGGCGTCCACTGCCACCACACCGAGGGCAGCGTGATCACCAGTGTGCCCAGCCAGAACCCGGGAATCGCCAGCAGGCCGATCGCCGCGCTGCGGGACACATAGTCCGCCCAGGTGTCCTGCCGCGACGCGGACACCACCCCGACCGGGATCGCGATCCCGGCCGAGATCACCAGCGCCAGGATCCCCAGCTCGAGCGTCACCGGGATACGACCGCTCAGCTCGTCGGTGACGGGGTTGCGGCTCTTGAAGGAGTGGCCCAGGTCACCCCGCGCCAGAGTGCCAAGCCAGTCGACGTACTGCACGTAGATGGGCTGATCGAGGCCCAGTTGATGGCGGAGCGCCGCCTCGTCGGCGGCCGTGGCCCGCGCATCCTGGAGCTGCAGCGTCGTCGCGTCGCCGGGCAGCAAGCGCACGAGCACGAACACGAAGATACTCACGCCCAGGAGCGTCGGGACAAGCAGCGCCAGCCGACGGGCGACGTATTTGCTCATGTATCGGGGGAGCGCTTACTTGTCGAGCCACAGCTTCGGCGCGATCTCCGCGCCGAAACCGTAGTCGGACCTCGGAAACACGTCTCTGACGTACGGCGCGACGCCGGCGCTGCGAATGCCGGCCGGTTGGGGCGGGTAGTACATCTGCTCAGCCAGGTAGCGCTGGATATCGAAGATCTGTGCCTTGCGAGTCGCGCGATCGAGCGTCTTACTTTGCTGCTCGATCATCGCCGTGAGCTTGGGGTCGTTCACCGACGCGTGATTGCGCGTGCCGTTCGGGTGGTACATGTTGAACAGGAAGTCGTGAGGCTCGGTGAATGGCGTCTCGAGTCCGAGGACCATCACGTTGCCGCCCTCGAACTGACCCTTGAAGGTCGAGGCGATGTACGCCGTGTACTCCTGCATCTGGATGTTGGCGTCGATCCCGGCTGCCTTGAGGCCCTGCTGGGTGAGCTCGACGTACTGGACCCAGACCTGGCCGTAGCCGGGCGTGCTGATCATGTCGACCTTGAGTCCATCCGGATAGCCCGCGTCGGCGAGCAACTGCTTCGCCGCTGCCGGGTCGTATTTGAAATACTTCGCGCCAGGACCCATGTCGGGACCGCGCGGATCGAGCCACCACTCGGACAACGCCCACGGAATCGCGTTGTTGTAGTTGCCGCGGCCGGCATTGATCGTGGCGACCGCGTCGTCGCGGTTGGACGCCATGGAGACCGCCTGGCGGACACGCGGATCGTTGAACGGCGGCTTGTCGAGCTTCCAGTAGAAGAACGGGATATTCAAAAACTCCCGCTCGCTCCACTGGATCTCGGGGTTGCTCTTCTTCGTCGGGTCCACGTTTTGGGACGCGACCTCGTAGTAGTCAAGCTCGTGCGCGCGTAACCCGGCCATTGCCGTCGCGTCGTCGGGAATGATGAGGCCGACGATCTCGTCGATGTGCGGCTCGCCCGGGCGGTAATAGTCCGGATTCTTGTGGGCGGTGAATGAGATGCCCGAGTCGTACTTGTCGAATATGAAGGGGCCACTGCCGATGACGCGCTTGGTCGCATCGCCGTCGGCCTCGATCACTTCACGCGGCATGATCCACAACACGGGCGCGCCGACGGCCGCCTCGAACGGCACGTAGACGTCCTTCAGCGTGAATTGCACCGTCCGCGCGTCGGGGGCGGTAACGGTCGCCACCTGGTCGAACGTCGACTTCTGCGGCGAGAGCTTCATGAACCGCTCGAACGACCAGGTCACGTCCTGCGCCGTGACCGGGCGCCCGTTCATGGGCGCGACGTTTTGCCATTTGGCATTCGGCCGCAGGGTAAATGTGTAGGTTTTGCCGTCGTCGCTGACTTTCCACGACTCGGCGAGGTCGCCTTCCATGATGTACGCCTGGGCGGCGATTCCGGGCCCCTTTTTCGACATCAGCAGGCGGCTGTAGAAGAACGCGGCGAACTCCTGCACGCGGAACGACACGTTGAGGAACGGATCGAGGCTCGGCGGATCGTCGGTCCAGGCCTGCCACTTGAAGCTGCCGCCATTTTTCGGCGCTGGTCCAGCGGCTTGAGCGGCCGCGGTCGGAGGTGCGGAGGCGGCGGCGGAGGTCGGCGCCGCGGCGGGGGCAACGGTTGGCGCCACAGCTGGCTTGGCGGCCGGGGCGGTCGTGGCCGCCGGTGCGGCGGCGGGCGCCGCGGTTGGCGCGGCCGGCGCCGTGGTCGCGGCGGGCCCCACCACCTGCGGCCCGCAGGCGCTCAAGAGCGTGGCGCCGACCCCGGCGACGCCCCAGGTCACAAGGAACCCTCGCCGGGTCCAGCGGCGAATCAACGGTGCAGGAGATGCATCCGCAGCGTCTAACACGGTTCTCGACCTCCTCGTCGGACCCGCGGCCGCGCATTGGCCGCGGACCTGCCCAGTCTCAGCCCCCCAGGACTTCTTCCAGGGTAGACCGCGTGTCAACCGTGGTCAACGAACGTTCGTTTGTGTGTTTGGTCAGCGTGCGTCTACCCGCGCGGACTCGCGCTGCGTCACAGCGACGGCGATGGCGAGTGCGCGTCCGCCAGCCGAAGAAATGGCACTGGCGGTCGCTTCGGCGGGGCCAGGGTCCATGTCCGTGACCGCGACGGCGGCGCCCTCAGCGGCGAGTCTGGCAGCGCTGGCGGCGCCAATGCCGCGACCTGCGCCAGTCAGAAAAGCCACCCGGCCATCAAGTCGTCCCATCTGGCCGAGCGTACCATCTTGCAGAATCACTTCCACGTGACCCCACCCCTTCGCCGGGCGAGCAACCTCGCCGTCGCGCGGCTGTTCGAGGAGATCGCCCAGAGCCTCGAGGTGGCCGGCGAACAGGGACATCGACTGCGCGCCTATCGCCGCGCCGCGCACGGCGTGGCGGCCGAATCCGAGCCACTCGAGGAACTCGCGGCCACCGGTCGGCTGCGCCAGATCGCCGGCGTCGGCGCCTCGCTCGAAGCGTTGATCGCCGAGTTCCTCAGCACCGGCGGCATACGCACCCACGCTCGGCTCGTCGGCGACAATCCACCTGGCCTCGCCCCGTTGCTCCGGGCCCGCGGCTTCGGCCCGGCTAGCGTGCAGGCGCTGCACGCGGCGTTGGGCGCGACCGATCTCGACGCCGTCGAACGCGCCGCGGAAGAGGGCCGCCTGGCTGAGGTGCTCGGCCAGCGTCGCGCCGCGGACCTGATCGCCCAGCTACCGTCGCTCCGCAATCCGATCCGTACGTTGCGCTTGAAGTCGGCCTGGGAATCGGCCGCTGCGTTCCTGGAGCTCCTGCGCGACCCGAGCGTGGCGCCGCGACAGATCGAAGTCGCCGGCGCCGCGCGCCGTATGTGCGAAAGCGTTGTTGGCGGCGTCGACCTGGTCGCCATCCCGGGGCAGGCCGGCGGGGCGGCCACCTCGCTGCTCGACTTGCTCGAACGTCTGCCCAGCGTGGAGCAGGTCATTGGCCGCGACGCGACCAGCACGCGGGTGCGCGTGCACAATGGCGTCGAGGTGCGCCTGCAGCTCGCGGAACCCGAGACGTGGGGCGCCGCGCTGCTGCTGCGTACGGGCTCGGACGCACACCTCGCGCGGCTGCGGACGCTCGCCGAAGCACGTGGCTACCGCCTGACGCCCGCGGGGCTCTTCTCCGACGACCGGCTGGTGGCTTCCGCCACCGAAGAAAACGTGTATGCCGCGCTCGGTCTGCCCTGGATCGCGCCTGAGCTGCGGGAGGATCAGGGCGAGATCGAGGCGGGTCTGGCTGGCAACCTGCCGCGGTTGATCGGCGTCGACGATCTGCGCGGTGACCTGCACTGTCACACGAACTGGACGGACGGCACGGCCAGCCTCGGCGATATGGCGGCCGCCGCGCGCGCCCGCGGCTACCAGTACATGGCCCTGACCGACCACAGCCGGTCGCTGACCATCACCAACGGGCTCAGCCTGGAGCGGCTCGAAGAAGCGCGTCGACTCGTCCAGCGTGTGAACGAAGAGCTGGCCCCGTTCGTCGTGCTGTTGGGCACCGAGATGGACATCCTGCTTGACGGCTCGCTGGACTATCCGGACGAGACGCTCGCCACGCTCGACTACGTCTCGGCGTCGGTCCACAGCGGCTTCAAACAGCCGGCGTCGGAGATCACGCCACGAATCGTGCGTGCGGTCGAGCACCCGCTGGTGCACACGTTGAACCATCCGCATGGGCGCATGCTCGGCGCGCGCCCCGCGTACGCCGTGGACATGCCGGCAGTGATCGCGGCCGCCACCGCCGCGGGGTGTGCATTGGAGGTCAGCGCCGATCCGGCCCGGATGGACCTCGACGGTGGTTGGGCCCGCCAGGTCAGGGCCGCCGGCGGGTGCTGCACGGTCAGCTCGGACGCCCACTCGACGCTCGACTTCGACAACATCTGGCTGGGGATTGGCAGTGCCCGCCGCGGGTGGCTCGAACCGCGGGATGTGCTCAATACGCGGTCGCTCGACGAGTTTCGGGCGCACCTTCAGCGACGTCGCCGCGGATGATTAAAAGCGGGGCTCGGACGGCGGGCTCTAAGGTTGTTCCAAGGTGCGCTGGCTACGCTGTACCCGACTGCACGGTCAACCACCTGGAGATGACACGTTGAGCAACCGACCATTCACCTGTGTCGCGGGCCTGGCCACGACGGCCGCGCTGGCCATCGCGGTCTCCGCGTGTGGCGCGCCGTCCGGCAGCCAACCGTCCAGCGCCGCACCCACAACCAGTGTCCCCGCGACAGCCGCGCCGGCCGCGCCAGTGGCCACCGCAGCACCGCTACCGACGGCCGCCGCCAGGCCAACCCAGGCCGCTGATGCCTCCGCCGCGCTCACTTCGGGCGACGCCGCTTCGGTCCGGCTCGTCCTGGACGCGGCTTCCAGTCAGGCGAGCTACCACGCGAAGGAGCAACTCGTCGGCAAGACGTTGCCCAGCGAGGCGGTTGGCACCAGCCCCGGTGTAACCGGGACGTTAATGCTCGGTGCCGACGGCTCGATCGCGTCCGAGCAGTCGACCATTACCGTCGACCTGACCAAACTCAAGAGCGACGAGAGCCGGCGCGACAACTTCATCAAGACCGACACCCTGCAGACCAGCAAATTTCCGACCGCGACCTTTGTCGCGCACGCGGTCCAGGGGCTGCCTACGCCACTCCCGACGTCTGGTCAGGCCACGTTCCAGTTGCTCGGCGACCTCACCGTCCACGGCGTGACCAGGCCAGTCACCTGGCAAGTGACCGCCCAGTTCGCCGATCAAAGCATCAGCGGCAGCGCCACGACCACCGTCAACATCACCGACTTCGGCATGACCCCGCCCAAAGCCGGCCCCGTCCTCAGCATCGAAGACGGCCTCGGCTTGGAGCTAGCCTTCACCGCTACTCGCGCCGCATAGCCGCC
>DATGER010000025.1:0-13301 GCA_035309865.1 Chloroflexota bacterium
TGGGCATCCAGTTGTAGCTGCCGCCACCGATGAAGCAGATTTTTGTGCGTGCCATGGTGTGCCTCCTGTTTAGTTCGCCGTTTGCGCGAGGGCGTGCGCCATGCCCTCGTAAAAGGGATCACCGGCCACGATCGAGCCGCGCTCGACAGCCTCGCCGGTGCATGCCGCTTTGTACAGACTGAGCAAGAATTCGATGCTTCGACGCACTTCCGCGCCGCTGACGAGGGGCCGTCTACCCGCCTGCAAATCGTCGAGCATCGCTGCTAGCTGGGACGTCTGTGACGTGGCAATTTCTTCCGGCAACTTCGACCAGTGCTGTTCCAGGGTGCGGCGTTCGGCGTCGCTGGCGTCGGGCGGCAGGCTGTACCGCCAGTTCGCGTTCCGATACCCGTAGAGCGTCGTCAACTCGACCGTTGCCCGGGCAAAGTCCAGGCGCAAATAGCTCTCCTGGCGACCCGAGACCGCACTGTTGACGACGCTGACCATCGCGCCGCCTTGAAACCGCACGATCGCCATCGAGACGTTTTCGTTTTCGATGTCGCGGTCGAGGGTCGCCATCATCGCGCGGATCTCCGTCCAGTCGTCGAACAGATACAGCAGCAGATCCATGATGTGGAGGCCGAGGCACAGGCTGACCCCGCCGAGCTCGCTGGCCCAGCGGCCGCGCCAGGGCACCGCGTAGTAGTCCGCGGGGCGGTACCACAGCGTATTGCACACACCTACCTGCAAGCGGCCCATCGCCCGCGAGCGGATGAGTCGTCGGAGGTGCTGCCCACCCGAGCCGAACCGCCACTGGGCGACGCTGCTGACATAGCGACCCGTGCGCTGCTCGGCGGCGTCGATGCGGTCCATGTCCGCCAGTGAGCCACACAGCGGTTTTTCGCACAGCACCCAGGCGCCCGCCTCCAGACAGGCAAGGCTCAGCTCCACGTGCGACCCGGGCGGCGTGCAGATCTGCACCACGTCCGGTCTCTCGCGGTCGAGCATCTCGGCGACGTCGCCGTAGCCTGCCCCAACGCCGTATTTCTCTCTGAAGGCCGCCAGTCGCACGGGGTCGACGTCCACGGCCGCGACGAGGTCGACCCGGTCGGCGAGCGCGGTCGCCGCCGCGGCGTGCGCCTGTGCGATGCCACCCGTGCCGATGATTGCGGTGCGCATGAACTCAGGACTGAAAACCTTTTCAGTCCCAGTTTACGCGGTTGCTACGGCGGCTGCTTTCTCGAGCCCAAGCTCGCCGACGGCCGTTTCGCGCATCTTGAACTTCTGGATCTTGCCCGTGACGGTCATCGGAAACCCGTCGACGAACTTCCAGTAGCGCGGGATCTTGTAGGTGGCGATCTTGCCCCGACAGAACGCGACCAGCGCCTCTTCGGTCAGTTGCTCGCCCTCGCGGGGCTTGATCCAGGCCATGACCTCTTCGCCGTAGCGCTCGCTGGGAACCCCGATGACCTGCACGTCGCTCACGCCCGGATGCGTGTACAAGAACTCCTCGATTTCACGCGGATAGATGTTCTCGCCGCCGCGGATGATCATGTCCTTGATGCGGCCGACGATGTTGACGTAGCCGGCGTCATCCATTGTGGCCAGGTCGCCAGTGTGCATCCAGCGGGCGGCGTCGATGGCCTGTCGGGTGGCTTCGGGATTGTTCCAGTACCCGAGCATCACGCTGTACCCGCGGGTGCACAGCTCGCCGGGCTGGCCGCGCGGCACGATCCCGCCAGTCGCTGGATCGACAATCTTGATCTCGACGTGCGGGTGGATGCGCCCGACGGTCGAGACGCGCTTGTCGAGCGGATCGTCGGTGCTGCTCTGAGTTGAAACCGGGGCCGTTTCGGTCATCCCGTAGCAGATGGTCACCTCGGGCATGTGCATCTGGGATTGGACCTTGCGCATGACTTCGACCGGGCAGGGCGAGCCGGCCATGATGCCGGTGCGCAGCGACGAGAAGTCGAACTCGGCAAATCGCGGATGCTCGAGCTCGCCGATGAACATCGTCGGCACGCCGTATAGCGCGGTGCACCGCTCGGCCTGGACCGTCTCCATGACTGCCAGTGGGTCATAGCTTTCGCCCGGGACGACCATGCACGCGCCGTGCGTCGTACACGCGAGATTGCCCAGCACCATGCCGAAGCAGTGATAGAAGGGCACCGGGATGCACACCCGATCCCGCGCGGCGGTGAGGTTCAGCGCCTCACCAATGAAAAAACCGTTGTTGAGGATGTTGTGGTGCGAGAGCGTGGCCCCCTTGGGGAAGCCGGTGGTGCCAGACGTGTACTGGATGTTGATCGGCTCGTCGAACTGCAGCGAGGTTTCGATGGCCGTGAGGTCATCTAGCGGCGTTGCGCGGGCATCGTCAAGGAGGGCCTCCCAGTCGTCGTCCAGCACGCTGGACTGCTGCAGGTCCGGGCAGCGGTCGCGGACCTCCGCCAGCATGCCCACGTAGTCGGAGGTACGGAACGCTCGCGCCAGCAGGAGCAGAGTTGCTCCGGACTGCTGGAGCACGTAGGCCAGCTCGGCCGTTTTGTAGGCCGGGTTGATGTTGACCAGGATCGCGCCGATGCGGGCGGTCGCGTACTGGAGGACGACCCACTCGGAACGGTTCGGCGCCCAGATGCCGACCCGATCGCCTTTACGGATGCCCCGGGCGAGCAGGCCACGCGCGGCCTGCGTCGTCTGATCCCAGAGCTCGGCATACGTGGCGCGGTACTGCTGATGGCGCACGACCAGCGCCTCGCACTCCCCAAACTGCTCGACGGTCCGCCGCAGGTTCTCGCCGATTGTCTCGCCGAGTAGCGCCACCGGACTGGCGCCGTGGACGTAAGACGGTGCTCGCATGTGTTGGCCTCCGGACGAGGTATCTCGTTGCTCTATTTGTAGTCCGTCGGAAAGAGTGTTGTGCTACGCGTGACTTCAGTGGGTGAGGCGAGGACTTCGGCCGCTTCAGCGCGCCAGCGGGCAAAGTGTGGGGCTTGCCCGTGCGCCTGGAAGGCGGCCTCGTCGCGGTAGACCTCGTAGAAGAAGAAGTGGTCGGGGTCGGCGTTGTCCAGCAAGACGTCGAACCTCAAGCAGCCCGGCTCGTCACGCACGGAACAAAGAGAGTCGTCCTGAGCCGCGGCCAGGAACCGGTCCCGCATCTCGGGCTTCACCCGCAAGGACACAACGAGAGCAAACATGCGAGACAGAGTACAGGTACGGGTCGGGGAGCCCGCGGAGTCACGTGTTGCGTACTCACCCGGGTCGGGGAACCCTGCGCCCCCCGCCGCCAGTCGCTGCTCCGTGCAAGCTCGCTGGGCGCTCCTAGCGCATGCAGCGAGCGAAGCGATGCGGACGCGCGGGCACGCTCAGGGGGGCACGGAACTCGATAGCCTGTACGTGTGCACGACGCGATCATCATTGGGGGTGGGCATAACGGGCTCGTGACGGCTGGGTACCTGGCCCGGGCGGGTTGGCAGGTGCTCGTGCTGGAGCGGCGGCACCTGGTCGGCGGGGCGTGTGTCACGGAGGAGGTGTTTCCGGGCTATCGCGTCTCGACGGCGGCATATCTGATCAGCTTGCTGCAGGAGCGCGTCGTGCATGATCTCGAGCTCAGACGGTTTGGGTACGCCGTCCTGCCCAAGGACCCGGCGTATTTCGCGCCGTACCTGGACGGGCGATCCCTGCTGATGCACGCGGACCAGCGCCGCACCTGCGCGGAGATCGCCCGGTTTTCGCCGCGGGACGCCGAGCGCTATCCCGCGTACGAGCGCTTCATCGAACGCATCGCCCGGTTCGTCGAACCGATGCTCCTGCAGGCGCCGCCCAACCTGCCGCCGCGCCGGCTGGCCGACTGGACCGCGCTCGGCAGCCTGGGCTGGCAGGTGATGCGCATGCGGCCTGCCCAGCTGGGCGAGCTAGCGCGCATGTTCACCGCAAGCGCGCGCGAAGTGCTCGAGGACTGGTTCGAGTCAGATGAGCTCAAGCTGGCGCTGGCCACCGACGGGGTCATCGGCACCAACGGCGGCCCGTCGTCGCCAGGAACGGCGTACGTGCTGCTGCACCACGTGATGGGCGGCGTCGGCGGCGTGCGCGGGCTGTGGGGCTTCGTGCGCGGCGGCATGGGTGCGCTCAGCGAGGCGCTGAAGCGGTCGGCGCAATCGGCCGGCGCCGAGATCCGGACCGATGCCGAAGTGGCGCGCGTCAACATTCGCAACGGTCGCGCAGTCGGCGTGGTCATGGCCGATGGCGCCGAACACACAGCGCGCGTGGTGGTCTCGAACGCCGACCCGAAACGCACCTTTGGCGGCCTGGTCGGGCGCGAGCACCTGCCGCCTGAGTTCCTGGCCCAGATCGACGCGTATCGGTGTGAAGGTTCGTCCTTCAAGATCAACCTGGCACTCGGCGAACTGCCGAGCTACAGCGCACTTCCCGGGACCGTACTCGGGCCGCAGCACAAAGGCACCACGCACATCTGCGCGAGCCTCGACGCCCTCGAGCACGCCTGGGACGAGGCGAAGTACGGGCAGTTTTCGAAGGAGCCGCTCCTGGAAATCACCATCCCTACGGCGTACGACCCATCGCTCGCGCCGGCGGGCAAGCACATCATGTCGATCTTTGCGCAGTACGCGCCGTACCGCCTCCAGGGCGCGGCCTGGGACGACCAGACACGCGCCGCCTTTGTGGAACGCGCCATTGCGCTGCTCGAGCGCTACGCGCCGAACAGCCGCGGGGCAATCGAAGGCGTGCACGCGCTCTCGCCAGTGGATCTGGAGCGCGAGTACGGGCTAACCGGCGGCAACATCTTCCACGGCGAGTTGCGGCTGGACCAGTTGTTCGCGCTGCGACCCGTGGCTGGGTGGGCGCGGTATGCGACACCGGTGCGGGGGCTGTTCCTGTGCGGCGCGGGCACCCATCCTGGGGGCGGGGTGACCGGCGCGCCGGGCCACAACGCGGCCAAGCAGATCCTGGCGACGTCGAAGGTGCGGTCACCCTGAGCCACATCCGGGCCAGGTGTGGAGCGACGCCGCGGGGTACGCTGCGGAGCGATGATCCGCGCGCTGGGACTGACCAGGAGTTTTAGCCCGGGGCCGGTGCGCGCCGTCGACGGCCTGTCGTTCGAGGTCGAGCCCGGCGAGATTTACGGCCTGCTCGGGCCGAACGGGGCCGGCAAGACCACCGCCATGCGCCTGCTCAGCGCGCTGTTACGGCCCACGTCTGGATCCGCCGTGGTCGCCGGCTTCGCGGTTGACAGCGAGCCGCGCGAAGTGCGGGCGCGCATCGGCATCCTCACCGAAGTGCCGGGCCTGTACCTGCGGCTGACCCCGGCCGAGTACCTGGATTTCTTTGCCCAGGTGCACGGCTTGCGGGAGGCATCGGCCCGCGGCGCGCGCGTCGAGGAAATGCTGCGGCTCGTCGGCCTCTGGGATCGGCGGCGCAGTGTCATGCGGACGTTTTCGAAGGGCATGCAGCAGCGCGTAGCGATCGCTCGGACGCTGGTGCAGGACCCGCAGGTGCTGCTGTTCGACGAGCCGACCGCGGCCCTCGACCCGGAAGCGGCCAGAAGCGTACGCGACTACGTGCGCGACCTGGCCGCGAACCGTGGGCGAACGGTGTTGCTGTGTACGCACAACCTGTTCGAGGCCGAACAGCTGTGCCAGCGACTGAGCATCATTCAGTCGGGTCGCCAGGTGGCGGAAGGCACGCCGGCGGCGCTCAAGGCCCGCGTCGCTACGACCTGTGTACTGAGCGTCAGCGAGCGGTTGCCGCTGCTGCTGAAACGCCTGGAAGGCGTAGCGGGTATCGAGGCGATCACGCTGGATGGGCCTGGAACCATTACGTATCGCACGCGTAACCCTGCCCGCGCGAACCCAGAAGTCGTGCGCGCGGCGGTCTCGGCCGGCGCCGACGTGCTTGGTCTCGCCGAGGCGGCCAACTCGCTCGAGGAGTTCTATCTGTCGGCCGTGGCGATGCCGTCCGCGGGAGCGGCGCCTTCGCGACGAGACGACGACCGCAGCGCGGCCAAACCTGCGCCGCTGGCGCCCGGGGCACAGACGGCAGGGTCACTCCGTGTCCGGGCCAAGACGGATGCGTCCGCGGACACGACACTGGTTGCACGGTCCGGCGCGAGGGGTCCGTCCGGGACGCGGAAAGCCCGCACGGAGGCTCGGGACGACGGCGGGCTGGCAGGTGCCCGCCTGATTGCCGTGCGCGAGCTCAGGGAAACGTTGCGGGATCCCAATCTGGTGCTGCCGCTGGTGCTCATGCCGTGTTTGATCGGGCTGCTGGCCGGCATCTCGGCGTTTGCGTCGTTCGGCTCGGGCACGGGCGGGGTTGGCACGGCCGTGACCAACGCCGCCCTGGACCAGCTGCCCACGGCCGCGGTCGAGCATCTCTCGAATCTACCGACCTCGAATCGCGACGCCACGCTCGAAACCCTGTTGAAGGCTTTTTCGATCCCGCTGTTCTGGGTGATACCGGTCGCGCTCACGCCGGCCCTGGCCGCCGATAGCTTCGTCGGCGAACGCGAGCGATCCAGCCTCGAACCACTCCTTGCCACACCGATCGGAACGAGCCAGGTGTTGCTCGGCAAACTCGGCGCATCGGTCGTACCGGCGACAGTCGGCACCTGGCTGGGCGTGCTGGTCTTCTGGGGAATGACGCTGCTCTCGCGTTCGACGCTGTACCCGCGCCTGCTGCTGGCCGACGCTGATTGGCTCTTCTCGCTGCTGGTGGTGGCCCCACTGGTCGCGCTCTTCACTGCCAGCGTGGCGGCGTTGCTCTCGACGCGCGTCAGCGGATATCGAGTGGCGTACCAGTTGAACGGCCTGATCGTGTTGCCAGTAGTGCTGCTGCTGATCCCGGCCACGGCGTTCCTGTTTCTCTTTACCGGTGCGGCGCTGGGCTACGTGGCGGTCCTGGTCGCGCTGGTCGACCTCGCCATCATCGGCTGGGCGATGAGCCTGTTCGATCGCGAGCGACTCATGAGCCGACACTAAACGGCGTATCTCAGGCAGACTTGACAGGAGTCGCCATACTTTGAGCCTGATCAGGGGGAACCAGAGAACATCATGGTTGTCGACAGCACCGTGAGCATCGCAGGTCGCGCCGCGCGCATCATCCGCTGCCAGTACCCGGACGTCGAGATTCCAGAGGTGCCGATCACCGACTTCGTCTTTGCTCGGGCCGCGGGGCGAGGCGATAAGCCAGCGATTGTCGACGGCGCGAGCGGTCGGACGCTGACGTACGCCGACTTGATGGACGCGATCCGCCGGACGGCGGCTGGCCTGGCGGCGCGCGGGTTTGCAAAAGGCGACGTGCTCGGCATCTACAGCCCCAACGTACCGGACTACGCGGTGGCGTTCCACGCCGCGGCGAGCCTGGGCGGAATCTCCACGACGGTGAACCCGCTGTACACCACGCGCGAGCTTGCCCAGCAGTTGACCGACTGCCGTGCCAGGTTTCTGCTGACGGTGCCCGCGCTGATCGACAATGTGCGCGCCGCCGCCGAACGCGTTCCGAGCGTCCGCGAGATCTTCGTATTCGGCGAGGCCGAGGGCGCGACGCCATTTGCCGATCTCCAGACGCACGGCGATCAGCCGCCGCACGTGGCCATCGATCCGCGCACTGACCTGGTGGCGCTGCCGTACTCGAGCGGCACAACCGGTCTCGCGAAGGGCGTGATGCTGACGCATCACAACCTGGTGGCTGAGTTGAACAGCATCAACGGTCGACCGGACGTCGTCTGCCCGACCGACGCGGATACGCTCCTGGCCTTTCTGCCGTTCTTCCACATCTACGGCATCGTGATGTTCTTGAACTTCGCGTTTTGGCGGGGCGCGACCGTCGTGTCGATGTCGCGCTTTGACCTCGAGCAGTTCCTCGAGTTGATTGAGCGCTTTAAAGTCACCTATTTACACCTGGTGCCGCCGATCGTCATCGCCCTGGCCAAACACCCGATGGTGGACAAGTACGACCTGTCATCGGCGAAGTGGGCGCTATCGGCCGCGGCACCCCTGGGCGGCCCAACCGCCGATGCCTTCACGGCCCGCCTGGGCACCAAGCTGGTGCAGGCGTACGGGATGACTGAGGTGTCAGGCGCCACCCATTTCGGGTCGTGCGAGCCGGGCAAACTCATGCCGGCCTCTGGCGGGACGCTGGTCCCGAACACCGAGTGCCTGATTGTCGACCCTGGGTCGGGTGAGGCCATGGACCGCGGTCAACAGGGCGAGATCTGGGTACGCGGGCCGCTGATCATGCAGGGCTACCTGGGTCGGCCCGAGGCCACCGCGGACACCATCGATGCCGACGGCTGGCTACACACCGGCGATGTCGGCTACGTCGACGACGAGGGCAACATCTACATCCTCGACCGCGTCAAAGAACTCATCAAGTACAAGGGGCTGCAGGTCGCGCCTGCTGAGCTCGAGGCCATCCTGCTCGAGCATCCGAGCGTCGCGGACGCGGCGGTGATCCCGAGTCCCGATGAAGAGGCCGGCGAAGTGCCCAAGGCGTTCATCGTGCTCAAGACGCCAACTTCGGCCGAAGACATCATGGCTTTCGTCGCCGCGCGCGTTGCTCCGCACAAGCGAGTCAGAAAGCTGCAATTCATCGATGCGATCCCGAAGTCGGCGTCGGGGAAGATCCTGCGACGAGTGCTTGTCGAGGAGGAGCGGGCGATGGCGGCGGCGGCGCTGGGTGCCGGCGGCGCATCGGCAGCTCGCGGATGAACACGCTGGCCAGCAGGCCGATGGCCATCAGAAGCGCGCTGGCCAGAAAGACCCAGTGGAGCGCCGCGGCCAGCGGCACGCGCATGCCCGCCAGCGGAGTTGCGACGGTACCCGCGGCGACCTGAGGTCCCAGTTGGATCAGGAGAATGCTGCCCAGGGCGGCACTGCCGAGGGTGCCGCCCATGGATCGGCTGAATTGCGTAAACGAGCTCACGACGCCCATCTCGCCGAGATGGGCCGCGTTCTGGGCAGCCAGGTTCAACGTGCCCACCAGGAATCCTGAGCCGAACCCCAGCACGCCCATCGCGACGATCAGAAACGGATAGGTGGTGTCTGGCCCGGCGGTCGACATGAGCGCAAACCCGACCGTGCTTACGGCAAACCCAACCAGCAGGAACGCCTTGTAGCGGCCAAACTGGGCGATGGCCAGACCCGCGGCGACATTGGTGATCAGCATCGTCAGCACCATTGGCGCGAGCAGGCCGCCGCTGATCGTCGCGCTGGCGCCGAGTACACCCTGGATAAACAGTGGGATAAACAGCGACGCGCCGAACATGCCCATGGACTGCAGGAGTGAGCCGAGCGCGCTCAGGGCGACGACGTTGTTGCGGAAGAGTGCGAGCGGCACGACCGGATCTACCGCGCTGGCCTCGATTTTGACAAACAGCCCGACGAGTAGCGCGGCGGCCGCGAAGATGCCCAGCAGGGCGGGCGAGTCCCACGCGTACTGGCGACCGCCCAGGCTCAGAGCCAGCAGGAACAGCACGGTCGCGGCGGTCACGGTGATCGCGCCGGCGATGTCGATGGGCTTGGGTTCGCCTCTGGTTTGCTGGCGCGTGTCGGGGAAAGCGCGCCACAGGGCCAGGAGCGCGAGAAAGCCAAACGGCAGGTTCGCGTAGAAGACGGCGCGCCACGAAAACGCGTCGGTAAGGAAGCCGCCAACGACCGGGCCCAGCACGTTGGCGGTGCTGAAGGTGGCGGTGATCAGACCGCTGATCCGCGCCCGTGCGACCGGGGTGAGGAGCTCGCCCATGGAGGCGAAGATGGTGGCAAACAGGATCCCGCCGCCGATGCCCTGGAGCGTCCGCAAGGCGATGAGCTGCGGCATGTCCTGGGCGAACCCGCACAGCGCGGTAGTGATCAGGAAGTAGACGACGCCGCCGACCAGCAGGTGCTTGCGACCGTAGCGGTCGCCGAGCTTGCCCACCACGGGCACCACGGCGGTACTGGTGAGGAGATAGCCCGTGGTGACCCACGCGTAGAGCTCCAACCCCTGTAGCTCAGACGCGATCCGGGGCAGCGCCGTATTGACGATCGACGTATCGATCGCGGCGAGGAACAAACAGACGAGTAACCCGCCGATGGCCAGGGCCAACTCACGCCGGCGCATCAGCCGGGCGGGGCTTCGGAGAGGCGGAGCAGGTGGTCGGTGATGCGGCGGAGGAGGCCGTCGGCGGCCAGGTCGTCCAGGGCGCGGCGATCGAACATCAGCGTGAGGCGGCAGCGCCAGCCTGGGCGGATCCCGCCGTCGGGGGCGGGCATTGGGCGGCGCTCGACCAGGCCGGGACCGAGGATGGCAACCTGGCCGAGTGGCACGATCGGGGAGGCGCTCAGGTTGGCGAACGACCCGACGTTGGTCACGGTCATCTGGGCGCCCAGCGTGTCGGCGGCCGTCAGCGTCCGAGCGCGAGCGCGAACGGCCAGATCGGCGATGCCGCGGGCGGTGGCGCCGAGCCCCAGTGCCTCGGCGCCGCGCAGGACGGGCACGATGAGGCCAGCCTCGAGGGCGACGGCCACGCCGATATGGACCGGGCCGTCAGTGTCAGGCGCGAGGGCGCGGGCGAGCGCCGCGACGAAGCACACGGTGAAGCTGAGATTGGCGTTCTCGGCCTGCTCAAAGGCCGCCTTGTGCACGTCGCGCCACACGACGAGGCGGGACAGGTCGGCGTCGCGCACGGTCTGGCCGTGTGGAATTGTCTGGCGAGCCTGCGACATGTGGTCGGCGATCGCTCGCCGCATTGGGGTCAGCGGGATCAGGTCGCCCGCGGGACCTCGGGGTGCCACGGGCAATACGGGTGCGCGCAGTTGTCCCTCGCGCGTCGGGGCGCCCTCGCGGGAATCGAGCGGTCGCGGCTCGCGCCCGGGCGCGCCGGCGCCGGGTCTACGTTCCAGGTAGGAGAGAACTTCATCTTTGGTCAAGCGGCCGGACCGCGAAGGCACTTGCTCAGGCGTCAGTCCGTGCTCGGCCAACAGGCGGGCCGCCACAGGCGTAGGCCGCGGAGAGGCTGGTCGCGGCCCAGCCCCTGGGTAGGGCAACGGCGCCACCTGTTGCGGCTCGGCCGCTGGCGTGGGCGTCGTCGGCGCGGGTCGGGACCCTGGCCCCTCTGGCGCGCGGGTTAGCGCCACGCTTTCGACGGCGGAGCCGATGCGCGCAATCACGGTCTCGACAGGCACGGTCTGGCCTTCGGGGACGAGGAGTTCGAGCAGCGTGCCAGCCGCCGGCGAGGGCATCTCGGTCGTCACTTTGTCCGTTTCGATCGATGCCAGCGGCTCGCCCTGGCCGACCGTGTCGCCGACCTGCTTCAGCCATTGACCGAGCGTGCCCTCGACCAGCGTGTCGGCCAGCTTCGGCATGCGGACGAGCGTTTCACTCATCTGCTTAGCGGTCGAGCAGGTCCTCTTCGAGGCACGTCTTCATTGCGCCGAGCAGCGCGCCAGCGTCCATGCCGTCGAGCGCGCGGTGATCGACGCTGGCGCACAGGAACGCCGTAGGCGCCAGCGCGAAGCCGTGCTCGCGGACGACCAGCCGCTCTTCGACCGCGCCGACCCGCACGGCGGTGACCTGGCCAGGCAGCACCAGCGGGACCGCGAACAGGGCCGACTCTGGGCCATAGTCGACCAGACACACCGTCGCCTCGAGCAGCACTTCGCGGTTGGTTTCGGCGGTTGCCTGCGCGCGCAGGTGGTGGATTTGCATCGCCAGGCCGAGGACGTTGAAGGTATCGGCGTTGCGCACGACCCCGTGGCAGGCGCCGGCGCCGTCCAGGCGCAGGAGGCTCAGCCCGAGGTGAACCGCGGGATACCGACGAATGCCGCGCGCTTCGGTGTCGAAGGCGGCGTTGGCCTGCGGTGAGCGGCGAATCGCGGCCAGCAACGCCGCGGTGAAAAAGGGTGTGAAGTCTGGCTCGAGGCCGCGTTGCCGCCATGCCTCGCGGCGGCGCTCGATGCGGCTGGCCACGCGCGAGACATCGACCTCGACGACACTCGAGGCCTGCGGCATCTGCGTGCTGGCAACCAGGACCGCACCCCAGGAGCCGGGCACTTGTGGCGCGTCGGCTCGCAACGAGCCCTCGCCTGCGCTGCGGGCCGGACTCCGATCAGACTCTCCCAGAGGGGCGGGCGGAACGCCGCGGCCGTTGACGCGCTGAACTCGGTCGATGCGCGCCAGGGACCGTAGCGCGACCGCGATGCGGGCGCGATCAGGAATGAGAAAGTCTTCCATCGGCCCGCTCGCGGGAATGCCCGCTACGTCGGCCATGGTTAGCCGCTCGACCGGCGCGCGCAGATCGTCCAGAGCGTGTTCGGCAACCAGTGCCGCGAGCTCGGCGCCGATGCCCATCGTGCGAGTGTCTTCGTGGACGACGCACAACCGGCCCGTGCGGCGGACCGAATCCAGGAGGGTGTCGATATCCAGCGGGTTGAGCGTCCGCGGGTCGACGATCTCAATCTCGATCCCTTCGGCGGCCAGCTGTTGGGCGGCCGCAAGCGTCTCGTGAAGCACCCAGCCCCACGCGACAACGGTTACGTGCTGGCCGCGACGCACCACGTTCGCGCGATCGAGCGGGACCACAAACTCGCCCACGGGCACTTCGCCGCGGATCGCGCGGTAGGTGCGTTTGTGCTCTAGAAACAGCACCGGGTCGGGGTGCCGAATGGCGGCCGTGAGCAGGCCCTTGGCATCACCCGGGAAGCTCGCCGCCACCACGCGGAGGCCGGGCACGTGCGCGTAGTACGCCTCCACGCTCTGTGAGTGGTACGGGCCGCCGCGGAGGCCCCCACCGTACGCGGTGCGGATGACGAGTGGGCACGCCGCGTCGCCATTCGTTCGGAAGCGAATACGCGCCGCGTCAGAGATGACGTGATCGGCCGCCGCGTGCATGAAGTCGGCGAACTGGATCTCCGCAACGGGGCGCAGGCCGCGCATCGCCATGCCAACCGCCAGTCCGGCGATCCCGAGCTCCATCATCGGCGTGTCGACCACGCGCTCGGGGCCGAACTGGGCCAGCAGGCCGTCGGTCGCCCGGAATACACCACCCAGGGTGCCAATGTCCTCGCCCAGAACGACGACGCGCTCGTCGCGCTCCATCTCCTCGCGCAGCGCTTCGCGGACCGCTTCGATCACGGTCAAGGTTCGGGCCGGGGCGCTGTCAAGCTCGGTGCCGCCTGGTTGCTGCAGCGATGTCACACGTCAGGTCCCGAGTCTGGATGGTATGACCTCAGGCTCACCCTGGGCTCGAATCCGCCAGGTGCGCCGCCGAGGCGCGCCTCAGGCTCACCCTGGGCTCGAATCCGCCAGGTGCGCCGCCGAGGCGCGCCTCA
>DATGER010000026.1:0-3228 GCA_035309865.1 Chloroflexota bacterium
TCCCCCTTGGCGATCGCCAGCTCTGCATGGACGCACCATGCGAGCCGCTGCCCCTGGCTCGCGTGGGGCGAATCTGGCGAAAGGGCGATCGCGAGCACAGTTTCCGCTCGGCGAAACTTGCGCTCCTGCACCAGGACTGAGGCCAGTAGCGCAGCGGCGTGGTGAATCCAGTGCGGTGCCCCTATCACTTGCGCCTGCGCCAAGCCCTGTTCCAGGTACTCGCGCGCGGCTGGCAGAGCCAGCAGGTCGCGGTGCAGGCCCCCCAGGACACACAGGGCAGCCGTCGTCCATTCGCGGTGCTCGATCTCGCGCGCGATCTCCAGGCTCGCCTGCGCCGCCGTCAGCGCCCGCCCATAATCACCCAGCGCGCCGAGACAGAAGGCGAGATTGAACTGAGCGAACGCTTCCCCTGCGCGCCAGCCGATGTCTCGCGTCAGAGTGACCGAAGGCTCGACCGCTCGTACGGCCTCTGGCAGGCTGAGCGCAGCGACCATGCTGTCGGTAAACATCGTCGCCGCCCCCAGCGCGAGAGTTGCGATGCTCTCGGCAAGCGCTTGTCGATCGTCGAGGACCTGAAAGGCGGCGATAGCACGCTGGCAATAGTCCGCGCCGGTGAGCAGGTCGCCGCCCAGGTAGCTGGTCATCGCGAGCAGACCGAGTGTCTCTGCAACACCACGGCCATCGTCGAGGCGCTCGAACGTGCTCAGGGCCTCACGCTGATGGCGCAGGGCGGGTAGCGGCTCACCCAGGTTCAGGTGCCAGTTACCAATGCGATTCAAACTGTGCGCGACCAGCGATGCGTCGCCGATGGCGCGCGCCAGCTCGAGCGCGTCTCGGAAGTACGCGCCGGTGCGGGCGTACTCCCGCCAGGTCCAGAGCATCCCCAGTGAGACCAGCACCTGCCACTGCTGGCGACGGTCGCCAACGTCACAGGCGGCCTCCAGGGCCGTCTGGTAGTCGTCGCGCGCGTGAGGAAAATCGCCCAGGGCTGCGTAGGCGTTGCCCCGCAGCACGAGCAACTCCGCGGGTGGCGGCAAGCCCTGGTGGCGGGCTGCGTCGAGGCCGCGGCTGAACTGATCAATGGCGGCGTGCTGGGCGTGCAGCGCCTGCGCCAGCAGGCCAGCGCGTCGGGCGTACTCGAGCGTCTTTGTCCACTCCCTGGCCGCGTGGAAGTGGTAGGCCAACTCGTCGGCGCGACTATCGATCGCGGGAGTGGCACGTCGCTCGAGCGCGCAGGCAATGCGTTGGTGCAGCGCCCGCCGCTCGCGTCCGAGCAGACCGGCGTACACCGCCTCGCGGGTGAGCGCGTGACGGAAGGCAAACTGTTCTGTAGAGGCTTCTATGACCAGCCGCGCCGCGATCAGGCGTTTCAGGTGTTGCAGCAGCTCGGTCTCCTGACAGCCGGCCAGTTCCTGGAGCAGGCCGAACTCGAAGCGTTGGCCGATCACTGCGGCAACTTCGAGAACGCCACGCGTGCCCTCGTCTAGATGCTCGACGTGTCGCTGGACCGCTTCCCGGACCGTCCTCGGTACGGGGATGTTGTCGACAACGCGGCCGGCGAGGTCGCCACCTATTACCGCCGGCTCAGGGAGCGAGCGCAAGATTTCCTCGACGAAGAACGGATTGCCCTCCGTCAGCCGATGGATCAGGTGCAGCAGCTCGGCGCCGACGGGCCGCCGAAGATCGAGGATGAGACCGATCATGGTTTCCACGTCGGCTAGCCCGAGTGGAGTGAGAGGCAGCTCGGTGGACAGTCGTTCGCGCTCGACAGCCGCCAGCAAGCGCTGAAGACCAGCGTCAGCCTCTTCCGGCCGATAGGTGAGCAGCATCAGGGCGGGCGTGGATGGGACGGCTCTCGCAAGCGAAGCAATCAGTTCCAGGCTGGTGGCATCGCTCCAGTGAAGGTCTTCGAAGACAATGACCAATGGCTGATCTGCCGCGATCCGCGCAAACAAACGGCTAACCGAGTGGAAGATGCGGCGCTTCTCGGCTTCCGGCTCGAGGGCTGGCGCAGGCGTCACGCCCGGCAACCAGTCCACCATTTCGGGTACGGCCTTGACGAGCTGAGCGGCGGAGGGCCGCAGCCACTCCGCGACGGCCGCCGCGGGTTGCTGGGCAGTCATTGTGCGCAAAAGGTCGAGAATGGGCGCGTATGGAAGAGCCCGGTCGGACTCGAAACATCCCCCCTGGAGGACCAGGCAGCCGAGCCGCTCGGCGTGTACACGGAACTCCGCCACGAGGCGGCTTTTACCGATCCCGGCCTCGCCGCTGATCTGCAAAGTCGCGCCTGCCGTGGAGCGCGCGGCCGCGAGCGCAGCGCTGAGTGCGGCGAGTTGAGACTCTCGGCCCACGAGAGCCGGACTCACTACCAGTCGAGCCAATCCAGGGCCACTCCTAGCATGTCGTCACGCGCAACCGAGTGTGCCACCCTGGCGCCAGCGAGGGAACCCGCTCGCTGCTCTGGTCTTTCGGTTCGTAAAGCGGGCGGGCCCGGGCCTAAGCAGCACCGCTCTTTAGCGTTTCGAGAGGGGCTCTCGATACCACGGCTCACATTGGTACAAAACAGAAGCCAAATTCTCCGATTTCGGAGGCACTCAGAAACGGCACCGCACCGTCGCGATGATTCTCGTCCAGTCGATTGATTCGCTTGGGCACGGCTTGTGAGAGGGACGAACTCGACGCTCGGGTTACGACGAATTACCGCCGGCAACATTGTAGAACACCGGTTCCAGGCGGGTTATCGTTGCGCCAACTCCGAGCAGATCACGGAGCACACAGCGCGGCGGTCGGAAATCGCAACGACAGACAAGCACTGACGGCGCTCAGGACACATCGAGGCTGTATGGTCCTTCGGCAAGCGCGACCAGATCGCCCGCGCATCGGCCAGTGATCAGGCGGGCCGCGCGTTCACGTGCGACCCACGCTTCCGTGAGCGTTACCTACTTCGACGACCTGTCGAGAGCTCGGATGCGCCGCCCGAACCTTGCAGCAACTGCAGCGGTTGTTCCCCTGCCGGCGAAGCAGTCGCCAATTACGTCGTTGCACCACGAGTACAGCTGCAAGAGCCGGGTCGGCAATTGCTCGGGGAACGGAGCGGGATGGGCAGCATCACGGACACCGGGGAAGCGCCATAGGCCGCGGGGTCCACAGAGCTGCAACCACGAATCGTGATCGAGATCGTGCGCGCGCGGAGTGGGTGGTTGGCGTTTCCAGGGCCCTCGGTGGACA
>DATGER010000027.1:0-13167 GCA_035309865.1 Chloroflexota bacterium
GGGTTTGATCGGCGCCGGCTACGTCGTGCGGCGCGCTGAGTCTGCCAGCGAGGCCCTGCTCATGCTCGAGCGCCGACGCGCCGACTTGATCCTCATGAGTCTGATGCTGCCCGATGCTGACGGCCTCATGCTGTGCGCCACGCTCAAAACCCAGTTTTGGTCGCCGATCATCGTGCTCACCGGACGAACCGGCACGGTCGATCGGGCACTCGCCCTGGAGTCAGGCGCGTTGGACGTGCTGAACACGCCCGTCGACGTCGACGCGCTCCTGGCCCTGGTGCAGGCCGCGGTCCAGACGCCCGTCTCCGCGATTAGAAGCGACTGAGCAGCCCGAGGCAGTGCCCCCCGCGGCCAAAAGCGAGCGAGCAGCCCGAGGCAGTGCCCCCCGCGGTTAGAAGCGAGCGAGCAGCCCGAGGCAGTGCCCCCCGCGGTTAGAAGCGAGCGAGCAGCTGAAAGAGAGTTCTCTCGCGGCGGATGAGATAACGGCTGCCGCTGAGGTAAAGGCTGCCGCCGAGATTACGGGCCGCCGCTGAGATAACGGCTGCCGCTGAGATAACGGGCTGCCGCTGAGGTAACGGTCCCCGAGGCGAGGCGGACCGAGCCTCGCTAGTAGAACACGGTGCGCGTGCGGTGGCGCGGGCGCGCTTTGTAGGCTGGCCGCTGGCCGCGGTTCCAGAGGATATAGTCCAGCTGCATCGCCGTCACCGGCACCCCGCGGTGACGAAGAGCGGCCGCGATCAGTTCGACGGCGTGGAGCGCGCACGCGCGAATCTCGACCTCTTCGCGCGAGCCGCGCGAGATCAACTCACCCGCCTCGATGCGCGACAGCAGCGCGGGCGCGTACCGCAAGATGCCGTCGACCCGCAGCACGTGCGGGACCAGGTTGTCAGCGAAGATCGTCAGCTGGTCCAGATCCGCAAACGTCGCCACGTGGGCCACTGACAGATCGGCCGCCGTGAGCTGGGCACGCTTGTAAAACCCGACGTCCTGGTAGAAGGGCATCTCGGCCAACACGCTCACGAGCCGCTCGGCGCGTCCCTCAGCCGCGCCGACGAGCGCGCGAAACGACCCGCCGAAGCGCGTGTCGACGTACTCGCCAAGGTCGTTGAGCGCCCGCGCGAACAGGCCCATCAGCTCACCTACCGCCGGACTCCCGTTCGCGTCCTGTCCAAACATGCGCGTGCAGTCCTCGCGCGTGAAGCCCCGTAGCTGTCCAGCACCCAGCGCGCCGTGCGCCACAAACCAGTCCTTGAGGCTGCTGGCCACCGTGAAGTACCCCGAGAGCCCGGGCCGCTTGCGCAGCTCCGGAAAGTAGCCCGAACCGAAGTTGATCGCGTCCAACTGGACGACGTACGCCAGCGTGTCATCCGGCTCACCCGAGAAGTGCGTCGCCGGATCGAGCTCCGGCGCCCGCGCCGTCTCGAGCGGTAGCTCCGCCGCGTACGCGTCGATGGCCGCGTGTTGAAGGTGCACGAACCGGGCAGCCGAGGCGGTGGCCGCCGCGGTCTCACGGACCTGATCCAACACGCCCACAGCGTCTAGACGATACGTTCGAGCGTCAGAATCGTGCTCTCGACGACCGAGCCGCTGATCGTCCGGCCTTCGACAAGCTGATACGGCTTGCCGATGCTCGTCGGCTCCCAGCCGTCGACGGTCGCCTTGCACAGCGCTTCCACCGACAGCCGGCGCGCCTGTTGCAAGCCATCGGGATTCCAGCGGATACCCTGCGGCAGCAGGTTGACGACCAGCTCACGCCGCTCGAGCTTGCGTCCGGAAGGTCCCCGGGGCAACTGGTCGAGTGGGGTCATGTAGCGGCACGCCGGACACAGGCCGACGCCGACAGGCAACCGTTCGCCGCACCCGGCACACTCGATACCCATTATCGCGGGCGCTTCGACGACCAGTTCGGATCTCACCACCGGTTCGTCGGAGCCAGCCAGAGCCGGGGCCTCGATGCCGCGCTGCGTCCGCTGCGCGAACGCCTCGCGGAACGCCTTGGCCAGCTCACCAGCTGAGCTGTAGCGGTCAGCCGGGTCCTTGACCAGTGCCCGGGCCAGCACGTCGCCGACCGCCGCCGGCAGGTCGGGCCGCGCGATCAGCACCGACGGCGCCGTGTCTTGCAGGTGTTGCAACAGCATGCCGATGGGCGTCTCAGAGATGAACGGCCGCTCGCCGACCAGCATCTCGTACAGCACGATGCCGAGCGCGTACACGTCAGCCCGATGATCGAACGGATGGCCCGCCGCCTGCTCCGGGCTCATGTACTCGGGCGTGCCGATCACGCCGCCCGTCAGGGTCAACTGGGCGCCTTCGAGCAGCCAGGCCAGCCCAAAGTCCGCCAGTACGGCGCGCCCTTCCTCAGTCATCAACACGTTGCCCGGCTTGATGTCGCGATGGATGACGCCGCGCACGTGAGCGTAGTCGAGGCCGGCCGCGATCTGATCGACCAGGTCGGGGATACGGTCATCGTCCAGCCCGGCGTCCATCAGATCCGCCAGCGTGGGCCCTTCGATGTATTCCATGACCAGGTACGGCACGCCACGCTCGTCCTCACCGAAGTCGTGGACGGTGATGACGTTGGGATGCCGCAGGTTGGCCGCCGTCCGCGCTTCGCGTCTGAACCGCTCCATGAACTCGGGGGACGCGGCCATATTCTCGGACAGGATCTTGACCGCGACGGTTCGGTCGAGGGTTTCTTGTCGGGCGCGATAGACGACCGCCATCCCGCCGTACCCGATTTGTTCGAGCAACGTATAGCTCGCGATGCGGCGCGGTTCCATGGTGGTCGCCATGATGCATTATCGGTCGCCGCGCCCCAAGACTTGAGTACTTTCGGGTGGCAAGATCAGTACGCGTCGTTATTGGTGCTGGCGGTGCCGGCGGGCAAGCTACACACACCTGATGAGTAACGATCGCCCCCTCTCAACCGTCTCGTATGCCGAGGACCTGGTGCGCCGCGTCCGCGCGAACGACCCCCAGGCCTTTGACGAGCTCTACGAGCGGTACTCGCCGCGCGTCTTCGGCTACCTGTTCCAGCGGCTCAACGGCAATGCCGAAGAGGCCGAAGATCTGACCGCGGACGTCTTTACGCGCGTCTACGAGAAGATCGACGCCTTCCAGCCCCAGGGCGCCCCGCTTTCGGCGTGGGTGTTCCGGATCGCCCACAACCGGCTGATCGACTCGGTGCGGCGGCGACCACGGCAGATCCAGGTGGCGCTCGACGATGCGCCCGAGATCATGTCGGGGCCAGTGTTTGGCGGGGTCAACCAGGATCTCGCGCTCGACCAGATCAAAAGCGGCCTCGCCCGCCTGACCCCCGAGCAGCGGCAGGTCATCGTGTTGCGCTTCCTCGAAGGCCGTAGTCTGGCGGAGACCGCCACCATCGCCGGTCGCAACGAAGACGCCGTCAAGAAGCTTCAGGCGCGCGGCCTGGCTTCACTGCGCCGCGGCATGGAGTGCCTGAGCGGCTGCTGGCGGGTTGATCTAGAGCACGCCAGCTAGCCCTAAAATGGTCGCTAGGCGTGTCCGCCTGGCACCATGCGCATCCCCTTCGACCCTGCGACTGACTACTATCAGCTCCTCGGCGTTGCCCCGGGGGCGTCGGTCGATGAGATCCAGGCCGCCTATCGGCGCCTCGCCAAGGCCGTGCATCCCGACCTCAACAGCGGCTCAACGGCCGCCGCGGCCCGCATGGCTCAAGTCAACGTGGCCAAGTCGGTTCTGCTCGATCCCGAAACACGCGCCAGTTATGACCAGTTCAGGGCAACCCGACGACGGGCGATCGGCCAGGTCGTCTCCACTCCGGCCCCGCCGCCATCGACGGTCCGCTACGCGCCGTACGCGGCCTCGACGAGCCAGCGGCCACGCTATCGCGTCGTCTCGCAGAGCGGCGGTCGCGCCGCACGGTCGGGTTTTGACCGCCAGACTGGCCTCCTGCTGGTCGTCGCGCTGCCGCTCATCGCGGCGCTGGTGCTCTATGTGTTCCAGGCCTTCCAGCTGTCCGTCCAGCCGCTCCGCGCGGCGCCACCAGATCTGTCGCAGATGCCGGCGAGCCGACCGACCGCGCGTGGCGCAGCCGACGCCGTCTTCGCCATGCTGCACGCCCAGCCGCCGAGTCGCGAGTTGGCCACGCGAGCCAACAATATGATCCTGGCGCGGGCCAATTCGACGCCCGAGAGCGAGCTCCTCCGCGCCGATGGTCGGCGCCTGCTCCAGTCCGCGACCGCCGGCGACGACGCCGCCTGGAACGCGACCGTCGACGACGTCTGTCGCCTAGCCGGCCGCTGCTGACGGCTCGCTGGCCAGGCGCTCGCGGATGCGCTCCACCAGGCGCAGCTCGACGCACCGCGCGCCAGCTTTGATCGCGTTCTGCATGGCGAGCGGCGTCGAGCGACCGTGGGCGACGATGCACACCCCGTTGACGCCCAGCAGCGGCACGCCGCCGTATTCCTCGTAGCTGAGCCGACGGCGTATGGCGCGGAAGGCCGGTCGCAAGCCGGCCGCGAGGACCGCCCGCACCGGATTGCGGGTCAACTCCTGGCGGATGAGCTCGGTCATCGTCGCCACGACCCCCTCGGCACCCTTCAGAAAGATGTTGCCGGCGAAGCCATCGACGACCACCACGTCGACCGCGCCCGAGGTGACGTCTTTACCCTCGACGTTGCCGACGTACTTGATTGGCAGGGCGCGGATCAGCGGGATGGCCTCGGCCAGCACCGCGTTGCCTTTGCCTTCTTCTTCGCCGTTGGACAGCGTCGCCACCGACGGATGCGGTCGATCCAGCGCAATTTGGGCATAGATGCTGCCCATCAAGGCGAATTGCGCGAGCCACTCGGGCTTGACGTCCACGTTCGCGCCCGCGTCGAGCAAAATCGTCATGCCCTTGAGCGAGGGGATCGCCGCCGCCAGCGCCGGCCGCTCGCTGGTGATGCCGTCGATGCGCCGCAAGCCGAGCAGCGCGGTCGCCAGGACGCCGCCGGTGTTGCCCGCCGAAACGAAGCAATCGGAGCCACCCGTCTTGACCAGCTGGACCGCGACCGCCATCGACGAGTGGCGCTTCGAGCGCACCGCCGTGGCCGGGTGCTCGCCCATCTCGATCACTTCGGGAGCCTGGACGATCTGGAGCAGGTGCTCGATCCCTGTCAGGTCGCCTTGCTTGCGCAGCGCCTCGCGGACGTCAGCTTCGCGGCCTACGAGCTGGATCTCGTAGCCCCAGGCGCGCGCCGCGCGGACCGCGCCGGCGACCGCGGCCAGAGGCGCATGGTCCCCGCCCATCGCATCGAGCGCCACCCGAACAACACGCGCCATGACCGCAGGCATTATTCACTATTGGCCAGCACCTACCATCGCTACCGATGCCTGAGCCGCCCGTCATTAGCTTCGATGCCTTCCTCGCGGTCGACGTGCGCGTGGGGCGAATCGTCGATGTCCGCCCGTTTCCGGCTGCGCGCAAGCCGGCGTACCAGTTGGAGGTCGACTTCGGGCCTGAAATCGGCCGCCGCCGCTCGAGCGCGCAGCTCACCCAGCGCTACGCCCCGGCGGAGCTGCTCGGTCGACTGGTCCTCGCGGTCGTGAACTTCCCCCCGCGCCAGATCGCCACGTTCTTCTCCGAGGTCCTGGTTCTCGGCGTCCCTGACTCCGACGGTAACGTGGTCCTGGTCGAGCCCCAGACCGAGGTCCCCCTCGGCGGCCGCCTGTACTAGACGATTATCTGAACATGTCGGTCGCCGCGGGCCGGACCAGTTCGGTGGCCGCGCCTGCGCCGAGCGCGCGGCCAAGTCCGCGCACCAGGGCGACCGGCACCCCATCCACCTTGCCCATCACCAGCTCCGCGGCTGACGCCAATTCGTCGGCCGTCGCCAGCATGGTTACCCGCAACTCGTACCCGGTGGGATCAAGCTGGCCTTCGAAGTGGCGCAGCGCCTCCACCCCCGCCACCCCGATAGCCACGTTCACCTGACCTTCGCGCCAGGCGCGTCCAAAGGTGTCCGAGATGACGATGCCAATGCGCGCGCCGCTGGCCTGGCTGAGCGCCGCCCGCAGGCGTTCGGCCGACGCGTCCGGATCTTCGGGCAGCAGGGTGACGGACTCGTCGCCAACATTGGACTGATCGACCCCGGCGTTCGCGCACACCAGCCCGTGACGGGTCTCGCAAATGATGACCCCGCGCTCCATGCGCACGATGCGGCGGCTTTGCCGCAGCACCAGCTCGACCAGCCGGGCGTCTTTGTTCCACAGCGCGGCCCACTCGGCGGCGAGTGGTGAGGGCTCGACGTCCGCCAGCCGCACCAGACACCCTTCGGCCTTCGAGACGACCTTCTGCGTTACGACCAGGATGTCGCCATCCCGCAGCGGGGTGCCCTGGCGGTCCAGCGCCGCCCCAATGGCGCCAGCCAGATCCGTCCCGGGCTCGATTTCGCCCAGGCCGCGGACTGGAACGATGTGGACTCCCTCGGTCGGCAATGTCCTACCCGACGCGGCGCCCAGACGCGGAGTAGGCTGGCGCGACCGGCCGAAGCAAGCCGCGCCAGGCGATGAGCTGCTCGGGCACCAGCCGCAGCAGGATACGCGATTGGCCGCGCCGGCCTTCGAGCAATCGGGCCGCGTCGAGCCGGGCGTAGCGGGCCGCCAGGCGGCCTTCGACCGTGCGCCACTGGCCGGCGTCAAAGTCGTCGGCCGTCGAAGACATCGGTCCGCGGGCGAGCACCCGCCGCAAGGGCGGCGTCGATTCGCTGACCGCCAGCGACACCCGTGGATTGCGGCGCACGTGCCCGGCCCATTCCGCGCCGGGTGACGGGATGAGCCAGAACGTGTGCCCGTCCCAGTCGTACCAGAGCGGCACACTGGCGGGATACCCGTCGTCCGACAGGTACGACAGGCTGGCGACCAGCGCCTGGGAGAGGAAGGCGTCGAGCTCGCTCGGCCCGATCGGACCTGAGCCGGGCCACGCGCCTTCACCACCCGCCACCGCGCTCAGTGTTCGGCGCGCGTGCGCGCCGGCCGCGCCGCGGAGTCGGCCGGCCGGACCGACCACCGCCAGCATCGCCCGCTCGTCGAGGCTGGCGCCCAGCATCCACACGGCGGGCTCGAGCTCGCCTTCGACAACCCCGTGTTGCGCGTGGCTCGGGAAGCCGGTCGCGGGGAGTCGCAGGCCCAGGGGCGGCACGTAGCGCAGCGGCTGGGTGCCGTCTCGCGCCGCCGCCAGTGCCAGACCGTCGCCCTGTTGGACCCACAGCAGCACCGTCTCGCCGAGTTGTTCGACCAGGTCCGCGGCCATGAGGTCGAACGTGTGCAGCGGCTCCAGGCGCTGGGCGGCGGCGGTGCCAAGGGCCACCAGGCCCGGCCCGGGCAGATAGCGGCCGTCGCGCGGCGAGCGACTGACGAGGCCGGCCCCGGCCAGGGTGGTGAGAATGGCTAGCAGCGAGCTCGGCCTGACGTCAATCGCGCGACTCAGGGCACTCAGGGCCACCGGTTGCTGCGCCGCCGCCAGATGCTCGAGCGCCTGGATAGCGCGGGCGACGGCGGGCACACGCGAGCGATACGGCATTTGAGTCCTGGCTCGAAAGCATATCCTTTCAGCACATCTACGCTCATGATCAAACTCGGCATCGACGCCCCGCCCGAATCACGGACGGCACAAGTCATTCAGATCCTCGAAACCGATATCGAAATCCAGACGCTCTGGTACATGGCCAATCGCACCTCCCGGCGCGCCGCCGTCAACGACCACGGTCCCGTCCACGTCCGCACGGCCATGCACCACGGCGACAGCCTGCTGCAATTACTGATCGAGGCCGGGATTCAGCCCAACTGTGTCACCGACCACGCGCTCACCGAAGATGACGCGCGGGTCGTGGTGCTGCTCGGGTTGGCGATGCACGACGTCGGCATGTCCATTCACCGCGACCGCCACGAGCTGCTCAGCGTGCCGATCGCGCTGGACTGGCTGCGGCGCCGCCTGCCGCCGATCTACGTCGAGCCACAGCTGACGGTCGTCATCTCAGAAGTCGTCCACGCCGTGCTCGCGCACAACGTCCACGAACGCTGCCTGACCCTGGAAGCCGGCATCGTTAAAGTCGCCGACGCGCTGGACATGACCAAGGGCCGCTCACGGAAGGCCATCAGCGCCGGCAAGATCGACATTCATTCGATCTCGGCCGCCGCCGTCGAGCGGGTGCGCGTGACGCGCGGCACGAACAAGCCCATCCGCGTCGAGGTCGACATCAACAACCCGTCCGCGGTGTTCCACCTCAAAGAGGTCTTCGGCCAGAAGCTCGCGCACAGCACGCTCGAGCCCTACGTCGAAGTCCCCAAGCTCGACGAGCTGCTCGAGTCGCTGCGTGAGCTCGGCACCAGCGAGGACCCGCAACGCGACGCCGAAGCCGCCGCGACCACCGCCGGCGCCCCCCGCCCCGACCCCCGCGGCCTCGGCGAACCCATCGGCATCGGCCGCGGCCGAGTCCCGACCACGATCGCCTGAACTCGCGCTCCCCGCGCGCGCCGCCCGCCCGCATCGCTGCGCTCGCTCCCGCTCGGGCAGGAAGCTCCTGGGACAACTGGCTTCGCCAACGCAGCGAGCGCAGCGAAGCTTGCAGCTCAGACCCACCCTGGTTGCCGCGTGTCCCTGCATGGGCGCGAGCGCAGCGACGCGGGCAGCGTTCACGACGAGCTCGACGAGCTCTCCTGAGGCACACCGCCTGGGAGGAGCGCGGCGATCACCGTCGCCAGCACGGCCACGCCGACGAACAACACATAGACCGACCGCAACGCGTCGGCCAGCACCTGTTGCAGGAACTTGAGGTCAGCCGCCGCCAGCGTGGCCCGCACCTCGGGCGAGAGAATCTCGTTCGGATTGACGCCGGTGCCCGCCGCGGTCACTACGCCGGCGGTAAAGATCGCGCCCGCGATCGACACGCCGACCGTGCCGCCGATATTGCGCGCAAACTGGTTGGCGCTCGTGACCACGCCGCGGTTCTGCCAGCCGACCGATGACTGTGCGGCGAGAATGATCACCACCGAGTAGAACCCGAAGCCCAACCCGGTGACGAACGAGATCGCCGCCGGCGCCCACAGCCCCGACTCGGGCGTGACCGTCAGCAACAGTCCGAAGCCAATCGTCAGGACAACCCCGCCAAGCACGCAAGGCGCCCGAAAACCCCACCGCAGCAGCAGCCGGCCGCCGAGCCCAGAGGCGAGGGGCCACGATATTGACGAGCTCGCCAGAACGAAGCCAGAGAGCGTTGGACTGGCGCCCATCACCCCCTGCACGAACGGCGGCAGAAAGGTGCTCTGCCCGTACAGCGCCACCCCGAGCAGCAACCCGCCCAGCGTGCTGACACCGATCGCGCGTTGCCGAAAGAGCCACAGCGGCACCAGCGGCTCGGGCGCGCGCCGCTCCTGCCAGATAAACACGGGGACCAGCACCGCCGCCAGCACATACAGCACCACCTGGACGAGCGGGTTACCCGATGACGTTTGCAAGCCCACCAGCAGCAGCGCCACGGCCCCTGCAAGTGTCACCGCCCCGATGTAGTCGATGCTCGGCCGGCGACGCTGCAGGTGCTCATGCAGAAAGCTCGAAATCAACACCATTGACAGCACGCACAGCGGGAAATTGACGTAGAAAACCCACCGCCAGCTGACGTGCTCGGTCAGGAAGCCGCCGATGGCCGGGCCAAGCAGGCCGGCGACCCCCCAGACGGTGCTGAACAGGCCAGTAATGCGCGCGCGCTGTTCGAGCGGGAAGACGTCGCCGAGCACCGTCTGGGTGATCGGCAGCACGCCGCCCGCCCCAAGCCCCTGGAGCAAGCGGAAGACGATCAACTGCTCCATCGTCTGGGCTTGCCCACACAGCATCGAGCCGACCATGAACATGGCGATCGCCGCGAGAAACACGGGCTTGCGGCCGAACAGATCGGCCAGCTTGCCGTAGATGGGCACCGTCACCGTGCCCGTCAGCAGGTACGCGCTGAAGACCCAGCTATAGAGCTGGATGCCACCGATCTGCCCGATAACAGTCGGCATCGCCGTCGACACCACCGACGTATCCAGCGCGACCAGAAACGTCGCGACGAACAGAGCGATCGTAACGAGTCGGCGCTCGGACACCGATTCACGTTAACGGGTTCGCCCCCCAGCCCGCCGCCGCCACGATTCCCCCTTGGGCCTCCTCCGTCGGCAGCGCCCATGCGTCGACGACTTACCTTCTTCCCGTGATCCGGAAGCGAGCGCGCGAAGCGATGCGGGCGGCTGATTCTTACGCGGCGGCGGTGATCTTGTTCTGCTGAGCGTGGTGCTCGGGCAGCCACACGCTGATCAGCGTGCCGGTGCCTTCGCCGGCGCTGCGCGCCCAGATGCGCCCATGGTGCTGCTCGACGATGTTGCGGCAAATGAACAGACCAAGGCCCATGCCCGTGATCTGCAGCTGTTCGGCGTTCGTCGCGCGGCTGAACGGCTCGAAGATGCGCTCGGCCGCCGCCGGCGGTAGGCCGATCCCGTGATCCTGAACTTCGAGCAGCAGCCCACGCGCCATGGGCTGGACGCGCACGTGCAGCTCGGCCACGTCCGGTGAGTACTTCAACGCGTTGTCGAGCAGATTAGTCAGCACCTGTTCGATCCGATCCGGATCCGCGGACACGTTGCCCGGCGCCCCGACGATGTCCAGCAACAGGTGCCCGGTGCCGGTCAGCTGCTCCTGATAGCGACCGACAACTTCACGCACCAGCTCGGTCAGGTCGAGCGTCCGCAGCCGCAGCACCGGCGCGTCGCCAGAGCTCAGACGTGAGACGTCGAGCAGGTCGCGCACCAGCGTCGCCAGCCGGTCGCTGGCGTGATCGATGCGCCGCAGCGAGCGCTGCAGCATCTCGTCAGTGAGGTCGCCATCGGTGTACGCGGCGAGCACCATCTCGGCGTAGCCCTTCACCCGCGCGATGGGCGTGCGGAGCTCGTGGGACGCGATCGACACGAAGCGGTCGCGGGCCTTGACGGCGATCTGCGCCTCCTGGTGCAAGCGCGCGTTGTCGATGGCCTGCCCGCAGCGCCGCGCGAGCTCCTCGGCAATCGCCAGGTCGGAGGCGTCGTACGACCGGCCCGGGCGGGTCGAAATCAGCGACACCGCGCCGAGCATGCGCCCGCGCGCCACCAGCGGCACGATCATCACCGCGCGCGAGTCCAGCTCGCGCAACATCCGCAGGTGGTCGGCGTCGTGCGCACGGGCCACGCGGTTGGATTCGCGGAGCTCGTTGGCGCGGCGTCCCGCGCTGTCGCCGGATTCGTCCCCGTACAGCTCGGATTCCCCGGTGCGCAGGACGCGCGACACCGCGGCGCTGACCGGGTAGCGCTCTTGCAGCGCCCGCGCCACGGCCTCTTTGGCCGGATCGCCGTGCGCCAGCGCCTGCCAGCGAATGGATCCGTCGTGCTCGAGCAGGTGCACGATGCACCAGTCAGCCATCGTGCGCACCGCCACGCCGGCTACCTCTTGAAGCGTCGCCTCGTAGTCGAGCGACGCGTCGAGCAACCGGCTGGCCTCGGCCAGCACTTCGAGTCGCCGATGGGCCGCGGCTGACTCTTCCTGGGCGACGATCTCACGCACGCGTTCGATGCGCTCCTCATCGGCCAGCCGCCGCTCCGAGACGTCACGCACCACCGCGAGCACGTAGGCGTGCCCCTCGACAGCGCTGCTGAGCGGGCTGAGCGTCAACTCGACGCAGATCTCGGCGCCAGCCTGGCGGCGGGCAAAGAGCTCGAGTTTGTCCGCACTTGATCCGCCGCGACGCGCGGCGTCCCACTGCCGCGTATGGAGGAGATCGTGGATCAGCTCACCGAGCGCCAGGCCCACCACGTCAACGGGCTCGAACCCCAGCAAGTGGGTCGCCGCGGGATTCCATAGCGCGATTCGGCTGGTCTCGGCGTCAGCCACGATGACCGCATCGCGAATGCTGGCGAAAAGCCAGCCAGGGCCCAGGTCGAGCCAGCCATCGGGGGAGGCGTGCGGGTCGAGGTCGGCAGCGTTGTGCATAGGGAGTCCCTCCGACTATCGGCCGCCGCGCGTCTGAGATCAGTCCCGACCGCAACAGAGAGGTGACGGTCGCATTACAGTTCGGCTAAGCCCCGCAACCGTTCCTCAACAGTCGTCAACAAGGCGATCAGGTTTTTGAAACGCTAGCTTTTGACAGAAAGACCCTGATGTGTAACGGGGCGGAGGTAATCACGATGCGACGGAATAGGCACTGGGTAGCCGCGCTGGGGCTGTCGATCGCGCTGTTCGCGCCCGGCGCGGCGCTGGCCCAAACCACACCGAACAACGCGGTGATCGGGAATGCGCTGGTCACCCTCGGAGTCAGCAATGACGCGGGCCTGGCCAGAGCGGGCACGGGACTGCGCTATACCCCCTCGAGCGTCGACGGGCTCGCGAACGTCTGCGCCTGTTCCGGCTGGAGCGTGCTCGTCGGCGCCGCGCCGTCACCGCTGGTCGAATCGGTCGAGGCGTTCACGTTCACCGCGGAGGGTGCGAGCTCGGCCGTGCTCGCCGAGGATGGCGCCGGGACGCAGCTTCGCGTGACGCACGCGTTTTACCCCGCTGTCGGCGCCACCAACTTGTACGAGGTGCTGGTCACGGTCGAAAACCTGGGGACCGCGCCCGTGCAGCCGGTCTACACCCGCACCATCGGCTGGTCCGGTCTCCCTGATCTTTCGGTGCTGCCACTGACGCCGGTGCCCTGGACGCAGCAGCCGACGCCGGATGGCCTCGGGGTGCGGTTCCAGATCCCGATGTTGACCATCGAGCCGGGCGGCACGCAGATCCTGCGGCTGTACTTCGGCGCGGGCACCACACTGGCGGACGCTGAGGCTGGTCTGGGCGGCTTGGGTGCGAGCCTGGTCTCCCAGACGCGTCTCGAGCCGACGACGTTCGTGTTCGGCTACGCGCCAGGCGCCGACCTGGTGGCTGCCTCCACGGGCGGCGGCGGTGGCGGCGGTGGCGGCGGCGGCGGCGGCGGTGGTGGCGGCGGTGGCGGCAGCGGCGGCGGTGGCGGCGGTGGCGGCGGCAACCCTAACCCCACGTCCAGGGTTACGCCACAGCAGGACCCACCGCGAGACACGCCTGAGGACACGTCCACCCTGGCGCCGATACCCACGTTTCAAGATGAGTGCGGCGATGTGTGCCTCCCC
>DATGER010000028.1:0-16364 GCA_035309865.1 Chloroflexota bacterium
CAAGCTCGCTTTCACTGGCTGGTCGCCGGTAGCTCGGCCTGCAGCAAAGTCTCGACCTCGGCTCGGGTCGGCAGCGCGGGAATTGCCCCAAATCGCGTGGTCGTGATCGCTCCGACCGCGTTGGCGAAGTGAAGCGCAGAAACAAGCTTCGCTTCATCAGTGAGAACCGTGGTAGCAGGATGAGCCGAAAGGCAGGCCAGCAGTCCCGCCATGAAAGCGTCACCCGCACCAAGGCTATCCACGGAATCCACGGGCAGTCCGCGAACATGGCCTGATGACGTGACGGTCCGGTAGTAGCAGCCGCCGCCCCCCAGCGTGACAATCGCAGCGGTAGGCCCGTGCTCGAGCAAGACGCTGCACGCGTCTGATGCGTCAGACGTGCCGGTGAGAAATGCCAGTTCGTCTGCGCTGACTTTCACGACGTCGACCACACCCAGCATCTCGAGGATCAAGTCCCGAGCCTGGCGCGGGGAGTCCCAAACCTCCAGTCGCACGTTGGGGTCGTACGACACCAGGCAACCGTGTTCATGCGCCCACCGCGCCGCGGCGGCGGTCGCCGATCGGCTCGGCTCGGCGGCCAGCGTGACCGACCCAAAGTGGAAGATGCTGGCGTTCGCGATGAGCTCGCGGTCCACCTCGTCGGCCTCGAGCTGAGTGTCAGCCATTCCGTGGTGGTAGAAGACAAACTCTCGTCCGCCGTGGCCATCGGACCCGACGAACGCGAGCGCGGTCCGCGCCGCCGGCGCCTGCAACAGGCCGCGCTCGTCCACTCCCTCGGCCGCGAGCATTTCGCGCAGCGATCGCCCGAACGCATCCCCGCCCACCTTGCCGATGAAAGCCACGCTGATTCCGAGCCGCGCCAGCCCGACCGCCACGTTGGCCGGTGCGCCGCCTGCCGCGCGCTGAAACTGCGTCGCTCGCTGGAGTGGCAGGGCGACATCGAGGGCGACGAAGTCGGTCAGCACTTCGCCCAGACAAATGACCGCCGGCCAGCGGCCGCCATCCACCTGGTTCACGCGAGTTTGCGTCGCCGAACCCGTGGCCGTTTTGACGCCTCACGCTGGTCCCGAAGCGGCAGTGCGCCCGATGACTCGCGCACCACCAGTTTGCCCTCGAGAACCACGCGCTCCGCGGCTACTGGGCTGGGGCCTTTCAGGCGCTGGACGAGGAGTTCGGCTGCCCGTCTGCCGAGCTCATACGTCGGTTGGGCGATCGTCGTCAGGTGCGGGCGAAACGCATCGGACCACGGAAATGGGAAATCGTCGAAGCCGACCAGTCCAACGTCGTCCGGCACCAGCAGGCCGCGATTCACGATCGCTTGGAGCGCGCCAATGCTCATCAAGTTGTTGCCCGAGAAGATCGCCGACGGCGGTTCATCCAGGTCCAGCACCGCGTTCGCGGCGATTGCACCGCCTTCGCTGGTCGATTCACCGGAGACCACGAGTCGATCGTCCACCTCAATTCCCGCTTCAAGCAAGGCGCGCCGGTAACCGGCGACGCGCTCGACCGTCGTCGAAATTGCTGCGCGCCCACTCAGCATGGCGATGCGTCGATGGCCGCGGGTAATCAGGTGCCACACCGCGCTGTATGCCGCACCGTCGTTGTCAAGCAGCACGGCCGGCGCGCCCAACTCGGGAAGGTCGCGATCGACCAGCACTATCGGGTAACCAGCTCGCACCAGGCGTGCCAGGTGCACGTCCGCAACACCTGCAGACGCCAGGAGCACGCCATCGACGGCCCGTGTCTCAAGCGCATTCAGACACGCGGCCTCGCGCTCCGCGTTCTCGTCGCTGTTACACAGCACCAGCGTGTAACCCTGTTCCTGGGCGACATCTTCGACACCCCGAGCGACAGACGCAAAGAACGGATTGCGGATATCCGAGACGATCAGCCCGAGCGTGTGTGAGCGCTTGAGCGTCAGCATGCGCGCGGCGGCGTTAGGTGTGTAGTCGAGCTCGCGCATCGCCGCCTCAACGCGCTCGCGCAACTCGTCCGAGACGAACCGTGTGTTGTTCATGACGTGGGAGACGGTGCTGGTGGAGACACCGGCTCGGCGTGCCACGTCATGGACGGTGGTCACTTGACAGCGCCGAGTGACAGTCCGCGCACCAGCTGACGCTGCGCACTCCAGCCGACCAGCACGACCGGCAACATCGCCATCGTTCCCGCGGCGGCAAGCTTGGCCCAGAACAATCCCTCGGACGTCACGAAGCCAATCATAAACATCGGTACCGTGGCGGCGCGGGTCGCGGTCAGGCTGACGGCGAAGAAGAACTCGTTCCAGGCGAAAATCATGCCGATGAACATGGTCGCCGTGAGCCCGGGGGCGACCATCGGCAGGATAATTCGGGTCATCTGGGTGAGCACGTCGGCGCCGTCGACCTGCGCGGCCTGCAGGACGTCCGGCGGCACCTCTTCGAAGAACGATCGCAGCATCCAGATCGCGATCGGCAGATTCATCGCGGTGTACATGATCACCAGGGCGAGCAGATTATCCAGCAGTTGCAGGTCGCGCATGATGATGTAGATCGGCACGATGATACCCACCGGCGGGAGGAATTTGGTCGAGATAAAGAAGAACAGGGTGTCTCGCCAGCCCTCGATCATGCGAAACGCGAGCGCGTAGGCACACGGCACCGCCAGTACCAGAACAAGTGCGCCTGAAGCGATCACGATCGCCACCGAGCGCAAAAAGAATGGACCGAAGCCGCGGTCCAGGATGGACTGGTATTGCTCAAAGGTCGGGCTGAACGTGAACGGGGGCATCTCCGTCGGTGCCAGGTTCAGTCCAGGCAGCGGGATGAATGTGGGCGGTAGGAGCACCGCGGCAGCCTCGCTCTTGAGGCTGGTGGCGACCAGGTACAGCACCGGAAAGAATCCCAGCAGCGCGAGGAGCCAGGCCACGATTGCAATACCGATGGGCGCTTGCTCGATGCCGGAACTGGCGGACGGGCGTCTGGCGACGGCGCGAATTGCCATGGATCAGTCTCCCTCGGTGAGGCTGGTCAACACCTTCAACAGATACTGGACCGCGATGATAGTCAGGATGACGACGATCACGCCCAGCGCGGATGCTTCACCCACGTCCTTCTTGGCGAAGGCCACCTGATAGATCAGGAAGGGCAGGTTGGTGCTGGCAGTACCCGGGCCGCCCTGGGTGGTCATGTAGATGCTGTCGAACTCCTGGACGATATACACCGAGCCGAGCAGCGCGCCCAGCTGGATAAACCGATTCAGATGCGGCAGGACGATGTAGCGGAACTCCTGGAGTCCCGTAACTCCGTCGACACGGGCCGCCTCGCGGATCTCCTCGCTGAGCGACTGCATGCCGGCCAGCAAGATCAGCATCATGAACGGGGCCCACCGCCAGACGACCATCCCGGTAATCGCCACCAAAGGAAACTGGGCCAGCCAATCGACGGCGGGTAGGCCGACCAGCTGCATCAGATAGTCGACCACGCCGAAGACCGGATTGAGCATCATGTTCTTCCAGGTCAGCGCGCTGACGACCGGCATGACCAGAAAGGGCGTGATGAACATGGTGCGGACAATTGCGCGACCTGGATAGCGGGCGTTGACCAGCTCGGCGTAGATCAGTCCGACGACGAGCGCCAGAACGACCGAGCCGACGGTGAGAATGATGGTATTGATCAGTGCCGACCAGAACACCGGATCGGCACTGACAACGAACACATAGTTGTCGAGTCCGGCGAACTGGAGGTTGTCGGGTCGCAGCAGGTTCCAGCGGAGCAAGCTGTACCAGACGGTCAGCAGGAATGGGAGCTGCGTGACAATGACGGCGTAGATCACCGCCGGCGCGACCAACGACTTGCCGACCGACCAGTTGCGGACAGCTCCGACGATCGGCAGCGGCGGCGCGTGGCCGGCCCACGTCAGCGTGCGCGATTGAATGCTCATGGCTACCTCAGCTAAGGCTGTCTCTGGGCGAGCGGGACGTGATGCCGCGCTCACCCAGCGACGAGGCAACGCTTATTTCTGATAGCCGCCCTGCTTGGCGACCTGGTTGGCGTAATCGTTCGCCTTCTTGATCGCGTCGTCGGCGCTCTGCTGACCGGCGATGGCGGCGGCGAATTCCTGGCTCACGCGCGTCCCGAGATCCTGAAACTCCGGGATCTGGATGAACTGGACCCCGGTGTACGGCACCGGTTGGGTCGTCGGCTTCGACGGGTCCGCCTTCTCGATGGAGTCGAGCGTGATCGCGGCGAAGCCTTTGGCATAGTCCTTGTACCCGGCCAGATCGTAGGTGGACATGCGTGCGCCGGACGGGACCGAGCCCCACCCGGACTTCTGTCCGACCAGATTCACGAAGTCTTTGGAGGTCGCCCACTTCATGAACTCGTATGCGGCCGGCTTGTTCTTGGAGTTGGCCTCCATGGCAAAGGCCCAGGCCCAGAGCCAGCCGCTATCCGCCTTCTCCTTGATTGGGGCGTACGCCATCGCCATGTTGCTGGCGCTCGGGTTCTGCTTGGGATCGAACAGCAGGTCGGCTGCCGAGGTGGCGTCGTACCACATCCCGACCTTGCCCTGGACCATCAGCGTTTCGCACTCGGTGAAACCCGCCTGGGTGGCGCCTGGCTCGCCGGTGTTCTTGACCGTGTCGATGTAGAACTTGATCGCCGCGGACGTTTCAGGTGAGTTCAACTGGGCGTTCCAGTTCGGGTCATACCAGCGCCCGCCATACGTGTTGATCACCGTATCGAGCGGAGCCAACTGCTCACCCCAGCCGGGCAGACCCCGCAAGCAGATGCCGAACTGATTGGGTGGGTTGTGGACGGCCTTCGCCGCGGCGGACACCTGGTCCCAGGTGGGCTTGTCGGGCAGCGTGACATTCGCCTTCTGCAAGAGATCCTTGCGATAGAAGAGCGCCGAGCTTTCGCCGTAGAACGGCGCCGCATACAGCTTGCCGTTGTACTCGAGACCCTTGCGAATGCTCGGGATCACGTCGTTGAAGTCGTAGCTGGCGTCCTGTTGCAGCGTGGTACCGACCTCCTCGAGCCACCCGTTCTTGGCCCACAGCGGGACTTCATACATCCCGATGGTGACCAGGTCGAACTGGGCGGCATTGGTGGCAATGTCCGTGGTGACCTTGTCACGCACCTGGTTCTCGGGCAGGACCAGCAAGTTCAGGGTGATGCCCGGATGCGACGATTCGAAATCACCCTTGAGTTGCTCGAGCGTCTTCATCTGCGGGTTGCCAACCATGGCCACGCTGACGGTGCCGGTTGCGCCGCTGGCGGCAGGTTTCGCCGCTGCCGGCGCGTTCGCGGCCGGCGCTGCGGTAGCTGCCGCGGGCTTCGCAGCGGCTGGCGGGGTGGCGGCTGGCGGCGGTGCGGCGGCTGGCGTACAGGCGGCGCCGACCAGACTGACGAGAGCGACTATGCGAGTCGCGGACGACCGAAAGTGAGCGTTCATTCCCCATGCTCCCTCTTGTCGCGGATCCATCGATGCGGTTGCGCAAGCGCTTCGATGAGCATTTTCGATCCTAGACCCCTGCTCCTCGGCCGTCAAGCGGTCGGCTTCAGAATGTCATGACTGTGTCCGGCAGCCCGCGGTACAGCCGGCACGCGGGCCGCGGGCCGCCGCTCGCGGCGGTGTCCTCTGGATAACGAGGCCGAGGGTCGGGGCCTGGCCTCGATGGGCCGCTACGAGGGCGCGACCGCTGCCCTGACCGTCGCCCGCGCGCCGAGCGTGTCGAGTTCCCGGCGTGCGTCCGTCAACTCCGCGACCCAGGCCGCGTTCTGGCCGAGATCGCCAAATACGCGCCGCACCGCCAGCAGCGGCCGCGGATCCGTTTGACTCTGGTTCGCCAGCCGCGACAACTCGTCGGCGCGACCGTCCTGCAACGTGATCGGTTGAGCCTGCTCGTCGACACCGCGCAGATAGCGACAGAAGCCAGCGACGACCAGCGTCAGCAGGCGGTGGGGTCGGCCCTCGGCGAGGGCCTCAGCTAGCGACGGCAAGACGAACTTGGGCATCCGGTCTGACCCATCGGTGGCCAGGCGGGCGAGCGTGTCCGCAATTTTCGGATTACCAAAACGCTCCAGTAGCGTGCGCTTGTACCCGGCCAGGTCGATGCCGGCTACGGGTGGCAGGAGGGGCGTGACTTCCACATCCATCATGCGGGTGAGAAAACTGACGAAATCCTGATCGCCTATCACCTCGTGCGCGTAACGGTAGCCGGCCAGGTAGCCAAGGTACGCCATGGCCTGATGGCTTCCGTTCAGCAGGCGCAGCTTCATCGTTTCGTACGGATGAACGTCGGTGACGATCTGGACCCCGACTTCTTCGAGCGGCGGCCGCCCGTTGCCGAAGCGGTCTTCGAGCACCCACTGCCTGAACGGCTCGGTAACCACCGGCCAGGCATCGACCATGCCGAAAGTCTCCGCCACCATGGCCCGATCGACATCCGTGGTTTGCGGCGTGATGCGATCGACCATCGCGTTCGGGAAGCCCACATTGGCGTCGATCCAGGCCGCCAGCGATGCATCGCCAAGCCGCGCGAACGAGACGACGGCGGTGCGCGCGATCGACCCGTTGCCCTGCAGGTTGTCGCACGACATGACCGTGTAGGGCGGGATCCCCGCCGCTCGACGCCGCTCGAGACCGGCGACGATGTAGCCGAATACGGTTCTGGGCGCATGCTGGTCAACGTCCTGCTGGATGGCCGGATGCGTGGCATCGAAGACACCCGTCTTATCGTCGACCAGGTAGCCGCCTTCGGTGATGGTCAGGCTGACAATACGCGTGGCGGGGTCGGCCAACAGTTCCAGCACGCGCCCCGGATCGTCGGGCGCGAACGTATAACCCCGAAGTGAGCCAATCACCCGAGCGCGATCCGCCGCTTCGCTGCGCTCGACGACCGTGTACAGGCAGTCCTGGGGGATCAGCGCTTCGGCCATACGCCGATCGCCGGGCAATAAACCTATCCCCTGCTCGGCCCAATCCGTGGAGATCCGACGCTCGGCGAGATCGTCGAGGTAGACGGCCTGATGGGCGCGATGAAAACCACCCACGCCGAAGTGAACAATCGCTGGCCGAAGGCGTTCCCGCACGTACGTCGGCCTGGCCACCGCGGGCGGAAGTGACGCGAGGTTGGCCTGGTGAAGCAGGACCCGCCCGTCCGGTCCGGACGCGTTGGCTGACACGCGCCAATCTTAGCGCTCGGCCTTGCGAAGTGGCGCGTGCGACACATCCAGACCGGCGGCGGCTGTGTCAGCGCCTGGTCGCGCACATCCGAAGCCGTTCCCCTGCAGATGACCAGGAAGTACGGCGGGTGCCGGGAGCCAACGGGGGCTTCGTCCTTGCGATACTGAAGGCAAAGGGGCACGCCGAGGGCGGCTGGCAGCGGATTCGTTCTACGCTCGTGGCTGGCCCGCTGAGTCAGTCGCCGCTGGTCGGATCGAAACCTGCCAGCGCCGCGCGCCGACCGCGCCAAAACCGGCTCCAGCCAAAGATGGCGCCACCCAGCAGCACCGGAACACAGAGGACGAGCAGCCAGATCTCACCGAGCGTCAACCCGATCTGGTCGTAGTACGCGGCGAACAGTAGCATCCCGATGAACGTGAGCGCGCCAACACCAAGGGTGAGTCGCAACAGGGCTTGCGACGGCGGCTCCAGGTACTCGAATCGCCGCACCACGTGCCGATTGGTGCGGTCGAGCCACGGCACCAGCGTCATCACGCCGAACAGGGTGCCGGGGAACAAGACGCCACCCAGAAACTCAGGGGTGATGGTAATTGGGCCCACGCTGAAGCCCACACCGGCCGGAATGAGTTTCAAGAAGCCGAAGATCCACAAGAGGTACCAGTCCGGTTTGACCGCCAGTGTTTCGGCCGTCGGGGGGCCGTAAGCGGCCAGCGGGTGGACCGGCACGAACGCCGCCAGCAGCGAGAGCGCGCCCAGCATCAACAACACCAGTTGCCCCGCGAGCAGGGCATGATACGGCCAGACGGAGATGCCGAGCACCCGGCCCGGCTCCGCCACTTTGCGGGCGTAGCCCGGCATGCTGTGCTTCTGCTTCAGTACCAGCAGCAAGTGCAAGCTCAAGACCCCCACGATGCTGGCCGGGATGACCACCACGTGGATGGTGTACAGCCGTGGCAGGCTCCCCAGACTGGGGAACGCGCCGCCAAAGAACAGCTCGCCCAGCAGATGGCCGACCAGCGGAATCGAGCGCGCCAGACCGTAGCCAATCCCCGTGGCGGTCACGGCAAACGCATCCCACGGGAGTGCGTAACCCACGAAGCCGGCGGCCAGCGTCAGGCCGAGCAGCACGACGCCGAGCACCCACGTGAGCTCGCGTGGCTTGCGGTACGTGCCGGTGAAGTACACCCGCACGGCGTGCAGCACGAGCGTGACGATCATGACGTGCGCCGCCCAGTGGTGGACGTTGCGGATCAGGTTGGCCACCGGAATCGACTCGATCAGCTGCACACTGGCTAAGGCTTCGGGCAGTTTCTGGCCGGCGACGGTGATGTCGGCATTTGAGGGGGTGTAGATCAGTCCGAGATAAACGCCGGTGAGCACCAGAATCAGAAAGCTGATGGCCGCCATCTCGCCCAGAAAGAAGGTCGAGTGGACGGGGAACGCCTTTCGACCGTATTTGTTCTGGAGGGCGCTGAGCTGCAGGCGCTCTTCCAGCCAGCCAACGTTGATCGGGTTCCGGGAAGTGCCACCCAGAGAGTCCGCCTGGGCGGTTTCGGACGGCGTGTGTGGCCCAGGAGTCCGTTGGGTCTCGAGCATGCCGGCGTGCCTACTGGGGACCAATCGGACCGTCGAACGGGCCGTTGGCGAGCACGGTGCCGTTCGGGCCATCGGCGATGGCGATGCCTGGCAGCGCGCGATCAGACGGTCCGCGGCGGACCACGGCATGATTGGCCGGGTCGTAGATGCTGCCGTGGCACGGACACAGGATCAAGCCGTCGCGGTTCAGTTTTTCAAACACCGCGCAACCCAGATGGGTGCAGATGGCGCTGTACGCCACCAGTCCAGCCGCCCCGGCGCCCTCCGCGATGCGCACGACCTGGAGCAGGTTGTCCTGGTTGTCGGACTTGCCCAGCGGGAACAGTTGGGCCGATCCTCCGACTGCCAGGTCGGCAGCTTTGAATGGCTGGCCGGGCTGGCCGCCGGTGGCCGTGTCCGCGTAGGTAAGGACGTCGCCCGGCGCGATGACCGGCTTTTCGAGCATAAGTGCCCTGAGCGCCGCGGCCGGAACCGCGAAACTCAGGGCGAACGCACCTGCAGCCATGCCCACCATCCAGCCCAGCAGCGTTCGGCGATCTGTCTGGCGGTGCGCCAGGGGCTCGCCCGGTGGGAGCGGGTGGTCGGCATCACCAGGGGATACCGTCGTGTCGAGATTCAAGGTGTGCTTCATGGCCCACACAGGCCTCCTTGTAGAAGAGCAGTAGGAGTCCGAGGTCGAGGCAGCCCGCGCCAGCTGCCGTACCGACGACGGCGGTAGGCTGGCCGGAGACGATCGCCAGTCCGGTGAGACCGGCCAGGACGAACAGGAGGACCGAGCATACGGCGATGGCCGCGCTCAGCGGATTAGTCAGCCGTGGCCCTACGGTGCCAACGAAGAGCTGTCGGCCTTCGAGCACGATCGAGACGATGCCCTGCACACCGAACACCGCCAGTGTGACGGCCCACGCGGCCCCGCCGATTTGCAACTCATTCAGAGCCGGATCACCGCCCACACCAGCCATCACGGAGAAGATGGTGGCGCCTGCGAGCACGCTTGCCACGACGAACGCGGCGAGCGGAATGCCAGGCGAATTTTGCACGGCTACTGGACCGTGATCGTGCCGTGCATGCCCAGCTGGTCGTGACCGGGCTGGGAACAGAAGAACTTGTACGTGCCGGGTTTGGCAAAGGTAACCGTCGCGGTCGCGGATCTGCCGCCGTCCTCGGTGATCACCAGTGGCTTGTCGAGACCCTGCTGTACGGTGAAGTCGTGCAGGATCGCGCTCCCGTTCTGGAACGTTACTTCAAGCGGCTGACCGGCTTTGACGGTGATCGTGGACGGGTTGAAGCGGAAATCATCGGACCCGGTAACGGTGATCTGCTCGGGGGGTAGTGCCGCGCCAGCGGCCGGCGTAGCGGCGGGCGCACAGGCCGACGCAACCAAAAGCACCGCTGGTGCGGCAAGCAGGACAAGGCGATAGCGCATGACCGGACAACTCCGCGCACTTGGAGGATGTGCCCGCTGGCCAGAGCTGGCCGTGGGACTCGGCTGCTAATACACCCGCCGACCGCAACCGGATGGTGTCGGGATCTGCAATCCGCGTGGCTGTTCACCGCGGCGGTGCCAGACCAGTCGCACCTGGCTTCGGCCACGAGAATCCAGCCAACGATGCAATCCGGTTGCCGCCGGATGGTGTAGGTGACTTGTGGCCAACAGCCATCGACTGCACGGCTGTCGGCCGCCACCACACCTGTTCGGGAGGTCCGCTGAGCATCCATGTCAACATACGCGATTCGTGTCCACAGAAGGCCTGGTTGGCGCGCTACGGTGGGCGCGCTCTTGCTGGTGGGCATCGTGCCAATCGCGGGCTGCGCGCCGACGGCGGCGGCCACCGTGTCGCCCGCTTCGGGGCTCTCCACCCCGGTGCCGCCGGCCGCGCTGGCCACCCTGCCGCCCCCCAAGCCGGCCCATCCAGTCGATACGTCCGGTGGACCATCGGTCAGCATGGAGAACTTCAACATCGTCCCGGCGACCATCACCGTAGCGCCCGGAACAACGGTCGTCTGGAGCAACCACGACGACGTGGAGCACACCGTCACGGCGTCGGATAGCAGTTTTTCCTCGCCTGCCATTCAGACCGACGGACAGTATTCCTACACGTTCACGACACCGGGCACCTACAGCTACTTCTGTGCCATCCACCCATTCATGACTGCCAAGGTGATTGTCCAGTGAGCAACCCACGTTCCGCTTCGCTGCACGGGGCGCGTGACACCGTCCTCGACGAACACAACCACGCCGATGGCATCGACCGTCGCGGCTTCCTCAAGTGCATGGCCTGGGCCGGTACCGGCGTCGTATGGACGCTCAGCGCGGGCATCCTGTCGTCGTGCACCCTGTCGCAAGCCGGCAACGCCACCCAGGGTGACTTCAGCTTCGTTCAGGTCAGCGACAGCCACATCGGCTTCAAAAATGTCCCCAACATGGACGTCACCAGCACGTTTCAGAAAGCCATCGACCGCGTCGGCTCGCTGCCGAGCCGACCGTCTTTCGTGCTGCACACCGGTGATGTGAGCCACACGTCGATGCCCGCTCAGTACGACGCGGTCGACCAGATCTTCAAAGGGGCGAAGTTCACTCAGGACCAGGTGTACTACGTCCCGGGCGAGCACGATACCTTCGTCGACAATGGCAAAGCCTACCTGGACCGTTTTGGCCAGGGCGCGACCACCAATGGCTGGCGGAGCTTCGACTTCAGGGGCGTTCATTTCGTCGGCCTGGTGAATGTGTGGAACCTCAAGGCCGGCGGCTTCGGCATCCTCGGCGACGATCAACTCGCCTGGCTCAAGAAAGACCTCGATGGTCTGAGTGCCAGCACGCCGGTCGTGGTCTACGCCCACGTGCCATTGTGGGCGGTCTATCCAACCTGGGGCTGGGGCACCACCGACGCCGAACAGGCGCTGACGATGATGCAGCGTTTCGGATCGGTCACGGTTTTGAACGGCCACATCCACCAGGTCCTGCAGAAAGTGGAAGGCAACATCACCTTTCACACCGCGGCCTCGACCGCCTACCCCCAGCCAGACCCGGGCGATGGTCCAGCGCCCGGACCGCTGCGCGTGGTTCCCGAGCAACTGCTCAGCTCGCTTGGTGTCCGTCAGGTCACCTTCGTCCAGAAGGCCGGCGCGCCGGTCATTGTCGACGCCCAGATAACCTAGCGAATCTCATGCCGGCAGCCAGCGCAGGACCATCGTGGCGCTCGCCGTCTGGCTGCCGGCCGCCGATTCGAGGATAATCTCGACCGCGTTCGGTGGGCTCGCGAGTATGGAGTCCTCGGCAATCACGCGCACGGTGCCAGCCGCGTCCGGCCTGCATGTGCCGAGCGAAGTCTACTGGGGGCGGTGAGACCCCCGGCTGAGCCAACCGCGCCACAACGCATACGCACTGTGTGCTTCGAGCGCCGCTGACAGCGCAGGTCGGCCGCCGTCTGGCGTGTCGTACAACAGGCACGATCCAGCCGCACGTGTAGAGCGCTGAGGAGAGTGACGATGACCGCATTGACTAGTCGAGTGGCAGTGGTGACCGGCGCGTCGACCGGAATCGGCGCCGGTCTGGCGGCCATGCTGGCGGCCGAGGGTGCCCGCGTGGTGCTCGCGGCGCGCCGCGAGGAAGCACTGGAGCGGGTGGCCAAAGCCATCCGCGAGGCTGGCGGGACAGCCGTCCCGGTGGTCACCGACCTCACCGACGACGGCGCGCTCGCCAACCTGGTTGCTCGAACCCGCGCCGAGCTCGGCCCGATCGACATCCTGGTCAACAACGCGGGCTACGCCGTGTGGAAGTCGCTCGAGGCGACCACCCTGGCCGAATGGGACCACACCTTCGCCGTAAATGTCCGAGCCGCCGCCTACCTGTGCGCGGCCGCGCTGCCCGATATGCAGGCGCGCGGATTCGGGCGGGTGATCAATATTGGCAGCGAGGCCGGCGTTGCAAGTGTGCCTGGCCTGGCGGCTTACTGTGTGAGTAAGCACGCCTTACGCGCACTGACCGAAGTCATCCAGGACGCCAACCACCACAACGGGATCAAGGCCTGGGTCGTCTGCCCTGGCTTCGTCGACACCGACATGGGCTCCGTTGTCCCAGGCGCCAATCCGGCCAACTTCCTTCGCGTCGACGAGGTGGTCGATCTCGTCCGCTTCCTCCTGCACACCGGCGACAATGTCAAGCTCGGGCCTGAGGTCCTGATCCGCACCATGCGAAATCCCATGCCAGCCTGAGGCATGGCCGAGCCGTCGCTAGCCACTTACACCGCGGAATGGTTGACGCTCCGTTCACGCCGGTGCGCGCGCGGGCCGCCGCTTCAATCTGACAAAGCCAACTGCGGTCGACGGTCGATCGACTGGTCAGCCGCGGTCGTGTCACAATGGGCGCGAGTGGCACTCCGCACGCAGTTGCTTGGCACGTCGTACCTGGTGTTGCCGGATGGCACGCCACCCTATCCCGGGGTGGTGGTGATCCATGAGCTGTACGGGCTGAACGACAACATTCGCGATATCTGTCACCGCTTTGCCGAGCAGGGCTACGCGGCGCTCGGAGTGGACCTGTTTGCGCGTCGCAACAAGGCTATCTGCATGGCCCGCATCATGGTCGATTGGCTTGCCGGTCGGCTCGATGATTTCGCTGTTGCCGACCTGAAAGCGGCGCTGGCACGCCTGGTCGAGCGGCCCGAGGTCGACGCCGGCCGGGTTGGCGCGGTCGGCTTCTGCCTGGGCGGCACGCTGGCGCTCACGTGGGCGTGCACCGACAGTCGCCTCAAGGCGATCGGACCGTACTACGGCAGCGCACCCAGACGCCGCGAAGCGCTGCGGCGATTGTGCCCGGTGGTCGGGTCGTGGCCCGAAAAGGACTTCACCAGCGGTGCCGTGGGCACGCTCGAGACGGAGCTGACCAGCGCCGGAGTGGCTCACGACCTGAAGCTCTATCCAGGCGCCAGGCACTCTTTTTTCAACGATCGCGAGTCGAGCTACGATGCCGCGGCGGCCGCTGACTCGTGGCAGCGCGTGTTGTCCTTCTTCGACGCGCACATCAAGGCTGCACGAAACGCTCTGTGAGCGCCTGACGGCCCGACCTGCGGGTGCGACCGTGCGGCGATCGATTGAAGACCTGTTGGTGCCGTCTGGCGTAGGCGCCGCCGGCGCAGGGGAGGTAACCCTGCGGGGCTGAAGGCCCACTATGCTGCGGAACAATGACCGGCAACGCCGATGACATCACCGCCAGCCTCGTCCAGCTCGCCCGAGAAGGCGACCAGGCCGCGTTCGCCGATCTGGTGGTTCGGCACCGGCCCGTCGCATTGCGCCTGTGCAAACGACTGCTGCGAGACGATGGACGAGCCGAAGACGGGGTACAGGAAGCCGTACTGGTGGCCTGGCTCAACCTCGATACGCTCCGACAGACCGACCGGTTCGGTGCGTGGCTAGCCGGCATAGCCCTGCGCGTCTGCCATGGGTGGCTGCGCTACCACGTGCAGGACGCCTGGTCGCTCGAAGCCCTCGTGGGCGGCCGCGTGCTTCCCGAGCCCATCGACTTGGCGGCCCCGCAGCAGGAGTCGCTGGAGCTGGCCGAGCTAGGTGCGATGGTACGGCGCGCGGTGGCGGAACTCGCGCCGAGTCAGCGGTCCGCGGTAGCCCTGTTCTACCTGGCTGGGATGAGCCACGCCGAGACGGCGGCCCTGCTCGGTATCGACGTCGGCGCAGTCAAGGCACGGCTGCATAAGGCGCGCGGTCGGCTGCGACTGAGCCTGTGGGAACTGTGGAGTGAGGAGCATATGACGACGGAGAGAGCCAGGGAGTTCATTGACGTGCATGTTGAGGACGTGCGTGCGGTTCCCATCGCCGAACCTCCGGGTGAGCGGAGGGTGGTGTTGCTGGCCGAGGACAGCGGCGAGAGGTTGCTGTCAATCTGGGTCGGACAGTTCGAGGGAGATTCCATCGCTATCTCGCTCGTTGGGGCCGAAGCGCCGAGGCCGCTCACATTCGCCTTTGCGGCCCGCCTGCTGGAGGCCGCCAGCGGGCGAGTCCGGGAGGTGCGAATCAATCGCCTGACCGAAGACACGTTCTACGCGGAGGTCGTCCTCGACAGCGCAAAAGGCACCCGGACCATCGATGCGCGGCCGAGCGATGCGATTGCGCTGGCGTTAGTGTCCGGCGCCACGATACGCGTGGCAGCCGAAGTGATGGAGCAGGCAGGTCGAACGCCCGCCGAGCTGCGGGAGTCGCGTCCAGCCGAATCCAGGAGCGCCCGGGAGCGGGCCGACAAGATTCGCGAGGTGGTCGCCATGCCTACGGGAAGGTGGTCGAGCCCAACCGTCTTTTGAGAGTCCCGGGCCGGCGTACGTCATAGCGGGGGCCTTGTAAGATGGCGCATGCGCATTCGTGCCGCCCGGGCATTCGCGACACTCGCCGTCGCCGCCCTGCTCATTCCAACACTAGCTTCGTGTCAATCTGCCGCGCCCGCCGCCCCCACGCCGGCCGCGGTGGCTCCGGCGACCTCGGCGCCGGCTGCCAAGCCAACGACTGCAGCTTCACCGGCAGTGCCGGTGGCCTCACCGGCGGCCTCGCCGTCCGCGGCCACCAAGCCTGCAGCGTCGCCAGCGGCCGCGGTGGCCGCCTCACCCGCCGCGAGCCCGGCCGCGGCGGCGAGCCCGGTGGCCTATCCGAAACCGGCGGCGCCAGCGGCCCCGACTGGCGATCAGAAGGGCTCGGCGAGCAACCCGGTCACAATGGCGTTTGTGCCATCCGCCGATTCACAGAAGGTGCTCTCGTCAGGCCAGCCGCTCGCGCAGTTGCTGCAGCAGGCCACGAACCTGAACTTCTCGGTCTCAGTGCCGACCTCGTATACGACGGTGATCGAGGCGATGGGCGCCAACCAGGTCGACGTTGGCTGGCTCGCGCCCTTCGCCTACGTGCTCGCCCACGACAAGAACGGCAGCCAGGTGCTGCTCGCCTCGGTCCGCCAGGGAAGTAAGAGTTATCGATCGCAATTCATCGTGCGCGCCGACTCAGGGATCACCAGCATCGACCAGTTGCGGGGCAAGAAGTTCGCGTTTGTCGACCCGGCGTCGGCCTCCGGCTTCCTGTTCCCGAATGCGCTCCTGGCGGGCAAGGGCATCGACTACAAGACGTTCTTCTCCGATACGCTCTTCGCCGGCGGCCACGACAAGGTCGTCATCGCCGTCTACAACAAACAGGTAGATGGCGGCGCAACGTTTGGCAGCAGCATCGAAACGGGTCCGCCGACCGATGCCCGCACGCTCGTCGCCAGCACCCTGCCGGACGTCATGACCGCCATCAAGCCGATCGCCACGACCGATCCAATTCCTAACGACACGGTCTCGGTCCGGAACGGGCTGGACGCCAACCTGGTGCAGTTGATCAAGAACGGGCTGCTGTACGTCCAGAGTACGCCAGACGGTCAGAAAGTCCTGAAGGATCTGTACCAGATCGACGGCCTGGCGCCGGCGACCGACACGGACTACGACTCGATCCGTACCGCGGCCAAGGCCCTCAATCTCGACCTCGAGCAGCAGATCGCACCGCCGAAACCAGCCGGGTGATGTGAGCGATGCTCGCGGTCGAGCACCTCGTCAAGGACTACGCGGGCGTCC
>DATGER010000029.1:0-3273 GCA_035309865.1 Chloroflexota bacterium
AGGCGCAGCCGCAGCCGCTGGTCCAGACGAAGTTTAGAGAGGGCTTTGCTGACATCTCGCCCGATGGCCGCTGGATCGCCTACCAATCGGATGAATCGGGCCAGAACGAGATTTACGTGCGTCCGTTCCCGAACGTGAACGATGGCCACTGGCAGGTGTCCTCCGCCGGCGGCGTCAAACCGACGTGGGCGCCGAGCGAGCGAGAGCTGTTCTATCTCGATCCGAACGGCGCCTTGATGGCGGTAGCAGTTCAATCGACGTCGACCTTCAACCACGGCGACCCGACGAAGCTATTCGGCGCGCCGTATTATCAACCGCTGCGGGGGCGCGTGTACGACGTCTCGCGCGACGGCCAGAAGTTCTTGATGATCAAGGACGCGCCGAGCGGCGGCGAACGGGCATCGGCGCCGGACAACCTGGTCGTCGTACTCGATTGGGTCGAGGAGTTGAAGGCGCGCGTGCCGTCGAAGTAGGCTTGGGCCTGTCCCGGCCCGGACATCGCCGCATTACTCCCCGAAAGTCGCTAGCGTTCATCGGAAGTGACTCGGCCCGCGATAGTCGGGCGGAGCGCGGTGTTGATGCCGAGGCACTTTCGATAACGAGACTTGAAGGAAGCCGCTGGCGGGGCGGCCGCTATGGAGCCCGGAGTCAGGATCTGGTGTGGTCCCTGCGCTTGGAAGGTCGTGATCGTCGGGGTGTCAGACGGCGGTACGTTCCTCGGTCCGCCTTGATGCCCGTGTGGGCTGGTCTCGTCGAGGGGGTCACGGGCGACGCCGTCGTTGCGGAGGCAGACCACAACACCCGCGTGCTCGGACGCGTCACGAAGGGCCGACGATACGGAGGCTGGTCAGTGTTCACGAGGTATCGTAGACGGCCCAGGCGCGGACCAGTTGTCGCGCCGTGAGCGGAAGTCCGATGACCATGGGCGCGCCACACCGGGGACAGGCCCAGACGACAGTGGGTGTGGCAGGGGCATCGTCAGGCGATGATGGCCCCTGTGGGCGTGCGAGGAGCGTCCGGGCGAGCGCCAGGCGTGCGGTGCGACAGGCATTCGCGAGATAGCCAAACTGCCGAATGCGCACGAAGCCCCGGGGGAGTACGTGCTGCACGAAGCGACGGAGAAACTCCATCGCGGTGAGCGTCATCGTGCGAGGCTGGCCCTCGTGGGCATAGTCCTTCCAGCGGAAGGTCACGTGGTCGCCATCGAACGCGAGCAGACGGTGGTTACTGATCGCAACGCGATGGGTATACCGACCGAGGTACCGGAGCACGGCGGCGGGTCCGCCGAAGGCCGGTTTGGCATAGACGACCCAGTCGGTGCGAAACAGCGCATCCAGAAACGCGTGCCAGTGGGCCGGGTCGCGGAGAGCGACGGTCGCGCCGCTGAGATCCAGCTCGCCGCGGGCGTACGCGTCGCGTAACCCCTCGACGAATTTGCCGCGAAACACCCGACTCAACGCTTTCACGGGCAAGAAGAAGCCCGCGCACTTCGGGTACACCCAGCGCTGGTGATCCGGAGAGAAGCCCCCGGCTGGCACGACGCAGTGCACGTGCGGATGCCGGACGAGGGTCTGGCCCCACGTGTGGAGGATGCTCAGGAACCCGATCGCCGCGCCGAGATGGCGCGGGTCGGCCGCGATCTCGAGCAGCGTCGCCGCACTGGTCTGGAACAGCAGGGCGTACACGAGGGCGGCGTTGTGGTAGCACAGCGGCAGGAGCGCGTGCGGCAGCGTAAAGACGACGTGCACGTACGACACGTCGAGGAGCTCCCGCTCACGCGCCTGGAGCCAGCGCTCGCGGGCCTGCGCCTGGCACTTCGGGCAGTGCCGATTCCGACACGAGTTATAGGAGATGGCCTGATGCCCGCAGGCGTCACACCGATCGAGATGGCCGCCGAGCGCGGCGGTCCGACACCGGCTGAGCGCGCGCAGGACGGTGCGTTGCTGGACGCTCAGCCACGGATGCTGCTCGATGAAGTGATCACCCTGCGCGTGGAGGACATCGGCCACCTCCACGGCGGGCCGGCTCACGGCTGTGGCGGTTTGCGCAAGATCCGTGAGTGATGGACCGCAGCCGGCCGACGTAGCTGCAGCTGTTCCAGCGGATTCGGGGCGGCCTGGAGGTGTCGCTGCGAGAGGTGGAGATACACCGTGGTGTGCGTCAGGTCGGCGTGCCCCAGCAGCAGCTGAATCGTGCGGAGGTCCGCACCCGCTTCGAGTAAGTGCGTGGCGTACGAATGTCGAAGCGTATGAGGTGTGACGTGTTTCTCGATTCCGCCCTTGCGCGCGGCGAATTGCACCGCCTCCCAGATCACCTTGGCGGTGATGGGCTTATCAGCGCGCCAGCCGTTCCGGGTGCCAGGGAACAAGTACGTGCGTGGCCGCATCCACCGCCAGTACTCCCGGAGGGCCGCCAAGAGCGTGGGACTGAGCGGCACGTCGCGATCGCGCCCGCCCTTGCCCTGCTCCACGCGCAGCACCATCCGTTGACTATCGATGTGGCTGACCTGGAGGCGACATAACTCACTGCGTCGCAGGCCGGCCCCATAGAGCGTCATCAGCATCGTGCGGTGGAAGAGATTCCGCGCGCCCGCAATCAGCCGCTGGACTTCCTCAGGGCTCAGCACGATCGGGAGCCGCCGCCGCCGCTTCGGATACGGCAGGTCCTCTTTCATGTTTCGGCGCTTGAGCACGCGAAGGAAGAAGAACCGCAGGGCCGAAATGTGGGTGACCACGGTCCCGACGGCGAGCTTCCGGTCTTCGAGGAGAAAGACCTGGTAGCGCCGAAGGTCGTCCGGGCCGACCTGGGTGAGACGCTTGCCCACGTGGTGGCGGAAGGCCTCGACGATCGTGGAATAGCTCTGAATGGTCGATGCGGCGTAGTGGCGGCGCACGAGCTCCTCGTGCAGCCTCTGCAACAGTTTGGTCACAGACACCTCCCTCTGTGACCAACCCTACGCCCTCACGAATTACCCGGATGCCTCTCGGCCGCCGCGCCAGCGGCTTCGTTCTAGTCGCGCAGTGGCGATCTGTCCGCCCCAGGGGGTCCGGGGGAGGCGGCCACGGAATCGGTCGCCAGCAGCCATATTCTCGGCGGGCAGGCGGCTGAAGCTGCAGGCGTGGGATGAATTCGAAGAACCTGAATCGGAGACCCAGGGTTCAGCCGTTTGCTGCGCTCTCTCGCACTTCTCGGTGATCCTCACGTGTCGCTGAAGCGAGGCATCAGATGCGCCATGAATGTCCAACGCTGATGAGTGTGGCAGCGGTGATCGCA
>DATGER010000030.1:0-5856 GCA_035309865.1 Chloroflexota bacterium
ACTCAGCACCCGATCCAATCTCGAAAACCGGCTAGCGTCCCGGGTTTTGCACCGGAAACTAGCTAGAGCGCGTCTGCGTCCGGTGCTGACACGGAGCGAGCGAAGCGAAGCGATCGGGAGACATCCTCGGGCGCACGGGCGGGCTCGCGGACGAGGCGGATCGCTGGTGCCAGGGCCACGACGACCGCACCGGCCATCAGCACAAATGCCCAGCCAAGACCCAGCGGCAGACTCTGGTCGAGGTGCACCGCCACGGCGATCAGGGTGCCGCCCGCGCCCGCTCCGGCGCTGACGCCGACCGTCTCGGCGACCAGGAGCGACGCGGCGGCCAGACCTGACTGAGGGCCCGGGGCATTCAGCGCGACCAGCGTGCTACCGGGGTACGCCAGGCCCATCCCCAACCCTGCCACGCCCCAGGCGGCCACGCCCAGCACCACCGGCAGGGACGCTGACAGGATCACCACCGCCACCGATCCGATGCCGACCAGGATGAGCACCAGTCCGACGCGCACGCGCACCGCGCGTTGCGTCGCAGCGCCGGCGGTCCGGGCCTCGTCGCGGTCCTGCAGCCACGATCCGGCGACCCACAGCAGCGCACCCGCCGTCAGCGCCAACCCGACGACCGACGGTGGCAGGCTGCGGACCGTGGCCAGTCCGAGCGGAATGAGCGCCTCGCACCCGAAGAAGCCGAAGGCTAACAGGCCGCGGATCGCGACCGCGGCGGGCAGGCCCGGGTGTGCGGTAAACGTGCCGACTGGCAGCAGCGCGCGCAGCGCCGGCGCCGCCAGCACCACCCCGAGCGCGGCGAGCAGAAGGCTCGGCCCGAGCGACGTCCATCCGGCGGCCCACAGCACCAGGCCGATTCCGACCGCCAGCCGGGCGGCCGTCATCAACCGGCCCCGGTCGTGCACCCCCGGCTCGGACGCCGCCGCGGGCAGCCTCGCCAATGCAGCCATCAGCATCAGGGCCCCGCCAGCCATCAGCGGCAAAATCCCGAGAAATACCCATCGCCACGACGCGTGTTCGGCCACCTGGCCCGCCAGTGCTGGCCCGAGCAGCGCGGGCACCACCCAGGCGCTGGACAGCAACGCCAGGAGCCGCGGGCGCAGCGACTCGGGGTAGCCCCGCGCCACCGCCATGTACGCGACCGCCGACAGGCTTCCGCCCCCGAAGCCCTGCAGCCCGCGGCCGAGGAGCAGCACTGGCCAGTTGGGCGCCACGCCGGCGACGACCAGGCCCAGGGCGAAACTCGCGAACCCGAGCCGCGCGGGGACGGTGACGCTGCCTCGATCGGCCGAGCGTCCGGCGGCGATCGCGCCAATCAGGCTCATCAGCATGAACGCGCTGAACGCCCAGCCATACCCGTCGAGTCCGCCGAGCTCGGTCGCGGCGGCCGGCATCACGGTCGCCACGGCCATGCCTTCGGCGGCGATGGCCGAGATGCTCACCAGGATGCCAACGGACAACGCCCGGTGCGGAGGTGAAAAGACGCCGCCGCTCTCGGGCATGCCCACACCATGCCAGATGACGCACGGGCCCGTCGCCAGGCCGGAGACCGGGTTGCTCGCTGCACAAAGGGACAGGTAAGCGCTCCGCGAACGAACTGCCGCGCCTGCTTCGCCAGCGCTCGGCGCGGTTCGGCACACGACGATTCCTGGCACGCCCGAGCTGAAGCCGAACGCCTGTCACCTGCGAACGCCATCGGGGAGGTGGCCCAGGCTCAGGCAAGCGCACTGCCCAATGCGCCAGGCCAGTGGGCGCTGAACCTGGCGCGGACTGCATCGGTTGATGGCAACGTCATGGTCGAGCTAGCCACGGTCATGGAGACATTCGCTGGCGAGCGCGGCGACTTGCCGACCCAGTTCGGTGCTGATCTCGCGCGGGGTGGCGGTCGACCCCGGGCACCAGGGCGTCCCCAGGCGGAGGGTGATCGGACCTGGCCGGGGAAGTGCGCGGCCGCGCGGCCAGAGCGCCTGGGTGCCGACGATGGCCACCGGCACGGCCGCGGCGTCGCTGGCCAGCAGCAGGTGCCCGATGCCGTCACGGAAGAGGTGCTGCGCGCCATCGGGCGAACGGCTCCCTTCGGGAAACAGCACCACGTTCCACCCGTCGGCCAGGAGCGCGGCGGCGCGTTCGACGCCGGTGCGTCCCTGACGCGGGAAGGGAAAGGCGCCAACGCCGAGGCTCATGCACAAACCGAGGAGGCGGTTGCGGTAGAAGTAGTCTTCGGCGGCGGCGACGGCGGTCCGATGCCGGATCGAGGCGGGCAGCGCGGCCAGAATCGCCGGGGCATCCAGGTGGCTGCCGTGGTTGGCCACGAACACGACGGGGTTGGCGAGCTCGCCCAGACCGAAGGCCGCGCTGGCGCAAAAGGGCCTGCCGAACGCACGCACGGCCGGCACGACGAGCGTGTCCTGCAACAGTCCGCGCACGACGTTGCCAGGTCCGTGCCAGACCCAGCTGGGCCCAGCGCTACCGCGCGCCGGGCTCGGCGGGCGTACCTCGTCGAGGTGGGCGGTACAGCGCAACCGCATCATCGGGTCACCGTCAACAGCACGTAGCTGAACGGCAGCACCACCAGCAGCGAGTCGATCCGATCCAGGAGGCCGCCGAAACCGGGTAGGCAGGCGCCACTGTCTTTGGTCTGCGCCGCTCGCTTCAGCGCCGACTCCAGCAGGTCGCCCCAGACCGCGCCGATCGCGACGACCGGCACCAGCAACACGAGCGGAGCATCCGGCGCGGCGCGCGCCACCAGGCCGACACCGAGGGCCGCGCCGAGGACGTTGCCGACCACGCCCGCCCACGTCTTCGCCGGGCTCAGCCGCGGCGCCAACGGGCGACGGCCGAAGATCCGTCCGGTGGTGAACGCGCCCACGTCGGACAGCGCCACGGCCAGACCGAGGGCCAGCAGCAAACCTGGTCCGCCGCGCGCATCACGCTCGAGCAAAACCAGCGTAGACAGCGCAACTGGCAGGTACCACACGCCAAAGACCAGCCGCGTCAGTCGCGGCACGCCGCGCTCGACGTCCTGGCCGAGGATCACGGGCAAGCTGAGCAGGAGTGGTACTGCGAGCAACGCCGGGCCGAGCAGACTGGTCGGCGCCACGATGGCGAGCAGCGGCACGCAGGCCGAGATGCCGAGCAGCAACTGGCGGTCTATCGACGGCAGGTCGGTCAGTCGGGCGTACTCGCGGCTACCCTGGACCGCGAGCACGGCGGCGAATGCGGCCAGCGGCACGACGCCTGAGAGCACCACCGCCACAAATATGGGCGCGATGACGAGCCAGGCGCGCCAGCGCGCGAACAGCACCGACGCGACCAGCACGTGCCAGTGGCCGCGCGCCGAAATCACCAGCGCGAGCAGCGAGCTCGCGAATAGCCCGACGAGGGTGAGGCCCAGCGACGGCAGCAGCGGATACGCGAGCGGATTAGAGAGCAGCATGGGTGCGCACTCCACGCTCCAGCAACGTCAGGGCGCCACCGACGAGCAGCACGTACGGCAGCCCTTGCAGCGGCAGCGGCGAGCCGGTCGCGGCCGTGCCGACCGCCGCCAGAGCGAGGCAGACCATGCGGTCCGCCTTGCCCAACACGCCGCCGTACTGGCGAGTGGCGCCGGCCGCCTCGGCCAGCACACCCAGATAGCTGACCAGCAGGGTGACGCTCAGTGCCGCGGTGACCAGCAGCGTGCTGGTCCCCGGCAGCAGCAGCAGGGGCGCCAGAAAGGCCAGGTCGGCCAGGCGATCGCAGAACTCGTTCAGCACTTTGCCCCACGCCCGGGCGACGCCGGCGCGGACGGCGACCATGCCGTCCAGGGCGTTGAAGGCCAGCCGCGCCAGGGCCAACGGCGGCACGCACCACAGCCACGCGGGCTGGTGGAGCAGCAGGCCGACGGCGAGCGCTGCTCCGCCGGCTAGCCCGCAGACCAGGCCGGCCAGGGTCAAGACGTCCGGGTGGACGCCGAGAGTGGTCAGCCGATCGGCCAGGCCGGCCAGTCGATGCTGGAACGCGGGCTTCATGTCGTACAGGCCGACGCCGAGCCGGCGCGTGGGGGTTGTCGCAGGATGCATTGCGCACGGGCCTCCCAGATCCCGTCATCCCAAGACTGCCGTCTTGGAACTGCCACGAGGCGGCACGTAGCTGCCAAAAGCTACCGGCACTCCGCGCCTGACTAGCGGCCGCGGCCTCTCGGGCTCCTGGACGTTTGGCGCCCACCGCCTCGCTGCGCTCGCTGCATGCGGCCCGCGAGGGATAGCAGGGCGATGCCGCTGTGGGCCGCGACGCGGCAACCGCGATGCGGCAGGCGCGACCCGACACCCAGAGAGCTCCCGCTGGCAGCGACGCGGCAGGCGCGATGCGGCACACGCGATGCGGCAGGCGCCATGCGGGCACCAGAGAGCTTCCGCTGGCTGCGACGCGGCAGGCGCGAGGTGTTTGGCGGATGCGGTTGGCGCGACGCCGGTGGGCGCTCCGCGGCGGGGCGTACCCTTGGCATCGTGGCGACGACTGAGCAAGGGGTGACGACCGCGCGAGTCTCGGTGGGCGGGACGGAGCTGTACCTGCTAACGGGCGGTTCGGGGCCGCCCATGCTGGTGCTGCATGGGATGGAGGGGCACGAGGGGTGGCTGGCATTCCACGCGGCGCTGGCTGGGCGCGCGACGGTCGTGGCGCCGTCGCATCCGGGCTTCGGCCAGACCGAATGCCCGGCCTGGCTCAGCACCATCCAGCACCAGGCCGTCTTCTATAACTGGTATCTCCAGTCCGCTGGATTCGACGCGGTAGACCTCGTCGGGATCGGCGTCGGCGGTTGGATCGCCGCCCAGATGGCCGTCATGTGCCAGACGGCGTTGCGCCATCTCGTGCTCGTCGACGCCGCCGGCATCCGGCCCGAGCGCGCCGAGATCCTCGACGTCTTCGTCACCCCGTGGAAGCAGGTACTTGACCAGGCGTTTTCAGACCCACACTCGGCCCCTGAGTACGCGCGCATCTACGGCGGCGGCATCGCCGAGTTCGGTGGCAGCCGCGAGGCGGGCCGCACCATGTCGATGCGCATGTGTTTCCGCCCGTTCATGTACGACCCGGCGCTGCCGGGCATGCTCGGCAAGGTGCAGGTGCCGACGCTGATCGTGTGGGGTAAGGAGGACCGGATCGTGCCGCTCGAGTGCGCGCAGCAGTATCAACGGGCGATTCCCGGGGCAACCGTGCGCCTCCTCGACCGCTGCGGCCACTTTGCGCACTTCGAACAGCCGCGGCTGCTCGCCGACACCATCAACGAGTTCATCGCGCCATGATGACCCAGTACTACTACTTTACCGAGCAACCCTACACGGCGTACGACCCGGCGATTCAGGAGCGGTATCCGTCGCTTCGGTTGACGTTACCAAACTCGCTCTACGATCCCCAGATTGCCAGCGATCTGTATAACCGCTATCACGAGGAATACCAGGTGGCGGACGAAGCCGGCTTCGATGGCATCATGATCAACGAGCACCACACGGCCCCGTTTTGCATGCAAGCGTCGATCAATATCACGGGTGCAATCCTGGCCAAGATCACCAAACGCGCCAGGATCCTGATGCTCGGGAGCCCGCTGCCCATCGTCGACAACCCGCTGCGGCTGGCCGAAGAGCTCGCCATGATCGACTGCATCTCACGCGGCCGATTGATTTCGGGTTTCGTGCGCGGCGGCGGCGTCGAGCAACTGGCCAACAACGTCAACCCGGCCGACAACCGCGAGCGCTTCGAGGAGGCCCACGACTTCATCGTCGCCGCCTGGACGCGGCCTGGTCCGTTCCGCTGGGAAGGCAAGCACTTCCAGTATCGGGTGGTCAACCCGTGGGCGTTGCCGTTGCAGAAGCC
>DATGER010000031.1:0-2839 GCA_035309865.1 Chloroflexota bacterium
GGCACCATGCGCCGGTAGTGCGAGGCGTACGAAGCGCGCAGATAGGTGTGGACCTGGAAGCGGAAGGCCGGGCCGCTGGATTTGTACTCGCGCACCAGGTCGCGCAGCTTCTGTTCGCCACCAGCCGCCGGAAAGACCACGTCGCGTACACAGCCGTCGGGCTTTTCGACCGATGCCTCGGCGATATGAAAAAGCACGGTGATCTTGCCAGTGACCCGTTTGAAATCGTCCAGCAGTTCCTTCTCGACCCGCTTCTCGGCGCGCACGCCGATCTTGTGGATCACCTGGATGAGCAGATCGACGAGGCTGTCGGTCACCTCACGCTGGCGCAGCCAGCACAACGCCGCGACGAGCGTGGCGCGTAGCACAGGCGCGTGCGCTCGCAATTCGTTGGGAGCCTCAGCCGCGGCACGTTGGCGGAAGCGCTCGACGACTTTGAGCGAGACATCGTGGAACAGATCGGCCGGCAGTCCGACGCTGCGCAGGCGCTCGAGCTTGGCGATCTCGGCAATGACGCTCTCGAGGCTGATGGCTCCGGCGTCGGCTTTCAGCTCGTTGAGGACCGATCGCCGTCCTTCCGCTGCCTCACCATCGGTTTCGTTGTCGGCATTGCCGGTCACAAGCAGATCATCGAGAGCGCGTTGGCTGGCGGCGCTGAGTTGTTCAAACACGGATGCGCACCAACGCTCCTCGAAGCTGTGAAAGGCCGAACGGACAAGCCGATCGATTCGGCCAGCGGACGGTGGTTCGATGCGCAGCGCACGGCAACGCTCGAACAGGGCCTCACGGACGTGGTCTTCGCGAGGCTCTTGAGGCAGTACCCGCTCGGCAAGCCAGGTGACGAGCTCGGCCCCATCCTGGACCGTTGCTTCGCGGAACCCAAGGAACTCCCGGATTTGAGCGCGGTGGTATTCGATCGTGCGGCCTGACCACTCGTAGCGCGGGTACAGATCTGCAGGAACGTTGACCTGGTTGGCGACGTGGACGATGACAGCACCGGGTAGGTCATGCTTCTGGCGTGGAAAGCGCCCTTCGAACACGAACGCTTTGAGCAAGACGGCGAAGCCGAGGCGCGTTGCGCCAGTCTTGTTCGCGAGCAGCTCAAGTTCCTTCGGGGCTAGCGTCCAATGATCTGCTAACTCGTCGCGCGTCCATTGCCGCTTCATCTGGTCCACCGTCCGTCCAGCGCAGATGGTCGCCGAGGGTACCCAGCCCGTCGCCGATAGAGCTGTTGAGCCCGGGTCGACGAATGGTTTGGAAAGTGCCGAGAATTACGGGTGTCGGCACTTTCAGGTGGCCTGCACCTGGCCGCGCTCTTGTGTCGAGGAGGACGGCCGGGTTCAACCCCCGCGAAGTGCGAAAACCCGTTTCATATTCGGCACTCGAGGCGACAAGACCTGGCTACGCCCTCGGTGCCGGGTCCATCACGCCCTCTGGTCGGCCAAACAGCTACGTGTCCGCGGAGCGCTATGCCGGCACTCCCTCGAGGATGGCGTTCGGCGATGCTGTCGGAATCACGCGGGCCAAGCGCAGGCCGGCGGCCGCGAACAGGTCCCGGAACTCGGCCTCGCTGCGTACGCGGCCGTCCTCGTTGGCGAGCAGCATCAGCAGGTCAAAGCCCCTGGCGGGGCTCGGATCATTGCCCGGCGGCATGAGCATCTCGACCACCAACACCCGCCCCTGGTCCGGAAGCGCCGCAGCGCAATGGCGGAGGACCTGGATAGCTGACTCGTCGCCCCAGATCATCAGCACCCGCTTGATGACATAGACTTCCGCACCCCTCGGCACCGCTCGTAGTATGTCGCCGCCGAGAACCTTGCACCGGTCGGCGACACCGGCCGCCCGCAGCACGGGCTCCGCCCCGGCCACCACCTGCGGTTGGTCGAGCAAGATGCCCCGCAGCGACGGGTTGGCTTGCAGGATGGCTGCGAGCGTCGAGCCTTGGCCGCCGCCCACGTCGGCAACAGTCCCGAACGCTGAGAAGTCATAGGCCGCGACGACGGCTCCGTTGTGCTGGTCCGATTGACGAGTCATCCAGCGGTCGAACGGGGTGCCGAGCTCCGGGTGGCAGGTCAGATACTCGTAGGTCGACAGGCCGTGCGCCAGCACGAAACCGGAGCTCCCCGTCATAACCGTCTCGCGTAGTTGCCCCCACGCCGCCCAGGGCGCCGTGGCACCGACATAGCGGGCCCAATCACGGACGGAATCTAGCCCCTCGCTGCGCAGGGTCGCACCGAGCGGGGTCAAGGCGAAGCGCCCTTCCCCTTCCTCGCGGAACACCCCCACACCGACCAGCATCCGCAGCAGGCCGGTACAGCGACGGGCGGTGCGCACCCGTGGCGGCCGCGAGATCGTCGATCGCAGCCGGCCCGTCCGCCAGCCGGTCTGCGATCCCGAGTTCCGCGATCACATGGAGCGCCTGAGTTGTGAGACAGGCGTTCAGCAATTGCAGCATGCGGGATGCTGCTTCCCCCGGCCGACCCGCATCATCCGCCGTACTCATCCTTGCTCCCTATGGCTGTCGTCGTGTGGGTGCCCAGTGTAGCGGCTGACCCGCATCCTTCCCGCCAGCGGGTACGGCGATGTAGGCCGCGGGACTGGTAATGACGACGCCGCTCATCGGCTCTGGCACCGTGCTGATCAGCTATGAGTCTCGAGGACCTACTTTGCGGCTGGTGACACGAACCTTAATACCGGGCCGTGTGGGGCGCCCTGCTTTGTCGACGTAGACGTCGCCAACTTCCCCGTCGAGAAACTCGGCACGTCCCTGGGCTACGGGGTCTACATCGCGGCGCTCATCCTGTTCGTCTTCTTCTTCCTGGCGCTGTACCGCGCGCTC
>DATGER010000032.1:0-26783 GCA_035309865.1 Chloroflexota bacterium
CGGACCGGTCCTGACCACCCAGTTGTTCTTCCCAGGCGTGGCCCAGAACTCGCGCGACAGCATCTTCGATCCCAGCCTCGTGCTGGACACCCAGACCAATCCCGACGGCAGCCAGAGCGCGATCTTCAACTTCGTGGTCGCAACCGCCTGAGCTCACGCCCTACGCTCCCCCCAAGGGCAGGTTCGCAGCCCCGCAAACGAGCGCGCGCAGCGACGCGGTGAGCCGCACTGGCCAACCGCCGAGCCGAGGCGCTGCTCCGCAAACGAGCGAGCGCAGCGACGCGGTGGGCTGCGTTGGTTCGCTCTCGGCGGAGCACCGCGGACCGGTAGGATTGCGGGCGTGGCGTACGACGAGGCGCTCGCGAGCCGGCTGCGCGCGGTGCTCGCGGCGTGTCTCGTGGAGCGCAGCGGAACGGAAGCGCCGCCGGGGGTTGAGGAAAAGCGGATGTTCGGCGGGCTCACCTTCATGGTCGGCGGCCAGATGTGTTGTGGCGTGTTCAAGGACGACCTGGTCGTGCGCATCGGACCCGAGCGGTTCGCTGAGGCCGTCGCCGAGCCCCACGTCCGGGCGATGGATTTCACCGGCCGGCCGATGACCGGCATGATCCAGGTCGCACCCGCCGGTGTTACCACCGCCGAAGCCCTGGCCGCGTGGGTGCAACGCGGCCTCGACTACGTCGCTTCGCACCCGCGGACGGCGAAGCGACGCCGATAACGGGGCGCTGGATGCCGCAACATTTTTGACGTGCGCCACGTATCACCCGCATGAATATCGAACGCAATCGCACCGCATGGATCGGCCTTGGGGTCGTCCTGCTCCTGAGCCTGGCAGCTTTCTCGGCGATGGGCGCCGGGATGTTCGGGTGGCATCCTGGGCCTGTCGGCTACGGAGACCGGCCCTTTATGGGCCCCGGCCCGTGGTTCTGGGGTTTTGGCCTGATTGGCCTCGTGATCCGCGTCGCCATCTGGGGGGCGCTGATCCTGTTCGGCCTGTCGTTCTTCCGCCGCGCATCCGGCCGATGGGACTCGGGCAGTTCACGCCACGCGCAGTCATCGCTCGAGATCCTCCGGCAGCGCTACGCCGCGGGTGAGATCAGCCGCGAGCAATTTGAGGAGATGCGCCGGGTCCTGGATCCGTCGGTAACCTCCCAGTAGCCGCGGCGTCGGACAGCGGCTTCATGCCGCCGTGGCCGGACATCCCACCATCTACCGGGATGTCCGCGCCGCTGATGAACGCGGCCTCGTCGGAGAGCAGAAAGACCACCAGCGGCACGACATCCTCGACCTGGCCGGTGCGCCCGAGCGGCGTCTGGGCCGCGTTGGTGGTTCTGAACGCATCGGGCGCGGCGGCGGTCATCGGCGTCTCGATGTACCCGGGGTGGATCGCGTTCACGCGGATGCCACGCGGCCCAAGCTCCAGGCTCGCCACGCGCGACAACCCGCGCAGCGCCCACTTGCTCGCCGTGTACGCGGCGGCGTAATGACCCGTGAGCCCGGCAACGGACCCGACGTTGACAATGGCGCCGCCGTTGGTCATCCACGGCACGATGGTCTGGATGCCCAGCAGCGCGCCGGTCACGTTGACGGCGAGGACGCGCTCCCACTCCGCGAGCGTGACGTCGAGCAGCCGCTCCCGATTCGGAGTACCCGCGTTGTTGACGAGCCCGTCGACGCGGCCGTGACGCTCACCGATCCAGGCGCTGAGCGCCTGCCAGTCCGCGGGCCGCGCAACATCCAACCGACGATACGCCAGGTGGTCCGCGTCAGCTATCCACGCCGGCGCTTGCTCGCGCAGGTCGGTCGCAATAACCCGCGCACCCGCCCGGGCGAGCGCAAGCGCCTCGCCGGCGCCCTGGCCGCTCGCGGCGCCGGTGACAATGACAACTTTGTTGGTCACACCAACCATCTGCGAAGAGTACCCCGCGCACTAATCCGGGCCAGCGCGCCCACGTGGGCCTACCCCCACGGGATGTCAGTGCGCTGCTCAACTTTTTATTTGCGCGGATGCCAGATGCTGACGATGTTGTCGGGCAGGCGCACCGAAAACAGCCCCGTGGGAGATGCCGCGGCGAGCTCGGCGCGAAGATCGGCCTCGAAGGCCTGCAGACGGCTCCCGAACAGATGGGGGGCCGTTGACGACGTGGAGAACACGCCGGCAACCAGATCGTCGATCGTTCTGGTCAACACGCGTCCATCGGGCACGGTCACGCGCTCGGCTGGCCGATAGCCGACGGATCTGAACACGCCGTCCTCGTTGTCTGGCGACGTGTTCCTGATCCCCTGGCCGGCGCGGCGGTCGGGCCCCAGGTAGCGCTGTCGCAGATTGACGATGACGTCTTGCGGTGGAGGTGGGTGGCGCACATCTGTCGGCGTCACGGCCTCGTCGGGCCGGTACGCCGGCGCGTCGATCTGGACCGCGGCGCCGTTGGGGTCGAGCATCGACCGGACCGTGGCGGCGACCCGCGGCCGATCCATCCAGTGGAACGACGCGGCGAATGTCACCGCGCGAAATTGGCCGAGCTCCGGCCGAATTTCCTCGGCCCGACGACACACCCAGCTCGCGTTCGTGACGTCACGCTCCCGGGCCAGCCGCGCCGCTTCGGCGAGCATGTCGGGATCTGGGTCCAGCCCGACGACGCTCTCGAACAGCCGAGCGCAGAGCAAAGCGATGGTCCCGGGCCCGCAGCCTATATCCAGCAGGCGGCCCTGGCCGTCCAGGCCAAGTGTCTCCGCCAGGACATCCGCAAGATTCGGGGCGTAGGGTAGTCGCCCGCGCACGTAGTACGCGGCGGTGCCCGCGAACAGGGTCTCATCCCACTGCCACGTCTCCGAGCCACGCGACTTGTCACCCATCGTCAGCATTATGCGACTCCGCGCCGCGTAGGAAGTGCTGCACCGCGACGGACGCAATCCGGCCGTAACGTACGGTTGCCGCCGCCGCTCGGGACTCCAACTCCGCGGCCAGGGCGTGTCGTGGTGGTCGTGTCTCAGACGGCCGGTGGTGCGCCAGTGCGCTCGTTCCGCGCATGTTCCTCAGGCGTCCGGCACCCGCCGCACATTTCGAACACCGCCGGCGTCGGGCTGTGCGCTCGCCTTCGTCCCGGCCCTCCAGGTCTATGCACTCGTGCTCGCGCGCGGCAATGCACGCAATCAAACGTCCGTGGAACGTTCTGTGCCGGCGGCCTGGGACGCCTCGCATGTTTGCGGACGACGAAGCGCTGCGCTACGGCCCTGCTCTGAAGGTGGCGACACCCATCGCCCGCGCCTGGCTCGAGATCCCAAACTGTGCCGTCGGCGCCCCGGCCGCCGGGGTGTCATGTCAGCGCAGGCACGCCGTGGAGCGACACCGGCCGCTCTCTACAATACCAGCGTGCAACTTCGTATCTTCATCGAGCCGCAGCAGGGCGCATCCTATGACGATCAGCTCGCGGTCGCGTGCACCACCGAGGAGTGCGGCTTCGACGCTTTCTTCCGATCCGACCACTATCTGGCCATGGGCGGACGGGATGGTCGACCGGGGCCGACCGACTCCTGGATCACGCTGGCCGGGCTGGCGCGCGAGACGCGGCGGATCCGGCTGGGCACGCTGGTGACGGCAGCCACCTTCCGCCAGCCCGGGCCGCTGGCGATCAGCGTCGCGCAGGTGGATGTGATGAGCGGGGGGCGAGTCGAGCTGGGCATCGGCACCGGCTGGTACGAGGCCGAGCACCGCGCCTACGGCATCCCGTTTCCACCGGTGGGTGAGCGGTTCGACCGACTTCAGGAAGAACTGGCCATCATCACCGGTCTGTGGACGACACCGGTGGGCCAGAAGTTCTCATTCGCGGGCAAGTGCTTCCAGGTGACCGACTCGCCCGGGTTGCCGAAACCGGCCCAGATGCCGCGGCCACCGATCGTGATCGGTGGTGGCGGTCCCAGGCGCACGCCGCGCCTGGCCGCGAAGTACGCGGATGACTTCAACGTGGGCTTCCAGTCACCGGCGGTGAGCGCCGAACGCTTCGCGCGCGTGCGCGAGGCGTGTGGCACCGTCGGCCGCGACCCGGCGTCGCTGGTGTACTCCAACGCGCTGGTGGTCTGCTGCGCCGACGATCCAGCCCTCCTCCAGAAGCGCGCCGCCGCGATCGGCCGCGAGGTCGATGAGCTGCGCGAGCACGGGCTGTGCGGCACCCCGGCCGAGGTGGTGAAAAAGCTCGCCGAGTACCAGGCGATCGGTACGCAGCGGGTGTACCTGCAGGTGCTCGACCTGGCCGATCTCGACCACATTCGCGAGATCGCCCAGAGCGTGCTGCCAGGTGCGCGGGCGCTCGCGTAGCGGGCGCTAGAAAGCCACCGCCTGCCCGTCGCGGCGCGGGTCCGCGCCGGCGCTCAGGATGCCCGTGTCGGGGTCGTACGCGATGGCGTGGACGCCGCCGACGCGCCAGGTAAATGGCTCCAACGGGCGCACCTGGTGGCCGCGTTCGGTCAGCCCGGCCCGCACCGGCTCGGAGACTCGGGCCTCGACGTCGACGATGGTCTGCTCGAAGGCGCGCACCCGCGGAGCTTCGATGCTCGCCTGCACGTTGAGCCCGAAGACCAGCCGATTCAGGAGCACTTGCAGGGTCGTCTGCAGGATGCCGAACGAACCGGGGGTGCCGATGCCGAGGACTGGTTGGCCGTCGCCGCGAGCGACGATGCACGGCGACATCGAGCTTTCGCGGGGGGCATTTGGCTGCATGTACGTCGGACTCGCAGGGTCCAGGTCCGTCCAGTACAGGAAGTTGTTCAGGACGATGCCGGTGTCGCCGGCGACGAAGCCGCTGCCGAACGCCCCGCCGTTGCTCTGGGTCACCGTCACCAGATTGCCCAGCCGGTCCGCCGCTTCGAAGTGGGTGGTGTGGTCGCGGGCGTAGCGGCCAGGATCGCCCGGCGCTACCTCTCCGGTCTTGTTGGCCAGGTAGCGCTCGCCTTCGCTCGGCGCGGCGCGACGCGGGTCGATCCGGGCGCGCCGTTCGGCGGCGTAGTCCGGGTCCAGGAGCGCGTTGATCGTGGGACGACCCGCGCGCACGTGGTGCGTGCGGTCGGCGCTGGCCAGTTTGATCGCCTCCAGCACCAGGTGCAAATACTCGGCGGAGTTGAGTCCGAGCGCTTCGAGGTCATCGCCAGCCAGGATGCTCAGCGACTCGAGGGTCTGGAAGCCGAGCGACGGCGGCGGTGGCATAAAGATGCGATAACCGCGGAAGTCGACGGCGAGCGGCTCGCGCCACACGGGCGTGAACGCGGCGAGGTCGGCCGACGTGAGCCAGCCGCCGGCGGCCTGGACCGCGCGTACCAGGCGCTCACCAACTTCGCCGCGATAGAACGCGTCGGCGCCGCCGGCAGCGAGTGTGCGGTACGTCTGCGCCAGGTTCGGGAGTTCCACGCGCTCGCCCTCGAGTGGTGGGCGCCCTTTCGGCCAGTAGGTGGCGCGCGAGCTCGGGTAGCGCCCGAGGCGGTCGGCCTGTTCGGCGAGCATGCGCGCGCCGAACGACGTGATCGGCCAGCCATGCTCGGCCAGGTCGATCGCCGGCTGAAACACGCTCGCCCGGTCGAGGCTGCCGAACCGGTCCAGCGCCGCCAGCCAACCGCCCAAAGTGCCCGGCACACACGTCGATCGAATGTCGGCGTCCAGGGCCTCGAGATTGGCGAACGCCGATGGGTCGGCCGCGGCGGGCGTGCGACCGACGTAGTCCAGCACGTGCACGGTGCCGGCGCGAGCTTCGTGAATGGTCATGAACCCGCCGCCGCCGCCGAGCCCCGACATGAACGGCTCGACGACGCTCAGCGCCGCGCCGACGGCGACCGCCGCGTCGACGGCATTGCCGCCCTGCATGAGGATGCGCAATCCAGCCGTCGCGGCGAGCCCGTGGGCGGCGCTGACCGCGCCCTGCACGCCAACCGCCGGCGCCCGGTAGGCACCGCCGTGCGGTCCACCGAGGGCTCCGGCCGCACTCGAAGCACGCGTTTCGCTCAACACTTGCACGATCGTTGAGCTTAACATCAGCCGGGATGACTCTTACGGCGGACGATGTGCGGACTTTCATCCGATCGAACAATCGTGGCGTCCTGGCCACTGCGCGGCGTGACGGCGCACCGCAGCTGTCACCGGTCACGGTCGGCGTGGACGACGACGGCTCGCTCATGATCAGCACACGCGAGACCGCGGTAAAAGTCGCCAACGTGCGGCGGACCGGCCAGGCGTCGGTCTGCGTGTTCGAAGACGCGTTCTTTGGCCAGTGGGTCCAGGCTGAAGGGCCGGCTCGGGTCGAGTCGATGCCGGCGGCCCTGGAAGCGCTGGTGCGCTACTACCGGGTGGTGGCCGGTGAGCACCCCGACTGGGACGACTACCGGGCCGCGATGGCGCGCGATCGTCGGGTCTTGCTGCGCATCCACATCGCGCGCGTCGGCCCCACCCGGGCGGGCTAGCGCGGTCATGGTGCGATCCGGATTTGCGAGTTTTGCGTAGCGAACGACCTGCGTCCCGTTCATCGCCTGGCGGTGGGCGTCGACCTGCCCGTCGCAGGTGAGGCGGCCGTCTTCGGCGTTGACACCTCGGGGGCGAGCACGCTCGTCACGCGCGTGCTGCCGACCGACTGGCCGATGGCTGGCCCAGGCGCGGGCCGCCGTCTAGAACGGTGCTAGGTCCGCAGATCAGCTAGCTCGCCCAGCGGCTGGTGCGCGACCGCGCCGGCGGCTCCATGGACTTCACGTCGACGGAGCTGCCGCAACGACAGGGCATGCAGCACAATCGAGCTGGGCACCGCAAACGCCGGGATCATGGCCAGCGGGTAGACCGTGATCGGGCTCACGCCGCCGGCGGCGACCGCGATGAGCTGCAGCGGGCCGGGTGTGCTCAAAAAGCCCAGCAGCACCGCGTCCACCAGGTCGACGATGCCGAGCACGTTCCAGGCGACCGCCCAACCGCGGGCGGCGCGGGGGTTTGCCTGCAGGTAGGCCGCGACCGGCAACGCCAGCAGGCCGACGAGGGTGTCGCCCGCACCGGCGGGCAGGGCGAAAATGCCGGACAACCCACCCAGCAGCCAGTTGACCAGGAAGATGCTGCCGAAGACGCGATAGAGTTGCAGGCCGATGAGCCAGCCGGCGGGCGTGGCGTCCAGCAGTGCGCCGATGCGTCTGGAGCGCAGCAGCAGCGGCAGCCCAATCAACAGCGGCAGCATAATCGCGACCGGCAGCGCCGGGATGCGGCCGCCGGCACGAAACACGCCCAGAACCGCCAGCCACCAGACAAGCACGAGCCACGCCACGTACGGCACGGCAATGGCCAACCACACGCTGCTGCGCGCCGGCCCGTTCGGCTCCGCCCGCGCCACGCCGCGCCAGAGTCCGACGAGCACGATCGCGGCCACGCTGACAAACACAACGACTTGCGCAGCGGTCGCGAGCTCGGGCACCAGGAGATTGAGTACGACAAACGCGGCCGTGATGCCGAACGCGAGCCCGAGCAGGCGGGCGGCGGTCGACCGCGCGCGGTGGTCAGGAACGAACGGGCGTGCCACGCGACCCTCCACGATAGACTTTCAAATTGCAAGTTGCCACGCCGGCCACTCTACCAGCGACACTTGCGAGTTGCAAGTTGATGCCGGCAGCGCGCGGCGTCGTTCCCGCCGACAACCCCGCGACTGGCTGTCGTCGCCGGTGAGCCGCACATGACGGCGCCCCCTGCCGACCTCGTCACCGCCGACCTGGTGCACACGCTGCAGGCGCACTGGCGACTCGACGTGCGCCAGCTCGACTATCTCGCGGTCGGGTTTGGGGCACACCACTGGCAGGCCACCACCTCGACCGGGGCCCGCTACTTTCTGGCGCTCCACGAGCTGGGCTACCCCGGTAGCGACCTCGATGCTCGAACGGCGGTCTTCGGACAGCTGCAGCAAGCCCTCGGCGCCGCGCGCTGGTTGGAGACGTCGGCCGCGCTGGACTTCGTGGTCGGGCCGCTGCCGGACGTCTGGAGGACCAGCTGCCGGCGGATAGCAGACCGGTTCGCCCTGTCGGTCTATCCGTGGCTCGACGCTGCGCCGATGCGGCGTCTGGACGATCGGCGGACCGCGGTGGTGCTGGCGGGGTTGCACGCCGTCGTACCCCGCCTGCCGCCCGGGCTGGGCCGGACTGAGGACTTTCGGATTCCGCACCGCGCCCGGCTGGAAGACGCGTTGATGGACCTCGACCACACCTGGCGCACAGGTCCGTACGCCGAACCCGCGCGCGACCAGCTGGGCCGTCATCGCGACGGCGTGCGGGCATTATTCGATTTCTACGACGCCGAGGCGGCGTGGGCCCGCGGTTCCAGCCGTGACTGGGTGCTCACCCACGGCGAGCCGTTCGGACCGAACCTCCTCCAGTGCGTCGACGGCAGACTCCAACTGGTCGATTGGGACTCGCTGCTGATCGCGCCGCGCGAACGCGACCTCTGGGAGCTTCCACCGGATGGGCCTGCCTGGGCCGCCTATCGTGAGCTTGTCCAGGCGCCGATCGACGAGCGCCGGCTGCGCCTGTATCGAGCCTGGTACGACCTGGCGGAAACCGCGGTGTACATCGCGCTATTCCGGTCACCCCATCTGGCCGATCAGAACGCCGCGACCTCGTGGGACAACTTCCTGGTCTTCCTGCCGACCCGCGCACGCTGGCCCGGTGTCGTCGCCGAGAACGGGTCCATCAGAACTGGGTGATTGACAGGATGTTGCCCTCGGGATCCTTGAACCAGGCCACGCGGGCGCCACGCGGTGCGGTCCAGACGCCGAGCTCGTCTTGCTCCAGGCCGGCGTACCGCTCGAACCGTACCCCCCGCTCCACGAGACGACGCCCGACCGCGGCGATGTCGTCCACCTGCCAGCCCAGGCTGGTGTACGGCACCAGCGTCACAGCGTCGACCTTTTGGACGCGCACCATCGTCCCATTGGCATCGAAGACAACTGCGAAGCCGTCATCGCTCACGAGACGCAGGCCCAGCACCTCGCCGTAGAACGCCCTGGCCGCGTCCGCGTTCGTGGTCGCCGCGAACGCCACAATGCGGCCCGTCGCCAGTGAATGTTCCGTGCCAACAGACATGGCCGTTCAAGTGCTCCCATCTCGCAAAAATGGCGTGTACGAGGCAGCGTACCGGTCCCTCGCGGGCCGCGCTGGCCGGCTCGCGAAGCTACGCTGGCCCAGTGTTGGCGCACGAACCGCGAAGTACCTCGGACAACCTCAACGTCCTGGTCGCCCGTCTCACCAGCAGGACCAGCCGAGCGTCACTGGATCCGGCGATGGATTCGGCCGCCGAAGCGGAGCCATGCCACGCCGCCATCGGGTCCCCGGATCAGCTCGGCGCGGGTCTCGAGAAACGGTGGGTCGAGGCCGACCAGGCGGTCCTCGGCGTAGAACCCCATGCGGATGAGCGGGGGTACCACATCCGCTGGCGGCGGCGTTGCCCGTGTCGGGAACCCACCGCGATCAATCGCCCGCGCCACGAGCGCGTCGCCAAGCCGGCCAATCTCCACGTCTCCGACGGACCGCCGGTACAGTCCAACGCACCGGTCCAGCACATCGCCGGGCACCGGCACCGCCGGTGTTCGCGGCTGTCTGACTCCGACCAGTCGCTCCAGCACCCAATTGGCCGCCTCTAGCGCGACGTCGCTGCCGGTGCCGGCATTGGTCAGGACGCTGAGTGCGAGGCCCTGGTCCGGACAGAACAGCAGCAAGGTGCTCTGGCCATGGGTGCCGCCGCCATGCGCGACATCGCCGTGCGGCCCGATGTTCCAGGCCAATCCAACTGCCCGCCGCGGTAGTCCGGTAGACGGCAACAGCGGCTGGCGCATCGCCCGCAGCGTCGCCGCGGACAGGACCGGTTCGCCGTCGACGCCGGTCCCATCGCCCAGATGGAAACGCGCGTACCGGAGCTGGTCCTTCACACTGGCAACCAATCCACCCGCCGGGGTGACCGCGCGCGTCAGATGCCACGGCTGCAGCACCCGCACCTCCCCGTCTTGTGCGCCGGCGTGGCCCGCGGCATAGCGTTGGGTCATCACCTCTTCCGGGAACAGAAACGAACGCCCCAGTCCGAGCGGAGTCAGGACGAGCTGCTTGAGCGCGGCCTCGAACGTCTCCCCGGTCAGCACCTCGATCACTCGGCCGAGCAAGGAGAAGCCGGAGTTGCAGTACGAATACACGGCGCCGGGTGGGGTGAGTTGCTCCAGATCCGCCATCTCGCCGACGTACCGCGCCAGCGCGTCGTCGCCGCGGCCGGTGTCCGAGAAGTAGTCGCCGACCCAGCCGGCCGTGTGGGTCAGCAGATGCCGCGGCGTGACCGCGGCGGCGGCGTCTGGATCCGCGAGCCGGAGGTCGGAGAGGTACGCCCGCACCGGCCGATCGAGGTCCAGCCGGCCCTCGTCCACGAGCCGCATCGCCGCGGTCGCCGTGAAAGTCTTGGTGATCGACCCGACCTGAAACAGCGTGTCCGCGTCGACCGGCAACGGGTGATCTACATTGGTGACGCCGAACGCGGCGGTGTGCTCGATGCCGTCCTGGAACAGCCCGATGGCCACGCCCGGCACGCGGCGACGCGTCACCGCCGCCTGGACAAAATCCTGAAATTCGTTGAATTGCGCCTCGCTCACCGGCACGTCGGCTGGCAGGCTAGCACACGCGACCTGGCGACACCGGCCGCGTCTCGGCGCGCAGGAGCAGGCGGAACTGACGGAGTTGGGTGAGGCCGACGCCAAGCAGCACGAGCGCCGCGCCGACCAGTGTCGGCAGCGTGAGCGGCTCGCCCAGCCAGACGTGCGAAATCGACAACGCCGACACCGGAATCAGATAGCCGAACGGCGACACCGCGATCGCCGGGAGGCGTCGCAGGGCAAAACTCCAGGCGGCGTACGTACACCCGGTCGCGATGGCGCCGGCCCAGGCGGTCGAAATGATGACCGGCGCGGAGGCGTGAACCAGTCGGCTCCAGTCCTGAGTGGGCAGCGCAACCGCGCCGATCACCGCGGCGCCCATGCCACTCGTCAGCGCCGTCGTCACCAGCGGGTCAGCGCCGCCGAGGCGCCGCGCGACCGCCGTATACCCCGCCCAGCACGTGGCGGAACCCAGGGCCAGGCCGCCGCCCAGCAGCGTCGACCCGAGATCTCCGGTCGCCTGTATGTCGCCGGCGCCCAGCAGGGCGACACCGCCGAAGCCGACCAGCGTGCCGGCGATTTCCGGGCGCCCGACTCGCTGGTGAAAGACCAGCAGGCCAGCCATCACCACCATCAACGGACTGGAGTTCGAGATGAGCGCCGTGACGCCCGCCGGCAGCAGACCCAGCGCCAGCGCCGCCAGGCTGCCCGAGCCCGCGTACCCGAGCACCCCGAGGGCGCCCAGCGTGCCTGGCGCGGCGCGCAGTTCGCGGCCCAGCCGTGGGCCTCGTCCGGTGGCCAGCACGAGGGTCATCAGCACCGCGCAGGCAAGCACCGGCCGCAGGAACGCAAGCTGGACCGTCGTGAGTTCGGACAACGCGAACTTGACGGTCGGATGGACCGAGCCCCACACGAGCGTGGCGACGACGAGAACGGCGTACTCGCGCGGCAACCCAGCCAGTGTACGAGCGCCTCGATCAGTAGCCGCGTTCCCAGTCAACCAGGTTGAGGAGCGCTTCGCCTGCGAGACAGCGGCGCAGGTTTTCGCGAAAGATGTCCAGCGAGCCGGTCTGCGGCTGCTCGGTCTGGCCCGATGTGTGGGGCGTGAGCAGCACGTTCTCGAACGCGAGGAGCTCCGCCGGCGGCGCGTGGTCGAACTCGCCCACGTAGACGTCGGCGGCAAACCCGCCGAGGCGACCCGAGCGCAGCGCCGCGGCCAGGGCTGCCTCATCAATCAACTCACCGCGCGCGACGTTGATCACCACGGCGCCCGGCTTAAGCATGGTGAACGCGGCGGCGTCCAGCACGTGCCGCGTTTCGGCCGTGAGCTGCGCCGCGACGACCACCACGTCGCTCTGGGTGAGCAGCGCGTGGAGCTGAGCTGGACCCAGCACCTCGTCGACGTGCTCGACTGGCGCCGCGGATCGACGCGTGCCGACAACCCGCATGCCGAGCGCTCGCCCGAGCCGCGCCACTTCGCAGCCGATCCCGCCCAGGCCGATGACCCCCAGTGTCTTGCCGGCGATCTGGCGGCCTCGAAACGATCGACGATCGAACTGCGCGCGGGCGCGCTGGCTGAACGCCCGCGGCAGGTCCTTGAGCAGGGCCAGCATGGCTGCGATTGCCCATTCGGCGATCGCGAGCGTGCTACCGGCGCCGCGCCCGCTGGTGACGGGGATGCCCGCACGCCAGAGGTCGCCGCGACTGAGATTCGAGACTCCGGCCGGGATCTGATGCACGAAGCGGAGATTTGGCGCTCGAGCCGCGATTCGATTCGGTGGCGGAAACGTGAGGCACACGACCTCGGCGGCGGCGAGCAGGTCATCTCGACGGGCGCGCAACGCGTCGGTGTCGGCCAGCGTCTGGAAGCGCGGCGGCAGATACCAGTCGGCGGTGTGGAGTGGCCAGTCGGCGACAAGCTCCGGCCCGAAGAGCTCCCAGGCATCCTGGACGTCCAGGCGGTCATCGACCGCTGCGATCCGCGCCCGCTCAGTCGCCGACACCGGCGCAATCAACACCACCTTCATCAGGCCACCATCGTACGGCCGCCAGAAGGAGTACAAACCACGGATGCACCGCAGCACCGGGCGCATCCTCACGACCCACATCGGCAGCCTGCCGCGACCAGACGACGTGCGCGACCTGCTGCTCGCGCGCGATCAGGGCCACCCGTACGACCAGCACGAGCTGGCTGACCGGGTCCGAGCGGCCGTGCTGGCGGCGGTCAGGCACCAGGCGGAGGTCGGGATCGACGTCGTGGCCGACGGAGAGCTGGGCAAGAACAGCTTCACGAATTACATCCGCGATCGACTGACCGGGTTCGAGGCCGTGAATCCCGAGCCCTACCCGGCACCACCGGAAGCGTTTCCCGAGTACGCGGCGTCGATGCGCAGCCAATCACCCTTTTCGGCCGTGCGGGGGACGCCGCCGCTGAATGTCGGACCCATCGCCTGGAAGAACCGCGCGGATCTGGAGTCGGACATCGCCAATCTCAAGGCGGCCGTCGCGGGGCTCGGGGTGGTGGAGGCCTTCATGCCCGCGGTGAGTCCAGGGCAGGTCCTGTTCACCGTGCCGACGACCTACTACACCTCGGACGAGGAGTATCTGCACGCCCTCGCGGTCGTCCTCAGGGACGAGTATCGCGCGATCGTCGACGCCGGTTTCATCCTGCAGGTCGATTCGCCGGACACCCCCATGATGCGCAACCGTCAGCTGTGGAACGTGCCCTGGACGGAGTATCGGCGCCACCTGAGCATGCGGCTGGAGGCGCTGAACTTCGCGCTAGCGGGGCTACCGGAGGAGCGCGTGCGCTTCCACATGTGCTGGGGCAATTTCGAAGGTCCGCATCAGAACGACGTGCCACTCCGGGACATTGTGGACCTGGTGCTGTCGGTCAAGGCCGGCGCGTATTCGATCGAAGGCGCCAACCACCGCCATGCGCACGAATGGGAGGTCTGGGAACAGGTCCGCTTGCCCGTTGGCAAGCTCCTGATCGCGGGTGTGATCGACACGGTGTCGACGTTCATCGACCACCCGCGTCTGGTCGCGCAGCGCCTGCAGCGGCTGGCGGACCTGGTTGGCCGCGAAAACGTGATCGCCGCGCCGGACTGCGGCTTTGGCACCTTTGCCTTTCGGCCACCCCGGGTGCATCCCGAAATCATGTGGGCCAAGTTTGCCGCCCTGGTCGAAGGTGCCCGCATCGCGTCAACGCAATTGTGGCGTCGGTGACGCTTGCTATCCTGATCGCGGCATGTGTGCAGTGTCCGGCGGACGCGAAAATGTGACGTCGGCATGACGCCCGGGTGACGCTTTTCGGTCACCGCGTGACGGTCCACGTGACGCTTTGCCATTAAGCTGAGCTTTGATGACAGGCGGGCGGGCGGCGACGAGAGCACACACGGTACGCGTCCTCGTGGTCATCGGTGTGCTGGCCACGCCGGTCCTGGCCACCACGCGAGCTCTGGCGCAGGTGCCACCGGTCGGAGCGACGGCCGACGTGCGCGACGTCTCGGGTCGCCTGGTCGCCACCAGCGAGTTCCGCGAGGGCCGCGGCGAGGTGCTGATCACCCTCAACTTCCCGAACCCGCCGGGCCTGACGGGCACCCACGCGGTCCACATCGAGGAGGTCGGCCGGTGCGATCCGCCGGACTTCTTGAGCGCGGGTGCCGACTTCAACCCCACGCACAAGCAGCATGGCCGCCAGAACCCGAATGGCCCGCGTGTCGGCGACCTGCCCAACGTGAACTTCACCAACGGCCTGACGACGTACAACACGTCCGCGCCCGGCGCGACGCTTGGGCCAGGGCCCGCGTCGTTTCTCGGCCCGAATCGGACGGCGCTGGTGATCTACTCGGGGGCGGACGATCAGCTGACCGAGCCGGACGGAAACTCAGGGGCGCGCATCGCGTGTGGGGTCATCACCCCCACCCCACCGCCCGGCGCAGTTGCCCCGGTGAAGCCGGTGGTCCCCACGCCGGTGGCCAATCCCGCGGCCGTCCAGGTCCAGCCGGCACCTGTGCAACCCGCGCCAGGTCAACCCGCGGCGGTCAAGCCGGCAATCAGTCCGGCGCCCGCGCCGCCAGTGGTTCCCAACCCCATCGCCAGCCCCGCTGCGCCCGCGGTCGTGGCCGCCAGCCCCGTCGCGATCGTAGCGTTTCCGACCTCGGCCCCGCCCGTCGCGGCGGCCGCCACGCAGACCAGCAGCGGCGGGAGCATCGGTACCGGCCCGGCGCTGCTCATCGCGGTCCTGGGCGTCACCCTCATCGGCGCGGGCTGGGTGCTGCGCCGCCGCGACCAGCTCAGGTAGGCCGTCCGCAGCTAAGGTTAGCCAGGAGCAAGCGGGGCATTGCTCCCTGAGCTCTCGCGCGCCGCGCGCTCCAGCCGACTCCGATAGGTCTGCCACCAGGCCTGGTCGCCGGGCGCCATATTGCCGTTGCCAGGTTGCCACCCGACGCGACCGTCGATCAGTTCCCGCACGATGTCGGCGTGCCCGGCGTGCCGGTGCGTCTCGGCGATCACGTGTACCAGGAGCCGATGCAGCGTCACCTGGTTGCGCTCGGCTGGCCACCACGGGACCCGGCCAACCGCATCGAGCTCGAGCGTCTCAATCGTGGCATCCGCGTGCGTCCACACCCGTCTGTACAGCTCGACGATGTACTCACGAGATTCGTCGGCGGTGGCCCACATATCCGCGTTGGGTTCCGCGTCCACGCTGATCCAGGCAACCGGTTCGTCGAAGGGTCGACCGAAGGCGTCGCCGAAGTACCCCAGCTCGACGGCGCTCAAGTGCTTGACCAGCCCGAGCAGGTTGGTTCCCGTCGGGGTCATCGGGCGACGCACGTCGTACTCCGAGAGCCCCTCGAGCTTCCACAGGATTGCCTGGCGCGCGTCCCGCAGATAACGGTGCAGATCCGATTTCGGTGCGGTGTCGGTCATCCCGCTCAAAAGCGTAGTTGGGTCAACACCGCGTACAGCACCGCGACGGCCCCGGCCCCAATCAGGACCAGGCCGAACCGCTCCGCCGGGCCCGGGCCGAGCAGGTCCCAGAAGCTGACCCCCGGCCCGCGCGTCACCGATGTTCGCCCGCGCGACGCGGCCCCGAATCTCGCGCCGGGTGCGCGCGGTTCGGGGCCGAATCGGGTTTCACGCGCATTCACCGGACGACCCGCGCCGGCGCTTGCGAACGCCTCAGGGTCACGACCGGGCGTCTCGCGCGCCGTGGCCCGGACACTCGCTGCACCGGCCGCGCTCGCTCCGCTCGCGGGCGTCGCAGCCAGTGGGGGATTGGTCCGCGGCGCCCGCGCATCCGGTCCGGACTTCAGTCCCTCCACTTGCTCACGCAAGCGCTCCAGCCGGTCGTCGACGCCGGCGTCCTCACGCGGCAGCTCCACGTCGTCCATGAGTTCCGCCAGACGCTCCTCGATACCCGCGAGGCGGGCCTCGAACTCGGCATACAGACGCTCTGAAGCCGCGGACCGTTCCTCAGCCTGCCAGATCTGTTCGGCAATCCAGGTCTCGGTCTCGCGCTGGCGTTGCACCAGCAGCGAGACGGCTTCGATCAGCAGGTTGCCTTCCTCGCGCACCTCCCGCCGGTTCGGGTCTGAGAGCACCCTGGGCATTGTACGACGGGCCTCGAGCAGATCCGTAGAATCATGCTCCGGATGCGGCTCCCGCGGGCAGCTATGCGCTAGGTGTGGCGCTTTGTTGAGGGCGACCTGGCGGCGGTGCTGCGGGTGCGTGTCTTCCGCCTGTACTCGATCAGCCGCGTTACGGCCGGGATCGGCCAGTCGATGCTGCAGGCCATCATTGCCTGGCAGGTGTACGCGCTGTCGGGATCTGCGCTCGACCTGGGCCTCGTCGGCCTGGTGCGCTTCGTACCCGCGCTCTCGCTGAGCCTCGTCAGCGGCGTGGTGGTCGATACCTACGACCGCCGCCGCATCTTGCTCATAGCTCAAGCGGTCCCAGTGGTGACGTCGCTGGTAATGCTCGCCGCCATCGCGACCGGTCAGGCAACGCTGCTGCTGGTCTATGGCCTGGTGTTCATTGCTGGCGTGACGTCGGCGTTCGAAGGGCCGTCGCGGCAGTCGCTGTTGCCGTCCCTGGTGCCACGCAATCTGTTCGCGCGGGCGATGACGTTGAACTCGACGCTCCAGTCGCTGTCGGCACTCAGCGGACCAGCCGTCGCGGGCGCCCTGATCGCCTGGCAGGGCATCGGGCTGAGCTATGCCGCGCATTGCTGCCTGGTGCTGGTGTCGCTGCTCGTGCTGTTGCCGGTGCGCATCGCCACGACCAGCAAGGTCGGTCGGAGCGGCATGCGCCTGGAGGCTGTCCGCGAGGGCCTGGCGTACTTGAGACACCGACCCGTAGTGGTCGGCGCGATGACCCTGGACATGTTCGCGGTCCTGTTCGGCGGCGCCAAGGCGCTGCTGCCGATCTATGCGGTCGACATTCTGCACGCCGACGCCGCGGGCTACGGCCTGCTCACCGCCTCGCTTGACGCCGGGGCACTCCTGGCCGCCGCGCTGATGGTCGCGCTGCCGACGCCCACCCACCTCGGCCGCGCCCTGCTGGCCTCCGTCGCGGCCTTTGGACTGGCCACGATCGCCTTCGGCCTCTCGCGCTGGCTGCCACTGTCGATCTTGACGTACGCGGCGGTCGGCGCCGCGGACCAGGTCAGCGTGGTGATGCGCTTGAACACGATCCAGCTGACGATCCCGGACGAGTTGCGGGGACGGGTCACCGCCGTCAATTTCGTGTTCATCAACGCGTCGAACCAGATCGGTGGCCTGGAGTCCGGCGTCGTCGCCTCACTCACCAGCGCCATGTTCGCCGTCGTGAGCGGCGGCGTCGCGTGCCTCGGCGTCGTCGGCCTCGTCGCCTGGCGCATCCCCGAGCTGCGGAACCACCAGTCCCAACCGCGGTTGCCTTAGCCGGTTTCGAGACTCCCCACGCGTGCGCCGGTGCTATCCAGCTCGAGGGTGAGGCGGCACCGGTCAGTTTCGATAACCAGCGTATGCTGGTTCGGGCCGGCCGTCAGGCGCAGGTCCTCCAGGGTCTGGCCGCGCAGCGCCCGCAGCGCCGCGTTGACTTCGCGCGCGGCGGCACTCTGCTGGCGGCCGCGCGGCGTCTTGCTGAACACCGTCTGCAGGACCGCCCGATTGGACGGCCGGCCTTTTTCGAACAACAGCTCGAGCATCGTCTCCAGGGCCGGCACCAGGTCGGCCGGCACGGCTCCAGCGGCGGCGGCAGCGGCGAGCCGCACATAGCGCGCCTGCGCGTTGGCGTCGCGCATGGCGCGGGCGAAGGTCGCCGCGTCGGCAAACACGACCTCCGCTTCGGCCGGCGCCAGGCCAAGCTCTGCCGCCGGAGCGGCGGCAGGTCCAGCAGCCGCGGGACTCGCGCTAGGAGTTCGGCCGCAGCTAACACCCGGAGTCTCACCTTTCGGCCGAACTCCGTTCATCGTTTGGCCTGGAGGGGCGCCAAGTAGTTTTGCTGCCGACTTGTCGGCCGCCCCGCTACGGCCGGCCATGTCCCACGAGCACCTCGAGTTCGTGCTCGAAACCACCGGTCTCCACCGCGCAGTGCATGCCGCACTCCTTGGGGCCGTCCTTCTCCCACCACCAGCGCCCGGAGCGCGAGTTCGCGCCGGGTTCCACCGGTCGGGTGCACGGCGCGCAGCCGATGCTCTGATACCCCTGGTCGTACAACGGGTGCGACGGCACATCGTTGTCGCGGATGTAGTCCCACACTTCCTCGTCGGTCCAGTCGGCGAGCGGATTGACTTTGACCAGGCCGCCATGATCGTGGTCCAGCTCGATCTTGCGGATGTTCGAGCGCGTCGCCCACTGGTCGCGCCGCAGACCGGTGACCCACGCGTCGAGTCCATGCAGCACCTTGACCAACGGCCGCACCTTCCGGACGTCGCAGCAGGTCAGCCGCAGCGGCACCGACTCGTAAAACATGTTCACGCCGTGGCGGCGGACCAGTCCCTCGAGCTCGCGCGTGTCGGGGAAGTACGTTTCCACGTGGATCCCGTAGTGCTGCCGCACCCGGTCAATCAGGTCATACGTTTCTTGCGGCAGGCGGCCGGTGTCCACCGTAAAGACCCGCACATCCGGACGAATCCGCCAGGCCATGTCCAGGATCGCCATGCCGTCGGCCTGGAAGCTGGTGCAAATGGCCACGCGCTCTCTGGCGAACCGGTCCAGAGCCCACTCGATCACTTCCTGGGGCTCGTGATCGTCGTACTCGACCGACAGCTCGCCGGCTTCCCAATCATCCAGTACCACGCGCTCGTCGAGTGCGACAACCATGTGCTCCGAACTCCTCGTTTGGTCTCAGGCTGGGCCGGCGGCTACCGACAGGCCGGTCCCGATACTGATCAACTCTTCATCGCTCTTCCGCGTGGCGAAGGCCTGGAACGTCTCGCCCGCCTGGCGCTCCGCCAGGTAGGCGGCGACCAGTCGTTCGACGTACGCGGGCGCTTCCGCCGTCGGCACGCGCCGCAGCACGGGGCGCCCGATCTCGGCGTGCTCGCCGAGTCCACCCCGCAAATAGATCTCGTATGCCTCCAGCTTGTCGCCGCCGGCCTCCTCGCCGCGCGCGGTGGTGCCCTGAAGTCCAATATCGGTCACCCAGTGGTGGGCACACGCGTGCGGACATCCGTCCACCCCGATCTTGAGTCCCTCCACGTCGCGGCCGAAGCGGTCCTCCAACCGGAGGACGATCTCCTTCAGCTTCGACTTCGTCACGGCAACCGCGAAGTTGCACAGCGGCTGGCCGGTGCACCCAACGCTCGCGCCGCGAATGCCGTTGGCGTCGAGCGGAAAGCCGATCTCGGCCACGCGGGTGATGACCTCGTCCACGCGCGCTTCGGGAACGCCCGAAAGAATGAAGTTCTGCTGGCGCGCGAGCCGGATGTCACCCCCGAACTCCGCGGCCAGATCGGCAATCTGGATGGTCTGCGCACCGGTGACGTGTCCGAGGAAGACGGGGAATCCGATGTAATACAGACCAGTCTGCTTCTGGCGGTGCGGACCCAGGTGATCCGCCGCGCCGATCGGCCTGGGGACCGCGTGCAACGGCTCGAGGGCTCGGCCGAGCCGCTTTTCGACGGCTCCTCTGACACCCTCTGGCCCGTAGTCGTCGACCAGAAACTTGAGCCGTGCCTTGGCCCGCGAGAGACGGTAGCGGAGGTCAGTCCGCCAGACATCCAGAATCGCTTTCGCGACCGTGAGCACCTCGTCCTGCGGGACAAAAACGTCTAAATCGCGCGCGAGGCGCGGAGTCGACGACAACCCACCGCCGACGCGCAGCGAAAAACCGTTGCGACCATCCTGACGGGTACCGATGAAGACGATGCAGTTGATCTCCGGGGCATTGCACTGCGCCGCGCACGCCGAAATCGTGATCTTGTGCTTGCGGGGCAAATCAAAGTAGTCGCGTTCGGTCTGGAAATACTGCACGACCTGATCGAGCTGCGGGCGGCAGTCGAAGAGCTCGGCCGCGTCGAGTCCGGTGAGTGGGCAGCCCGTGATATTGCGGACGCTGTCGCCGCAGCCGCCGAGTGACGTCAGGCCGACGGCGTCGAGGGCGGCGAACACCTCGGGGAACTGCTTGATTTGCAGCCAGTGCAGCTGGACATTCTGACGCGTCGACAGCTCGGTATAGTCACGTCCGAACCGCGTCGACAACTCGCCGATGGCGCGGTACTGGGCGGCGGTCATGATCCCGGCGGGGGCCTTGATGCGCAGCATGAAGTAGCCGACTTTCGGCTTGTCCTGATAGAGCCCGTACCACTGGAAGCGGACCATGTCCTCTTCCGAAATGTCGAGGTAGTTGCGTTGGCCCAGTTCGTCCAGTTCGTTGACGATCTCGAGCGGAAACTTCTCGCGCTTCAGGCGCTCGACGTTGTTCCGCTTCAGGACCAGGTCCCAGTCCGGCGCGGCGCGGGCAGCGGCGGCGGCCGCGACGGCGGCGGCACGCGCGGCCGGATTGACGACGGGCCGGGCGGGTGTTTCGGTCATGATGCGCTCCAGAGATGTTCGGCGGCGGCCAGGACGAGGGCGCCCATGTGGCCGTGGACGGGACGGAACGCGGCGTGCAGGCCGTGCCGTTCGAGGGCGGCCTCGGCGACCGGGCCCTGAACGCCGACGGCGACGTGCTCGAGGGCGGGCGTGCGGCCGTGGTCGCGCGCCACGCCGAACAGGTTTTCCACCTGGGCCTGGCTGGTCACGAGCAACGCGTCAACCTCCTGTTGGTCGAGGGAGGCGAGCAGCCGCAGGATCGGCTCGGGATCGACCGGTCGATCCCAGACGTACGGGGCGAGCTCGAGCACCTCGGCGCCACGCGCGCGCAGGGCCTGACTCAGCTCGGGACTGGGCTCGCCGTAGAGCTGCACGGCGACAATCCTGTTGTCCAGGTCGGTTCCGTCGAGGGCGGCCAGGACTTCGGCGCTGGTATTCGGCGAAGGTGCGGTGATGTCGATGCGGATTGCGAGCTTCCTCAGGACGGCCGCGGGCTTGGGCCCGCGCACGGCGACGATCGCGCTCGACAGTCGGCGCCGCAAGTCGGGCTCGCGGCCCATCAGGTGCGCCGCGTCGAAGACGGTCGCGGCGCCAACGCCGGTGAGGAAGATCGCCAGGTCGAGGTCCGCGTCGCACACGCGCGCCACGCCGTCCTGGAGCTCGGGCGCGTCGGGCCGATGCACCTCGCGCAGACACGGCGCGGCAAGCGGGACGCCGTTGTGGCGCTGGATCAGGGCGGCCAGCTCAGTGGTCCGGCGACCCTCCAGGAACGCCACGACCTTGCCCTGGAGGTCAGGCATGGCGTGCCGCCAGCTGGTCGTCGTGAGCGCGTGCGGTGCCCACCTCGCTGCGTCTACCCGTACCGAAGGTACAGGGCTCGCTCCCGGTCGCCGCGGCGTAGGCTTCGTCCCTCTGTAGTCCAGACGGATCCACGGAACCGGGGGTGAGTGCCTCGGTACGGGCGCCGTGAGCCGGCGAACGCGATGGCCGCAGAATGGCGCTCAACGCCGCGGTCGGGCCGACCACGAGGACGGCCGGTGGTTCCATACCCGCGGCGCGGGCTGAGGCGGCGATCTCGGCCAGCGGCGCCGCGACGACGCGCTGCCGCGGCGTGGTTGCCCACTGCACGATGGCGGACGGCTCGTCCGCGAGGCGCCCGTTGGCCAGCAGAGCCGCGACGATCTCCTCGAGGTGCTCGACGGCCATCAAGCACACCAGCGTGCCGCCGCCCTGGGCGAGTGCCGACCAGGCGTGCTGATCGGGGTCGTGGCCGTTGACGATGGTCACCGAGCCGCTCAGCCCGCGATGGGTGACCGGAATGCCAGCCGCGGCTGGGGCAGCCAGCGCCGCCGAGATCCCGGGCACGATCTCAAATGGCACGCCGGCACGAGCCAGGGCGAGGGCCTCTTCGCCACCGCGTCCGAAGACGAATGGGTCGCCGCCCTTGAGGCGCACGACGCGGCGTCCCTCGCGGGCCAGTTGGGTCAGCACGGCGTTGATCTCGGCCTGGGACCAGCCCCGTCCGCCGGGCACTTTGCCGACGTCCAGCCGCTCCGCATCCGGCCGCGCGTACGCCAGCACCTCCGCGCTGACCAGGCGGTCGAACACGACCACATCGGCGGCCTGCAGGCGCTGCACCGCGCGCAGCGTGAGCAGGTCCGGATCGCCGGGTCCGGCGCCCACCAGCGAGACCACGCCCGGCTGACTGTCGCGGCGCTCGAACAACGAGCGCTCCAGGTTCGCGAGCAACGCGTCGGTCGCCGCGGCGAGGTCGCCGGCTTCAGCCAGACGCTCGACCTCGCCGTCGAGGGCGATCTGCCAGCGATCGGGGTCGATCAGCGAACGGGCGGGTCCGAGGCGGTCGCGGGCGGCCGCGGCGACCTCGAGCAGATCGCCCCAGAACGCTGGCAGGGCGCGTTCCAGCCGTTCGCGGGTCCGGCGGGCCATGGCCGGGCTGCGGCCGCCGGTGGAAATGGCGACGGTCACATCCCCCCGACGCACCAGGGCGGGGGCGATGAAGTCGCAGTTCGGCACGTCGTCGACGGCCAGGACCGGCACGTTCAGCCGGCGGGCATCGGCGGCCACGCGGGCGTTGAGGTCGCGGTCATCGGTGGCGGCAAAGGCGAATGCCGCGCCCGCCAGGTCGGCCGCCGAGTAGTCTCGCGGGCGCCACTCCAGGTCGCCCAACTCGGCCGCGCGGCGGATGAACGTGGAGGCACGGGGTGCGACGACGACCAGCGGGGCGGGTCGGCAGGGCAGCAGCGCGCGGACCTTGGTGGTCGCGACGTTCCCGCCACCGACGACCAGGACGCGCCGGTTGAGCAGATCGAGGAAGGCAGCGAAATAGGGGACGCCGCGGTCGGCAGCCAGGGTGCGCGCCATGAGTAGTTCAGTACGTTCCCGGGTAAAGTCGAGGTAGTCTACTGATTGAGATGATCTACTAGTTAAGTAGACTACTCAAGAATACGCCATGCGCGGGCGGCCCTGTCAAATTCCCGCGGCGCGATGCGACGTGCTACCGGGCCGCGCGAGCGAGCACTTCCGGGTTGACGCAGGACAGCGGCGCTTCGCCGCGCAGCACGCGCGCGACATTCTGGACCGCCATGGCCACCATCGCTGTCCGCGACTGCTGGGTCACCCCGGCGATGTGCGGCGTGAGGATGAGATTCGGGGCCTGGCGCAACGGGCTCGCGGCCGGCAGGGGCTCGCGGTCGAAGACGTCCAGCGCGGCGCCGGCGATCTGGCCGGCGTGGAGGGCCCGGGCGATCGCCACTTCGTCGACGAGCGGGCCGCGCGCGGTATTGACGACGTACGCCGACGGTTTCATCCTCGCCAGGGCGTCGGCGTCGATCAGTCCGCGTGTTTCGGGCAGCAGCGGCGCGTGCAGCGTGAGCACATCGGCGTGCCGGAGCAACTCCTCGAAGCTGACATATTCGACGCCATAGCGTTGCACCATCTCGGGCGACTCCACGATGTCGTAGGCCAGCACGCGCGGCTCGAACCCGGAGAGACGCTTGACCACCTCGCGGCCGATCAAACCGGTGCCCACGATCCCGACCGTGGTGGCGCGCAGCTCGACCCCGACTCGCTGCGGCGCCCAGTTGCCCGCCCGAACGATCTCGGCCGCCGGCACGATCTGACGCAGACACATCAGGATCAGCCCCACCGCGAGGTCGGCCACGGAATGATGGTTTGCGCCGGGCGTTGTGCACACGACAATGCCGCGGCGGGTGGCCTCGGCGACGTCGATGGCGTCGTAGCCGACGCCGATGCGCGAGATCACCCGCAGGTCCGGGGTTTCGGCCAGCACGGCCGCCGAGTACGGTTCGATGCTGGCGAGGCTGGCCGCCATGCCCTGTAGCGCGTCGATCAAGGCCGCCTCGGTGCGGACCGAAATGCTGTCGACGGCGGCGACCTCGTGGCCGTCGGCCCGGAGCGGCTCGAGAAGCGGATCGTCAGGCGGTATGAACAGTGTCGCAAGCAGGCAACGGGCCATCGGCATCATCCTGCCACATCACGCGGCAGACCCGCGCGGCGTGGTGGAAACGCTCAGCGCCCGGCGCCGACCAGCTCGCCGCCTTCGACCTCATCGGCGGGCAGCTCTGCCCACGCGGGCGGCTGGGGCCGCTCGGCCTGGGGCCGCAGCTGGGTTGCGGCGAGGACGGCGGTTATTGCCGCCAGGCCGGCGCCGAGGAGGAGGGCGGCGTGGTAACCGTCGTTGAGCGCCTCGAGCGGCGGCACATTGGCGTTCAGTACGGCCGCGGTGCGGGCCGCAGCCAGGCCCGCCAGGAGCGCCAACCCGAGGGCGCCGCCGATCATCTGCGACGTGTTGATCAAACCCGAGACCAGGCCGCTCTGGGACAGACTGACGTCCGCGGTGGCGATCAAAAACAGCGGCATGAACGAGACCCCGGCGCCCAATCCGAGCAGGAACATCGGCACCAGGATGTCAGGCAAGAACGCGCCGTTGACCGGCGCCCGGGCAAACAGGACCAGTCCGACGGACAGCAGCGCCATGCCCACGACCAGCGGTGTCTTTGGTCCGAGGCGCGCGACGATCCACGCCGCCAGGCCGAGCGACAGCGCACCCATGGTGAGTGTGGCTGGCAAAAACGTGAGGCCGGTCTGCAGCGCGTCGTAGCCCAGGACGTGCTGCGCGTAGAGCGCTGAGAAGAAGAACCACCCGAAGAAGGCGGCGCCGCTGAGGGCGGTCACCACGTTGGTGACGACGATCGTCCGCGAACGAAAGATGCCCAGCGGTACCAGCGGCGTGTTGACGGTGCGTTCGATCAGCACAAACAGCCCGGCCGTGACCAGTGCCGCGGCCAGGCAGCCAAGCGTAACCATGGAACTCCAGCCGGCCTGTCCGGCGTTGACGATGCCGTACACCGCCAGTACGGGCGCCGCGATCACGGCGACGGTCCCGCCGAGGTCGAGGCCCTTGCCCAGACCGGTGCCGGCCGCCGTGGGCAGTAGGGGCCGAGCCAGGAGCAGCGCCAGCGCCCCGATCGGCACGTTCACCAGGAAGATCCAGTGCCAGTTGAAGGCGTGCGTGAGCAAGCCGCCGGCGATCACGCCGATGCTCGCGCCACCCGAGCCGACGAACCCCCAGACGCTCATGGCCCTGGCCCGCTCGGCGGGCCGCGGAAACAGCACCAGCACAATCGACAGCGAGACGGAGCTCACGATCGAGCCGCCGATACCCTGCACGCCGCGCGCCACCACGATCACGGCCTGTGAGTTCGCTAGACCGCACACCAGCGACGCGAGGGTGAACAGGGCGATGCCCGTCATCAAAACGCGGCGCCGGCCGAGCAGGTCCGCCAGTCGGCCGGACAACAACATGCAGCCGCCGAACGTCAGCAAATAGGCGTTGACGACCCAGGCCAGGTTGGCCTCGGAAAACCCGAGGTCTTCCTGGATGACCGGCAGGGCCACGTTCACGATCGTGCCGTCGAGGACGATCATGAGCGTGGTCAAGCAGACCAGCCCGAGCGCGAACCAGCGGCGGTAACGTTCGACACATCGCATGTTGGAGAGCGCGTCCTTACTTTCTGGCGGCGCCTTCAGGTTCGCGCCGCAACGACAGCATGCCAGTTGGTCAAAGCTCGGCGGCCCGACCCGCTGGCCAGGTCCTCTGACGGACCTTCGGACGGTGGGCGAGCGAGCGCGACCAGCTCAGGGTCTGCCACCGAGGTCCGGATCGCACCGGGCCGGCCAGTTTGGTTCTTTCGCGCAGGTGAGTGCCGGCGCCTAGGCTGTGGTCACCTCGGCGGGCCGGGGCAGCATGTCGTGGTCGACGTGGCGTTCGCCTTTGGTGCCGCTGATCAGATTGATAGCCACGCGCGCGCCGTCGCCGGCGGTGATGATGGTGTGCACGCTGACCCCAGCGGCGGTGCCGGCTGCCCAGACGCCGGGCAGACTCGTTCGACCGTCGGCGTCGACGTCGACGATCTCCTTGATCCGTGGCTCGGTCCCGGGCTTCGTGGTGATGCCGGCCTGCCGGGCGAGCTCGGGATTGGCGCCCAGGGTCAGGATGACCTGCTTGGCTTCAAACGACTCGCCGTCCTCGGTGCGGATGGAGAACGCCGCGTCCCCGGCCGGCTGCAGGTCGACGACCTTGCCAGCGACCACCTTGGCGCCGGCACGGGCGGCCTGCAATTTGCCGTTGTCGACCAGGTCCGGGCCGGTGACACCTTCGGGAAACCCGAGGTGATTGTTGACCATGGCGCGGCGGGTCATCCCCGCATCCGCGTCGATCAGGACGGTCTGCAAGCCCGCCCGAGCTGTAAAGGTGGCGGCGCTCGATCCAGCCGGGCCTCCGCCCACGATGGCGACGTCAAACATCCGAAAACTCTCCTGTGGGACGATGCGTCCCGGTGCGTACAACACCCGAGCGAGCCAGAAGCTTCCCGCGGCCGTCAGGCCTCAGGGCGGCCCAGGTCCGACGGGCCGCATCGCCGCGCTCGCTCCGCCGAGGGGACACGAACTAGCTAGTTTTCACTGCGAAACTCGGGCGGCTGGCGCTCGAATTGGGGACTACCGGAGCAAAAGGCCTTCCGGGTAAGGTGGCGTTGCTACACACCCATCTTCCCGAGAAGGCCTTTGCCGCATGCTACGAGATCGGTCC
>DATGER010000033.1:0-5322 GCA_035309865.1 Chloroflexota bacterium
CAGTTGGGCCTGGCGCCTCTGCTGCTGAACCTGCCTGCGCTCGCGTGGAGCCTCGGTGCCGCCGTCTGCATGATCCGGCGCCGCGCCTGATCGATGGGCTGGCCGCGTGCCAGCCCATCAGCCAGGTTCTAGAGGCCTGGCCCAAAAGGTGCCGACGGATCTGCGTCGCCTGGTCGGCCGGGCGGCTGCGCCGCTGAAGCCCGCGTCAGGGGGCCCGGCGCTCCCTCGTCACGCATCTATCGATGCGCTCCTCGTCGCGCCACCCCTTCCTTGGCTCCGGCCGCCAATGCGCCGCAGCTCCCGCCGGACCTTTCGGCCAGGTCTCTAGTGCCGGGAGGTTTGATGGGCCGTAGCTTCGCAGAGTAGGCGACCGGTTCAGCCACGCCGGCCTTGCCAGCCCGCCCGCATCGAACCGTAAGTGAGCGCGCACAGAAGAGCCTCGACTGTCGTCGGGGTTGGCCACGATGGTGGCGTAGCACAGGCGCTACACTTGCATTCATGGCGAAAGTGATCACCCAGCGGACGCTTCGTAATGACAGCGGCGAGATCATGCGCGGTCTGGACCGAGGCGAGTCCTACATCGTCACGCGCAATGGCGTGCCCGTCGGCGAGCTCATGCCCGTCCGGCGTCGCGAGGCTGTGCCAGCCCGAGTGCTCCTGGCCGCCCTCACCGGTGCCCCGCGAATCGATCCGACCAAGTTCCGCAACGATGTTGACGAACTGATCGATCAGGATCCCCGACCGCGTGCCTGAGCGGCGACATGCGCGGGGGATCGTCGACACGTCGGTCTTGATTGATCCTCCCCCGGAATCTGCTCTGCCAGAGGAGGCGAGCATCGCGGCAATCACGCTCGCCGAATTGGCGGCGGGCGTCCACGCCACCCGAGATCCCAATGAACGGGCTGCGCGGCAGGATCGCCTGCAACGTGTCGAGGCGACTTTGGAAGCCCTTCCTTTCGATGCTGGTGCGGCTCGGGCTTACGGCCGCGTCTTCGCCGCGATCAGCGGCGCAGGACGGAAGGCACGAGGCAAGCGCGCCATCGATTTGCTAATCGCGGCCACGGCTCTTGCCGTCGGTTTGCCCCTGTACACGCGCAACGTAGGCGACTTCAGCGGACTCGAGGGCGTGGTCGAGATCGTAGAAATCCGGGCCTGAATTCACGGTTCGCGCCGAGGAGAACCGTTTACGCCGGCGCCCGGCTGGTGCGAGCGGAGTCGGGTGAGCTCGGGAGTCGCAGATTACGGGCGCTGTTCAATGCGACCCACGAATCCCACCCACTCCGCTCGCTTGTGGGTCAGGCGATCGTTATCAGCCCGGTCATGCCGTGTCGACCCGGCGATGGCCAAGCGCGGCTGCGGCCCGGATCAGGGCTGAATGCCACCACTGGGTGCGCGGCCACCGCGACGAGAGGGACTCGCCATTGACAAGTCTGCGCCAGGTGCCGACCTGGTCCCAGCGACGGGCTTGCAGCTTCGCCGGCGGCGAGCCGGCAAACAGCAGCACCGGCTGCTTCATACGGCGGAGGCTGTCGACCGACGCCAATGGACGGCCTACGCGCTGCTCGGAACGACTGCGCCGGCCGTCTGCGCTCCAGCTCGACAGGTCGTAACTCCGGGTCTCGTCGCCAATCACGCGTGAGAAGTGCTCCAGGGTCCGCAGGTCGCCCTGGCTCGGCAGGAGCAACCGGGCGCGACAGTTGTTCCAGATCGTGCGGGCCTGCTCCGCGCCGTATGCGCCTTCGAGTTGGGCGAGATCGTGGAAGCAGAGCAGCACCTGGATGCCCTGGCCGGGGCCGGTCGACGTGTACCCGCCCAGCCGCGGTATGCGAGAGAAATTGGCGACCTCGTCCAAAGCCAGGAGCAGGCGTGGTGAGAGCTGCCCGCCCTGGCGTCGAGCGCGTTGCGTGGCCGCTGCCAGCAATGACTGCAGCAGGGCGGTGAAGAGCGGCCGGCAGCGTTCGGCTTCTTCAGCGGGCGCGACGAGATAAAGGGTTCCGCCGCTCGCCAGGAGGTCGTCGAGGTCGAGGCTCGTGCCCCCCTCGGATGCAGCGGCGGTCGCGTTCGCGATTCGGTTGTCGAGCCACAGTGACAGGCACGACCGAGCGGTCGAGGCGATGGATCCGGCCTCGCGCGACGGTGTGTTCACGAACGCGGTCAACAGCTCTTTGGCCACGGGGTCGCGCTGCTGCGCCGCCAGGCCCGCAAAGTGGCTCAGATTCAGGTTGTTGAGCCAGGCGACCACCGAGCGGAGGTCCGAACCATTCGAACGCGCGGCCAGGATGAGGCCGGCGATCAGGTTGGAGGCCGACAGGTACCAATGGGCCGACGGACCCTGCTTGCCCTCGCTGGTGAAGAGGTCCGCGATTTCGAGCGCCCGGGCCACGTCCCGCGCCTCCGCGACCGGGTTCCAGGTCGCCCGCGTCAGGCCCAGCTCGGTGATCCAATCGAGGTCGCGGTCGACCGGGGCGAATACCCACGCCGGACCCAGGCGAGAGCGGTGCCTTCCCGTGAGCCGGACCAGCTCCTCTTTGGTCGACGTCGCCACCACCGCCCCCCGCCAGCCGAGCAGGGTGGGCACGACCACAGTCGAAGTCTTGCCCGAGCGTTGGACGCCGAAGACGATCACGTTGTCCTCGACCGGCGACTGCAGCACCCGCCTCCCCAGCCAGCCCAGCACGATCCCGTCCGGCCTCAGCTGAGAGGCTCTCGCCCGACGGCCAAGACCGCGCCGGTCCCAGCGGCCGGCCCAGCGGCTTTCGCCATGGGTCCTGCTCTGCTCCCTCGGACCGACCCGGCCGCCCTCCGCAGTCAAATACGAGTACGCCAACGTGCCCAGGCTTGATCCGATCACCACCACCAGCCCCGCCAGAATCCAGAAGATCAGCGGATTGACCACCGTCCCATGGGTGACGTACAGGCGCCAGGGATGCGCCGGATCGGCGATGAGCCCCTGGACCAGCAGGATGGCACCCTCGACGAAGCCGGGACCTCCCGCCAGGCCACCCGGGCCGTGCTCGACGAAAAGCGTGGCCACCAGAGCCACATAGAGGATGGCGCCGCCCACAAAGACGGCTGCAGTGGCACCAAGGCCGATCGTGATCAGGAGATCCGTCCCTTGGTCATTGCCTCTCATTCGTATGCCTCCCATTCCCGCTCCCAATTCGTTCGCTCCGAGCGCTCACGCCTGCGCATCTCTTCGCGCTCCTCGCGCTCTACGTGCTGCCGGTAACGCGCCCCCAGCCGGCCGAGCGCGCGGCCCAGCGGATACCAGCCCAAGCCCCGGCGCTTGCGCTGGCTGGCGCGCCGCTCTCGCCAGCGCAACGGATCCGTCCTCAGGGCCTGGATTTGCGTCCGGTTCCGAGGCGTGCGCCGCCAATGGTCCGCACTCATCTGCCGCCCAGGCGGCACGGCTGACCGAGCCGGGCTGGGGCCGGGCTCGAGGCCGAGTTCGAGTGCCCCGCGCTGGCGCTGGATTCCCCGGCCCATGACCAGCTTCATGCGGGCCAGCCGCTGGCGCGTGATCTTGACCCCGCGAAAGGACCCAGGCTCCAGTTCCAGGCGCGCCGCCAAAAGAACATGGACGTGGGGATGGGCGGTGTTGCGATGCTCGGCAGCGATCCAGTACAGGCGTCTGCCCGCATCCCGCTCCAGTTGGAGCATCACCTCGCGGGTGAGCCGGCGGAGGTCCAGGCCGTGCGCATCCTCGGGCGAGAGGACGAATCGGTAGGCGGCCGTCTGGGGCCGACCCCGGCGTCCGGCGAGATCTCGGACCGAACGGCTCACGTACGCCGCCAGGGCGCGGCGCTCGGGATCGCCGACGGTGCGGTCGGTGGTGAACAGCCTGCCCTCGGGCCAGAGCCGCTGTCGATGGGCCACGTAGCGCACGAGTCCGCCAAGGCCGCTGCCCTCGTCGCCGCGCTGAATCGGATCCCGGAAGTGGATGTAGCGCAGGTATTTCCCGACCGTCCGGCCTGCGGTGGTACCCGCGTCGATGCGGCCGACGCTAAGAAACGCGCGAAGGCTTCTCACTCCGACTCCTCGGCCAGGGCGCGGTCGACCCGGATTAGGCGGTTGCGAGCACTGCTCGCCGCCGCCTCCCACAGCTCCTCGGCCCTCTCCTCGCCTTCCGGCAGCATGCTGATCAGCAGCCTCTGGTTTTGTTCGACTGCGATCAGGCAAGCCAGCGCGCTGACGCCCAGGGCGTTGAGCTGCTGCCGAAACGACGCCTCTTCGCGGGATCCAACCGGCCCCATCGCATCGGCGGCCAGCGCTCGTTCGACCAGCAGCCGGATGCTGGCCACGCGAGTCAACGCGTGCTGTTCGGCGAAGTCGGCGAGGGCACCATGGGTCGCATCGTCGAAATGCACGTGAGCGGCGTTTCTGTCCAGCCGGACGGCGACACGGGATCGTCTGCCCAAGTTCGGTCGACCTCCTTTTCCCAAGCGGTCGGCGCTCCCTGAATTCAGGGGCGGAGGGAGATGGGCCCTCTATATCTATTCTTACTGTCGAATTTATGGCCGCCTACCTTGAATCTGGAGCCAGGAAGTCCCGTTTCAGCAGAGGCCGCGACGCCAATCTCGTCAGCCTGGCTGAGGCCGCCCGCCGGCTTGGATTCCATGTCGAAACGTTGCGGCTGCGGGTCAGGCGCGGGGAGCTTCCGGCGCGGCGCGGAGCCCACGGTGCTTACTTCATCAGCCAAGGGGCGCTGGCCCGCATCAAGCCTCCGCGCCGCTCGCGCCGACGTAGCTTTGTCGCGAGCGATCTGGAATGGAGCTGGCTCGCCCTCGGCCAGGAGGCCGACAACCAAGGCGCCAGCTACCCGCAGCTCCGAGCCATCGGTCTCATCCGCCGCCGGCCCACGCTGGCCAAAGGTCTGGCTCGTCTTTTCGACGTCCAGCGTCTGAGTCTGGCCGGCTTGACCTCGGCCGAGATCGCGGACCTGACGGGCCTATCCAAAAGACACGTTCGCCGTTTGAGCCATACCGATCTCAAGGCGGCTCTGGAGCGCGGGAAGGCGACGAGCTCGGTAAAGACGTGGTTGCCCGCTCAGGAAGACGAGGAATTGGAGGATGACGAAGGCATCGGCATCGTCGCGATGCTGGATAAGAGAAGGCGGCGCCGCCGGGATCGCGCCGCGCGCCGAAACGTAGCCAAAATCCAGCGCCAGCTCGAGGCCGCTGGATTGCGGTATCACCAGCGATCGCGACGCCCCGACGACCTGTTCGTGGCCCGAGTGCCCCTACGCGCGTTCAAGGCCAAAAAGCTCGACCAAGCGGTAGTGGCTCACCTCTTCGACGCCGGCCTGAGCAGTGCGCAGATCGA
>DATGER010000034.1:0-29651 GCA_035309865.1 Chloroflexota bacterium
CATCGGACAGGAACGCATCGGCGTTGGCGGCCTTGACCTGCGTGAGCAACGGCGTGAAGTCGCTGCCGTTGAGGTCGAATGACTGGTCGAGCACGACCTGGAAGTGGCCAGGGTCGTCTTTGGCGGCCTTGTTCACCGCCGCCTGGTAGTCCTTACCGTGGTCGGTATTTTCCCAGGCCAGTGCAATCTTCAGCGGCTTGGGTAGCTTGCCCTGGTCTTCCCAGTATTTGAGGAAGTCCATGGTGATATTGCCGAGATCGTCGATCGTGGCCAGCGTTCCAAACAGGTATTTGTTCCCGCGCGTGAAGATCGCCGACGCTGCGCCGCCACCTTCGACCATCGGGATCTTGTACTGGTCTGGCACGCCTTGCTGTGCCTGGACGAGAGTGGTGTCGTAGCCGCCCAGCAGGAAGTTGACCTTCTCCTGGGTCGCGAGCTGCTCCACCAGACTGCGCGACTTGGTTGTGTCGCTGCCGTCGTCGAGGATCTTGAGCGTGACCTGGAGCTTCTTGCCCCCGACGTCGAGGCCGCCGGCGCCGTTCACTTCGTCAGTAGCCAGCTGATAAGCCTGCTGGAAGTAGTTGCCAGAGGCGCTGAAGGCACCCGTCAGCGGCAAAACGGCGCCGACTTTGATCTCTGTCGCGGTCGGGGCGCTCGCCGTTGGAGCATTGCCACCCGCCGGCGCGGTGGCTGGAGCGCAGGCTGCCAGCACGAGCACAAATATTGGAAGCACGCGCGCAGCGCGCAACACGTGGGACATGTTCAACCCTCCACCCCGGGACTTCCGGCCATTGTACGAGAGGTTTCGGTCGGGGCCGACCAGTCTCGAGCGCGGGCCACCGCCCGGAGCCAATCGTGATGCAGGCTGTCACGTTGATCGGTGGACATGCGCGGCTCGTACCGCCGGGCGCTCCGCCAGCGCGTCGCGAGCTCGGCCAGGTCGCTCCACAGGCCGACACCCAGCCCGGCCAGGTACGCCGCGCCGAGCGCTGTCGTTTCTTGAACCGCGGCGACCTCGACCGGCACGCCGAGCATGTCGGCCTGAAACTGCATGAGAAACCCGTTCGCGGTGCCGCCGCCGTCGACCTTGAGCAGCGCGATTGGCTGGCCTGCGTTGGCCATGGCGTCGGCCAGGTCGCGCGATTGAAACGCAATGCTCTCCAGCGTTGCACGGGCAACATGGGCCCGCGTCGTGCCGCCAGTCAGCCCGATCAGCAGGCCGCGGGCGTACATGTCCCAGTGCGGCGCGCCCAGCCCGACGAACGCGGGCACCATGTACACGCCGCCGTTGTCGGCCACCGTGGCCGCCAGCACCTCCGTCTCGGCCGCGTTCGAGATGAGCCCCAGACCATCCCGCAGCCACTGGACCGCGGCGCCTGTCACGAACGCGCTGCCTTCGAGCGCGTAGCTGGGCGGGCCCTGTGGAAATTGCCAGGCCACCGTTGTCAGCAGGCCCTGTTGCGAGCGTTGCGGGGTTGGCCCGGTATTGACCAGCAGAAAGCAGCCCGTCCCGTAGGTGTTCTTGGCCTGGCCGTTGGCAAAACATGCCTGGCCAAACAGCGCAGCCTGCTGATCGCCGGCGATGCCCGCGATCGGAATCGGTGCGCCGAAATGCTCCGCATCGGTCTCGGCGTAGACCTCGGCACTGGACCGCACCTCGGGCAGCAGGGCGCGTGGGACGTTCAGCGCCTCCAGCAGCGCGTCATCCCAGGCCAGGCGCTCGATGTTGAACAGCAGCGTCCGCGACGCGTTGGAGACGTCGGTGCAATGGACCCGACCGCCGGTCAGCTTCCAGATCAGCCACGTGTCGATGGTGCCAAAGGCGAGCTCACCCGCTTCGGCCCGCCGCTGGGCGCCTGGAATGGTGTCCAGCAGCCACCGAATCTTGGTGCCCGAGAAGTACGCGTCGATCAGCAGGCCGGTGCGTTCGCGAAACAGCGGTTCTAAAGACTGGGCCTTCAGGCGTTCGCAGATGTCGGCGCTGACGCGGCTCTGCCAGACGACCGCGGGGTGGATGGGTCGACCGGTGGCCCGCTCCCACAGGACGGTGGTTTCGCGCTGATTGGTGATGCCGACGGCAGCGACTTCACCCGCGGACACGCTGGCGTTCGCCATGGCTGCGCGTCCGACGGCGACGGTGGTGGCGAAAATCTCGTCGGGATCGTGTTCCACCCAGCCTGGCGCTGGATAGTGCTGGGTGATCTCGTGGTCGGCGCTTGCCAGAACCCGGCCGTCGGCGTCGAAGACCAGCGCGGCGGAGCCAGTGGTGCCCTGATCCAGCGCGAGGACGACGCGTCTGGCGATCACGCCGGCGCGGCCGCGCGACTGAAACGGCGCATCGGCTCGACCTCTCGCCGGTACGCCTCGACCTGGCGCGCGCGTTCGGCGGCGTCCCAATCGAGCAGGCCGGCCACGTGCGCCGCCACGTCATCCAGACACGCGAGCGCCTGGCACGCCTCGAGCCCGAGCGGAGTGCGCCGGAGCAGGACATCGCCGAGGCTCAGCGCCCACTCCTCTTCAACCGCGCGATCGAGCTGCGCCAGGATGGTCGGTTGGTGGGGACACACCCGCTGGCCGAGCCGTGGGTCGGCCTCAGCCCGAGCAAGCACGGTCGGTGTCAGCGAGCCGTACACCGATCCGAGGTGCTCGGCCTGCTGCATGTCGAGGCCGAGTGCTCGTGCCCGCGGCCAGAGGTCATCGCGGACGTACGTCGGCAGATCGCCGAGATGGCCACCGGGCAGCGGTCTGACCCGCGTCATTCTGGATTCGGCCGGGTCGAAATGCCCGAGTTTCCGAGCCACCAGGTCGCCGACTTCTTCGGCAATCGCCCGGTAGCCCGTGATCTTGCCGCCCACGACCGACAGCAGGCCCGCCACGCCGTCCCGCCGCGCATGGTCGTGCAACGCGTGCTTGCGGGAGACTTTGCCTTCGTCGACGCCTTCGACGCGGACCAGGGCGCGAACGCCTGCCCAGGTGTAGTGCACTTCGTCGAACCGGCCGGCCGGAAACGCCCGCCGCGCCTCTTCCACCAGGTACTCGACGTCCGCCTCGGTCGCCGCGGCCTCCGACGGATCGCCGCGGTAGTCGGTATCGGTCGTCCCGACCAGCGAGTAGCCCAACCACGGGATGACGAAGAACAGCCGCCCATCTCGCCGGGCGAACAGCACGTGGGCGTGCTCGCTCGCCGCAGGGGTCACGAGGTGAACGCCCTTGGTCAGCCGCAACAGCGGTCGGCGGCCGGGGCGCACGCCGGCGGTTGTCAGGTCGAGCCAGGGCCCGGTGGCGTTGACCGTGAGTCGCGCCTGCGCCGCCACTTCACGGCCGCTGAGCGCGTCGCGCACGAGTGCGCCGGTGACGGTGCCGGACTCGCCACGCGTGAAGCGCACGGCCGACGTGTTCGTCAGAATGGTCGCGCCGACGCTGGCGGCATCGAGCGCGTTTTCGATCACCAGGCGCTCGACCAGCGGGACCTGGGCGTCGTAATACTGCCAGGCGCCCTGCAGATCGGTCGGGTCCAGGCCCGGCTCGGCACGCAGGACCTGTCGCGTATCCAGCCACTGGCGGGTGGGCAGACTCTTGTCGAAGGACAGCGCGTCGTACAACTGCATCCCCGCCTGCAACTTGAGGCGGTACAGCAGGCCGCGCGCGGCCATGGGCATCAAAAAGCGCAGCGGATGTACCAGATGGGGCGCCACGCGCAGCAGGACTTCGCGTTCGCGCATGTCGGTACGCACCAGGCCAAAGTCGAACGTCTCGAGGTAGCGCAGTCCGCCGTGGATCAGCCGCGTCGGCCGCGACGAGGTACCCGAGGCCAGGTCGTGCTGTTCGACCAGGGCGACCTTGAGCCCGCGCAGCGCGAGGTCGCGGACAATACCGGTGCCGACGATGCCGCCGCCGATCACCAGCACGTCGAGCGGGCCACGCTCGAGCGTTTCCATCGCGCGCTGGCGCTGCGCGAGTGCGCTCACTGTGGGCCAGCGTCCATCTTGAAGGCGTACGGCAGAAGTTGCGCGACCGTGAACCTGAGCTGGTCCACGTAGACCTGCGCTTGCGCGTCGAGGTGCTCCTCCATGACCTGTCGACATGCCCCGCACGGCATGCAGGGCCCGGATGCATCGAGGCACGTCACCGCCAGCGCCGAGAACGGCCGGCGCGCGCCCGCGGCGACCGCTGCGAAGATGGCGTTCCGCTCCGCGCAAATGGTCAGCCCGTAGCTGAGCGATTCGACATTGCAGCCGACGTAGGTGTTGCCCAGGGCATCTCTAACCGCCGCGCCAACGCGGAAATGTGAGTACGGCGCGTACGCCCGCCCGGCGACGTCGCGTGCCTGCGCGATCAGAGCTTCAGGATCATCCACCAGCGTGCGAGCGAAGCGAGGCCAGGCGACAAGTGTAACGTGCGCTATCCTCGGGCGGGTGCCACCACTTCGGGATGGCCAGCCACCACCGACGACGTTTCACCTCGTTCCGCGCGACGAGTGGGACGCGACTGACCCGGCGACGGCCTACACGCCGACGGGCTTCGAACGCGACCGTTTCGTGCACTGCACCGATGGCCCCGCGGAAGTCGCCGCGACCGCCAATCGCTACTTTGCCGACCTGGCGGGCGATCTGCTGGTGCTGGTTCTCGATCGTGCTCGGCTCAGCGCACCGGTGCGCTATGAAGACGAGCACCAGGTGTATCCACATGTTTACGGCCCGATCGAACGCGCCGCCATCGTCAACGTGATCGTCATGCCGCGCGCCGCGGATGGCACGTTCGCCGCGCCAGTTCGATGATTCTCGTCACCAACGATGACGGCGTGGACTCGCCCGGGCTCAGCGCGCTAGCGCGAGCGTTGAAGAGCGTCGAGGATGTGTGCGTCATTGCGCCAAATCGAAATTGGACCGCGGCCGGGCACACCAAGACGCTGGATCGACCGCTGCGCGTTGCCGAGATCAAGTTGCCAGGCACGCAGCTGGCGGCGTTCTCGAGTGATGGCTCGCCTTCGGACTGTGTCGCGCTGGGCTTCCTTGGGCTGGCGCCCGAACGGCCGCGGCTGGTGGTCTCGGGCATCAACAAGGGCGGGAATATGGGGAGCGACATCACCTATTCGGGCACGGTGTCGGCGGCTATGGAGGGCGTCGTCTCGGGGGTGCCGGCCATCGCCGTGTCGCTCGCCGACTACTACGAATGGGACTTCGCGTACGCCGCGCGTTTTGCCGCGCGCCTGGCACGCCGGGTGCTGCACGAAGGACTTGGCAACGACGTGCTGCTCAACGTCAACGTGCCAACTGGCAGCCGCCAGTCGATCAAAGGAGTGCAGGTCACGCGGCTTGGGCGGCGCGAGTACAACGACGAGTTGATCCGTCGCAAGGATCCGTTTGGTCGGGACTACTACTGGATCGGCGGCCAGCCACCCGGCGGCGCCGGCGAGCCGGGCACCGACCTGCACGCGGTGGCCGCCGGGTACGTGTCGGTGACACCCATCCAGCTCGACCTGACGAACCATGACCTGATCGAGCACATCGCCGGTTGGGGGCTCAAAGCGTGAGTTACATGGTTCGCGGATCGAGGGCGTCCCGCAGGCCGTCCGAGGCCAGAAACACCGACAGGACCGTCGCAAAGATCATCACGCCAGGCGGGTAGACCAGCCACGGCGCCGATCGGAAAAGATCCTGCGAGAGGCCGAGCATGTTGCCCCAGCTCGAGATGGGCACTGGCACGCCGAATCCCAGAAAGCTGAGGCTCGACTCCGCGAGGATGGCGCTCGCCATATCGACACCGGCGACGACCAGGATCACGGAGACGACGTTGGGGACGACATGGCGCAGCAGGACGCGTTGATCGGAGGCGCCAAGAACGCGCGCGGCCTCCACGTAGTCGCGGCGCCGGACTGACAGGGCCATACCACGCACCTGGCGCGCCGAGTTCGGCCAGAAGAAGAAGCCGATGATGATCGCGAGCTGCCAGGTATTCGGGCTCAGGAAGATCGACAACGCGATCAGGACAAACAGCAGCGGCACGTTGAGCACGACCTGCACTCCAGCGTTCACCAGGTCATCGACCCAGCCGCCGTGGTACGCGGCGAGCAGCCCGAGCGGTGCGCCCAGCGCCACGGCGACGAGCGCCACGTTGAAGCCGACCAGCAGCGACACGCGCCCGGCAAAGATGAGGCGGGTGAGGACGTCGCGCCCCAGGTCATCGGTACCGAGCAGGTAGGCCGGCCCGGGCGGCTGCAGCGCGGCGATGCGACCGCTGTCGGTGCGGACGAAGCGATCTGGATCCGAGTGCAGCACGCCGTCCGCGAGCACGGGCGCCGCGGCCGACACGAGAGCAATCAGCGCCAGCACACCCAGCGCCGCCAGGGTGACCCGGTCGCGGCGCAACCGAGCCCACGCCGAAGGCGAGCGCCGGGGCCGCATTACACGTAGCGAACTCTGGGATCGATCAGCCCATAGCCAATGTCGGCTAGCAGGGTGCCGAGGATCGTCGCGCAGGTGGTCATCGTCAGCACTGCCAGCAACAACGGGTAATCGCGGCTGGTTGCCGACTCGTAGAAGAGCCGACCCACGCCTGGCCAGCCGAACACGTACTCCGTGATCAGAGCGCCTGAGAGGACTCCGGGCAGCAGGCCACCGAGCAGCGTCACGATCGGCAGGAGGGCGTTGCGCAGCACGTGGCGGATGGTGACCTGGTGCTCTGCAAGTCCTTTTGCGCGCGCGGTGACCACGTAGTCCTCGCCGAGGGTATCGAGGACGCCCGAGCGCGCGAACCGCGCGAAGGTGACTAGGCCGCTCAGGCCCAGCACGGTGGCTGGCAGCAAGATGTACTTGAGCCACTCCGCGGGGTTGCCCTGGCCCTGTCCGTTGGGAAACCAGCCGGTCAGACTATTCAGCACGACGATGCTGCTCAAGCCGAGCCACCAGGTTGGCACCGCTGAGCCGACCGTCACCAGCAGGCGCACCAGCGCGTCGGCGAGCCGGCCGCGACGGAGTGCTGCCAGCACACCCAGCGGGACACCGAGCATGGCTACGACGTAGCTCAGCAGGCCAAGCTGAATCGTCGGCCCCAGGCGCTCGCCGACGACCTCAACCGCCGGCCGCTCGTAGAAGTACGATCGGCCGAAATCCAGCTGGGCGGCGTTGGCCAGCCAGTGCAGGTACTGCACGCCAATCGGTTCGCCCAGCCCGAACCGCGCGCGCAGCCGCTGCACTTCCGCTGCCCCGATCCGCGAGTTCTGTACCAGAGCGGCCTCCGGCCCGCCCGGCGTCAGGTGAACCAGAAAGAACACCCCCGACATGACCACCACGAGCAAAATTGCCGATTGCACGAGCCGGCGAATGACGAACCGCGCCATTTCGTGCCTTCAGCTGTCAGCCATCAGCCAGATTCCGCAAACCCGGAGCCTGCCGGCCCCATCGCCGCGCATCCCCACGGAAAGCAATCCCCACGGGAATTGCAAGCAAGCAAGCGAGCGACGCGAAGCGGGCGGCTGGATATCGCACGGCCTTCGGGACGACGGTCGGCTACTCTGCGAGTGACCAGCTGAGCAGGGCGTCGTTGTAGTCGAGGCGGTCGCCTTTGTGCGTCGTCACGCCCTGGACGCGGCGGGAAAAGGCGTCGATCGACTTGAGGGCGTACAGGTAGTGTGACGGCAGATCAGCGTTGACGAGCGTCTGGATCTGGTCGTACATCTGCTTGCGCTTCGCGTCGTCGAGGGTCGTGGCGGCTTGCTTGAACAGCTCGTCGACCTGAGGATTTGAATACCCGGTCACGTTCTGCTGGCCATTGGTGATGAGCTGCGCCCGAGGGCCCAGGTCAGGATCGAGCGAGCCGCCCCCGTACGCGGCCAGCGAGATGTCGAAGTCGTGGCGTTGCTGCACCTGGTCGGTGTAGGCGTTGAAGTCCAGGCCCTTCACTTCGACTTCGATGCCGAGCTGCTTGTACTGCTGCTGCAGATACGCGGCGATCTTGCCGCGCGGCGTGCTGGACGTGGGATACAGCACTTGCAGCTTCACCGGTTGCCCGTCTTTGCCCGTCAACGCGTTGGTGTTGAGCGTATAGCCAGCGTCCTGCAGCAGTTGGCGCGACCTGGCCATGTCCAGGTCGTACGGCGCAACGGCGTTATTGACCCAGCGCTGATTGGTTGGCTGGACGAAGCTGAATTGCGGTACCGCGAGTCCCTGCTCGGCCACGTCGAGGAGATCGGTGCGGCTCACCGCGTACGCCAGTGCCTGGCGGACCCGCTTGTCTGTCCCAAGGAAGGGCCGGGTCAAGTTGAACTCGAGCGTGCGGTAGGCGGCATTGGCGGCCGTCCACTCCTGGACGACCAGATCCGGATTCGACTTCGCTTCCTGGTATTGCGCCGGCGGCAGCGCATGCACCCAGTTGGCCCGGCCGCTCTTGAGCGACTCGTAGGCGACAGTGGGTTGCTGATTGGCCAGCAGGTCCACGCGGGGTACGCGCGGCTGGCCGACGAAGTACGTGTCGATCGCAGTGAAGACGCCGCGTTCGGCGATCTTGAAATCCTGGACCGCGAATGGCCCGAGCACGACCGACGGGTTGAGAATCTCGGGATTGGCGGTGGGGTCGATCCACGAGCGACCGGTCCAGACGCGTTTGGGAACCGGGCCGATCACGTTCACGATGCCGAGGGCGACGTCGCGCGGCATCGCGGCTTTCAGCGTGACCTCAATGGTCTGGCGATCCAGAGTGCGGAAAGCAGCGACATCCTGGAGGATGTCCAACTGGACATAACGGTTGTCCTCGCGGCTGGCCTGGTCATAAGCGAACTGGAAATCATCCACGCTGATGGTTGAACCGTCGCTCCACTTCAGGTCGTCGCGCAGCGTGAAGGTGAACGTCTTGCCGTCGCTCGAGATGGTTGGCATGGCCGTGGCCATGGCGGGCTTGAAGTCGAGCGTCTCCCAGTCGAATTGCAGCAGCGCGCCGCCGCCGTCGGCGCCGCCCCAGATCAACGCCGCCGCGTCGATCCACGGCTGCGTATAGGCCGCGCTGTCCGGGTACGGGTGCAGCGTTTTACTCAAATTGCCTAGCGAGGCTTCGATCAGGGCACCAGCCGCCGGCACACCGGTGCCCGTCGCGGCAACGGGCACGGCAGTTGAGCTTACTTCGGTCTGCGTCCCGGCTTCGGACTGCGTCCCCGGTGGGGGCTGGGTCCCACCTGAAGCTGCGGGCTGCGCCCCGCCTGCGGGCTGCGTCTCGGCTGCGGGCTGGGTGCTCGCTGCGGGCGGGGTCGCGGCTGGTGGCGCGGGCGGGGTCGGGGTGCCGCAGGCGGCGATCAGCCAGGCCGCGCTGGCGAGCCCGACGAGCCGCCAGGACGTCAATCCTCGTCGTCCTCGTCGTCGTCATCATCGGACTCATCCGAATCACGATCCGAGATGACGCCCGTTTCGGAGCCGCGGTACACCGTTATGAGAAAGTCTTCGCGTGGTTGATCCGCTGTCCACACCAGGTTGTCGTCAATGCGCTGCACCAGACCGTGCAGGTCTTCGTCGTCCAGCTCGCGCTCGACGATCAGCACCGCGTGCACGACGCTGCTGCCAAAGTGAAGATCGACCCGCCCGAACGGCGAGTCCCCTTCGCTCAACAGATACGCCTCTGAATGTGACGTCCGGCAGACGCGGTCGTACCGCAACTGGGGGAACGCCACCTCGACGGATTCAGTCGGGTCGCTCAACTCCAGATCGTCCGGTAACACGCGCCCTCCGTGCGAGAAGATGGCTTGCGATGCGAGAATCCTGACACCCCGGAATGTCGATCTCTCGAATTCCACTTCTACCACGCGCCAACGACACCCGTCGATCTGGCCGCACCGAGCTGGTGGTGCTCGGCGTCATCCTGCTGGTGGCGGCCGTCTTCCGCTTCTACGCCCTCGAGACCTGGGACGGTGATACCCACCAGCACCCCGACGAACGATTTCTCACGATCGTCGCGGCCAAGGTCAGCACGCCGCCCTCGGTGGCCGACTACTTCAATACCCAGCGCTCGACGCTGAGTCCGTACAACAACGGTGAAGAGCGCTTCGCCTACGGCCAGCTCCCGCTGACGCTCACCCGGGTCGTGGCCGAGTGGACCGGCCGAACCAGCTACGACACCGTCTACGAGGTCGGCCGCGAGCTGTCGGCGCTCGCCGATTTGGGCACGATCGTTTTTGCCTGGCTGCTCGCCAGACGGGTGTTCGGCGTGCGCGTCGCCCACCTGACGGGGCTCCTGCTCGCGCTCACGGTGCTGCACATCCAGCTCGCGCACTTCTTCGCCGTCGATACGTTCGTCGCCTGCTTCGCGGCGGCAGCGTTGTTCTTTGGCCAGCGGGCGTGGCAGCGCGACAGCCTGCGGGATGCCCTGCTGGCCGGGATCATGGCTGGACTGGCGACGGCCTGCAAGATCAGCGCGCTGGCGCTGCTGCCCGTACTGGGTGTCGCATTCATCTGGCCGCGCCGCGGGCGGCCGTCGATGGGCCAGTTCTTCGACGGTTTGACGGCATTCGGCGTCGCCTTTGTTGGCGCCATCATCGCCTTCCGTATCGCCGAACCGTACTTTTTCGTGGGCCCGGCGGTTTGGGGCCTGCGACTCAACCCGCAGTGGTGGTCCGACAAGACCTACTGGTCGCAGGTCAGCTCGGGAGCCATCGACGTGCCGTTCATGATCCAGTGGGCCGGCACGGCACCCATCACCTTCGTCCTCCAGAACATCGTGCAGTGGGCCATGGGGCCGGCGCTCGGTCTGGCCAGCCTGGCCGGCGTTGCGCTGGTCAGCTGGCGCCTGCTGCGCGGCCATGCCCAGGAACGCGAAGCGCTGCTGGTGCTGGTGTGGACGCTGATCAACCTGGCCTATTTCGGCGGACTGTTCGCCAAGTTTCTGCGCTACCTCCTGCCGGCCTACTTCACGCTGGCCATGCTGGCCGCGTACGGGCTGGTGTTTGCCACCGACTGGTTGGCGCGTACCCCGCGCTGGCACCTGAGCGCGCTCCATCGCTGGCTCGCCCCCGCGGTCGTGGGGGCCACGGCAATCTGGGCGCTCGCCTTCGTGAACGGTGTCTACGCTCAGCCGCACTCGCGCATCCAGGCGTCGGACTGGATCTACGCCAACATTCCGGCGGGTGCGACCGTGGCGACCGAACACTGGGACGACAGCTTGCCGCTGTCACGTCCAGGTCAGAACCCGGCCCAGTACAAGCACACCGAGCTGACGCTGTACGACCAGGAAACGCCTGAGAAACGCGACAAGCTCGAGGGAGTCCTGGATCAGAGCCAGTACGTGATCATGGCCAGCCGGCGCTTGCTCGGGTCCATCCCGCGCCTGCCCGAGCGCTACCCGCTGGCGACGACGTACTACCGCTTGCTCGAAGCCGGTCAGCTTGGCTTCGAGCGGGTGGCGCGAATTCAAGTGGAGCCCCGCCTCGGTCCACTGGGAATCGACGACAGTCTGGCGCAAGAAGACTTCACGGTCTACGACCACCCGCTGGTCGAGGTCTGGGTCAAGCGAGCGGATTACTCGAGCGCCAGTGTGCGCGAGCAGTTGAACGCGGTGTCGCTCGATCGCGTGGCCAACGTGAAACCCGTCGATGGTGGGAAGGGCGCCCTGCTCCAGACCCCGGCCGAGCAGCAGGCCCAGGTGGCCGCGGGTACGTGGAGTCAGCTGTTCTCTCGCGATGACCTGGCCAATCGACTCGCGCTGCCGGTGTGGCTGATCGTCGCGGAGGTCCTGGCGCTGAGCGCCGTGCCGGTGATGTGGCGTCTCTTGCCATTCTTGACGGACCGCGGTTTCGGGGTCACCAAGATCCTCGGGCTGGCCTTTGTCGCGTACCTCAGCTGGTTGATCGCCAGTCTCAAACTGGCACCCTTCGAGCGGCCGCTGCTCGTCCTGATCTGGCTGGTGCTGGTCGCGGCGTCGATCGCCGCGCTCCGCGACCGCCGCACGGCGTTCTTGGCCTGGTTGCGCCGGGAAGCCCGACTGCTGCTCGTCACCGAGTGCGTCTTCCTGGCGGGTTTCGGCCTGTTCGCGCTCATCCGCGCCGCCAATCCGGATCTCTGGCAGGTCCAGTTTGGCGGCGAAAAACCAATGAACTTCGCGTACTTGAATGCGGTTACCAAAAGTACGTACTTCCCGCCCTACGACCCGTGGTTTGCGGGCGGGATCATCAACTATTACTACTTCGGCTTTGTGCTGGTGGCGGTTCTGATCAAGCTGACCGGCATCATGCCTGAGATCGCATTCAACCTGGCCGAGCCGATGCTGTTTGGGGCACTCAGCGCAGGCGCCTTCAGCCTGGCCTTCACGCTGAGCCTCCCCGCGCGCTCTGGCGCGTTGGCAGCATCGGTCAGGCGCCGCTACGCGTACCTCGCCGGGGTCGCGGCGGTCCTGCTGGTCGGCGTGCTCGGCAATCTCGATGCAGGCCTCCAGATCCTCGATCAGTTGTGGAAACTGGGTGGCGAGCTGTCGCCCCAATCCGGGGGCCTGGCCCGATTGTTATCCGGCCTGCTCGCCCTGATTCAGGGTGCCCATTTCCCGGTGCTGGATTTCTGGCGCAGCACCCGCTTCATCGGGCCCGAAGAGGTCGGCCCGATCCACGAGTTCCCCTACTTCACGTTCCTGTACGGGGATCTGCACGCGCATCAGATCGCGCTCCCGATCACCCTCGCCGTGCTGCTCGTCAGTGTGAACGTCATGCGCAGCCTGCGTGACAACTCAAGGCGCGTGCCCTGGGCGTCGCTGCTGGTCGCTGGCGTGCTCGTGGCCATCCTGCGGGCGACCAACACCTGGGATTATCCAACGTACGCGGCCATCGTCGGGCTGTGTCTGGTGCTTGGCTGCCTGCCTGGGCTGCTCCGGCTCGATCGGCATACCATCCAGGTCCTGGTCATCGGCGGTCTGGTGTTCGCCATCGCCTTGCAGTTTTCGTTCGCGCCGTACTTGCAGCGTTATCAGCTGTTCTACAACGGGGTCGACCCCGTCAAGGCCAGGACGGCGCTGAGCCAGTACCTGACCATCCACGGTCTGTTCCTGTTCGTCGGCGCGTCCCTGTTTGCCTGGTACGCCGTGCAAGCTCGGCGCCGTGTCGTCGCGGTGCGCCGCCAGAGCGGGCTGGTACCCGAGCCCGGCTACTACGGCATGATCCTGCCGCTCGGTAGTCTGAACGCGTACGCTTCGCCGGCTGGCTGGGCGGTGGGTATTGGGGCGGTGCTCGGCCTGGTGCTGCTGCTCGCGGGCTACGTGACGCGTGGCTTCCTGGTCTTTGGGATCGGGGTGGCGCTGGCGGCGTGCATTGCGCACTGGCGCCGGTCGAACCGCGTGCTGCAGGCGGCGCTGTTCGGGGTCGCGCTGTTTGCGACATTCATCCCTGAGGTCGTGTCCCTGCAGGGTGATATCGGGCGGATGAATACCGTCTTCAAGTTCTACCTGCAGGCCTGGGTGCTGTTGTCCATCGCCGCCGCGGTCGCCTTCGGCTGGCTGGCCCGAACGTCGGTCCGCGAGCGCCTGCTGCGCCAGGTTCGCCCGGCCTGGATAGCGGTGCTGGTGGTCTTCCTCCTCGCGGCTGCCGCTTATCCGCTGCTGGCCAGCAAGGGCAAGATCGGGTTGCGCTTCAACGATCTGCCGCTGTCCCTGGACGGGATGCAGTACATGGACTCCGCCCAGTATCTCGACGATGGCAAAGACCTGAACCTGCCCGCCGACGCCAGGGCGATTCGCTGGCTGCAGGACAACGTCGTCGGCAGCCCCGTGGTGCTGGAAGGGCGCTCACCGGTCTATCGCTGGGGATCGCGCATCTCCATCTACACCGGTCTGCCGACGGTGCTCGGGTGGGACGTGCATCAGGGTCAGCAGCGGGCCGGGTATTCGAGCATGATCCAGGAGCGCATCGTCGACGTCGAACATGCGTATGGTCTGGTAACCGCGGCCGAAACGATGAACATCTTGCGCAAGTACCAGGTGCGGTACGTGGTGATCGGCGGTCTCGAGCGCGCGTACTACCCGGCGCCCGGGCTGGAGAAGTTCCGTGCCATGCCCGAGCTGCGCTCGGTGTACGACGCCGACGGCGTCCAGATCTACGAGGTGCTCTCATAGCTCGTCTGCTGCAGATCGCCATCGGCGGCGCGATCAGCGTTCTGGCCATCTTCTTGTTGTTACGCCAGGTCTCGCTGGACCAGCTCGCGCAGGCGCTGGCGAAAGCCCAGCCCGTGCCGATCGTGTTGCTCGTGCTGGCGGTGATCGGCTCGCTGGTCACGCGCGCCATTCGCTGGGGCGTGTACTTCCAACCCGATCGCGACGTGCCGTTTCGGCCGCTCTTCGGGACCCTCGCGATCAGCTATATGGCCAGCACGTTCCTGCCGCTGCGCGCGGGCGAGCTGCTGCGGCCCGTCTTTTTGAGTCAGCGCGCCGGGTTGAGCGCGGCCAGGGTGCTCGCCACCATCCTGCTGGAAAAGCTCTTCGACTTTCTGGCGCTCGCGGTGATGCTCGCGCTGCTGGTCGCGACCACCCCGCTGCCTGAGCTCGCGAGGGCCACGGGGATCACGATCGCCACGTTTATCCTGGTCGGGTTCGGGTTCGTCGTCGGGCTGGCGGTCTGGCGCGAAGCAACCCTCCGGCTGGTCCGTTTCGCGGAGTCGCATCTGCCGATGCGCGTCGGCCAGCGATTGCGGCTGGAGCAGGCGGCACGCCAGTTCGCGGAGGGTACGGACCCACTCCGCGTCCCGCGGATCTGGCTCCTGCTGCTGATGTGGACGGCGATCACCTGGCTGTGTGCGCTGGTCAGTGGTTGGTTGGGGGCGCAGGCGCTGGGTGTCCAGGTCGGTCTTCCGGCGGTGTTGTTTCTCACGGTGTTGACGAGCACTGGCCAGGCGGTGCCATCGAGTCCGGGGTACGTGGGGGTGTACCAGGCGGCGGCGACGTTCGCCCTCAACGCGTTCGGCGTCGATCTGGCAACCGCATTTGCGATCTCCGTGATCGGTTGGGCCGTGACCTACGCCACGCTCGTGGCGCTCGGCCTGGTGGCCCTGTGGACCGGCGGCTACACGATCGCGGACGTCCTTTCAGGGGTCAGGGGTCAAGGAGCCAGAATCACCGGTGCCGCGATCGCTGCGGATCCCCTCCACCTCGCGCCCGATCCCTGATGCGTGAGGCCCTCACCTGGTACGTGATCGTCCAGGTCGCGGGGCTGGCGACCTGGCCGCTGGTCGCACGCGGCCTCACAAGGCTCGACGATCGTGGCTGGGGCGTCAGCAAGGTCGCGGGGCTGCTCGGCCTCGCCTGGCTCGTATGGCTGCTCTGTATGCTCACGCCGCTCCCGTTTACGCCCGCGACGCTCGCGATTGTGCTGCTGGCGGTGGGCGCCGCGTCGTGGCTTGGGGTGCTGCGGGGCGGCGGACTCGGGCCGCTGCTGAGTTGGCTGCGCCGGCGGCGACGACTGTTGTTCGTCTGGGAAGCCGTTTTTCTGGTCGGGTTCGTGCTGTTTGCCGTGCTGCGCAGCCACGAGCCTGCGGTGTCGGCCACCGAAAAGCCCATGGATATGGCCTTCCTGAATGCGTTTCTCGCGGCGCAGACGCTCCCTACGCAGGACACGTGGTTGGCCGGTTTCAGCGTGCCGTACTACTACTTCGGCTACTTTGTCCTGGCGTGTCTGGGCAAGCTCAACGGCGCCGAGCCCGGGGTGGCGTACAACCTCGCCGCGGCCACGGTGCCAGCGCTGGCCATGCTCGGCCTCACGGCGCTGACGTGGAACCTGGCAAAGGCGGCCGGGGTCCAGACCGTCTGGTCAGCGGCCGGCGCGGCCACCGCCACGGTGCTGGCGCTGTTCTGCGGCAATCTCGGGACATTCTTCGAATACCTTGTCGCGCGTGGTTGGCTCAGCCCGGCCGCCGGTGAGACGCTAGGCATCAATCACTTCGCCGAAAGCGTCACGCCGGGCGTGTGGCCGCCGCTCACCGATTCGTGGTGGTTTCACGCCTCACGCGTCATTCCGAACCTGAAGCCAGACGGCATCGACGAGTTTCCCTTCTTTTCGGCGCTCTTGAGCGACCTGCACCCGCACTTCGTGGCGTTGCCGTTCGAGCTCCTCGTATTGACCGTGGCCGCCGCGCACGTGGTTAGTCGAGGCGCAACGTTGCGCTCGATCTGGACGCAGGGCCTTGCCGTCCTGGCGCTGGGTGGGTTGCTGGTCATCAACACGTGGGACATCGCGCCGTTCTGGCTGCTGTACATCGGTCTCAGCCTGTACGCCGCGGTCTTGCGCGAGCCGCGCTGGCGTTGGCGCTGGGCGGCCGCGGTCCTGACGCCGCTCGGGGGCGTGGTCCTGTACGCGCCCTACTTTGTCGGCTACGCCGGACCACCGCTCGGCCTGGGAATCGTCGGCGACCGCACCCCGTTCGGGTCATTGCTGGTGCTCTTCGGGTGGGCGATTGTGCTGTTGGCGGCGCTCGGCCTGTTTACGCGGTGGTGTATTGGCGAACGGCGCGGGTGGATCATCACCTGGGTGGGCGCCGCGGCCGGGCTGGCGTTGATCATCCTGGGCCAGCCCGGGCTGGGGGTGCTCGTCGCCCTGCTAGCCCTCCTGGCGCCCTGGCCAGGCGTGGTCGAGCGGTTCGATCCCGCCGCGGCAATGGTGGTTGGAGTCGGCGCCTTCGCGGCGGCCATGCTGCTCGGGATCGAGCTCGTCTTTCTCGACGACGTCTTTCATTCGCGCATGAACACGGTGTTCAAGTTTCACGAAAACGCGTGGCTGCTCTCCGGGCTGGCGGCCGGGTCAGGCCTGGCGCTCGTCGGCAGATTTGCCGTGCGGGCGCGCTGGATCGTGGCCAGTTGCGCCGCGGTGTTCGTGGTGGCGGGCCTCGTATATCCCCTGTCGGCGATCGCGACGCGGCTGAATGAGCGGCCGCCGAACGGACCCACCCTGGACGGCGTGGCGTTTCTGAGTCCTGACGATCGTGCCGCCGTGCGGTGGCTGTCAGACCAGAACGGCCCGACTGGGCGCGCCGTCATCGCCGAAGGCGTCGGCGACGAGTACCAATTCGCGGCGGGTGGCATGGCGACGTTCTCGGGCGCGTCGACGGTCCTCGGGTGGGCGGGTCACGAACTCCAGTGGCGCGGACCGGTGGCCGAGTTGGGCATCCGGACCGCCGACCTGGCCGCGCTGTATCGCGACGCGCCGGCGGAGAACATTCGTGGAATCCTGGACCGCTATCGAATCCAATTCGTCGTCGTCAGCGACCTCGAGCGCAAGAGCTACCAGGACGGCGTCACCCAACGGTTCGACGGCATTCTGCCCGTCGCGTTTCGCTCGGGGACGACGGTGATTTACCGCGCGCGTTAGATTGTTTCGCGGTTGGACCGGCCCCGTGGGCTATACTCGGTCAAGACTCGGGAGGTCGAGCCAAGCTATGGTCCAGGTGGGGCCTCGCGCCGCCACGTCCGCCGCGACTCAGACGCCAGACGCCCCGCCAGCGGCTCCCGACCAGGGCTTCCCGCCCGTTGAGGTTGAGTCGGCTGAGGCGCCAACTCAGCCAGAAACGCCTGCCGGGCCGCGGTGGCGACGCTACTCAATCGACATTCCGATCGATCCCGAGTACCTGCCGTTCCTGGGGCTGATGTTCGTCGGCCTGGTCCTGCGCTTCTGGGACCTGGGCGCCAAGGCGTTCCACCACGACGAGAGTCTGCACGCCTTCTATTCGTGGCGCCTCTTCGACGGCCAGGGCTACGTGCACGACCCGATGATGCACGGGCCGCTGCTGTTCGAGTTGAACGCCGTCATCTTTCTGCTCTTCGGCGCCAGCGATTTCACTGCGCGCCTGGCCCCAGCGCTCCTGGGCGTTGGGGTCATCGGCCTGCCGTTTCTGCTGCGCCACGAGCTCGGCCGTAATGGCGCAATCGCCGCCGCGGTGCTGTTCACGGTTTCGCCAGCGTTTCTGTACTTCTCGCGGTTTATCCGCCACGACATCTACGTCGACTTTTTCACGCTGCTGCTGGTCATCGGCGTCTTCCGCTATCTGGCGACGGCCGAACGGAAGTGGTTCTACACCGCCTGCGTCGCCGCCGCGCTGCTGTTCGCGACCAAGGAAGACTTCTTCATCAGTGGGTTCATTCCATTCGTCTTCCTGGTGGGCGCCTGGTTCCTGCTCAAGGGCGAACACCGCCGCCAGTTCCGGAGTCGAGTCAAGGCGCTCGGCGGGCGACCCTGGGCGATTGGCCTCGGCATCTTTCTGGCCATCAACCTGATTCTGTACACGACGTTCCTGACCAACCTGCAAGGCATCTGTTCGGCGGTCGTCACGCTGCCGGTCAGTGCCTGTAGCGGCTCAACCGGCGCGCTGAGCTACTGGCTACAACAGCAGGATTTCGCGCGCGGCGGCCAGCCCTGGTTCTACTACTTCCTGCTGCTGCCGCTGTACGAGTTTGTGCCGCTGCTGCTCGGACTCCTGGCGATCGCGCTGGTCCGGCCCAGGCAACTGTTCTTCTGGTTCTGCGCCTTCTGGTTCGTGGCCGCCCTGATGATCTACAGCTGGGCGGGCGAGAAGATGCCGTGGATGCTGCCGCAGATCACGCTGCCCCTGGTGCTGCTGGCGGGCCGACTGCTTGGCCAGTGGGCCGACGCGGGCTGGGGTCGCCGAGCGCTGACCTCGCGCGGCCTGGCGACCGGCGGCTTGATCCTGCTGGCGATGTTCGCGCTCCTGGCGTGGGTCGGGCTGGGCGCGGTCCCGGCCCCGTCGCCGGTCGCGCAGCAAAGCGTCACGCTGCAGCGGCTAGCGCTGGCCGTGCTGATCGCGTGTATCGCCGGCGGCCTGGTGTACCTCGGGCCGCGCTGGGGGCGTGAGATCGTCGTCCCGGGCATCGCGCTGGGTGGCCTGTCCATCCTGGCCGCCGGCTACATCCGCACGACCCTGATGGTCACCTACGACCACCCTGACGTACCCGTCGAGCCGCTGATTTACGTGCAGTCCACGCCCGACGTGCCGTTCATCGCCAACGAGATCAGCCGCATCGCCGCCCAGACCGGGCAGGGCAAGGACCTCAAGATCCTGCTCGACAACGGCTGGGGCGACGGCGATCACGAGGCCGTGTCGTGGCCATTCGAGTGGTATCTGCGCGACTACAAGAATCGTCGCTACTACACCAAGACCATCGATTCGACGATCAACCTGGCCGACTATCCAGTGCTGCTCGCGCGCTCGACCAATCTCGATCCGATCCAGGCCGAGCTGGCCCAGTACACGTGCCAGACGTACAAGTTGAACGCGTGGTTCCCGGAGGATTACAAGGCGTTCGCGGGTACGGACGGGCCCGGGTTCACGATCGGCAGCAAACGGGTCGAGCTACCGACCTTGAAGTTCGACGTCATCGGTCAGACCCTGTCCAACCCGGACAACCGTTTGCGGCTGTTGAAGTTCCTGCTGTATCGCCAGGCGCCGGGCGACACCGGCGCGCGCGAAATGCTGTTCTGCGTGAACAAGGAAATCCCGGCGCTCGGGCCGGCGCCGCTGGCCGGCGTCGCGTCGAGCGCACCACTCGGACTCGCGCCCGCGGGCCAGTCCGCGCCACTCGGTCCACGCAACGCCGTGCTGCAGACGCAGTCTGACGGCAGCAGCGTGTATGGGCGCGACACCGACGGCCGCCCGGTCCTGGTCGACCCGAAGAACGTCGCGGTGGCGCCCGACGGCAGGCTGTACGTCGTTGAAGGGCGGGCGGCGCGGGTGACGGTCTTCAACCCGGACGGTAGCGTCGCCAGTTCGTGGGGCAGCTCAGGTCAGGGCGACGGCCAGTTCCAGGAACCGTGGGGCATTGCCGTGGCTCCGAACGGCAACGTGTACGTCGCCGACACCTGGAATCACCGCATTCAGTTCTTTGACCCCACCGGCAAATTCCTCGGCAAGTGGGGCAAGCTGGGTGACGCGAAGGGTCGCACCGATGCTGATCCGAGCGTCTTCTGGGGGCCACGGTCGATCGCGATCAGCCCCGACGGCGACGTGTACGTCACCGACACGGGCAACAAGCGCATCCAGGTCTTCGGGCTCGACGGCACGTTCAAGCGCATGTTCGGCGGGGATGGTGGCGCGCCCGGCCAGTTCAAGGAAGAGGTCGGCGTCGCCCTCGACGCCCAGGGCAATGTCTGGGTCGCAGACACCTGGAACGGCCGCATCCAGAAGTTGAGTCCCGATGGCCAACCGCTGGCGCAGATCGCCGTCAGCGGTTGGGAAAGCCAGAATGTCACCAACAAGCCGTACCTGGCGGTCGACGCCCAGGGACGGGTCTTCGCCAGCTTCCCTGAGCAGGCTCGAGTGGTCGAATACGGTCCGGACGGCCAACAGCTCAAGGAGATCCCGCTGCAGGGCAGCGCGCCCGTTGGGCTGGTCGTCGCGCCGGACGGTCGACTCTTGGTGGCCGATGCGCGCGGGAACATCGTCGACGCACTGCCCAGCCCGTGAGAGCCCGCCTCGCGGGCTTGAGGCGTGCCTCGGCGGCGCTGACCCCGGGTCTGCGCTCAATCAGGAGCTTGAGGCCAGTCATTGGCCTCGTCTTGACCGTGGTTTTTCTGGTCCTCGCGTTGCAGCGGGTGGATCTGGGTGGCTTCGTCGACGAGTTGCGCGGCGTCAACTACGGGTGGCTCGTGCCATCGGCCATCTGCACGCTGCTGGGCTATCTGCTGCGGACCGTGCGCTGGCGCATCATTCTGAGTGGCGCCGCGCGAGCGCCGCTCCGCACGTTGTTTCCGGTCCTGATCATGGGCTTCGCGACCAACAACCTTCTCCCCGGACGGCTGGGTGAGTTCTGGCGGGCCTATCTCCTCGGCCGCAAACGCAATGTGCCCAAGACGTTTGCGCTCGCGTCGGTGGTGGTCGAGCGCGTGTTTGACGGGCTCACGCTCATTGCCCTGCTCGCGATCGTGTCGACCGTCATCCAGCTGCCTGAACGTGGGCGCGAGGTCGAACTGCTGGCGGCGGCAGTCTTTGCCGCGGCGACGCTTGGCGTCATCGTGCTGCTCTGGAAACCAGCGCTGGTGCAAGTCCCGTTGCGACGGGTGCTGCAGGCGTTGCACAACGGGCTGTCGGTGTGGATCGAAGAGCGTTTTGAAGCATTTGTCGATGGGCTCGAGCCGTTGCGGCGGCCACCTGTTCTCGGGCTCGCGGCGCTGCTCTCGGCGGGCGTGTGGACCGCGGAAGCCAGCTCCTACCTGTTCCTGGCGCGCGGCGTCAATCTCGGCCTGTCGAGTTCGATCGAGCTGCCCGCCATCATCCTGGCCGTAGTGATCATCAATCTCGGGATCATGATCCCGTCGGGCCCTGGCTACGTCGGCACGCAGGAGTTCTTTGGTACGGCGGCCCTGGCCGTCGTGTCCGCCAACCCACAGGCCGCGCTGGCGCTGATCGTCGTCTCCCACGTCTTGCAGTACACGCTCGTCACCGGGCTGGGCCTGGTGTTCTTCGCTCGCGAGCAGATTTCGCCGCGCAATCTGCGGCCCGCGCTAGCCGAGCAGGCCTCGTTGTGATCGCGCGCAGCCTGCGGTTCCTGATCCCGTTTGCCATCAGCGCCGGGCTGCTGATCCTGCTCGTCTACTTCCTGGGCGACCAGTTGAGCGCCATTCCCGGGGACCTGCTGAAGGCCGACTGGTCGCTGATCCCCGCGGCGATCGCCCTGTATTTCGTGGGCATCTGGGTGCGCAGTGTGCGCTGGCGGCTGCTGCTGCCGGAGCACTCCGTCAAGCTCTTCACGCTGTTCCGTGCGCTGGTGGTGGGCTTGACCGTCAATGACGTGGTGCCGCTGCGCGCCGGCGAAGTGGCCCGCGCGTATCTCCTCGCACGCTGGTGCCGCATCCCGTACGGGACCACGGTGGCGAGCCTGGTGGTCGAACGCGTCCTGGACGGGTTGTCGCTGGCGGTCCTGTTGCTGATCGCCTTGACTCTGGTTCCGTCGCCGCCCCCGTATCTGCTCGTTGGTGCGGTGGGGGCTACGGCGATCTTCGTCACCGCGGCGACGCTCCTTGCCCTGGCCGCCTGGCGCGCGTCGGCAATCATGGCCCTGGCCGGGTTCGTCGGGCGGCGGTTGCCCCGGCGGTTCGGGACGCCTATCGAGCGGCTCGCGTCCAGCTTCGCGCGCGCTCTGGCGCTCGTACACTCACCCGCCCGCCTGGCTCGGATGTTGGGACTATCGCTGTTGGCGTGGGGTCTGGAGCTGGGCGTGTTCTTCGTGGTGATGCTCAGCTTCAGGCTGCCGGCGAGCTATCAGCTGGCGCTGCTGGTCGGATCCGCGGCAAATTTCTCGACCCTGGTGCCGTCCTCGCCTGGCTACGCGGGCACCTTCGACTTTGCACTCACCCGGGTGCTCCAGGACGCTGTCGCGATCCCTATTCCGACCGCCACGGCGGCTGCGTACGATGTTGTCGTGCACTACGCGATCCTGATTCTGCCGGTCGTGGTTGTCGGTATGCTGGTGCTCTGGCGGTCGCACATGACCTTTGGACAGATCACCCACACCCCTGAGCGCTTTACTCCCCAAGAGGCCGAAGCCAACCGGCAGGCTGCCTGAAGACGATGCGGCAGACGCCCTCGCCAGGCACGCTGACGTTGCCTGGGATGGAGGATGTCGGCCTGTCGCCGATTCGCCGCCAGTTCCTGGAACTGAAGCGGCGCCAGCCGGACGCGCTACTGCTGTTTCGGCTCGGTGATTTTTACGAGACCTTCGAAGACGACGCCCACCTGGCCGCCCGCGTACTCGACATAACCCTGACGTCGCGTGAGATGGGCCGCGGCGAGCGCGTGGCGATGGCCGGCATTCCGGCGCATGCGGCCGAAGGCTACATCGCGCGCCTCATCGCGCAGGGGATCCCGGTTGCCATCGCCGACCAGATCGGCACCGTCACTCGCAACGGTCTGGTGCCGCGCGAGATCACCCGCGTGCTCACGCCAGGCATGCTGCTCGAAAGCGATCTGCTGACGGGTTCACGCAGCAATTTTCTGCTGAGTCTGTTCAAAGACGGCGCCGGCTTCGGGCTGGCCTACGTCGACGTGAGCACCGGCGAGCTGCTGGTCACCAGCGTCACGGGACCCAACGCCGACGAGTTCGTCGCGGCCGAGCTCGTGCGCATCGGCCCAGCCGAGATCCTGCGCGACGCCGACACCGGTCTTGACGACCTGCTGCCGCCAGGCGCGGCAACTACTCGCCGCGGTCCCGAGCTGTTTGCGCCGCTGGCGGCGACGCGGGCAATCGTTCGCTGCTTCGGGGGTGCCCCTGAGGCCAGCGGCCTGACCGATCACCCACTGGCGCTGCGGGCACTGGGTGCGCTGCTCGCCTACATCGGCGAGGCACGCCCTGGCGCCACCCGGACCCTGCAGCACCCGCGCCTGTACGCGATCGGCGGCGCGATGGTGCTGGACCGAGCCAGTCGCGCCAACCTCGACCTGTTGGAGTCGTCGGGGAGCACCGGCGGCCCGACGCTCTTGCGGGTGCTCGACCGCACCAGCACGCCGATGGGCGCCCGCCTGCTGCGCGCCGTCCTCGGCCAGCCGCTGCTCGATGCAGCCCGGATCAACGAGCGCCTCGACGCGATCGAGCATCTGGTCACCGATGCACCTCTCCGGGCGCGCCTCGTCGAGGCGCTGCACGGGCTGCCCGACCTGGAGCGCATGGCCATCCGCGCCGGCCAGCGGCTGCTCATGCCGCGCGAGTGCCTGGCGGTCGCCGCCGGCCTCGAGCGGGTGCCACGCCTTCAACGCGCCCTGCAATCGTCTTCGGGGGACCTGCCAACGCTGCTGAAAAACGCCCGGCCTGAGGCGGCGCCCGACGTAGTGGACGACATCCGCGCCACGCTGCGTGAAGGCGCCACGGTCTTTGAGGAAGGCGTCATCAAACCGGGGGTGTCGACCGAGCTGGATCAGTACCGGGCGCTGGCCGGTGACGCGCGTCAGTGGATCGCCGCGCTCGAGCTGCGCGAGCGCGAGCGGACCGGCGTCCGGGGCGCCCGCGTGGGCTACAACAAAGTGTTTGGCTATTACCTCGAGGTCACGACGGCCCAGTGCGCCCAGCCGACGGACTACTACCAGCGCCAGAGCAGCGGCGCGAACACCGTCGGCGAGCATCTCGAACGCCTGAGCTGGATCCGCAAGCAGACCCTTTCCAATGCCGAGCGCTTCGTCACGCCCGAATTGAAGGAGATGGAAGCGCGCGTCGCGCGATCGCACGACGACGCGGTGCAGCTCGAGCGTGAGCTGTACAACGCCCTGCTCGAGCGGCTGGCTGACCGCTGCCACTTGCTCGCCGATACCGCCCGCGCCGTGGCCGTCCTGGACCTGCTCGTCGCGCTGGCCGAGACCGCGTGCGCACATGGCTACTCGCGGCCAGTGGTTGACGATGGCGACGTCCTGGAGATCGTCGACGGTCGACACCCCGTCGTCGAACACGGGCTGCCGCCGGGGCAGTTCGTGGCCAACGCCAGTGCTCTCGGCCCGGACAGGCGCATCATGCTGCTGACCGGCCCGAACATGGCCGGCAAGAGCACCTATCTCCGCCAGGTTGCGCTGATCGTGCTGATGGCCCAGATCGGCAGCTTCGTGCCGGCTGCCTCAGCCCGCATCGGCATTGTCGACCGCATCTTCACGCGCATCGGCGCGCACGATGACATCGCGGCCGGGCGCAGCACCTTCATGGTCGAGATGATCGAGGCGGCGACGATTCTCCGCCTGGCCACGGCGCGCAGTCTGGTGGTGCTGGACGAGGTCGGCCGTGGGACGAGCACGTTCGATGGGATGGCCATTGCCCAGGCGATCGTCGAGGAGCTGCACGACGCGTCGCGCCCGGGCGGCGCGCCCAAGACGATCTTTGCCACCCACTACCACGAGCTGACCGCGCTGGCGGCTTCGCTGGAGCGCTTGCGGAACTACCGCGTCGACGTGCTCGAGCGCGGCGAGGACGTCGTCTTCCTGCACGCGGTGGTCGAGGGTGGCGCCGATCGCTCGTACGGCGTCCACGTCGCGCGGCTGGCGGGGGTGCCCGAGCGGGTGACGCGTCGCGCCGCCGCGCTGTTGCGCGACCTGGAGCACTCCGCGGCGCTCGCATGACTATCCGGGTGCTCGATCCGCATCTGGCCGCCAAGATCGCCGCGGGCGAGGTAATCGAGCGACCGGCTTCGGTCGTCAAAGAGCTGGTCGAAAACGCGCTCGACGCGGGGGGTCGCCACATTCGGGTCGAGATCGACGGAGGCGGCGTCGATCGGATCCTGGTCGCCGACGACGGACACGGCATCGCCGCCGACGAGGTCGAGCTCGCCTTCCGCCGCCACGCGACGAGCAAGCTCCGCACCGAAAGCGACCTGAGCGAGCTGGTGACGCTTGGGTTTCGAGGTGAGGCGTTGCCCAGCATCGCCGCGGTGGCCGACGTGACCTGCCTGTCGCGCGCGGACGGCGAAGCGCTGGGCGTCGAGCTCCACGTCGACGTGGGCGCCCTCGACCAACGGCCGCTGAACCGCCAAGCAGGCACGACCATGCAGGTCGACGGCCTGTTCGCGCGCTTTCCAGCCCGGAAAAAGTTCCTGCGCGGCAAAAGCGCGGAGGGCGCGGCGTGCCTCCAGATCATCGCGCCCCTGGCCCTGGGGTACCCCGAAGTGCAGTTCGCAGTCCTCGTCGACGGTCGCGAGGCGCTGCGCACGCCCGGTGACGGCGACCTGCGGAACGCCACCGTGGCGGTGCTGGGCAGCGACGCCGCGGACCAGTTGCTCGATATACCCAGCACGGCCATCGACGGCGAACTCGGCGAGCGGATAGTCGAAGTGAGCGGTGTGTGCGCGACGGGCAGCTACAACCGGGCCGGGCGGTCGGGCGTGATCGTGCTGGTCAACCGTCGGCCGGTCACCAATCGCACGTTGAGCTACGCGGTGGTCGAGGCCTATGGCTCGCTGGTCCCGGTTGGACGCCAGCCCGTGGCCGTCATCAACGTACACGTGCCGCCGAGCGAAGTCGACTTCAATGTCCACCCGAGCAAGCTCGAGGTGAAGCTGCTCCGCGAGCGCGCGGTGTACGCGACCATTCAGCGCGCCCTCCGATCGGCACTGGCGACCGACGATTGGTCGGTGGCGACGTGGTCCGCTGACGACGACGCCGATCGGTTCGGCGGGACCGAGGAGTTGCGCGAGCTCCGTGTGCTCGGGCAGGCCGGCAAGACGTACGTCATCGCCGAAGGCGACGCCGGCGTGTACCTGGTCGATCAGCACGCCGCCCACGAACGCGTCTTGCTCGAAGATCTGCGGGCCGCCCTCGTCGGGCGGTCCGAACAACAGCTGCTGCTCGAGCCGCTGGTGCTCGACGTGCCGCCAGCGGCCGTCGCGTTGGCCGAACAGGCCAGCCGCGAACTCGGACAACTCGGCTTCGCGATCGAGCCGTTTGGCCCGCGGCAGGTGCTGGTGCGGGGCGTTCCAGGGGTGCTGGTCGACCGCCAGCCGCAGCGCGTCGTCCAGGAGACCCTGGTTACAGTCGCCACCAATACGCATGGCCTGGTGATCGAGCAGCACGCCAGCTGGGCCGAGCGGCTGGCGCTGGTGCTCGCGTGCAAGTCGGCGGTGCGCGCCGGCGACACCCTCGGCCAGCCCGAGATGGAAGCGCTGTTGCGGCGGCTTGGCGAGGCGACGCTGTGTCGCACCTGCGCCCACGGTCGCCCGACGGCGATCCTGCTCAGCCATGCCCAGCTCGAACGCGAGTTCGCCCGGCGCTAGAGGGGCGGCAAGAGTGTCGCTGCTGACTTTTCGGCTCCAACTGGGGGGAGTTCGGCCGCTGCCCACACACGGAATCTCACTATCGGCCGAACTCGCTAGCTAGGTCATCGCCGCGATCCAGCCGGCGATCTGGGCGCGCGAGTTGACGCCGAGCTTGTTCAGGATGTTGCGGATGTGGCTGTCGACGGTATGTTCGGAGATGAACAGCCGCGCGCCGATCTGTTTGTTGCTCAGGCCCTGGGCGACCAGCTGGGCGACCTCGACCTCTCGTTTGCCCAGCAGTCCCACACTCGCGTTGTCGGCCCCGCTGGCGCTGACTGGCGCGGGCTCACCCAGTGCGAGCACCGCCGCCGTGTCTCGGCTCATGTGTTTGCCGGCCTCGAACTCGGCCGCGAACTTTGATGCCCCGAGCACGGCGATCGCCGTAGCTTCGGCCCGGGCTACGAGTGGCGCCAGGAATGCCATGACGCTGGCGCCAGCCCCCGCGCCCACCGTTTCCGCGGCGCCCAGCAACCGGGCCGCGAGCAGTGTCTGGCCCGAGCTCGCGGCGTACCCGCCCAGTGCGTCGAGCGCGTACAGCTGGGCCACCCGGTCGTCGATCCGGCGGGCGATCCGCAGCGCCTCGGCGAGCCTCGGCTGGGAGCTGCCAAGATCACCGGCGATGAGCGCGGCGGTGCCCAGGTTGATCAGCATATGTTCGAGCGTGTAGAGGTCACCCACTTCGCGGCTGAGGCGCTCGCCGGCTGCCGACGCCGAGTTGACCGCGTCGAGGTCGCCACGGAATAAACCGTCGAGCGCGCGAGCCTGGAGGAACGTCAGGGTCGCGGGCATGTCGTCCAGGCCGGCCATGATGGCCTCGGCCTCGTCGAGCCTGCGGCCGGCGGACGCCCGATCTCCGGCGATGTTTTCGGCGATCGAGAAAATCGAGAGCGCTTCCGACAACAGCTGCAGTTGCCCGGTCTCGCGAGCGGTCGACACTGCCCGTGCCAGGGCAGGCGTGGCGGCGGCGGGATCAACCTGCAACACCGCCAGGAAGCCGCGCAGGAAGTACGCCCGCGGATTGCCCGCCGAGGCCGACGCAGACCCCAGCAGGCGGTCGAGCCACCAGCTACCTTCGCTGGTCGCGCGCGTCGTCCAGTACCAGCCCAGCGAGCAGACGAGATCGAGGCCGCGCGGACAGTCTGCATGACTCAGCGAGCGCTGCAAGACCCAACGGACGTTGTCGATCTCCAGGTCGATCCATGCGAACCACTCGACAAGCCCGTACCGCGCTTCCTTTGCCGAACGCCGGCACCGGGACGCGTAGTACTCGGCGCAGCGCCGTTCGACATTCTCGGCGTCGCCAGCCTCGCGTAGCTTGAGGCCGGCGTATTCCCGCATCGTCTCGTGGAGGCGATAGCAGGCGAGGCCAGTCGCGTCCTCTTTCATCACCAGCGACTTGTCGACCAGCGATGCCAGCACGTCCAGGGCGTGCGCCGCGGGTGTCTCGTCGGACGAACCCACCGACTCGACGTCTTCCAGGGTAAAGCGGCCCGCGAACACGCACAGCCGTCTCAGGAGGTTCCGCTCGTCGGCTTCCAACAGGTCGTGGCTCCAGTCGATGGTGGTGCGGAGCGTCTGGTGACGCGGTAGCGCCACCCGGCTTCCGTGCGTGAGCAGCCCGAACCGGTCGGTCAACCGATCGCGAATCTGCTCCACGCTCACGACTCGCGTTCGGACTGCTGCCAGCTCGAGCGCCAGCGGCAGACCGTCGAGGCGCCGGCACACGTCGACGACGGCCGCCCGGTTGGCCGTCGTCAGTTCGAAGGCGCCCGACGCGGCCGCGGCCCGCTCCGTGAACAGCACGACCGCCTCGTTCTGTCGCAGCCGATCCAGTGGCTCGGCGGCGTCCGCGAGCGGCAGCTCCAACGGCGCGAGGGAGAGCACGTGCTCGCCCGAAACCGACAGCGGCTCACGACTGGTGGCGATCACGCGCACCCCCGGCGCCACGTGGATGACCTGGCTCACGAGCTGCGCCGCGGCTCCGAGCAGGTGCTCACAGTTGTCCACGACGAGCAGCAGCTGCTTGTCCCGCACATACGCCGTGAGCATTCTCAGCGGCTCGGTCGTGGCCTGGTCGCGCAGGTCGAGGGCCGCCAGAGCGGCGTGGCTGACCAGCGCAGCATCGTGCACGTCGGCGAGCTCGACCAGCCAGGCGCCGTCGCGGAAACCACGGGCGAGGTCGGCCGCGGCGCCGAGCGCCAGGCGCGTCTTACCGACCCCGCCCGGCCCGACCAGGCTGACCAGGCGGGCCGTGGTGAGCTTTTTTTTCAGATCCGCAAGCTCGCGGCGGCGGCCGATGAAGCTCGTCGTGGCGACCGGCAGGTTGCCTGAGTGACGAGTGGGCCGCGCCATCGAGAACAGGTAACTACGCCGGCGCGCCGACTAGCTACTTAATCACGAATCTCATCGATGTCGGCGCGCGACGCCGCGCCACATGCTGACCAACATGATCGAGGATCCACCCATCCAGCGAGTAGAGGTCAGTTTCGTCGGCGCGCCGCCCGCCCAGCAGATCGAGCGCGCATCGGGAGTTAGCGAAGTGGAAGTCGACGGTCCCACCCTGCGCTGCCAGGTCTGGGGTAGCTTTCAGCCGTTTCTCGAGGCGCTCAGCGGTCACGAGGTTACCCGCCTGGCGTCAACGTCATCCGAAGTGCGAGGTCAACTGATGGAACAGCAACGCGTGCTGCGATGGGGCGGCCTGGCCGGCATTCTGGGGGCGAGCATCGCCGTGCCAACGGCGCTCCTCGGGCTGTTGTTCTCGCCGCCCCCGGCTGTCGGTCCGTGTGGGGCGCCCTGCTTTGTCGACGTAGACGTCGCCAACTTCCCCGTCGAGAAACTCGGCACGTCCCTGGGCTACGGGGTCTACATCGCGGCGCTCATCCTGTTCGTCTTCTTCTTCCTGGCGCTGTACCGCGCGCTC
>DATGER010000035.1:0-14696 GCA_035309865.1 Chloroflexota bacterium
GAGGCGCCTACCAGGGCGACGCTGGAGGCGTGGAAGAACTCTCGCAGGCGGACCGGCGAGACGAGGACTTCGGCCGAACCGTTCACGTCGGCAGGCCCAGCACGTGTTCGGCGATGCGGTTGCGCTGCAGCTCGCTGGTGCCGGCGGCAATCGTGTCCGCGCGACTGGTGAGAAACACATGCTGCCACCGGTTGGTGGCGTAGCCTTCGGCCGCCGTCCGAACAAGACCGTCAGCGCCCAGAACATCCATCGCGATCTCGCCCAGGCGGCGGTGGTACTCACTCCACACCAGGTCCGCCAGCGACGGGTCCCGCTCGGCCAGGAAGCAGCTGACGCGCACCTGCGCGTACGCCCAGGCCAGCTGCTGGCGCACGTGCGGATCACGACTGCGGCCGTAGTCGCGCGCGGTCTGGACGAGGTCCCAGAACTCCTGCTCCGCGTCATGCCAGCGCGTGCGCTGAAGCGCGGCCCTGGCGAGGCGCAGGCCGTCACCGCGCTCGCCCACCAGGTTGCGGATCGGCACACACACGCCGTCGAATGTCACGTCAAACAAGGCCAGCGCGCCGGACAGCGTGCGGATCGGCCGCAACTCCACGTTCTCACCGCGCAGTGGCACGAGCACGCATGACAATTCGACGGGCGCGGTGCGGCACAGGACCATGGCCACGCCAGCACGATCGGCGCCAGCGACCCAGGTTTTGCGCCCGGTGACGACCAGTTCGGTGCCATGCACATCGCCGCGGGTCTCGACGGCGGCGAGATCGGAGCCGTGATTCGGCTCCGCGAAGGCCAGACAATACACGTCAGTCAGGCCTCGCTTGCGTACCCGTCTTCAGCTCGCGGAAAGGGACATCGGTATCGAGGCGCGGCTCTTTGGGCAAGCCGAGCACGCGTTCGCCGATGATGTTGTGCTGGATCTCGTCGGTGCCGCCGGCGATGGACGAGCCCGGGCTGGACAGCGCCGCGTGTTGCACGCGGCCTCCGCCGGGTGTTTCAGGACCGACCAGCATGCCGTTCGCGCCGAGCACCTCCATACCCACCTCGCGCGTCAGCCGCGACAGGTTCGAGCGAGCGATCTTGCCAACGGATCCACCCGGCCCGGGGCCCTCGCCCGTGCGTCGCGCGGAGCTGGAGCGGAGTCCGCCAATGCGCTGGACCTCTTCCATCGCGTGCAGCTGCGCCAGCCGCTGACGAATGACCGGATCATTGTCACGCTCGAGCCCTCGGGCGACATCGATCACCGTCGCGGCAATGTTGGTCATCCCCAGGCCTTCTCGCTCGCTGCGGGTTCGGCCGCTGGCGACGTCGCCTGCGAGCATGTCGAGCATGGCCAGCCGTTTGCCGGGGTGTGCGCTGGGCACGCCGCCGCCATAGCGCTCGTAGGTCAGCGTGGTCAGCGCCACCGACCACCCGCCGTTGAGTTTGCCGACGACCCGGTCGCTGCTGACGCGCGCGTCCGTAAAGAACGTTTCGTTGAACCCGTGGGCATCGTTCATCTGGTGCAAGGGACGAACCTCAATGCCCGGTTGATCCATATCGATGATGAAGAACGTCAAACCCTGGTGTTTCGGGGCGTCGGGATCCGTGCGCGCCAGAAGCATGGCTCGGTCGGCATACTGCGCACCCGACGTCCACACCTTCTGGCCGTTGATGACCCACTCGTCGCCATCGCGAACCGCACGCGTCTGCAGACCGGCCAGATCGGAACCGGCGCCGGGCTCTGAAAAGTACTGGCACCAGTACTCGCGACCGGATGCGAGCTCCGGCAGGAATTGCTCCAGCAATTCGCGTCGCGCATGCGTCAGCAGTGTTGGACCACCGAGTCGCTGCCCGAGACTCGCCGGCGGTCCGATGGCCCCTACGTCGAAGAAGGCATCGCGCACTGCCGCCGCCTGCTCGATGCGCAAGCCGCGGCCGAACCACTCACGCGGCCATGACGGAAATCCCCAGCCTGACTCGGCCAGGCGCGTCCACCAGTCGCGAACCCTGAGGTCTGGGTCCCAGTGCTCGCGGAGCCACGCCAACGCCTCATCGCGGATCGCATCGTCCTCAGCGGCCATGCAATTCATGTCAGCACCCGCCCGGGTGTGTGTCAAGCCGACCGAACGTTGGTTCAGTGTTCAGCGTGGCCCCAGCCGCCGGGCAACAGCAAGAGCGCCGGCAAGCGCACAAGCGGCCAGCCGCGCAAAGGCTGATACCTGGCTGCGGGCCGCTCTGGTCGAGGCCGCCCATGCCGCCGATGCGCCCGCGCGCCACGTCCCTGGTTGCTCAGTGCCACCGACTCGTGACCCCGCGGTGAGAAGCCGGGCATCGCCGTCGGCCGCGCCATCCTGACCATCGTCTACCACCTGCTCGCCGACGGACGCCACGAGACCGATAGCCAGCCGCCGCGATGCGCTGCCGCGCCCGAACGACTACAGGTCTCGGGAATGTGCGAAGCACTCGCCCAGGCAGGAGCAGCGTTCGCGCATGAGCGCCAGCTCTCGAGACCTCATCACTCATCCCATGAGTCAGTGGTGATGCTGGGCGGGCTGGCTGATGCGGAACACGTGGCCATCCGGGTGTCGCACGTTCATTTCACGGACGCCCCAGATCTTGTTTTCCGGCGGACATAGGACCTCCAGGTGTTCGCGAGTGCAGCGCGCGTGCATGGCATCCACGTCGTCTGTCCAGATCGCGAGCCACGTGCCACTCGGGCCGCGGCCACCCTGGCCATCGCGACAGAGGCAGATCTCGAAGTTGCCGGCACCGCCGGCGCCGAAGGTCGGCTCGCCGCCACCCGCGGACCAGTCCCACTTGCGGGTCAAGCCCAGCTTCTCGAACCAGGCGAAGCTGTCTGGCAGGCTCGAAACGTTCAAGATGGGCACCACGGCCGCGACGTGCATTGGTCCCTCGCCAGGCTGGAGCAGGCCCGCTGCTGCCGCGGCCTCGGTGCGACTCGGAAACCCACGAATCTCCGAAATACGACCGTCACGGAGAGTCATCACCTGGAAGACGGTCCGACTGTGCGATGTGCCGTCAGCGGCGGGTTGAGTGGAGGTGACGCCGAGTAGTACGGAACTGTGGCCAGCGGTGACCTCTAGCACGCGCGTCTGCATTCCAGCATCGCGCATGCGCGTCAGGCGATCCAGAACGTCGGCACGGCCGCGGCAGGCCCCGGGCACGTCGTCCGCGCCCCATCGAACGTCGTCGGCCAGTAACGCTCCATACGCATCCAGGTCACCCGACTCGACTGCCGCTCGCAAATGACTGGCGACAGCGACAAGCACATCGAAGTCATTGCCCGCCAGATGCTGCGCGTCGATCAGACGGGCCGTTGGATCGGCATGCGTGTGATCGTGATCGTGATCGTGCGCCATAGGAGTCAGTGTGGCGCATCCTCGCTCACGGGTCGAATCAAGCCACGCGTCAGGACCCGTAACAAGCGCGCCCGTGTCAGAAGCAAAGGTGGTGCCCTCGAGTGGGTGTTCTGGCAAACCGACGCTGCGCTGCTGCTGCCCCGCCTGCTGGTTGGTCGTAGGACAGGCCCGGAGTTTCTCGCTGATCGCCAGCCGACGCGGGCCACCAGCTCCTGGTGGCTCGACGCGCCTGCGTCTCGGTCGGCATCGGCCACGCCTTGTCATGGCTGAGCCGGTTGCGGCCAGTGCGTCCGTGCTCGGCGCTGATGGGCGGTCCCCGCCGCATCGCCGGCTGCACGGCCACCCTGGAGTACGTGGCCGTTACCAGGAACGGCATCCGGTCGGGCAGCCGGGAGCGGCGCTCAACGCGAGTACAAGGAGCGGCAGTGCGAGGAAAAGGAGGGTGGTGAAACGGTGCATCAGGATTCCTTTCGTGCTCGATCCGGAGCAGTAACCAGCATCGCGCCCACCAGAATGGCACGTCTGTGAACAAGGTCACACTTCAGGGGTGCTGGCTGTACGGCGGCGATTTCTCCAGGATAGAAAGTCGGCCGACCACAGGCTCTCGTTCGACCTGACGCCGCGCTCAACCTCTCCATCACTTCAGCCAATCCGCATCGCGACATGGGATCCATCTCGGAGGGGCGTGCCGCACCGAACCGGGATCGCTGGTCCTCCCACGCTCACGCGCTGGGCGAGTTCATCTCCAGTTCGTCGAGTTTGGCTACCCTGCGGCGAAACTCTGCGGACGTGCTGAATTCAGCCGCAAGATAGGCCCGTAGCAGGTCAAATGCGAGCTGATCGCCGACGATCTGTGCGCCCAGACACAACACATTGACATCGTCATGCTCAACGCACTGGTGCGCCGAGTAGACGTCGTGGCAGACGGCCGCGCGAATGCCTCGCAGCTTGTTGGCGGCAATCGCTGCGCCAACCCCGGTGCCACATACCATGATGCCACGAGTGGCTTCGCCGCGCTGAATCAAGGCACACAGCGTCCTGGCGATGTCCGGGAAGTCGACCGGCGCCTGGCTGTGCGTACCGACATCCGTCACGGTATGACCCCAGCCGCGAAGAACTTCGACGACTGGACCTTTCAAAGCGAACCCGGCGTGATCGCCGCCCACCACCAGTCGCATTAACGGAATCCTGTGCTCACGATACCCTGCGTCAGAAGCCGCTGAAAGGCGAGAAAGAAGCCCAGCACCGGTAGTAGCGACAGCACCGACATGGCGAACAACGGCCCGAGCGACGATGCCGTCGTGGCGTCGATGAATCCCCTGAGTGCGATTGGGACCGTGAACAACGTCGGTCGTGTCAGGTAGATCAGCGGGCCGAAAAAGTCGTTCCAGGTAGTGATGAAGGTGAATGCCGCCGTCGTCGCCAGCGCGGGCATCGTCAGCGGCAGAATAATTCGCGCGTAAATGCCGAAATGTCCGCATCCATCGATGCGTGCGGCCTGGTCCAGTTCGCGCGGAATGCCGCGGATGAACTGGACTATCAGGAACACGAAGAAGGCATCATGGGCCAGGAACTTGGGAACAATGAGCGGAAAGTACGTATTGATCCAGCCGAAGCTTCGAAACAGGATGTACTGAGGGATGATCAGCACCTGTGCTGGCAGCAGAATCGAGCCGAGGGCCAGGGCAAACCAGAGCCGCCGCCATTTGAAGTCGATCCTCGCGAAAGCATACGCGGCAAGCGAGCAACTGACGATATTGCCGACCACAGCGGCGCCACTGACGATCAATGAGTTGACGAAGAACCGGCCGAATCCCACGCCGCCGATGCCCTGCCAGCCCTCCTGATAATTTTCGAGCGTGACCCCCCGCGGGGGGACGAGCCCGGCCGAGCCGATCAGGCCGCCGGGCGTCAGCGAGGCCGACAACATCCACAGGAGCGGGTACAACATGACGAACGCCAACCCGCCGACGCCGAGGTAAGCCAGGAACCGGCGCATCTCGTAACGGGCGGTTCGGCGAATCGCGACGCTCATCGGTCCTCTCCATAGAACACCCAGAATCTCGCTGACCAGAAGAGAAACCCCGTGCAGACCGCGACCACGGTCAGCAGAACCCAGGCCATGGCGCACGCGTAGCCCATGTTCAGGTTCACGAATCCCCGCTGATACAGATAGACCTGATAGAGCAGCGTCGCGTCGGCCGGCCCGCCAGTGCCGTTGCTGACGACGTAGGCGCTCGTGAATGCCTGTAGACCACCGACGAGACCGAGGACAGCGTTGAAAAACAGGACAGGTGTCAGCAGCGGCAGTGTGACCCGCCAGAACTTCGCCCAGGCACCGGCCCCATCCAGTTGCGCGGCCTCGTAGAGTTCGGTCGGAATCTGGCGGAGTCCAGCCAGAAAAATGATCATGCCGGAGCCGAACGCCCACAAGTTGAGCACGATCAGCGTGTACAGCGCATACGATGGGTTGCCGATGTAGCTCGGACCCTGGATCCCCAGTGGACGTAGCGCCAGATTGATCAGGCCATCTTTCCCGAACATGTAGAACCAGAGAATCGCCACGGCGACGCTGGACCCGAGTAGCGACGGAATGTAAAAGATGGCGCGAAAGACGGGCAGGAACTTCAAGCCCTGGTTCAGGAGCAGGGCCAGCGCCAATCCCCAGATCAGGACGAGCGGGACCGACATCCCGACGTAGGCCAGGGTGGTTCGCACGGCGCTGAAATACCGCGCATCGCCAGTAAACATCGTGACGAAGTTGGCGAGCCCAACCCAGCGCGGCGCCGCCATAATCGAGTAGTCCGTAAAAGCCAACGCCAGCGATGCCAGGATGGGCCCGATCGTAATCGCCACCATGCCGACGAACCACGGCAGGAGGAACAGGTACCCGTAAAAGTTCTCCTGCTGCCCGGCGCTGAGCCGGGACAGCCCGATCAGCCGAGAGCCGAACCGCTGGTCTCGTCGAGCGACGCTGGCCGGCAAGTCGACCATCGTCCTACTTGTTCAGAATGGCGTTCGCCTGATTGAAGAAGTCGTCGACGGCGGCCGGAATCGTCATGCGACCGAACGCGACGTTTTCGTACGTCGTGGTGAGCAGGGGTGGCAGAGCGGAGTAGCCGGCGGCGTACTTGATATCTTTGACGAAGCCACCCGACGTCAGGTGTTGTTGGAACTTGAGTTGGGCAATGAGCGACGGACTGCTCGTCGGGTCGTTGATCTGCGTCAGCAGCAGTGGCTGTACCGAAACGGCGCCGTTATCCGACTTGTACGCGGCGGCCGCCTGAGGATCGTTCAGGAAGAAGTTGATGAACGCCGCCGACGCCGGGACATTGTCGCAATTGGCGCCGATCGTCAGGCCGTTGGTGCCGATGGCATCGCCGGAGCCAGCTGGGCCATTGGGTTCCTTGATCAGTTGAATGGTGCCAGGCTTGCCAGATTTGGTGAGCGCGGCCTGCACGCCCGCGACTTGATTGGGCGCGTAGCTGCCGAAGACGGCCCCGCCGGTACTGACCGGATGCAACTCGAGCGGCGGTTGTCGCTCGGCCACTTCGGTTTCCGAGGTCGCCACTCCGGCAGTACGAAGATCCTCCCAGAACTGAAACCAGGCGGCCAGAGTTGGCTTGCCGAACCCGAGCGCCTTCTGCTGAAACACCGGCTCACCGTGGCTGAGAACCCAGGTGACGAGTGGGTTCATATCGCCACCATTGTTTTCGACGGCGTTCACGCCGGACGGGAGCTTGGCCTGGATCTGGGTCATCGTCGTCTTGTACTGGTCCCACGTCCAGGTCTCCGCGGGCGGTGCGATACCAGTCTGCTGGAGCAGCGCATCGTCGTAGAAGTCGACGCGGGAGAAGACGCCGGTCGGGATCATGTACAGCTTGCCGTCGAAGCCCCGCCCGGTATCGACCACGCCCTTGGGCACATTGCTCGTGTCGATGACTTTCGACTCGACCAGATCGTCCAGGGGGCGCAGGATCTTCGGGTCCGCGAACTGTGCCAGCCCGGTTGACTGCATTTGCGGCAGGCACGGCAGGTCGCCCGCCGCGGCGCTGACCGTCAGCTTCTGAAAATGGGTGTTGAAGTCGGCGATCGAGGGATCAACCTTGACGTTCGGGTACTTCTGCTGGAAGAGGGTGATGACCTGCTGGGTCACCTCGTTGCGAAACGCTGTCGTTCCCCACCAGGCGTAGGTAATCTCACCGGACAGGCTCGCCGGTGCCGCCACTGACGCGGTCGTCGGCGCCGCACTGACCGCACCGACGGTGGCCGGTGGAGCCGCCGACGTGGCCGCGGGCGCGGAGGTCGCCGCTGGCGCCGCCGGACTATTCTGAGGGGCGCCAGCGCAGCCAGACAGGCCGAGCGCAAGCACCAGGACGGATGCAAACCAGATACGGCCAAGCGTCGGATACATGGCCCTACGCTGCCAGGATCGGCATGCGTTGTCAACGACCGCCCGATTGCCCCACGCCAAGCTGGAACGCTACGCTGCCTGACGCATGACAACGGTTCGGAACGATACCAGCGCACTGGTAAGCAAGTTCAAGTATTTCCGCACGACCGACGTGACTGACGCACTGGACGCGCTTGGGCGGCAGGACCTGACGCTCATGGACGAGCGGATTCGACCGCTGTGGCAGGGGATCCGTTTCTGGGGTCCAGCCGTCACGCTGCGCGCGCTTCCGGCCAATACTCGCATGCCCGTGCTCTCCCCCGAGGAAGCTGTTCGGTCGCACGCGATCTGGTTCGCCGAACACGGTGGGATGAACCTGCGCGAGGCCGTCACCTCAGGCTGCGTGGTGGTGACTGCAACCGGTGGTTGTCCGGAAATCGGCATCTGGGGCTCGAACAATACGATGGACCTGGTGACCCGAGGCGTGGTAGGCGTGGTCACGGACGGCTACTGCCGCGATACGGACGAGCTCATCCTGCAGCGCACGCCAATCGCCTCGCGGGCGCGGGGACGGACCATCATTCCGGGTCGGTGCACCTTCACGGGAGTGAACGAACCGATTGCCTGCGGCGGCGTGCTGGTCCGCCCGGGCGATATTGTCGGCTGTGATGGCGATGGCTGTCTGGTCGTGCCGTACGAGCTGGTGCACGACGTGATCGTGATCGCCAGGGGCATTCTGATCGACGATGCGCGCAAGCGGCGCGAGCTTTATCAGCGCCTGGGTCTACCCGCCGACGATACGGTCAACGTCGAGGCCATGGAAGCCTTTTACGCCGACGTGTAGCTCGGCGAACCCGCGTGAGGCTGATGGCGGTGTTTCGCGGTGTTGCCGCGCCGTTTCCGTCAGCCCGACGAAAACAGCCCGTGAATGGACCACCTGGTCGAAGAAGGCCGGGTTATCGTAGACCACGTCGTGGAGCTGCTCGAAGCTGCCCCTATCCAGCCGCACCAGCCGTTCGTTATTGCCTGCGCGCCGTCCACTTCAGGCGACGTCCGCGATCACCGCGCCCGTCGCGGCGGTCTGCTTGACCGACCGCAGCATGAGGTAATGCGTGATCCCGACGCGTCGCCACAGCATGGCGTTGATCTTCGGAACCAGCGGCTCGGCCACACTTGCGGGGACAATTTCAGGCGAGCCAAGCGTGTATTGCTCGCCCCTGAACTTCACCGTACAGCCACCCGCCGTAACAACGTTGCGGCACCAGTCCGTGTTGGCTCCGTATGGCAGCGGGATGACCACTCCCTCTGGCGTCAGTTTGACCACGACGGGCGTGTCGTACGGCAGGCCCGAGCGGCGGCCTATGTGGCGCACCACTCCGTAGTACGAGCGTCGATAGGCTGCCGTACGTAACGCCAGCGGGTTCAAGACCCGCTTGTTGAACGTGATGGTCAACTCGCGCCGCCTGTCGGCATCCAGTCCAGATATGACCCGGAACAGAGCCATCAGCGACGCGGCCAGAATGGCAATTGAAAGATATCGCCGAATGATCCCGAACATCCCAGGACCTCCCATGACTCCAGCCTCGAAGTGAGCTGACGGAGGGCGAGCATCGGTCGCCCTCCGAAGGCCCCAATCAGATCGGTTGATGGCTGCCGCCTACACCCCGGGGGTGCATTCCGCGCACACCTGCGGCGTGCGACTCAGCCTGCCACAGGAGTGCTGCCAGACCGATCATCACCACCCCAGCCAACCACCAAACCACCTGGGCCCAGCTGGCCAGGCCGATCATCGCGATTTCGACGGTCAACCAGCCGACCGTAATGCAACCAGCCGCCACCGATGCCAATGCGTCGAAATGCCGAGGGCCTAACGCGTAGGCTGCGATGACGGCGGCGATCAGGGCGCTACCACCCACCACGAAGCCGAGCAGCAGGGCGGGCACAGTGAAGTCCGTGAACGGCGTCCCGCTCAGGATACTGACCGGAATGCCCATGAAGCCAACGACCAGCCCCACCGCTCCAATAATGGCGCTTGCCGCTTCAAACAGATCTGCGACGACGACCGCGATGCGCATCCTTTTCTCGCTCATATCTCCAACACCTCCTTTTGCGAATCGCTTTCCTGGTAGCCATATTTCGTCAATTCGAAGCATCCCGCACCGGTGTGCCCGCCCAGGTTGCGGGCGATAAACGTCTCGTTACAAGCATTTCGGCGCCCTGGCAGAGCGACGAACCGCCTGATTCGAGTATGAACAGCGTGCGGGCGATTCGGCCGAGTTCGCGCTTGCCCCAGGCCAGGCCGTTCTGGCGTGGGCGGATCGTTGTGGCCAGACGCAGCAGTTCGTCCCTCTGGCTTTGATCAGCGGTAAGCCCAGGGAGGTGGGTCGCGCGTCGAACGGCGCGAGCCGCTCCGCGATGCGCGGCAGTAGCTGCTGCTTCACGCCCACCTCACGTTCGATACGCTCTCGCCTGCGCGAAACCGGCCGGCCAGATTTTCAACGCTCTTTTAGCCCGAGAGGCGATCGCGGCGTGGTGATCAGGTCACGCACTCCGTCGCAGCGTCCTCGGCCCTCTGCCGAGAGAGCTACTCGACCGCCTGCTCCAGGGGGCTGAGATTGGGCGTTGATCGAAGTACGCCGCAGGTGCTGGCGACGCTCGGCTGACGCGTTCGTGTTGCTGGCCCGAGGGTCGAGCTGACTGGGAACCCAGGTCAGCAAACCGAAGCGACCGCGCCGATTCGATCTCATACGCAGGCGCCAGAGGGTCGGCGCCCCCCGCTAGACGGAGGTTTCGGGCAAATAGGCCCCGTACCCGTATGTCGAGTTCAGGTTGGTCGGTTCCCGTCAAGTACGGCCCCAAACCCCAGGCGTCCGCCGACTGAACTTCATCCCGAGACGGACGCCGGCCGATGATAGACATGCAATGTGCATTGCCTCGACACACGATGCCACCGAGCGAACGACCCTTCCGAGTAGATCGATCACAACGGGCTGCGTGGGTGTTTAGGGAGCGCTCTCAAAGCACGGTGACGCGGTGACGCCGCCCGACACCGTGGCGACGAAGCGCGGCCTGGCCAGTGACAAGCCCCCCAACGAAGAGCGGCCAGAGGGCGGGCGCGCGAGCGCGCGCGGCGAGGTAGGCACCGATTCCCTGACTGGCGCTCTGCCGCGTGCGGCACTGGACCCTGAGTTCGCCGCCATCCGACGAAGTGTCCAGTCAGTCGGCCTCCTGTTGATCGACCTTGATCACTTCAAGAGCATCAACGACGCGTTCGGCCATGCCGCCGGCGATGCGGTGTTGCGGGCATTTGTGGAACGTGCCCGTGGAGTCCTGCGTGGGCAGGACCTCCTCATTCGATACGGCGGCGATGAGTTTGTTGCCGTTCTACCCAATGCCCAACTCGGCGTTGCACACGACGTGGCGGAGCGGTTGCTAGCCGGCGTCTCCAGTCACCCCTTCCCCGGCAAGCCCCCGCTGACTGTGACGGTCAGCATCGGTTGCGTCGTCGCCGACGCCCTCACAGATGAGTCCCTGGCCGACCTGATCGAGCGGGCCGATGCCCGCCTCTACCAGGCCAAGCGGCGGGGCCGCAACCAGGTGGTCTCGACCGACGTGTTGTCACCGGCTATTGGGGCGCACGTCGCGGCGACCGACGCACACGGTCGACTCGTTGAGCGTGACAACGTCTTCGCCGAGGTCGTGGCCTGGCTTGGCGGGCTGTCGACGGGGCGCCGCGGATTGTTGCGCATCGTCGGCGCTCCGGGTGTCGGGCTGACGCGCTTTCTCAGTACAGTGGGGGAGACGGCCCGGCTGCGCGGCTATCAGGTTCTGACGCTCACCGGCAGTCCAGCCCTGCGCCTGCGGCAGTATGGCGCGCTCGCGGAGGGCGTCGGCGACATCGGTGGCGACCTGCATGACCTCCAGAGTCCGCTGGCCTGGACACAACCGGCGGATACAACCGGGTTGCTGGTGATCGTCGATCGAATGAGCCAGGTCGACCCGGCGACGCTGGAGTTCCTCGCCCAGTTGATGGCTCAGCCGCAACTCAGGCGTGTGGGCCTGGTGGTCGGCCTGCACGCCGGGCTCCACGAGGTGGGGCGGCTGCCCGACCTGCCGCTTACAGCGGAGCTACGGCTGCAACCATTCAGCATGGCGGCACTGCAAGTGTGGCTGCGGAGCGCACTGCACTGGGAGGCGCCGGTAGAGCTACGTACATGGCTGCACGAGCAGACCAATGGGTATCCGGCATTGCTCGAAGCAGCCGTCCACCAACTCGTCGGCGAGGGCCTGCTTGCACCTCTCTCGGACAGGGCTGGGTACCAGGTCAGTCCGTTCATTATGGAGTATCCACTCCGCGACTGGCTGGTCAACCGTCGGGCACGTGAGGAAGAGGCAACCGCCCTGGTGCGGCCCTTTGGGCAGCTGGTCGGGCGGAACGTGGAGTCACTGGCGCTCAAGCGTGCGCTCATGACACACCGGATCGTGGCGCTCACGGGGCATGGCGGCGTCGGCAAAACGCATCTGGCGCTGCAAGCAGCGGCGGAGCTGGAACCCCGCTATCCCGATGGGGTTCTGGTGGTGCCTCTTGCTGCGATCGCCGCCGTGGAGCTCGTCCCGGAGGCACTGGTCCGTGCACTCCGGCTGGTGGTCGCAGGGCGTCAGGAGCCGCACGCGGTCGCCCTGGAGTATTTAGCCGGACGTGACATGCTGGTGGTGTTCGATACGGTCGAACATCTGCCAGGGATGCGTGCATTGATTGACGAGCTCGTGGCCGCGGCACCGCGCCTGCGGGTGCTCGCCACGACGCGTGACTCGACGGTCGTGGCGGCGGAGCTCGTTCTCCCGCTGCATGGCCTGAGCGTGCCCGCGGCGAGTGCCCTGTTCTTGCAGGCCTCGGCCCCGACTGATCTGGCTGCGCGGCCGACGGCAGCAACCCTGGCAGCAATAGAGCGCATCTGCTTCCGGGTGCAGGGCTATCCCCTGGCCATCAACATGCTGGCGAGCTGGACCAGCTTCTTCAACTGTGATGAGATTGGAGAGCGACTCACCTCGCTTGTGCCCGGGCGCACCGGCGGCGAGTCAGCGGGCGGCCCGGATACCGAGGCCTCACCAATGGAGGCCGTGTTCGGCTTCTTGTGGAACCTGCTTTCCGAGGGCGATCGGCGGCGCATCGGCAGACTGGCGCATTTTCGTGGCGGCTTCACGGCAGACACGGCCTTCGACGTCGCCGGAGTCACACCGTTTCTGCTCGCGGCTTTGCACGACCGTGCGTTTGTCCAGACGATGGGGGTCGGACGTTATCACCTGCACGAACTGCTGCGGCAGTATGCGTGGGCCCGGCTGCAGATCGATGCCGTGGTGACAGCAGAATTAGAACAGCAGCATGCGGCATGGTGCGCACGCCTGGCTGCAGCATCCGCTGCCAATATGCGCGGCCCACTCTTTCGCCAGTGGGTCGAGCGGCTGGAGGCCGAGCTGGACAACGTTCGCGTAGCGCTGACCTGGGCGCTGGCGCACGCTCCATTCGTTGCGCTTCAAACGGCCGTCGACCTCACCGAATTCTGGCTCGCTGGATCGCATTCCAGCGAAGGGCTCCAGTGGATCACAGACGCGCTCGCGCGCGTACAAGAGCTACCCGAAGGGCTGCCGCCATCGCTGCGTACGCAAGCTCTCGGACGGCTGGGACGCCTGGACCGACAGTGCGGTGACACAGACTCCGCACGCGTACACCTGGAGGCCGCCGTGTCATCCGCCCAGGGCGAGCGTCCACAACCGGATCGTGAGCTCGCCTACAGCCTCAGCACGCTGGCGAACGTCGAGACAGACATCGACGCGCACGCTCTGGCCGTCTCGCGCGCGCACCAGGCGCTCAACCATGCGCGCCGTCTAGGATTGCCTTCAGGCATGGCTGAAACCGCCAGCATGGCCGTCTGGCCACTTATATTTGCCGGCAACGTGTCTGAGGCAACCCGGGCCGTGACAGCAGGTCTGGAGGCGAGCGTCGCCTGCGGCGACCACCGCTCGACAGCCAACCTCACGAACGCCAAGGCGACCCTCGCCTACTACGACGCCGCCGGGCACCCGGAAGCCATCGCACTCTATCAATACGTGATCGATCTGTATGAAGACTTGGCTGATTGGAGTGGTCTCTTTCTGGCCTTCAACAATCTTGCCAGTGTGTACCTCGACGACGCCCAGTTCGATCTTGCTGCTCACTCGTTCGCCGACGCGCGGCGCATCGGCCGTCGCGTCAAACGGCACCGCATGATGCCAAATGTGTTGAGTGGCAGCGGCATTGTGGCCAGCATGCGCGGTGATGATCTCGCAGCGTGGAGCTTCTGGCGCGAGGCTCTGGACCTGTCCCTGGCGTCCAACAATACGCTAATCCTGGAGGAGTGCGTGGTCGGTCTTGCCTATGTCTGGGCGCGTGCCGGTGCTGCCGCACATGCCGCGGTGCTGATCGGCACTGTCGGTTTCCAGCAGGCCGGCAAGCCGTGGCTTCGCCCCAGTATCGAGCGGGCCACTGACGCCGCGCGATCGGCGCTCTCCGCGGAACAGTGGGCGGTGTTCGTGGCGCACGGCGCCGGTCTCGACCTCAATGCGGTGGCACAAGCACTGCTGCTGCGGCGCGGTCCGTACGACGTGCCCGGAAGCATTCTGCCGGACCTACCCGGCTCGAGGTACCCGAGCGCTGCGGCGAGGGCGGCTAGTATCGACGGGCGGAGAACTGGCCGGAGCTAAGTTGGTCAGGCATGGAGCGTAAAGGCTCGACCTGACTCGCGTGGAAGAGCCAGTAGGAGATCCGGCTGGCCGCCAGTCGCAATCCCGCCTCGGCCCGCACCGGGCTACCCATCGACCAGACTCGCGCGGCGCGCAGGTTGTCCTGAGCCGAGCCGATCGACGCCTGCTTTTAGGCCGGATCGAGTCGAAATGTCGGATGATCA
>DATGER010000036.1:0-40696 GCA_035309865.1 Chloroflexota bacterium
CCCGCGTCGACGAAACGTCGCGCGCACGCTGCCCCAAGCCCAGACGCCCCACCCGAGACGAGAAACGTGTGACCGTCAAGCTGCATCGCCGCAGGGTACCCCCGCCGGGGATTGCAGCCGTCAGCGTCGAGCTCATCGCCGGGGGCTGATCGATTGCTCGCGGCCTGGCCGGCACAATCGGAGACGCCGTGCCGGCGTACGCCGCGGCCGCGCATCGCTGGCGCGAGCAGGGGGCGCGGGTCATCGGCGGCTGCTGCGGCACGACGCCCGCGCACATCGCCGCCCTGGCCAGCGCGCTGGCGTAAACAAGTTCTAAGGACAGGCCAATTGCGCCCGAATGTGCGGTATCGTACCTGCGGGGTTCTCGACTTTGTTCGCCGTAGTTGCGTTACGACCAAACGGACTTTCATGGCGCTAGGCGTCGAGGAGCGCCTGGGCGCCGAGCTTGTTCGCGGGCGCGCCCGGGGTCGACGCTGGCCACAGCCGAAGGCTTTCGTCCCTTACGTGCTGGTCTCGCCGGCGGTGCTGTACATGCTGGCGCTGCTGGGTTACCCCTTCTTGCTCGCCCTGTACTTCAGCCTGAGCAAGGCCTCGGTCCAGGAGAGCGCCGGCCAGTTCGTCGGTCTGCAGAACTACGCCAATGTTATCGGCGATGCGCAGTTCCAGAAGGCGCTCGTGGACTCGTTCATCTTCACTTTCGGCTCGGGCATCTTCAAAAGCATTCTCGGCACGTCACTGGCGTTCCTGCTACTGCGTCGGTTTCCCGCTCGCAAAGTCATCCGTGGTTTCCTGATGCTGCCATGGACGCTGCCAATAGCGCTCAGCGTGCTGGCCTTCAAGTTCGGCATGTTCGACCCCCAGTTCAGCGTTGTGAACTGGATCGCCGCCCACCTCGGCCTGATCCACCCACCCTATCCCAACTGGCTTGGCGATCCGGTGAACGCCATGATCGCGGTCATGACGGTGAATGTCTGGCGCGGTTTCCCATTCAGCGCGATCATCGTGCTGGCCGGCCTGACCTCCATTCCTCCCGAAATCCTCGACGCCGCCAGAGTTGACGGCGCGAACGGGTGGCAACGCTGGCAAAAGGTGATCGTCCCGATGATCGCGCCGATCCTCTTCGTCGGGCTGACGTACGACGTCGTTTTCACCTTTACTGACCTGAGCGTCGTGTACCTGCTCACGAACGGCGGCCCCATCAATGCCACCGAAATCCTGCCGACGCTGGCGTTTCGCACCGGCATCGTGGGCGGCGACCTCGGCCGCGGTTCGGCAATTGCCCTGTTCATGCTGCCGCTCCTGGTCCTCATGGTCGTGCTGATGCTGCGCGCGTTGCGGCGACGGGACATCTGAGCGATGGCAGCCACCACCAGCGCCCTCGCCCGACCCGCCAGGCGGTCGCGCTTCAACCGCAAGCTCATCGACAACGTCCTGGCGTACGTGGGGTTGGCGTTCTTTGTGCTGATCGCCGTATTTCCCGTTTTCTGGATGCTGATGACCTCCATCAAGGCCGACCGCGACCTGGTGGATCCGCAACTCGTGCCGTTCTGGTTCCAGCGTCCACTGACACTCGATCACTACGTCTACCTCTTTACGGCCACGAAGTTCACCACGTGGCTCGGTAACACGCTGCTGATCTCGACGAGCGTCGTGGTGATCACGCTGACGGTCTGCATTCCGGCGGCCTACGCGCTGGCGCGGATGCGATTCTTTGCTGCCGAGCACCTCGGGATCGGCATGTTCCTGTCATACGTCGTGCCGCCGACGATTCTGTTTCTGCCCCTGGCGCAGGTCCTCGCGAGTCACGGCCTGTTCAATTCCAGGCTGGGCCTGATCGTCGTCTACCCGACCTTCACGATCCCATTCTGCCTGTGGCTGCTGGCCGGGTTCTTTCGAACCGTGCCGCTCGAAATCGAGGAAGCCGCGCTCGTCGATGGCTGCACCCGGTTGCAAGCTGTGTTTCGGATCGTGATCCCGCTCAGCATGGCGGGCATCCTCACCGTCGCGATCTTTGCGTTCACGCTGGCGATGCAGGAGTTCGTGTACGCAGCGACGTTCGTATCGAGCTCTCCCGAGAAGCCGGTCACGCTCGGAGTGGTGACCGACCTGATCCGCGGCGACGTGTATTTCTGGGGCTCGCTGATGGCCGGAGCCCTGGTCGCGGGCATACCCGTCGCGATTCTCTACAACTTCTTCCTCGACTACTTTGTCGAGGGTATTACGGGCGGCGCGCTCAAATAAGCGGTCGACAAAAGGAGTGTGTGGCGTGGTGGAACGTGTGACCGATCCGGTGCAACCGACAATCGTGACGCGGCGCTGGGTACTACGCGCCCTGGGGGTAGGCGTGTTTGGAAGCGGGTTAGTGGCGGCCTGCGCCCCCGCGGCCGCACCGGCCCCCACGACGGCGCCGGCGGCCCCCGCGGCGGCCCCAACGGCTGCTCCGGCCGCGCCAGCCGCCGCCGCCCCGACGACCGCGGCCGCCGCACCCAAGCCGACGACCGCCGCGGCAGCACCCGCGGCCGCCCCGACGACCGCGGCCGCCCCGACGACCGCGGCCGCGGTGAGCCAGAGTCTCGGCGGCGAGCTGACCATCCTCCAGTGGAGTCATTTCGTTCCGGCGTACGACACCTGGTTCGACAAATACTCCCAGGATTGGGGCACGAAGAACAAAGTCAATGTGACCGTCGATCACATCAACGGCCTGGATTTGCCGGCGCGGTTCGCGGCGGAATCGTCCGCCAAGTCAGGTCACGACATCATCGAGTTCAACGGCCTCGTGCAGACGTACCGCTACGAGAACCTGCTGCTTGACGTCGGCGACCTCGTCAACTTCGGCGTCGAGAAGTATGGCCAGCCGACGTCGCTCGCCAAAGGTATGGGACTGATCAACAACGTCTGGCGGGCCGTACCTAACTTCTACATCATCGTCGCCCCAATGGTGCGCGATGACCTGATGCAGACGATCGGCAACCCGCCGCTGAAGACGTGGGACGACATCCGCCAGGCATGCGGCAAATTGAAGACGCAAAGCAACAACCCGGCGGGAATGGCGATCTCGCATTGCAACGACTCCGAACATAACTGGCGCACGGTCATGTGGTGCTTTGGAGCGAGTGAGGTCCAGGCGGACGGCAAGACCCTGAACGTCGATACCAAAGAATTCCGCGACTTCCTCAACTTTGCCAAGGCGCTGTATCAGGAAGCCAACGAGCCCGAGGTCTTCGCCTGGGATAACGTCTCCGATAACCGCTATCTTGGATCAGGTCAGGGCAGCTTCATCCACGACGCGATAAGTTCACTGCGCAGCATCCAACCACCGCCCGATAAGCCGGATCCTGAATCGCAGAAACTGTACGATAACATCAGCATCAAACCGGTGCTGGCTGGGCCGGCGGGGCAGCAGAATATGCCAGACGTCAACGTCTACTCGATCTGGCAGTTTGCGAAGAACCAGGCCGCGGCCAAAGCCTTCTTGCACGACTACCTGGACAACTGGAAAGAGGCGATGACCCAATCGACTGGCTACAACATGCCGATGTTCGCCAACCTCTTCCAGAAGCCGATGCCGGTGATCGGCACTGATCCGAAGTACCAGGCGCTGCAGGACTTCACAGGCGACCAGATCTTTCACACATTCGGGCACCCTGGCCCACCGAACGCGGCCGCGCAGGAAGTCCAGGCGAACTTCCATCTATCGGATATCATCGGCATCTACGTACGCGGCAATACGTCGATCGACGACACCATCAAGCAGGCCACGGACCGGCTCAAGCCGATCTACGACAAATACAAGTAAGACGGGTGGTTATGAGCCCTCGATCATGGCGGCGCTGAGGCCGCGGACGTAGGCTGGCGCGAAGGCGGCGCAGACGATTACCAGCGGCGCCGCCGCCGCGCCGATCCCACCGGTGATCGAGTTGAACTCGTCCAGGCTGAGGCCGATCAACCCGAGGCCGACGGCGATGGTCTTGACCTGATCGTGCACAAGGAGCAAGCCAGCGTACACGAAGTCGCCACTCATGATGCCCGCGGTAAAGATGCCCGCCGCGATCAGCACCGGCACGCTCATCGGCAACACGATGTGCCGGAAGACCGTCCAGCGTGAGCCGTCCAGGCCAGCGTGCTCCTCGATGTCCGCCGGTAGGCCCGCGAAGTAGGTGAACAGGAGCCACGTGGCAAACGGGATGGTGAGTGTCTGGTCGAGCAGGATCACCGACAGCAGCGTGCCATCGAGTCTCAGCCACAAAAACACCTGGTAGATGGGGATCAAGACCAGGGGCTGCGGCAGAAAGTAGCTGGCCAGCAGCAGCCGGGCGATCCAGCGCGCGCCTGGCACGTGCAGCCGGGCAAGGGCGTAGCCGGCCAGCATGCTGGTCCCCAGCGTCAGAGCGATCCCAACGACAAGCAGGATGCCCGTGTTCAGAAGCCATTGCCCGACCAGTCGGCCGTGCAGGACCTCATCGAAGCCATCAAGCGTCGGCGCCCAGGTCCAGAACGGGTTGCCGATCGGATCCTCTGACATCGGTTTGACCGCCTGCAGAAAGATCCACCAGATGGGAAAGATCGCGAAGACGACAATCGCCAGGCCGATGACGCCATGCCAGACACGACCCAGGCCCGTTGGCCACGGGCTCGGCCGTACGCGGCCGATCGCGACTGCGCGTGATCGGCCCAGAACCCCGCGGCCCCAATCCGCTGGTCCGCTCCAGCCCGACGCGAGCTCGCGGACGTTCGGCGCCCGCGGCTCGCGCTCGAACACACGAAAACTCACCCACAGCACCGCGAGCCAGACCGGGAGCTGCAACAGCGTCATGGCTGAGCTGAGCGCGGGCTGGTCATTGAAGAAACTCGTCTGGTACGCCAGCGTGCCGATCAACGGCCAGGTGATACGCCCGCCCGTTTGCACGTACATGCTGGTGTAGTCGAGGAAGCTGAGCACCAGGCTGAGCAGCAGCGCAAGGACGAGGAAGCGCCGCGCGCCGGGCAGGATCACCAGCCAGAAGCGGCGCCACAGGCTGTTGCACTCGAGCGCGGCGTAGTCCAGCTGCTCCGACGGGATCGTGTTGAAGCCGGCGAGCAGAAAGATCGCCAGAAATGCTGAGCTACGCCAGATGTCGTGCAGCGCGATCGCCACCACACCCCAGACGTCGTCGCCGGCCAGGTCGGCCAGCGCCCAACGCACCGCGAGCAGGTCCATGGTGTAGAAGGTGTGAAAGGGTGGCGACAGGATCCAGTAGAACGCGACACCCGTGAGTGCGGCCGGAAAGACCCATGGCACGAACAACGCGAGAAACACGAGGCCGCGGCCACGCCGCAACTGAAAGAGCGCCAGCGCCATGCCGACGCCGAGGATGAGCCGTACCGACGACGTCAGAACGGTGTAGAGCACTGAGTTCCGCGCCGCGATCCAGAACCAGCTGCTTCCCAGCAGCATGCCGAAGTTATCGAGACCGACGAATTGGCCGGGACTGGTGAGTGACGCATCGCTGAAGGCGAATGCCACGTCGTAGACGAGCGGGTACAGGATCAGCCCAAAAATCAGCAGGCAGGCGGGCGCGAGAAGGACGAACCCGAGCAGTCGTTCGCGCTCGCGCCAGTCGACGCGCGGCGCACGCAAGCCCGCGGCGAGTGCGAGCGTGCCCGGGCCGTTGGCTGACATTCGTGCGCAACTCTCGCCGTCGTTTGATCGGCGCCCGCATCGTATCAGTTCACCAGCTTCGCGCTTCACGGCCGACGGGCGGGTCCCGGATCTGAACCGAGCGATCCAGGCCGCCCCTTGCGGGTCGTGACGACGTGGCGAATCTCAGCGACCAGTGCGGTCACGTCCTTGAGCTTCGCAGCCGATCTCGGCCCCCAGCCAGTTCGCCACGCTCGAGGCGCCCGACCTGCTGGTCGGCGACGTGCGCGACTGCTTCAGGCGCTGCCGCTAACTCTCTGGCGGGCGTCGCGATCGGCCTGCCAGCATCTTCACGCCAACGCGGCCGCCGCGCCCGCGAAGTTGACACGACCGCGCAATATGTAGGAGCCTACAACAAACGTTTGGAAGAGAGAAGCACAAACCCGTCGCCGATGGGTCGGGACGAGCTCGGACAGCGCAGCGAGACCGTTCGGCGGTCCAACCTGAGTGCGATCGTGCGCGAGCTCCATGCTGACGGCCCGCTGTCCCGATCTGAGCTGGTAGCCAGGACCGGCCTCACGCGCAGCGCGATCCGGGGGCTGATTGGCGAACTTGTCGTCGCGGGGCTGGTCGTCGAGGCGCGCGCGGCCCCGCTGGGCACACCGGGTCGGCCCTCGCCGCTGGTGCACCTGAAGCCCGACGGTGCGGTGGTGCTGGGTCTTGAAATCGCGGTCGACTCGGTGGCGGTGGCGGTGGTCGGGCTCGGGGGGGTGGTCTTCGAGATTGCCCGCGTCGACCGGCCCAGAGGGAAATCGTCGGTCGACGAGACGTCGGCCGACCTGGCCGCGCTGGTGGCCCGGGTGATGGCCCGACGGCCGGAGGCCGATCGCCTGGTCGGCATCGGGGTGGCGATGGTTGGCGTGGTCCGGCGGACCGACGGGTTTGTCTCGATGGCGCCGAATCTCGGCTGGATCGACGTGCCGCTCGGTCAGCGCCTGGCACACGCGCTGGACCTGCCGGCCGCGCTGTCGGTTGCCAACGACGCGGACCTTGGCGCCCTGGCGGAGCTCCGGCGCGGAGCAGCCCGGGGCGCCGACAACGTGCTGTTCATCGGCGGCGGCGTGGGCGTGGGGGGCGGTCTGATCGTCGATGGCAAGCCGCTGACCGGCATGGCCGGCTACGGCGGGGAAGTCGGCCACATGCCGGTCAACATGAATGGGGCGGCCTGTCGGTGCGGATCGGTCGGGTGCTGGGAGACGGAAGTCGGCCAGGACGCGCTGCTGGTGCGGGCTGGCTATCCGCCGGAGGGCGGCCTGGCCGGCGTCGAGCTGCTCTTGCAGCAGGCCGCGCAGGGTTCGCTCGCCGAGCTCGCGGCGCTCGAGCACGTCGGGCGATGGCTCGGCTTCGGACTCGCCGGACTGATCAACGTGCTCAATCCCGGGCTGATCGTGCTCGGCGGACACTTCGGCCGGATATATCCGCTCGTCATGCCGACACTTAGCGATGAGTTGGACCGGCGCGCACTCGCGGCGTCCCGGGCGCTCATTCGGATCGTCCCCGCCACCCTGGGCGTCGATGCCCCGCTGCTCGGTGGGGCCGAGCTGGCGTTCGAGCCGCTCCTCGGCGACCCGAAAGCGTGGGCCGGGCGCCGCAACACGCTAGCCGTGCTGGCGAGCGCGTGAAAGTCTAGCCGCCGCGGCGTCAGTCCAGGACGTGCCGAATTCGGCCGCCTGGCGGCGTGCACTCGGTACGCGCCCTCGGGGCGTCAGTGGCATACACTCAGCCAGCCAGGGATGACGATGATTCAGGCCACCACACCCGTCGCGCCCAACGTTGAGGCCGCGCGTCCGCCGCAGTCGCCGCGGTCTCTCCAGGAATTGTTGCGGTTGATGGAGATCGACACGCGGCTGCTCGGCATGATCGGCGCGCTGGCGATCATCTGGCTCGGCTTTCACTTCATGTCGGGCGGTCTGTTCCTCTCACCGCGGAACCTGTGGAACCTGTCGGTGCAGAGCTCCTCCATCGCGATCATGGCGACCGGCATGGTCCTGATCATCGTGTCGCGCAACATCGACCTGTCGGTCGGCTCGCTGCTCGGCTTCCTCGGGTACAGCATGGCCATGGTCCAGGTCCAGTGGATCCCGACGGCGCTGCATCTCGGCTTTGGGCAGCCCTATACCTGGATCGTCGCGGTGCTGGTCGGCCTGTTGTTCGGCGCCGCCATCGGCGCTTTCCAGGGTTTCATCATCGCCTACGGCGGCGTACCGGCGTTCATCGTCACGCTTGGCGGATTCCTCGTCTGGCGGGGGCTCATCTTTCCGTACGCCCAGGGCCAGACGATCGCCCCCATGGACCCCACGTTTGCGCTGCTCGGTGGGGGGCCAACCGGCTCCGTCGGTGAATGGCCGAGCTGGATCATCGGCATCCTTGCCTGCGCGTTCATCATCTTTACCGTCTTCAACAATCGCCGCCGGCGCCGCGGCTACGGTTTCCCCGTGCGGCCGACCTGGGCACTCGTCACGATCCTGGTCGCGAGCTGTGGGGCGGTCCTGGCGGCGGTGTGGGTCGCGAACAACTACTTCTGGCCGGATGCCCTCGCCCACCAGTACGCCCTGGAGCACCACATCACCGAGCCACCGGGCGGCTTGCAAATGCCCGTCGGCATCGCCAACCCGGTCCTCATCATGATCGGGGTCGCCCTGGTCATGACGTTCATCACCACCCGGCGGCGCTTCGGACGCTACGTCTTTGCCATCGGCGGCAATCCCGATGCGGCTGAGCTCGGTGGCATCAACGTGCGTCGGACGATCATGGGGACCTACGTCGTGATGGGCCTGTTGTGCGCCATCAGCGCGGCAGTCCAGACCGCGCGACTCAATGCGGCCGTCACCAACCTGGGCGTGCAGAACGAGCTCGACGTGATCGCGGCGGCCGTCATCGGTGGCAGCTCGTTCTCCGGCGGCATCGGCACGATCCCGGGCGCGATTCTCGGCGCCGTGGTGATGCAGTCGCTCCGGTCGGGCATGGTCATGTTGCGAGTGGACTCGCCGACCCAGGACATCGTGGTCGGCACCGTGCTGGTCGCGGCGGTCGGGCTCGATACCTACTTGCGCCGGCGAGGAAAATAGTGAGCATGGCTCAGACGGATCCAACCGCGGCCGCGACCGCCCAGCCACCGCTGGTGGAGTTGCGCGACATCAACGTCTCGTTCGGCGGGGTGCGCGCCGTCGACAGCGTCACCCTGGATCTTCGTGCCGGTGAAGTGGTCGGGCTGGTCGGCGGCAATGGCGCCGGCAAGTCCACCCTGATGCGCGCACTCTCGGGCGCCCATCCACCCGACTCCGGCCAGATCCTCATCGATGGCCGGCCGGTGCAGATTGCCAACCCGCGCGATGCCAAGACGCTTGGGATCGAAACGATCTATCAGCAGCTCGCGCTGGCCGACAACATCGACACGGCCGGCAATATGTTCCTCGGCCGCGAGCTGGTGTCGCGTTCCGGATCGCTGGATGATTCGGCAATGGAGTCCGCGACGCGCAAAGTGATGGGCCGCCTGAATCCTAACTTCAAGAATTTCAAGACGGCCGTCGGGTGGCTTTCGGGCGGGCAGCGGCAGTCGGTGGCCATCGCCCGGGCGATCCACTTCAATGCGCGGATCCTGATCATGGACGAACCAACAGCGGCGCTTGGCCCGGCCGAAACTGCCCAGGTCCGCACGCTGATCCAGCAACTGAAAGCCGAGGGGATCGGCATCTTCCTCATCAGCCACGACATCCACGACGTCTTCGACCTGGCCGATCGCATCAGCGTCATGCTGCACGGCAAACTGGTCGGGACCGTCAACAAGTCCGATGTGACCATCGACGAGGTCCTCGCGATGATCATCATCGGCAAGCTCCCCGCCGAGGTCACGCAGACCGAGCTCGCGCAACTCCACGCGTAGCTCCAGCAGCACCGGGTTTGCCCCGCCGCCGGACGATCGCGGTGTCAGGTAGCTCATGGGGTGCTCTTCAGGCAAGCGGCACTACTGCTGCGCTGGTGGAACGTGGTGTCGTCCGGGCACGACGGTGCTCTGTCCGGCCGCGCCGCTCAGGGCCGCGTCGATCTTCGCCAGCACGCTTGCGTCGAGGCTGACCTCGAGCGCTCTGACGTTTTCTTCGATCTCGCGCGGATTCCGACAGCCGGCCAGCGCGACGGAAACCGACGGGTTGCGCACGACCCACGCGAGTGCCAGCAGCGGCAGGCTGGCACCGATGTCGTCGGCGACCTTCAGCAAGTTGTCGACCACGTCCAGGTTCTGATTCAGATTGGGCCCAAACAGGCGCTGGCCGAAGATGTTGCCATGGCGCCGCCAGTCGCGCTCGTCGAAGGCGTTTTCGCGCGGCATGGTGCCCGTGAGCAAGCCGTGCGCCATCGGCCCGTACGCCATGATGCCGATGCCCAACTCGTCGGCCGTCGGGAACATCTCGTGCTCCCAGCGGCGATCGAACATGTTGTACCCGACCTCGTTGGCGCAGATTGGCGCGTACTTGCGCGCTTCGCGCAGCTCATAGGCCGAGAAGTTCGATACGCCGACGTGGAGCGCCTTGCCTTCGGTGCGCAGCTCCTCGAGAGCGCCCATCGTCTCGGCGATCGGCGTCTCGGGATCTGGCCAGTGCATCAGCACCAGATCGAGATGATCGGTACCGAGGCGCCGCAGGCTCTCCTCGTTGATCTGCTTAATGGTCGAATAGCGCCCATCGAATTTGGTCGTTCTGGTGACCGGATCCCAGGTAATGCCGACCTTGCTGACGAGCACGACGTCCTTGCGGCGCGCGCCGAGGGCTTTGCCGAGCACGAGCTCGGAGCCGCCGAAGCCGTAGTTGGGCGCCGTGTCGAACAGCGTGACGCCCAGGTCGATCGCCCGGTGGACCGCGGCAACCATCTCGCCGTCGTCGCTGCGGCCGTAGTCCGGGTTGCCCATTTCCCAGCATCCGAACCCGATTGCCGAGACTTTTAAGCCGGTGTTGCCAAGGTCGCGATACTGCACATGCCACTCCGCCGCGTGAATGACCCCACGGTACCGCAGCGGGCGACACTCACCCTCGAAGGAAGGGCTCGACCTCGGCCATGAAGGCGTCGAACTGGCCACGGTGAATGTTGTGGTCGGCGTCTGGCACGGTCACGACTTTGACGCGCGGGTTCGCGCTGGCGCGTGCGACGGCGTCTGGACCGACGACGCCCCCTCTACTTACTTCGGCGCGCACTAACAGCGTCGGGCAGCGCAGCCCGGCGAACCGGTCGGCCAGGTCCCAGCGGCCATTTTCTGAAAAGACCGCCCGGATCGACGCCGGGCTGCCCTTCATCGCGGCGTCGATCTTGCCCGCGACGTCCTGCTCCGTCCAGCCCAACGCCAGGTTGGGCCGTGCCCGCGCATCCGCCTCGTCGCGGCTGAGGCCGACCGAGCTGACGTAGAAGGCGGCCATCTGTTCGCGCTGGGCAGCCTGTTCGGGCGTCTGCGAGGCCTGACCTACCGCCGGGTCTTCCAGCACCAGGCGTTTGATCGGCAGGTCGCCACGCGCCGCGAGTTGCAAGGCGATACCGCCACCCCACGAATGGCCGATCAGCGAGACGTCGGCCAGGCCGAGCGCTGTGCACAGCCCGGCCACTTCGTCGGCCTGGTCGGCGAGGCGATAGCCCGTCGCCGGGCGATCCGAATCGCCGTGGCCCTTCAAATCGACTGCGATCACCCGGCGGCCTGCCGCCAGCCGCGGCGCCACGCGAACCCAGCTCAGCGACGAGCTGGTGATGCCGTGGATGAGCACCAGCGCGGTGGCCGCGGCGGGCGCGCCCCACTCGCGATAGGCCATCCGATAGCCCTGGAGATCGACGAACTTGAGCTGCGCGATATCGACGTCGAGACTTGTCATCAGCGACGCAGCGTACACCGAGCGGAAGAGTCAGGTCAGTGCGGCGCGGATGAAGTCGAACACGTCGGGGCTCCACTGAGACGCGCCGCGCGTGCCACAAAAGCTGTGGCCCTCGGCGCCAATGGCGCCGGTGCCGAACGAGGGATAGATCTGCACGCGATACGGCTTGCCGAGCCGCTCGAACTCAGCTGCTAGCGTCGTGCTCGGCGCCGTGTCGTAGTCGTTGGCGGCCTGCAGCAGGAACGTCGGGATGGCGATGTTGGCGACGGCGGAGGTCAGTCGCTGCTGGAGCGGCGGCGAGAACTTCCAGGTCTGGGCCGCGCCGGCGCAGTCGACCGCCGCGCGATAGCCCGGATTGGCTTCAGCCCCGAGGATCGTCTGGATCCCGCCATAGGACACGCCGGTGACGACGACACGCTGGTGATCGACAAACGCGACGTTCTGGAGGACGGCGTAGCCGGCCAGTTGATCACCCAGTTGCTCCTCCTGCAGGCTCACCAGCAGCGTCGGCGCGGCGGACCGATCCGCGGCCCGAAGCTGGTCCTCAATATATGGCCCTGGAGAGTCCGCGTGGCCGCGCCGGAACGGCGCCATGAAGGCATACCCGCGCGCCAGAAAGACGCGTGAGAACGCGTCGAGGTAGGTGCGCGGATCCTTTTCCGAGCCGTGGTTGTAGAGCACGGTCTTGAACGGCCCGTTGCCCTGAGGTTTGTACAGCCACCCGTGCAGCGGCAGATCGCCGTTGCAGAAGGTGACCTCCCACCGGCCCGGTTGGATCGTCGGCGCGGGCTGCAATTCGTTCGGCGCGCAGGCTGGCTGAGGGTGGGACGGCGGAGGCACGCCCGCAGCGGCAGTCGGCAGCCCGCACCCGACGAGGCCGAGGTTCAGCAGGACCAGGCCCAGGAGGGAGATCTCGTGGGCGAAACGCTGGTGTGGTCGCATAGGCGGTTCCACCTCAATTAACGCGGCCGGCGGGCCTTCCTGGGGTACAGCCGCTACTCGCGGGCTGAGCGCGCGCCGCGTTCCCGCAACCACGACACCAGCGCGGCGCGGCCAGTGTCGATGCTGCCTGCCTGGTCCAGGGGCGTGCCCTTGGCGTAGTCCGGGACCCAGTTCAGGTCGGCGCCGTGCGCGAGCAGGAGTTCGGCCGCGCGACGCTGCCCGCCGGCGCAGGCCTGCCAGAATGCATTGTTGATTTCCGCAGGGCTGGCGCCCCGCAGCAGCTCCTCCGTCCGGCCCAGCATACCGAGCGCCGCGGCGTGCCAGAGCTTGTCCACACGGGCGCCGCGCTGGACGAGCAGGCGGGCTACCCGCCAGCACCCATACCCGACCGCGTTGTCGAGTGGGCCGCCGCCCGCAATTGAGCCGCCTGAGGCCTCAAGGTCGGCTCCGCCGTCGATGAGCGCCTCCGCCACATCGAGGTCGTCGCTGCTGGCAGCCCAATGCAGCGGTGTCTCCTGGGGGCCCGGGTGCACGCCGTTGGGGTCGGCGCCGTTGGCGAGCAGCAGCCGTACCACCGCCGGGCCGTTCGGGAAATAGCCGGGCCAGTCGGCCGCAACGTGAAGCGGTGTCCGATAGCCACCTTTGCGTCCTTCGATCTGCAGGTTTGCGAGATCCGGATTGTTGGCCAGCAAGCGTTCGAGCGTCGCCAGATCACCGGTGCGAATCGCCGTCGCCACCGCAATCGCCAGCGGATCGTCAGCGCGCACCGAGTTCGCCACCCCATCCAGTATGCCGGGCGCAGCAGTGGTCGGCCACCCGGCGAGCTGACGGATCTGTATGGACAGTGACAGTGACAGTGTCAATGGCTGTAACAGGCGCGTCGTGACGCCGCCCGTACGCCATCGCCCCGCGCCTACGTTTTGGCGTTGTTGGCGCAAGCACGTGCCGCTCCGGGTACGCCGCCCACCGGACCGGCGTGCGACCGGCAGCGCCCGACATCTGGTGCTCCGTGTGCTGGCGGGCGAACCACGCGAGGCGGTGCTTCGGCTGCGGTTTTCTTCCGCGCAGGCATACGCCGCTAACTCCGTGCGCGTTCGCACCGCCTGGCGACAATCTGGCGGTGTTGAGGCTGCGACCGAATGGCACGAGACGGGTCGTCGCGAAGGAGGCGTACGACGCGTCCCAGGCACGGTCGCGAGGTCAACGCGACCTTCGCCAACGCTCGGCGCCGCGCCGGCATCAGCCTGCAACTGGATGGTTGCACCTACCTGCTGAGCACCGCTATGCTGCAACCCATCGGTTGCAACTCAAGCTCGCAGCAAGTGCCTTCAGCAGGTCAGGAGGACAACGGTGGTAGCTCACAAGGTCGTTTCACACGACGAATGGGTGGCGGCTCGCAAGAAGCACCTGGCGAAAGAAAAGGAGTTCACGCACCTCCGCGACCAGTTGAGTCGCGAGCGCCGAGAGCTTCCATGGGAGCTGGTAGAGAAGAACTACACCCTGGAGGGCGAGACTGGGAAGGTGTCCCTGCAGGACTTGTTTGCTGGACGCAGCCAGCTCGTGGTCTATCACGCCATGTTCAATCCTGAAACTGCCGGGCCACACACGACCTATACCGTTGATGCGCCGTGCTTCTCGTGTGCGTGGTGGATGGACAACTTCAACGGCATCACGGTCCACCTGAACCATCGCGACATCACGATGGTGGCTGTCTCCTACGCGCCATATGCGAAACTCGCCACGTACAAGCAGCGCATGGGCTGGTCGTTTCCGTGGTTGTCATCGGTGGGCAGCGACTTCAACTTCGATTATCGCGTGTCGTTCACGCCCGACGAACTGAAGGCGGGCAAGGTCGACTACAACTACCGGCTGACTCCGTTTGGGATGTCGGAGGCACCGGGGATCAGCGTGTTTCTGAAGGACGGCGACAGGATCTATCATACGTACTCCGCCTACGCGCGCGGCCTCGACATGCTAAACGTCGCCTATCATTACATGGACCTCGTCCCGAATGGACGCGATGAGGGTGACGGCGGTCAGAGTTGGGTTCGCCGCCGCGACGAGTACTCCGACTGACTGATGTCGCACGCTCAGGTGCTGTCCGCGGTCGGACTGATCAGACCATCGCGGCGCCGCGGCTTCTGTCCCGCCTGTCGACTCTTTCAGACCGGCGATGCCCCATCAGAGATCGCCGCTCCGGCGCTGATCGCCCTCGCATTTCTCGTTGTCGCGGCCGTCGCGTGGGGCTGGACGATTGCGGGCGCGCGCTTGATGGACGACATGACGATGGGACTCGGGCCATTGGGCCCCTTCGTCGCGGGCTGGACGGTGATGATGGCCGCGATGATGCTCCCGTCGGCGACGCCACTCGTGTTCGAGTTCGCTCGGAGTGCGGAGCGTCGCCGCGGCTGGCAGGTCGCCACCGCGGTGCTCGGTGTGACCTATCTCGGTATGTGGCTGGCGTTTGGCGTCGTGTGCTACACGCTCTACACCGCGGTCGGCATGCCGTGGCCCAACCAGGGACTGCTGGGTGGAGCAGCCCTCCTCCTCGCCGGGCTGTACGCGCTGACTCCGCTCAAGCGCGCCAGCGAGGTGCGGTGCCGCGAGCTCTGTGCGCTCCATGGCCCCTTGCCATTCAATCTGATACGCAGCGCCGTCACCGTGGGCGCCCGATATGGGCTGAGCTGCCTCGGATGCAGCGCCGGGTTGATGGTCGCGCTCGTGCTGATCGGCTTATCCAATGTCGTCTGGATGATCGTACTTAGCGCGGTCGTCGTGGTGTACAAAGTCGCGCCTGCCCCAACGTCACGTACGATGGTGGCGCTGTCCGTTGGCCTGGGCGCCCTCGGCGTGCTCTACGCTGTACACGCGTAGGCGTCTGCCGCCTACCAGGCCTCCCAGTGGACGATGGACTCCAGCGGAATGCGGTCGGCTGGATGGAACGTGTCGCCGGTGTAGTAGGCGACCGGGAGCAGCGCAGCCTGGGTGTACCGGTCGTATGGGACGCCCAGGAGCTCGGCGACTTCGTGCTCGTACTGGAGGTGGAGCGTGGTGTACGCGCTACCAAGTCCACGACCGCGGGCGGCCAGCATGAAGCTCCACGTCGCGGGGATGATGGAGCCGTAGAAGGCGGCCATCGCCGTGCTCGATTGGCCCTCGACGCGGCCCTCGAGGCACGGGATCACCATCGCCGGAACCTCACCCATCTTGTCGGCCAGGAACATCGCTGACTTCACGACGCGGCTGACCTGCTGCGCGCGGGGATCCTCCGGTGGATACGCAGGCCGCCCGCCGGCTGCGTACGCGTACCACGCCTTGCGGTAACACTCGCCGATGAACCGCTTCCTTTCGGCGTCGGTGACGATCAACCACTGCCACTGCTGCCGGTTCCCACCGGTCGGTGCCTGGACCGCGATCTGGATGCACTCGGTGATCAATTCGCCGGGCACCGGCCGCGTCAGGTCGAGGCGGAGCCGGACCGAGCGGGTGCTCGTGAGTAACTCGTCGGGGGTCATTGCGAGCCTCCTGCCGCCACGGCGCTGCGTTCGAGGTTCAACCACGCCACCTCGTCCGGCGTCAACTCGACGTCGAGCGCGCCCAAGCAGTCGTCGAGCTCGCCGACCGTCGCGGGACCGATGAGCGCGAACACGTCGAGCGGGCTATGGAGGACCCAGGCGAGGGCGACCTGACGCAGGGTGCAGCCTTTCAATTCTGCCAACTCGTCGGCTCGGCGATAGCGCTCCCAGTTGGCGTCCGAGTAGTAGGTGCGGATGACGTTCTGAGCGTCGATTGTCGCGCCCTCTGTCAAGTCCGGGCGGTAACGACCCGAGAAGAAGCCGCGCGCCTGGGCCGACCATGCAAACACCGGGGTGTTGGTCTGCTGGTACCAGGCCTGGGCCTCGGCGTCACCGGCGATCGAGATGCAGCCCACCCACATCGGCTCGTTCGGCACGGCCAGGGCCAGATTTGGGCTCGAGACCGAAAACGGCAGCAGGCCGTGCGCGGCAGCATACGCATTGGCTTCGGTGATCCGCTGGTGGCTCCAGCTGGAGCCGCCGAAGGCCTTGATGCGACCTGCCTGGGCTTCCTCGTTCAGCGCCTCGACGATCGGGCCAACGTCGGCATCCGTGTCGTCTTTGTGCAGGATGTAGATGTCGATGGTCTGGAGCCGCAGCTCGCGCAGGCTTGTTTCGACGTCCTGGTGGATTGCCGCGGGTGTGACGCGCCGCTCGAGCGTCTGGGTGTCGTGGTGGGCGCCTTTGCCGAGGACGACCATCTCGGCCCGCCGCCCCGAGCGTTCGAGCCATTGGCCGAATGCCGATTCGCTGGTACCGCCGGAGTAGATGCGCGCGGTATCCACCGTCGTTCCGCCAGCCTCGGCGAAACGGTCCAACAGACGACACGTATTCTCGAAGGCTACGGGCTCGGTGGAAAAGACCATGCTGCCCAGGACCAGGCGCGAGACCCTGTCGCCGACCCGGGGGATCGATCCGTACCGCATTTCGAATCCAGTCTAATCTTTGCGCTGCTGGCCTGGTGTGCCCCACGATACGGCCGACGTGCACGGTCGACGGCGGAGGAGCTCGCTACGGCTTACGCAGGTGGTCGCGCTTGTGCTGCTGGTCGGGATTTCGATGCCGGCGCACGCAGTCGGCGCCAGTGCGGCGGATACGCGGGAGCGCTTCTTTGGCGCGGTCCAGGCGATTTACAACCCTGACCGCGCCGCGCAAGCGGGGGTGGAGTGGGAACGGCTGATTTTCCCCTGGTCGCTCATGCAGAAGAGCGGCCCAACCGACTGGGCCAGCGGCTACTTCACCGATCAACAGATCGCTCAGGAGGCGGCCCGCGGGATCCAGATCGTCGGACTCGCGACCTATACGCCCCAGTGGGCCACCAGCACCCCGAAGACCCCCAAACCGACCAACGTTCCCGCCAACCTGTATTTGCCCTTCGACGATCCGCAGAACTACTGGGGCCAGTTCATGTTCAAGCTGGCCCAGCGCTACACCGGACAGATCAATACCTGGATCGTCTGGAACGAGCCAGATATGTACTCCGACACGGTGGCCTATACCTGGGACGGCACGATCACCGATCTGTATCAGCTGGTCAAGGTGGCGTCGCAAGCAGTGAAGAAGGCCAATCCCGACGCGAAGATCGTGCTGCCGGGCCTGACGTACTGGTGGGACAAGGAAGGCGGACGCCCCCTGTACCTGGCCCGGTTTCTCGAAGCCGCGGCCCACGATCCGACCGCGGCCGCACAGGGTGACTACTTCGACATCGTCGACCTGCATCAGTACGCGAACCCGCTGAACACGTACGTGGCCACCCGCGTCTTCAGTCGCGCACTCGCCCTGTATGGACTCAACCGGCCGATCTGGATCGGCGAGTCCAACGTCGCGCCTGACGACGATCCGACCGCCCCGATTGGGCCCGCTTTTCATGCCACGATGGATCAACAAGCGTCGTACGTCATCGAGGCGTTCGCCTTGGCCCGCGCCGCGGGCGCCGATCGGATGAGTATCTACAAGCTCGTCGACGAGCGCCCGGAAGGTCCGGGCGAGCTCTACGGACTCGTGCGCAACGATAACTCGATTCGTCCGGCCTTTACGGCCTTCCAAACCGCCGTGCGCTACATGAGTGCGCCGACCAGCGCCGTGTATACCTGGGACGGCTCACACGATCCGCCTACGGACGACGAGATCACCCAGCTCATCCAGAGCAACGCGAAGCGGTCGCAGTGGGTCTGGCCGGCGGCGGTGAACACCGTCACGCTCGAACGGGGTGCGGAACGCGTGAGCGTCGTCTGGAACGCCTCGCCGAAGCTCGTGACGGCGCACCTGCCGGCAGTGGCGAAGAGTGCGCAGGTCATCGACAAATTCGGGCGGGACACCGGCGAAGTGGTTGCCCAGAATGGCCAGTATCAACTCGAGCTCCAGCCGACCTCCAACAACACCGATCCGCGTGATCCGTCGGTGTACCTGGTGGGTGGGGATCCGCGGCTGCTGGTCGAACACGTCACGCCGCTGCCGGCCACGGTTGACGCCCCGATCCAGGTGGTGTGGCCGCGCGATGCGGCCTCGGCGAACGTCACCGGCGTGCTGCTGTCGCCCGGCACGAGCCAGGCAGTTCCCTGTCGCTGGAATCCGACCGTTCGCCTGTTTGCTTCGATCGACGGCGGACCCACCGTCAGCCTGGGTGTTGGCAGCAAGCGCGTGATCAGCCAGGACGGGCTCACGTACCCGGTCTGGGACTTCAACGCGGTCGACATCTCGCCGGCCGCGCAGGGCAGGAGCATTGACCTGTGGCTCGACGTCAACGGTGTGCTGACCAACGCGTCACGCTGGACGTTTTCCAGCAGCCAGGCGTGGCCCGCCTTCTGGCAGCAGCGCCCCACCACAAGCTGCGCAGCATAAGTCCGGGACCGGTAGGCTTGCGGGGTGCCAGAAGCCGAGAGCGCATCACCACCGAAGGTCGTCTACGTTGGGACTTACACCCGTTCAGGCCGGTCGCAGGGGATTCACAGCTTCCATCAGGATCCGCAGAGCGGCAATCTCACGCTGCGGCACACCATCGCGATCGACGACCCGTCCTTCCTGACCTTCGATCCGCGGCGACGCTGGCTGTTTGCCGTCAGCGAAGGCATGGGCCTCGATGGTGGCGGCGTGGCCTCGTTCAACATCGAGGATGCAACTGGCCGGCTAAGACAGCTGAGTTATCAACCCAGCCTGGGCGGCGAGCCGTGCCACCTGTGCTGCGATCCAAGCGGGCGCTGGGTCCTGGTGGCCAACCATGAACACGGCACCGTCGCGGTGCTGCCCGTCGACGCCGACGGCCGGCTCGGGCCGGTGGCCGACCTTCGGCAGCACGTAGGGTCCGGTCCCGGCCCGACGCAGACGGGGCCGCATGCGCACTACGTAACGTTCGATCAGCCTGGTCGACATGTCCTGGTGGCCGACAAGGGCATCGACAAGATGATGATCTATCAGCTCGATCTGGGGACGGGCAAGCTGGTGCCGAATGATCCGCCGTTCGGATCGCTGCATGCGGGGGCGGCCCCTCGCCACCTGGCCTTTCACCCGAGCGGTCGCTATGCGTACGTCAACGGTGAGGCGGACATGACCATCTCCGCGTTCGCGTATGCTGCCCAGCGCGGTTCGCTCGGAGAGGAGCTGCAGGTGCTCTCCACCCTGCCGGACGGCGCCTCGCGTGACGGGTGCTCGACAGCCGAGATCGAAGTCGAGCCGGCGGGTCGCTTCGTGTACGTGTCCAATCGGGGGCACGACTCGATCGCGATCTTCGGCATCGACGCCGCCACTGGCCGGCTGACCGCCGCCGGCCACGCGCCAACCCAGGGCCGCACCCCGCGCAACTTCGCGATCGATCCGACCGGGACGTTCCTGTACGTCGGCAACCAGGGCAGCGACACCATCGTCCACTTCCGCATCGATCACCAGACCGGCCAACTCGTCTCGACCGGCGATGTCACGTCGGTGGGCGCCCCGGTGTGCATTCTGTTCGGCTAACCAGACGTCAACCCTGACTGGAGAGTGCCATGCGCGCAGCGGTCCTGTACGAAGCTCACACACCGATGCGGATCGAGGATGTCTCGCTCGACGGTCCGCACGACGACGAAGTGCTGGTCCAGGTCAAAGCGACCGGCGCCTGCCACAGCGACTATCACGTGATCGACGGTTCGTGGAACGGAGCCAGCTATCCGATGCCCATGATCCTCGGCCACGAGGCGGCGGGCGTCGTCGAAAAAGTCGGTGCCAACGTCACCTCGGTCAAGCCGGGCGATCCGGTGATCCTGTCGTTTGCCCCCAACTGCGGGCGGTGCCGGATGTGCACGATCGGCCAGCCACAGCTGTGTAGCGGCATGCGCAGTCCGGCGGGCACGTTCCCCGACGGCACCCGACGGCACCGCAAGGGCGATCTGGAGCTGAATGCCTTTGGTCGCGGGATGTCGTCGTTCGCCGAGTATTCGGTCGTGCACCAGTCCGCCGCCATCAAGATCAACCCCGAGATGCCGATGAACGGCGCGGCACTGATTGGCTGCGCCGTGATGACCGGGGTGGGCGCGGTCCTCAACACCGCCAGGGTGGAATTAGGTTCGACCGTGGCGGTCTTCGCGACCGGCGGCGTGGGCCTGAGCGTCGTGCAGGGCGCGGTGCTGGCCAATGCGAGCAAGATCATCGCCATCGACCTGCTCGACAACAAGCTGGACTATGCGCGCGGTTTCGGCGCGACGCACGCGGTCAATTCGAAAAACCAGGATCCGCTGCAGGCGATCCGCGACATCACCGACGGCGAGGGTGTCGACTACGCGTTCGACGCCATCGGCGACTCCAGAGTCAGCCGGGCGTGTTACGACGCGGTGCGGCGCGGCGGCACGGCGGTGATTGTGGGCATGGCGCCGACCGGCTCGGAGATCTCGATCCCGGGCACGATCGCTGGCGAAGAGAAGATCGTCAAAGGTTGCTTCTACGGTTCGAGCCGGCCGGCCGTGGACTTCCCGCGACTGGTGGACTTCTACTTGCGAGGGGTGCTGCAACTGGATCGCATGATTACGCGCACGTACCCGCTGGCCGAAATCAACGCCGCCTTCGACGCCCTCGGCCGCGGCGACAACGCGCGCGGGGTCCTGACGCCAACCAACTAGAGCTTCGGCGGTCCGCCGCGGATGCGGTCGCGCATCGCGTGCAGCGGCCACGGGCCCTGCCAGGTCCAGCCGTAGTGCACGCGGCCTCCCGTGCGAACAGGTGTTCGGATTGTAGAGGAAATATCTAGAGCGATCGGGCGAATCCGGCATTCGCCAGACTCGCTGCCCGACTTCGAGTTCGTGGTCGATACGGAGCACTTCTAGCGCACAGCTGGGCGCGTTAGCGGGTCGCGAGTTTGCGGGCCAGCCGCGGATAAATCCGCAGCGCATTGCCCGCGAAGATCTTCCGGCGGTCGTCTTCTGAGAGACCGTCCAGCGCATCCACATAGCGCCGCGTGTCGTCGAACGCGTGGCCCGAGCGGGCATCCACGCCCCTGACGGCGCCGATCATCTCCGAGGCGAAGACCACGCTGTCGGCGCCGATCACCTCCACCAGCAGTCGCACGCCTGGATAGTGATACACGCACGTGTCGAAAAAGACGTTCTCGAGCAAGCCTTCAAGTGGCGGTCGCCCGGAATCCTGGGCGATGCCGCGATAGCGCCCCCAGTGGTACGGCACGGCTCCGCCACCATGCGGGATCACGAATTTCAGCGTTGGGAAATCTTTGAACAGGTCCGCCTGGACCAGTTGCATGAACGCGGACGTGTCGCCATTGAGGTAGTGCGCGCCCGTGCCGTGGAAGTTGGGATTGCACGACATGCTGACGTGGATCATGGCCGGCACCTCGAGCTCCACCATCCGCTCGTACAGCGGATACCACCACCTGTCGGTGAGAGGTGGCCCGGTCCAGTAGCCGTCGGACGGATCCGGATTGAGATTGCAGCCGACGAAGCCGTACTCCTCGACGCAGCGTTCCAACTCCGCGATGCAGTTGGCGGGCGAGATCCCCGGCGACTGCGGCAACTGGCAGACGCCCACGAAGTTCGCCGGGAATAGACTGCACACGCGGTGGATCAGGTCGTTGACCGTCGTGGTCCACTGGCGGCTGGTGGTTTCATCGCCATAGTGATGCGCCATTCCACCGGCGGTCGGTGAGAACAGCGTCAGGTCGGTGCCGCGTTCGGTCAGCAGGCGCAACTGGCCGGTCGTGATCGTCTCGCGGATCTCGTCGTCGGTAATCACCAGCGGCTCGGTGAAGGGGACCCCGGCGCTGGCGATCTGGCGTTGGCGCCAGGCCGCCAGCTGGCGCGGCGCGGTGGTGTAGTGTCCGTGGACGTCGATGATCATGATCGCGAACGAAATCTACCGCGGCGGCGCCGCCGTTGCCAGCTTCACGCGGTGGGAAGACTACCCGGGCTCGTCCAGTCGAGGGTATGGGATGCCGCCAGCCAGCGGTCGGTCTATCATCGCTGCACGCCCGCACCCTGGACCACGGAGGCCACTGTCATCACAACTGCACCACCCATCCGCGCCGCGCTCATCGGTTGTGGCCACATCTCAGCCCGCCACATTCCCGCCTGGCAGGCGACGCCCGACGCGACGCTGGTCGCGGTGTGCGACCAGGATCGAAGCCGCGCCGAGGCGCGCGCGCAAGAGTTCGGCGTGGCGCACGTCTATACCGACGTGGCCGACATGCTCGCGCAGGAACCGCTGGACTGCGTCGACATCGCGACTCGCCCAGAGAGTCACGCGGCGCTGACCCAGCTGGCCGTGAACTCCAAGCGACACGTCCTGTGTCAGAAGCCGCTGGCGGCGACCATGGCCGAGGGGCGGGCGATCGCCGCGACGTGCGCCCACGGCGGCGTCCGCTTCATGGTCATGGAGATGTGGCGCCACATTCCTGCCTATCGCGACCTGCGCCGCTATGTCGATGCTGGGCTCATCGGACCGGTGCACTTCATGCGCATCGTCGGCCAGCGCCGACCAATGGCGCGCGTGCACCCGGTCAACCCCGAGCAGCCGTACTTCTCGGAGATGCCGAAACTGTTCGTCTACGAGATGGCTATTCACTGGATCGACGGGGCGCGGTATTTGATGGGCGACGTCGACGGGGTGTACGCCCGCATGTTTCATATCAATCCCGCGATCGCCGGCGAGGACGCCGCGGTCGTCGTGCTGACGCACGGCGGCGCGACCACACTGTTGGATGGGTCGTGGGCCAGTCCGGAGGGAGTTCCGTCGCCGGCGGGCAACGGTGGAGTCGTGCTCGAGGGACGCGACGGGTCGCTCCACTTCGACCAGTCGGCCGGCGAGTTGCGGCACATCACCAATGACAGGACGGTGGTGCTAGAGCGCTACCCGCCGCGGTCGATCCAGGCCGCGTTCGACAACTGCATCGCCGACTTCGCCGCGGGCGTGCGATGGGGGCGGCCGTTCCTGTCGTCGGGCGAAGACAATCTGCGGACGCTGGCCGCCACCCTGGCGGCGTACGAGTCTGCCGCCACGGGCCACACCGTCGCGCCTGAGAGCGTCTAGAGAGAGAGAGAGGCCGTGGTCAATTTTCCGACTGTTGAAAATATTCTCAAGACTGACCGACACACGACCTTCTACCTGACCTGCGGCCCGGACACCGGGCCTCCGGTTATTTTCCTGCACGGCTGGCCGGAGCTCTCGATCAGCTGGCGCCACCAGCTGGCCTGCCTGGCCAGTCTGGGGTTCCGGGCCATCGCGCCGGATATGCGTGGTTACGGCCGGTCCAGCGTCTATGGGCGTCACGAAGACTACGCGCTCGAGTCCAGTGTGCAGGACATGCTGGAGTTGCTCGACGGTCTTGGCTACGCGCAGGCCATCTGGGTCGGCCACGACTGGGGAAGTCCGGTGGTGTGGAGTCTGGCGAGCCACCATCCTGAGCGATGTCTGGGCATTGCGAACCTGTGCGTGCCGTATCTCGCAGGGGGCTTTGCGCCAGCGAACCTGATCCCGCTGGTCGATCGCACGGTGTACCCCGCGGACGAGTACCCGGCGGGTCAGTGGGACTACCAGTTGTACTACGCGGAGCATTTCTCAGACGCAAGTCGCGCGTTCGAGGCGAATGTTTTCAATACGGTGAAAGCGCTGTTCCGCGCGGGCCGCCCCGACGGCGCGGGCAAACCGGCGCGAACCGCATCCATCCGCCGGGCCGGTGGCTGGTTCGGCGCCGCGCAGCAAGCACCGGATCTGCCGATCGATACTGACGTTGTGTCGGCGGAGGAGCTGCACAAGTACGCCGCGGCGCTCGAACGCACCGGCTTTTTCGGGCCGGATGCGTGGTACATGAACCATGCGCGCAACCTGGCCTACGCCGGGCGGGCACCGCGGGATGGCAAGATCACGCTACCCGTCCTGTTCCTGCACGGCGCATACGACTACGTCTGCGAGACGGTGCGCTCGCGTCTGGCTGACCCGATGCGTCAGGACTGCAGTGCGCTGACCGAAGTCACCGTCGCGTCCGGCCACTGGATGGCCCAGGAGCAACCGGTGGCCGTCAACGTCGCGCTGGTCAAATGGCTCGCCACGCGCTTCCCTGATTTCTGGCCCTCGTGAGACGCCGAGTCGGAGCCGATTCGCTCACGTCGTGCCGGCGCGGCGAAGTCGACTCCACACGCCGTGCCTGACGTGTCCGGGCTCAGTACCCGTAGCCCAGCGTGGGCGTCGGCTTCGGAAGCGCACCCTGGCGCACAGCCTGACGGATGTCTACGCCACGAAACAACGTGGGTAGACGGCATGCATCAGCGGTGTGGGCCGGCGCCGGCGGCGGGCAGGACATCCATGCGCGCGATGAGTCCGTCACGCAAGGTATAGACGTGCTTCACCGTGATGTCGCTGAGCACCGTGCCGTCGAGACTCCGCGTCACCTGGTGGACGTCCACGCTGATGCGCTCGTCCTCGTCGGCAGACATGGCGCTTGGCTCGACGCGCGGATCGAACGTGGCGAACTGGCGGGCCCAATACGCCCGCACTTGCGCGCGTCCGTGCAACCGCACGCCATCCAGCACATTCGGCCAGTCCACGTCCGCATGTGCGGTCGCCAGGGCGGCGTCGATGTCGCGGCGGTTGAAGGCGGCGTATACGCGTCGCAGCAAGTCCGCGACATCGCGCCGAGGTTGACTGGCCATGGCTCGTGCGCGAAGTATGCGCGGCTTCCCAAACCTCAGGCTAGTCGAGTGGACCCGTCAGTTGGTTGAGAGGCAGTACTACAGATTGCCGCCATCCGGGTAAGTCTGGGTGAAGAGGCAGCCGGAGCCAACGTAGGGTTGGCGCGTAATGAGGTATGTCCCACCGCTGGTGGTGGCGGCGGAGGCGGAGCCTGCGCCGAGCGCATGTCTGGACAGCTTGGCGGCCAGAGAACGGCCTGTCATGATCTGCTGTCATGACCCTGACCGATCTCGCTGCCCGACGTCTCCGCAACCAGCGGCTGACCGGGCCGCCCTTCGCCTCAGCGATGGACGCGTTGGCCTGGTTCGGCGCGGTCCAGTCGCAGGAGTACGCCAGCGCGAAGTGGGCCCTGGGCCAGCGTACTCGCGACGCCACCGAGGCTGACCTCGACCGCCTCTTTGACGCGGGCGCCATCCTGCGCACGCATGTCATGCGCCCGACCTGGCACTTCGTCGCGCCCGACGACGTCCGCTGGATGCTCGAGCTCACCAGCCCGCGCCTCACGGCAAGTCTGGCCGGTTGGGACCGACAGCTCGAGGTGGACGCGACCCTGGTGACGCGCAGCTACACCGTCATCGAAGCAGCCCTGGGGGGCGGCTCGCACCTGACGCGGAGCCAGCTGGCGACGCGGCTCGCCCAGGCCGGGATCGCGGCCGTCGGCCCGCGCCTGGCGAACCTCGTGATGCACGCCGAACTCGACGGACTCGTGATCAGCGGCCCACGCCACGGCAAACAGTTCACCTACGCTCTCCTCGAAGAGCGTGTGCCCCGCGCTCGGCAGCGCGACCGGGACGAAGCTCTGGCCGAGCTGACGCTGCGCTACTTCACCAGCCACGGCCCCGCTCAGGTGCAGGACTTCGTGTGGTGGTCGGGCCTCACTACGGCAGACGTGAAGCGCGGCCTGGCGCTGGCGGCGCCTTACCTCACACAGGAAGTCATCGGCGAGAATTCGTACTGGAGCTTCGCTGACGTGCCCGAGGGCTCGGCCCGGTACTCGCCTCGCGCCGATGAATCGGCGCCAAGCGTCCATCTGCTGCCGAACTATGACGAATTCATGGTTGCATACCGCGACCGGGCCGCGTCGCTCGACCCCTCGCGGGGCCTTGACACGACGCTCTTGTCGCGCGGCAGCGTCCTGTCGCAAGTCGTGCTGGTCAACGGACAGGTCCGCGGCGGTTGGAAGCGCCAGATCGTAGGTTCTGAGGTTGTCGTCGAGCTTGCGTTACTCGACGTCCTGGACACCGCCGCGGACGCCGGCTTACAAGTTGCCGCGCGGAACCTCGCCCGCTTCCTCGGCGTTCAACTTTGCGTATCAACAGTGTGAACGCGCTCACAGACCTGGGTCGCGCCAGGCTCGATGATTGTGTCAGTGCTGCACTTCACTTGCGGGGCGGATCAAGCCAGATGATGCGGTCGACACGTTTTGCCTCAGCGAGCACCAGCGCGGTGCTGCTGCCCCTGGGCCTGGCCAGCCTGCTTCCGTTCCAATCGCCTCCCGCCGCGGCCTCGGCGGCTTCGACGGTCCACGTCGCGCAGGCCATGGACCCGACGCTGCAGGCTCTGGCCACCGAAGCTGCGCTGGCGGTCACCCGGGCCGCCCTGATCCCGACGCCGAACCCGACAAGCCTCGCGCAAGCGATCGACCAGGCGGGAGCGATCACGATTCACGGCGTACAGCAGTTGCAAGACCTCGTCATGCAGCCCGGCGACTGCGGGCTGGGCGTACCGACCGCCCCATGAAACACCAACTCATCGCCGGTCTTCTGACGGCGGTTATGCTGGGTGGCTCCGCCACTCCGCCCATCGCGCGGGCGGGTTCGCCTGGCAACATCATGACGTGGAGCGTGCAGGTCAATACCCCTGACTGGAACAAGAATCTCGGCGTCACCGCGACCCGTCAGGGCTGCAGCAGCTCACCGACCGATTGCATCAACCTGGTGCGCAAGGTCTCCCAGAATGCCAACGTGCGCGCCACACTGGCGGTACCGCTCAATGCCACGAACACCGCCGACAACGCGCTTCAATTCAGCCAGCTCAGTCTGGGCGCGCCGTTTCTGGTCGAGGTCGGTATTGACGACTTCGTGTCTCAGTACCGGGCCTTGTTTACCAGCTCGAATCCGGCGCCCGCCACGCTGTTGAACGCGATCATCGCCAACCTGAGATCGGCGAACCCCGCCCTGAAGTTCGGCGCAACAATCTACGAAGACGAGTTGACGAGCCAGTACCTGCAGGATCCCCGCCTGCCCGCGGCAACGCGCGACCAGTTCGACTACGTGCACCTGTTCATCCACTACCGTGAAGATGGCCCGGACTTCGAGCAATCGGTCCAGCAGGCCAAACAGGTCTTTCCAAACGCGCGCATCATCGCCGGATCGTACGCCGTCGACCGCCGCGCGTTTCTGCCGTGCGCGCCGCAAGGCCAGCCCTGCACAACCCAGCAGGAGCTGGATCTCTTCAGCCAATCGCTCACCATTCAGGCCAGGCTGCTCGCGAACCAGGTGGTCGATTCGATCGAGTTCTTTCCGGGCTACTTCGGCAACGAGGACCAGTGGCCGGGATTGAGCAACCCGCGCGAGTGTGCCACCGGTGACCAGGCCAATTGCATCGCCAACACTCGAGCCATGCGCCAGGCAGCGCTCACGATCCTTGGCTCAGAACCGTCGACCGGTGGCGGCGGCTTTCCGGAGGTCCTGTCCACCGTGGCCGGCAACGGCGGCGGCGGTTACTCGGGCGACAACGGCGCCGCGACGTCGGCTCAGGTCGCCGGACCCTCCGGGGTCGCCGTTGACCAGTCTGGAAATACGTACGTCGTCGACGCCTTAAACTACGTTGTTCGCAAGGTGGACGCGCATGGCGTCATCCATACCTTCGCCGGCAACGGCACCAATGACAACAAGTGCGGTGGCGGAGCGCCCACGAATGTCGGTCTGGACACGCCACAGGGCATCGCCGTCGACCGCTCGGGCAACGTCTACGTCGCGGACCCCGGATGCGGGATGGTCTTCAAGGTCGACGCCGCCGGCAAGGCACTGACGACGGTTGCGGGCGGCCTCAACGCCAACCTGACGGGGGATGGCGGTCCGGCCGCCAGCACTGTGCTCGGCGCACCGGTTGGCGTTGCCATCGACAGCGCGGGCACCGTCTATATCGCCGACGCGGGCGCGAATACGATTCGCACCGTCGACAAAGGCGGCATCATCCACACGCTGGCCGGCAATGGCGCGCCAGACTACACCGGCGATGGAGGTCCCGCTGGCAAAGCCGCGCTGTCGTCGCCCGAGGGTGTGGCGGTCGATCGGGGCGGCAACGTCTACATCGCGGACTTCGGGAACAACGTGGTACGGCAGGTTGACCCGGCGGGCACCATCCGCACGTTTGCCGGCACATTCAGTGCCCCCGGCTACGCGGGCGACGAGGGACCCGCGACGGCCGCGCAACTCCTGTCGCCGCAGGGCGTGGCCGTGGATAACTACGGCGGCGTGTACATCGCCGACACGGGCAACAACGTGATCCGCAACGTCGACGCCGCCCACGTCATCCACACACTTGCCGGCAACGGCACCGGTGATTTCGCGGGTGACGGTGGCCCGGCCGCCGCGGGTGAGCTGGCTCAGCCGGCGGGGGTTGCCGAATACGACACCTACCCACATCCCTTCGTCGGCAATATCCAGGTGTACGTCGCGGACACCGCCAACAACCGCGTGCGCCTCATTTCCACACCAGCCGTCCACGTCGCGCCGTGAGCTCCAGAGGGCTGCGACTCCCGCTGCTCCAGGGAGTGCTGCCCATCGCATCAGCCCAGGTGCCGCTCGACATGGTCGCGGGGGTGACGCTCGCCGCCCTGGCCATCCCCGAGGTCATGGGCTACACGTCAATCGCGGGCATGCCGGTGGTCACCGGTCTGTACACGCTGTTGCTCCCGATCGCGGTGTTCGCGTTGGTCGGCTCATCACGCCACCTGGTCGTGGGCGCCGACTCGGCGACGGCGGCGATCCTCGCCGCGGGACTCGCCGGGCTGGCGCCGGCGCAGTCGGCGACATACGTGGCGCTGGCCAGCCTGGCCGCGCTGACCACCGCCGGTTGGCTCGTCCTGGCGCGCGTCGTGGGCCTGGGGTTTCTGGCCGACTTCCTGTCGCGGGCGGTCATGATCGGCTTCCTGACGGGCGTGGGAATTCAGGTCGCGGCCGGGCAACTCGCCGGCATGCTGGGTGTGCCGAGCAGCGGCACCGGGACGATCGCACCGATGCTGGCGGCGGTTTCACAACTTGGCCAGACGAGCCTCCCCACACTCGGGGTGTCCGTCGCGGTGCTGGTGGTGATCGTTGGACTCCGAAGCGTGGCCCCGCGGATCCCGGGTCCGTTGATCGCCGTCGTTGGCGGCATCGTCGTGAGCTTCATCTTCAACCTCGCCGCATATGGCGTCGCCGCGGTCGGCCACATCCCAGGTGGGCTGCCGACCTTCGGCTGGCCGGCGCTCAGCTGGACCGCCGTATCCCAACTGCTCACCACCACCATCTCGCTGTTCGTCGTGATCCTGGCCCAGAGCGCCGCCACATCGCGCGCCTTTGCCGCCCGGTATGATGAGCCGTTCGACGAGAATTCGGACCTGCTCGGACTCGCGCTGGGGAACGCCGCGGCCGGACTGTCGGGCACCTTCGTGGTCAACGGCAGCCCGACCAAGACGCAGATCGTCAACAGCGCCGGCGGCCGTACGCAGCTGTCGCAGCTGATCTGTGCCGTCGTGGTGCTGGCGGTGCTCCTGTTCCTCACCGGTCCGCTGGCGTTGATGCCGACGGCGGTCCTGGCCACGATCGTTTTCCTGATTGGCGTCGAGCTGGTCGATGTCCGGGGCATGCGCGAGATTCTGAGGATGCGGCCGCGCGAGTTCTGGGTGGCGCTGCTGACGGCTCTGGTCGTCGTGCTGGTCGGCGTTGAACAGGCCATCGTCGTGGCGATGGCCGCCTCGCTGATCAGTCACGTCCGGCGCGGGTACAGCCCCCAGAACACGGTGCTCGTGCGGACCACGAACGGATCTCGAATCCACTGGCACTCCCAACCGGTGGCCACCGGCGGCCAGGCGTTGCCCGGACTGGTGGTCTACCGCTTCACCCACGCCCTGTACTACGCGAATGCGGACAAGTTCGTGCGGGAAACGCTCGAGCTGACAAGGCGCGGAGCGGTGCCGACGCGCTGCTTGTGCGTCGACTGCAGCGCGATCGACGACGTGGACTTTACCGCGGGATCGGTCCTCCTCCAGGTGGCCCAAAGGCTGAAGTCGACGGGCGTGCGGCTGGTCTTCGCGGACGCGAACGACCACGTGCGCCAGGAGCTGGAGCGGTCAGGCGTGACCCAGGTGGTCGGCGCGGCGGCCTACTTTGAAGACCTCGGCGCGGTGTTGGAAGAGTTCGGCGAAGATACATACTCGTCTACATAGTCCTGTGGACGCCCTCCGGCGGTGACGCGCGTAGCGTGGACCGCATTCAACCTGCGCCGGAACGGAGGTGTCTTGCATGTCCGCGCGTGCCATCTTTGCGAATCTTGCGCTGCTGCTGGTGGCCGTAGCAGCGTCACCACACATCGGTTTCGTTGCCACACTCCTGGGCCCGAGCTGCAACTGAGCGGCGGTGTACCGCTTTTTGGGGCGGTCCAGTACCACTCCGCTGTCGACGTATCGGGCATTCACCGGCACGCTGGGCCAAACCCACGTGCCGCCTGTTCGTCATCGCCTGTACCGCATGCTGCTGCCGCTCACTGCCGCGGTGATGATCGTTGGCGCAGCCAGCACGCCCGCGGCGGCGGCCATGTCCGTAGCACCGGCGAGTTGTAGCGACTTCGTCCACACCTATCTGCAGGGCGGGCTGCCCAATGGCTCGACGGTCGCCCTGACGCTAGAGGTCTACGCCGTGGACCCGCCGGCTGCCGGAGGATGGGAGGTTCCAGCGGCGCTGACGCTGCGATATCCACCGTATCCGGCCGTGGCCGGTCAGCTCAGCGGTGCCGCCAGCGACTCGCGGATCCTGATCACGTTCGATCAACCGCGCATGCAGGCGCACCTGACGCGCGCAACCTTGGACGTCGACCTGCTGATCCTGGGTTGCGTCGATGCCAACCATCTCTTCGGCCGCGCTGGCGACGAGATGCTGGGCCTGGGACTCGGCACTCCACAACCACCGGACACCGCCCACGAATGACGCTGACGACGCAGCTGCCATCGCCGGCAACGGAGCCGCCACGGCGGACGGCCAGGATCTTCGGCACTCCGGTCGACCTGTGGACGACGTACTGCGTCAGACTTGCTTTCCGCGACCGACTGATCGGCGGAATTCCCAAAGATCCGAAACTCATCGAAGGCTGGCTCCGCGGCAGGGCCGGTGTCGACGATCCGCAGGATCTGCGGCTGGCGGTGCTGCGCACTCTGGAAGAGGTTGGCGGTTCAACCGCTGACAGTCCCAGTGAAGATGGCCTGGTCGACCCGGCCGCGGTCGGGTCCCAGAAGCGCATCACCGGCTTCAAGGTTGGCGCGGACGGCCTGTACGTAGAGGGCCGCCAGGTGAAGGCCATGCTGAAGGAGAGCACCAACATCGTGTTCGCGGGCGAGCGTTGGGGCCCCACCCGGAAGGCGGCCAGGGCGTTCTTGGCCGAGCGCGTGTTCGTCGAGCCGGACAAGCTCCTGCTGGATGTCCAGGCGCCAACCGGGGTAGAGCTGGTGGTCGGGCACATCGCCGGCCCAATGGGGCCGCGCAGCACGCTGACGAACTACGAGTACGTCGAGCAGCCGGTGATCGAGTTCCGCGTGCTGGTCCTGCGCGACTGCATCGCCGCCGAGCAGTGGCGGGATATCTGGTCGCACGCCCAGGAGAATGGATTCGGGACGCTCCGTTCCCAGGGCCACGGGCGCTTCGACGTCACGCAGTGGGAGCGCCTAGCGACACCACCCAACTGAGACTCGCGACACAGCCGGCCATACGACTGCCCTGCCCGGCGCTGACCCACTCAGCTCCGACCTTGCCGGTCCGACAACCCATCTCTGCCCCGCGCTGCCCGGCCCGAGCCTACTCCACTCGCACATCGTACGCACAGTGCAGTCGGCGCTTCAGGACGGGGTCCACGAGCTCGGCCTCGAAGTGGTCGCCATACGCGAAGCCGCCGATCGTCGGCAGGGTGCCGCCGAAGATCAGACGCGCGCTGGCATCGACACCGGCCCGCTGCAGCTCGGCCAGCAGCTCCGGGAGGCGCATCAGCATCGCCAGGCGGCCCTCCTGGTAGAGCTGACGGCTGGCGCCGCTGGTACTCCACGCGCGCAGCATGAGCGTGTCCCAGTGCGGCTCGACGTCGGCAAGCCGCCAGAGCTGGGAGCTGATGATTTTGTCGCACCGCGACTTCGACGCGGCGACGTCGATCGCCTCGTGGTGCCGGTCGGTGTGGTCGCTGCCGACGCCGACGAGCCAGCCGGCCGAGCTTTCCACGGCGTAGAACTCCGCTTCGCCAGACGTGTGCGGCTCGCTGACCAGCACCCGGTCGCCGGTTGTGATCAGATCGGCAGCGACCGGGAAGATCGCCGGGATCCGTGCCGGCGGCGCGACGCCAAGCCCTTCGAGCTCGCGGATGTGCTCCAGCACCGTAGCACGATCGCGGCCGGTGTACCCCAGCAGCAGGACCCCGTCGATCGATACCGCTACTGCCGTCATGCGGCCATCGCGCTCCACGACCGACAACTGGAGCGTGCGACTCACGGCGCGTACCGAACTTCGAAGGTCAGGCAACCCTGGGGTGCGATCCATGGCCCATGGGCCATCCCCGGCGGGCGGCAGGCGTACGTGCCGGCCGCAAAGGTCCGGTCGAGGGTGAGGTCGTGCAGGGCGCCCTCGAGGATGTAGACCTCTTCCCAGAAGGCGTGGATCTGAGGTCCGGCGGCACGCGTGTCGGTGCCGGGATCGAACCGCAGCATCCGGCTGGCCACGCCGGACTCGGGGTCACTGGCCAGGACCCGCTCGAACAGCCCGGCGACCAGACCGCCCATCGCCGGCGTCCACTCGACCTCGGCGACCGCAAAGAACTCGCGCTCGGGCTTGGCCATCTCGATCAGGCCGCCTGCAGCGCGGCGGGCGCCGGCGTATCGACGTCGTACTGGCCGAGAAAGCGGTCGACCAGGGTCAGCGCTTCCTCATAGCCGTAGTTGCGGAAGGCGTAGCCTTTGGCGACGTACGGCGCGCCGGCGTAGAACATCTCGTACTGCTGGTGGCGGCCGCCGAACTCCGTGCCGATCAGGTCCCAGGCCAGTTTGAAGAGCTTGATGCGTTCTTCAGACGGGACACCCGTCGACCGCACGTAGCGCTGGATGTCGGCGCGTGTGTCGGGTCCAGTGAGCTCCGCCACCGAGGACGGAACCTGCAGCACTCCGCCGCCGGCGAGCTCTCGGAGCAGATGCATCGCGCGTGGAAAAAACTCGGCCTGCATGCCCATCGGGGCGTACAGGAATCGGCGATTGGGCACCTGCACGCCGTTGCGGTCGAGTTTGCTGGTGGCCTCGGCGGCGAGCACCATGCCCTCGACGAACGCGGCCAGCGAGGCCAGATCGCCCAGCTTTTCCTGGACCGACGGCAGTCCGTCAATCCGGTTGGTGGCGGCGATTTTGCGCGCGATGCCGATCAAGAATTTGAGCTTGGTGGCGAGGCGGATCTGGGCCTGGGTGTTGCCGAGCGCGTGGGCCGCGGTCTCGAAGAACTGCGCCCGCGTCAGGTCGACGTCGCGGTACACGAACACGTTGTCCCACGGGACCCGCACGTCGTCGAAAACGATCAGCGAGTCGCTCTCGTCGAAGCGGGTGGAGAGTGGGTAGTCGAAGACGCTGGGTTTGCCGACCGCGTACGGCGGGCGGCAGTACAACTTCAGCCCGGGGCTGTTGACCGGGACGATGAAGGAGAGCGCGTAGTCCTCGTCACCCGGGCGCTGGGGAACGATGCAGCTGACAAACAGATAGTTCGAGACCGTTGTGCCCGTGCCCAGCATCTGCGCACCGCGGATCACGATGCCGTCGGCTTCTTCGCGCAGCACGCCCGCCTGGAGAAAGGCTTCCTCCTGGCCCTGGGCAGTCTTACTCCGGTCGACCTGTGGCGGAATGATGACGTAGGTGACGTAGAAATCCTCCGCGAGCAACCGGTGATACCAGCGCGTGACGTTGTTCCCGAATTGGGGTCGGCCGCGGGCGAACACGTCGGGCGCGCTGGCAAAGCCCGCCAGAAACCCCGCGACGTGGTCCGGACCCCGGCCGAGCATGCCCGCGGTGCGCTCGGCCCACTTCGCGATCGCTTCGCGGCGGGTGCGCAGGTCCGCCTGACTGCGGGGAATCATGAACGTCCGATTGGCGGACCGACCGGTTTCGGGCGCGAGGTACTGCATCGCGTTGGCCGGATCGGCGGCGTAGTCATACAGCGCGGCGAGAGTGTGAGCGATGCCCCGAAACGCGGGGTGCTGGCGAACGTCGGCGACCCGTTCACCGTGGACATAGATGGCCCGGTCGTCAGCCAGCGAGTCGAGGTACTGCTGTCCCGTGCGCATGTCGTCCTCCTGCTTTGCTTTGTTTTGGTTGGTTTGGTTTGGTTTGGCTTAAAACGGGCAGTTCGGGCTTCAGCGCGAATCCCACACGCCCCTTTGGTAAGCTCGCGCGGATGGATCTTGGACTGCGCGGCAGGACGGCGATTGTCGCGGCAGCAAGCCAGGGACTCGGCAAGGGTGTGGCGCGCGCGCTGGCCGCTGAGGGCGCTAACGTGGTCATGTTCTCCCGAACCCAGGCAGCGATCGAGTCCGCCGCCGCCGACGTCCAGACGGCCGCGGCCATCGGCGCGCGGGTCGTCGGACTGGCTGCCGACGTGACGCGCACAGCCGACCTCGAGGGTGTCGTCAAAACCACACTGGATTCCTTCGGCAGCGTCGACGTGCTCTTCAACAACGCCGGCGGGCCCAAGCCCGGGATGTTCGACACCCTGACCGACGACGATTGGCAGGGCGCAGTCGACCTCAACCTGATGTCGGCCATCCGGCTGACGCGGCTGTGCTTGCCGTCCATGCGGGCCGGACACTGGGGGCGCGTCATCACCAGCACCTCGTCGTCGGTCAAACAACCGCTGCCGACGCTCATGCTCTCCAATGCCGTCCGCAGCGCCACGACCGCCTGGTCCAAGACTCTGTCCGATCAGGTCGCCGCGGACGGCATCACCGTCAACACCCTGGCCCCCGGGCGTATCGAGACGGAGCGCATCGTGCAGATCGATACAGACCTCGCGCAGCGCACCGGCCGCTCCCGCCAGGAGGTCGAGCGCGATGCGCTGGCGACGATTCCCCTGCGGCGCTATGGTCGGCCCGAGGAGTTTGGGGCCGCGGCCGCGTTCCTGGCTTCCGAGCAAGCCTCGTACATCACCGGGGTCACGCTGCTGGTCGACGGCGGGCTGTTTCGAGGGACGTACTAGTGCGCGTCGCGAGCCGGATGGGCTATGGCGATGGGTTTCTCAAGAGCGTCGAGCGCGTCGTCAAACTCGAAGAGGTCGGGCTCGACGTCGTGTGGGTCGCCGAGGCGTACGGCAACGACGCGGCGACCCGGCTCGGCTACCTGGCCGCCCGGACACACCGCGTTGAGCTCGCGTCGGGCATCTTCCCGATCTACTCGCGCACGCCGGCCCTCCTGGCACAGACCGCGGCCGGCCTGGACGAGATCTCAGACGGCCGGGCCATTCTTGGCCTGGGGGCGTCTGGTCCGCAGGTTATCGAGGGCTGGCATGGCGTGCCGTACGACCGACCCGTGCAGCGCACCCGCGAGATCATCGACATCTGCCGCATGGTCTGGCGACGGGAAGAAGTCCGCTACGACGGTCGGGTCATCAAACTTCCGCTGCCGGCCGACCAGGGCACCGGGCTCGGCAAAGCCCTCAAGATTCTGACCCACCCGGCCCGCTCGCGGATCCCGATTTACCTGGCCTCGATGGGCGATCGCAGCGTCGAGCTCACCGCCGAAGTCGCCGAGGGCTGGCTACCAATCTTCTTCGTTCCCGAGAAGGCCGACAGCATCTGGGGCAAAGCCCTTCGCCGCGGCGCCGCAAAACGCGCCGCTGACCTGGGCCCACTCGAGATCGCGGCGGGCGGGACGCTGGCAATCGGCGTGGGACTCGAAGGCCTGCGGGATCTGGCACGCCCCAACCTGGCCCTGTACGTCGGCGGCATGGGCGCCCGCGACAAGAACTTCTACAACGACCTGGTTCGCCTGTACGGCTACGAACAGGAGGCCAGGGAGATCCAGGATCTGTACCTGAGCGGCCAGAAAAAAGCCGCCGAAGCGCTGGTGCCAGCCGAGCTGCTGGAGTCGCTGTCGCTGATTGGCCCCGAAGGCTACGTCAAAGACCGCATCGCCGCCTTCAAAGCCGCCGGCGTCACGTTGCTCGATCTCCAGCCCATCGGCCCGGATCCCATCGGTGACGTCGCCAAAGTCAAGGAGTGGGTTTCCTGAAGCACCAGTCACATCCCGGCGACCCGCATCGCTGCGTCTACCCGTACCGAAGGTACAGGGCTCGCTCTTTGGTGACTTTTCAGTGATCTGCAGAGCATGACAGTCTGGTTCGGAGCGCCATGATGACGCTGAGCTCACCGCCCGCTGACTTCCTTCCGGCGGGGCGAGCCGGTTCGTGTCAGATCCAGTCGGTCACTTTGCCCGCCATGATGACGGACAGAATGTCCTGACAATCGACGATCTGGGGCCTGGCCGCGCTGGGGTTGTCGGCGGCGTGGCGGAAGCCCTGGGTCACCGCGGCCTGGAGTGTCTGGACGACCTGGCGTAAGTAATCGTCCAGGGGCGCGGCCAGGGCGGTCGGCGTCAGGCCCTCCATTTAGAGGTACTTTCGGCCCGCGAGCGGGTCTGGCACGGTCAGGCCCATGCCAAGGAGAAGCGGGTTGACCTCGGCGAGGTACTGCTCGCGCGCTTCGGCGTTGGTGCGGCGTTTGAGGCCCCACAGGCGATACCGCTCCGCGCGGCGTGAGTCCGAGCGGCCGAACATGTCCAGGCCGGTCAGGTACCAGAAATCGACCGCGCGCTGGACGCGCGCTTTCGCCTCGCCACCGCGAGCCGCCATCTCGGCGGTCCGCGTGGTGCCGAAGTCGATGTGGCCCGCTTCTTCCTCCATGATCCGGGACGGATGCTCGAGGAGCCGCGAGAGTGGCGCGTAGGAGCAGTTGGCGAACTCTTCGAGCTGGTATCGGCCCACCCGATCGATGAGAAAGCCGAAGACGGCGAAGTCTTCCCAGGTCGTGATCAGGCCGCGAAACGCCTCGAGGTAGCGCTCCTGGTTGGAGCGGCTCAAGAGAAAGGCGGTGTCGACGCCGATGTCCCCGGCCAGGCGAGCGAATTTGCGGAAGTGGTCGATTTCTTCGGCGGCGGTGCGGGCCACGACGAGCTGGTCGATCGGCGTCGGCGCCGACGGCAGCATGGCATCGACGTACAGGTGGGGTCCGCCGATCTCGCAGTCGGCCTGGATGGCCAGCACGCGCCGCAACAGGTCGATGTACTCAGGGTCCTGCCCGGGCAGGTCGTTCTGCTCGACTCGGTCAGCAAACACATCCACGCCGCTCAGCGTAACGCAGCGAGCGTCGTCAGTACGCTACCGCATGTGCGCCTGTCCGCTTCGCTTCGCTCGCTCCATATCGCGAGACGGAGGCATCGGCCTGGGCGGTCTGAGCGTTTCCGCGTTCGGCAGCTACACGCCGGCCATCGTGGTCGTGACGCTGGTCGTGCTGGTGGGCGGCCTGGCGCAGCTTCGCATGCCCCGACAAACAACAGTGCTGACGCGCGGGAGCGCCTTATCATCGCCGCGGCATGCCGGAGATTCCTGACCTCACGGTCTATCTCGACTTCCTGCAAACCCACATCGTCGGCGAAACACTGGAACACGTCCGGCTGGCGAGTCCGTTCGTGCTGCGCACCGCCGATCCGCCGCTGAAAGCGGCCGAGGGCAAGCGCGTGGTGGGTCTGCGTCGGTTGGGCAAGCGCCTCATCTTCGAGCTCGAGGACGAGCTCTTCCTGACCATCCACCTGATGATCGCCGGCCGGTTCCGCTGGAAAGAGAAGGGTGCGGTGATCACTGGCAAAATCGGTCTGGCAGCCTTCGACTTCTCGAATGGCACGCTGCTGCTGACCGAGGCGTCGCCCAAGAAGCGGGCCGCGATTCATCTCCTGCGCGGCGAGGACGCCGTGGCCGAATTCAATCGCGGTGGCCTGGAGCCGCTGGATGCCACCCTCGATCAGTTCCGCTCGCGTCTCCTGGTCGGCAACCACACGGTGAAACGCGCGCTGACCGACCCCGACCTGTTCTCGGGCATCGGCAACGCGTACAGCGATGAGATCCTGCACCGCGCCCACCTGTCGCCCGTCAAGCTGACGCGGTCCATGCTGGAAGGTGAAGTCGAGCGGCTCTTCGTGGCGACGCATGAGGTCCTGCAGGAGTGGATCGACCGCCTGCGCCGCGAGGCGGACGGCGGCTTCCCCGAGAAAGTAACCGCCTTCCGCAAAGACATGGCGGTCCACGGTCGCTACAAGCTGCCCTGCCCCGTCTGCGGCACGCCGGTGCAACGCATCGTCCACGCCGAGAACGAATCGAACTACTGTCCGACCTGTCAGACGGGCGGCAAGCTACTCGCCGATCGCGCCCTGTCGCGCCTGCTCAAGCAGGACTGGCCGAGGACGATCGAAGAGCTCGAGGCGCGCAAGCGCGCCTGAGCATCAGTCCCCGTTCAAGCCGCGTTCGCGTCGACGCGTCCCCCGCAGCCACCGCAGAAGCGATCGGCGATTGCGGTGGGCCTGTGGCAGTGCGGGCACGCGCGCATGCCGGGTGGCATTTCGACACCGCCCGCCGTCGCATGGTCGTCGGCGCTCACGGACTTTTTGAAGTCCCGCAGGCTATCGCCAATGGCTTTACCGAGCAGCGGCAGTTTTCCTGGCCCGAAGAGCAGCAGCACAATAACCAAGACGATGATCAGATGCCACGGTTGTAGTACGCCCATAGTTCTGTTTGCTCCCCCGCGACTATACCCGTTTAATCAGCTCCAGAGGAGACCCCATGGCCGATCCTGTAACGGAATTCGAACTATACCGCCATGAGCTGCTCGCGGCGCTCGCCGACGACGATCCAGTGGCGGTGCTGCGGTCAACCCTGGACGAAGTTCCGCGACTGATGGCCACGGCCGCGACACAGCAACTGAGCCGATCGCCTGCACCCGGCGAATGGTCACCCCGCCAGGTGCTCAATCATCTGTCGGATGCCGACCTCGTCACCGGCACGCGCGTCCGCATGATCGTGACGCAGGAGCAGCCGCCGCTCGTCGGCTGGGACCAGGACGCCTGGACGGCACGCTTTGGCGGCCTGGACGCGACCCCGCAGGAGACCGTCGACCGCTGGCTGGTGCTGCGACGAGCCAACCTGCAGATCTACGAGTCGTTGCGGCCTGAGGAGTGGGACCGCGTCGGGATCCACTCGGAGCGCGGCGCTGAATCGGTGCGCTTGACGATCCAGCTGCAGGCAGGCCACGATCGCGTGCACCTCGATCAATTGCGCAAAGGATTGCAGTGATGGCCAGGACGCATGACATGGGCGGTCGGCCAAACGACACCGCGCTCGATACCGCCGAACACGCGCTGGCCGACTGGGAGCTCGTGACGGACGCGGTCAACTCGGTGCTGGCGGCCAAGGGCCTGCGCACGACTGACCAGCTGCGACGCGCGATGGAGGACATGCCCGCCGAAGACTACCTGGCGCTGAGCTACTACGAGCGCTGGGCCAGAGGCACGGAACAACTGCTAATCGAGCAGCAGGTGCTCTCGGCCGCCGAGATCGACCGCAAGATGGCGGAGCTCGAGGCGGTCTGGGCCGTTTCGTGATCCCCGCGTTCAAGCCTGGCGATCGCGTGCGTGTCAAGGCCGACGAGCGCGCCGGGCACGTCCGCACGCCCGCCTACGTCCGCGGCAAGCTGGGCTGGGTCGAGCGGATCCACGGCGCGTTTCGGGACCCCGAGAAGCTGGCGTATGGCGGCGACGGCCTGCCCCTGCAGCCGCTGTATATGGTGGGTTTTCATCAGACCGACCTGTGGCGCCCATACGCGGCGTCGGGCGGCGACAGCCTGTACGTCGATATCTACGAGCCCTGGCTCGAACGAGTCTGAAGGACGAGAGAGGTTCGCGATGAGTGGCGACCACGATCACGACCATGGTCACGGTCACGATCACGACGTGACCCAGCATGACCCCGAAGCTGCCGAGCGCAACAAGGTCCCGTTCTATGGCAAGCGGATCTACGCGATTCGGGAGCTGCTGGTCGAAAAAGGCATCCTGACCCGTGAGGAGATCCAGGCGCAGATCGACGCCATGGAAGCCCGGACGCCCGCCAACGGAGCGCGCCTGGTCGCCCGCGCCTGGGTGGATCCAGCGTTCAAGCAGCGCCTGCTGACCGAGCCAAAGG
>DATGER010000037.1:0-22063 GCA_035309865.1 Chloroflexota bacterium
AGCTGTGCTCAGCTTGGCGGGTCGTCCCACACGGCCCGCCGAGCGCAATGCACCTCGACCACCCTGCCGCCATGCCTTGCGCCACTCCGACACCACCTGATGGCTTACACCCAACTGTCGAGCGATCTCCGCCGGGATCACCCCACGACGAAACAGGTCCGCCGCTCGCAGCCGACGCTCCTCCATCGCTTTCAGATCGCGCCGCGGCCGAGGCTGCCTCTGTGTCGAGCTTGTCCGTTCCGCCTGACTCGCAACTTGTTGGGCCATGCGCCCAGTGTGTCACCAAACGTCCTCGCTCCGGTAGTCCCATGAGCACTCTGTTTAACGAACGTCTTTAGGAACTTGCCGGTACGCATTTGAAGCTAAACCCCTGCTCGCCCGCAATGATCGACACGTCTGTTTCGCTGCCACACAAGCTCGTTTGCAGCGAGACGTGGTAGTTACCCACTGGCAATCTGCGCACGACGGTTTGCCCGCCACCGGGTACGCCCCAAGAGTCGTCGATCGGACCAGACACTGAAACCGACAGGGTGTCACTTGCGTTATTGGTGACACTGAATGCGCCTGTGGGGAGTAGAGTCGGAGTCGCCGTGGCTGGCATCGGCGTTGGTGTCGGGAGGCAAATCAGCGCCGTGTCGACAATTCGGCCATCCGACACCGTGATGTCGGTAGTTTGTGGCGCTCCGCAGCTGCTGGCACCCGCAATCCGATATTGCCCGGGTTGCACAATGAGATCACGCGAGTCACCGGCTGCGAGTGACAGGCTGGATGCCGTCGGCCCAGAGATATCGATGCGTGCAATGCCCGGTGTTTGATTGCGGATTCGGATGGTACCAGCAGGGCAATCAAACGCTACGGTCTGCGTAGCGTTGGCCTGTACTGAAAAGCTTGCAGTCTTGCTGCCGCAAGTGCTGGTCAGCGTGGCGCTGTAGTCGCCAGGAATGACTTTCTGCTCGTACGTCTGGCCGCTCGCGATAAACCAGTCATACCCGAATGGGCCCGTCAGGCTGAACCGCATCAAACCGCCGGTCGAATTGATCACTCTCACTACCGACACGGTCTTGATGTCCTCGCACGACAATGGGAAGTCCCTGGTCGTCCCGGCATCGATGGTGAAGCTCTGGGCGGCCGCTCCGCACATGGTTGTTACAGTCGCGACGTACGCACCGGGGGAGATCGGTGGCTGAAACGTCTGCTTATCGTCCAACGGCCAGGTCCCACTTGTAGGGCCTGAAAGCGTGATTCGGGCGATACCTCCCGAGTTGTTGGTGATATTGAGGCCTGCAGCGGTGGGAGCAGCGGGCTGCGGAGTAGACGGCCCTACGACAACTATTGGCATCGGCACGCGTATGGCGGCAGGGTTGAGAGTCGCCGTGGGTGTGGGCGTCGCTGCGTTACCTGGTGGTGGCGTGGGAGTGGTACTTCCACTTGGGCCAACGGTCGCACGGGGGGTGGTCGAATTACCACTTGCAACAAAGGAAGGCGGTTGCAGCGGATAAAGCTCGGATCCCACTTGACCGAGTTCAACTGAGCCGGCTGGATCCCGGAGCTCGAAACGCGCTCGCTCAAACCACTGAACCACCACGGCTTGTCCGCCGATCTGTTCGGTTCCGGCTTCACTTACAGGGCGCCCGAACACCGCGGTGCTCGAGACATCAGATTGATCGTCAGGTGCGCTGGGGAGGCCGCGGTTTTGCCAGAAGCTGAGGAAGGGTTCACAGAGATTGTGATGCGTGTCGTCGAAGTACATGCATCCGTCTGAGGGTTCCCCGCTAGGGAAGGTGGTCCAATCGCGATTCTCCATCTGGAGGCGTTCAAGACCCAGTTGGCCGCGTACGACGTCATCGGGAGGCCCCTTGTCACGGTTCAGCTCGAGGCGTGCTCGCTCGAACCACTGTGTCTGGCGCTTTAGTCCACCATTCACTTCCTCTCTCTGGGGCCCGAGTGGATAACCGAAGACCATATTTCCGCCGTTTCCTTCCCATTCCTGCCGGATGCGCCCGCTGATACAGTGCTTCGTTTCGGTGAAACACAGATCACCCGCACCATCCTGGGCGTTCCCCGTCGCGGGAATGGTCCAGAGCCATACAAGCGACAGCAGTATGCTGGCGATGCGCGAAGTACGTTGGCAGCGCCGAGGCAACGACAATCCATCCACAGCCTGCATCCCCCGTCAGTTCGATCGTTTGGTCGAGAATAGAAGGGCTGTCAAGGTGCGAGCGTGGGGGACTTTGCCGCGGTCCAGGTGAGGCCGAGGCGTTCGCCAAGACATGGAACCGAGCCGTCCTGCTTCGTTTGATTTTCTGGGACGAAGTCCAGTTCGCCGATTGCGACCGTCGAGGTCTGGAATTTGCCTCGAAGGTTGAAATGATTGCTCGTCACCTGGGCGAACACCGCGCGAATCGTCGTATCGAACCCATTGTCGGCAAGCGCTAGAGACCCCAGGCTATGTCCGCTGACCACGACATTCGCATACCCGGGCGCCTCTCCACAGTTCTCGGACCGTCCGTATTGTAGAGAAACAGCCAGGTCCTGGATAACCCCGTTCAGAACGTTGAACGAAATGCTGAGCATCGCGTTGGACGACGTCCACGCGCCCTCGATGGCCGGAGTCGGTGCGGGCAGCGGACCGACGGCAATTGTTGAGGTGGTAATCAGCGCGGCCTGGGCCGTTGATTGGGCTCCGGTGGTCGGTGTGGCCGCGGGTGTGCCTCGTTGCGGGGTCGAGGCCGGGACGATGCTCACCTCGGATCTGCCCGGGCGGTCCCAGTAGGGTGCGAGCAGGTAGGTCATGATGACCAAAGCCAATCCCGACGTGGCGGAAAGAACCGTGGTCGCTCCGGCGGCCCCGATTCTCATTTTCAAGAGTGCGGTGCCGCTGATGAGGCCTGCAGCGCTCCCGAACAGCAGCGGTAACAAGAATCGCGCGATGAACCGCTGGTCCGGCGTGAAATTCGGTGTGGTGTAGAAGGCGGTAATAAAGAACAGCAGGAGGACGCCCGCGAACACGACCCCAATGACGACAAGGGCATCGCTCCGCCTCGTCTCGATCGACGCGAGGTCCGACTGCCGCTTCTGTCCATGTATTTGTCTCTCGCTCACAGCCCTAGCACCTACGTCGTTTACATTACTGCTCCCCGTGGACGAAGTAACGTTCCCACGGCCGCCGACACCCCGGGCGCAGAGGTGCGGACCAACACGATTGGCTCTATCCGCTCATAGATGCCCATTCGGACCGGCGGTGCCAATCAAGTTGTCAATTTCGACAGGTGCTGTGCCCGTCGTCTGGCGCTGGCCTGTAGCAGCCGAGCGGGTCGGGCCAACCCATCAGCCAATGGGTAGTGTCCCAAGCAACTGTGTCTGGGGTCAAGAGGGTTGGTACCTCCAGGTGGTGCGCTGGGTGAGGATGGCGTTGCAGATGCGCAAGAGCTTGTGCATACACGCGGTCATGACGACCTGGTGAGGCTTGCCGGCTTGCTTCAAGCGTGCGTACAGCGCCTTGAGCACTGGGTTGTGGCGGACGGCGGTCACGGTGGCCATGTACAGCACAGCGCGCACGTTGGCTCGACCCACCCAGGTGGAGCGTGTGCCGCGCCAGCGGCCGCTATCGCGATTGAGCGGTGCGACGCCGATGAGCGCCGCGAGCTGTTTGTGGCCGAGCGTGCCCAGCTCTGGAACATCGGCCAGCAGGGTCACACTGAGCACCGGTCCCACCCCTGGGATGCTGCGCAACAAGTCCTCTTTGACCCGCCAGAGTGGGCTGGCTGGCAGGTGGTCGTGCAGCTCGTGATCGAGCGCATCACACCACAGATTTGGTGGGTTTGGCAAGGCCTGCGCGGAGCCGGCGTTTCGCCCCCAGCTTGCAGCGGGCTCGCCACCAAGGCCCGGGGGTGGAAGCCGACGCCGCCGTTGACGGCGCGGCTAGGAGCGCATCGCGTAGGCCCGTGGAGCGCACCGCGATCACCGTTCCGACCGACTTGCTGATGCGAGCCAAGGACGCGGTGGCTGTCCTGAGCGGCTGGCCGCACCAGTACACGATGGCTCGTTCTGTCGAGGAAGCGTTCGCGGCTCACCTCGACCGTCTGAAGGTCGACCACAACGGTAACCGCGAGTTCCCGGTGACCAACCGGGACATCCGCACGTGCCGGCCGCCGGGAAACCTAAATCAAGCCCGGGCGGACGCAGCATCTACCCGCTAATCATTCGGTCCTGTGCGCAGACCAATCAGCGAAGGACCAGCGGGCATGTTGTGAAGCGACGACCGCGCCGAAGGCCCCGCCGACAACGACCTGCGCGGGACGGTGATCACCCAGTTCAACTCGTGACCACGCGATCAGAGCAACAGCGGGTGCTGTCGGGCCGAATACGAACGCGAGAACGACCACTGCACCAGCTACCACCACGGTATGGATTGACACTTTCCAGAAGATCGTGACGGCTAAAGACACGATGAGCCCCGCCAACATCGAGGTGACGAGAGCTACCAAAGGCTTCGGTGCGCCCAACCGTCGATAAGCACTAGGCCAACCAGGACCGAGAAGATACCTACAATCAGTGGCGTTCGTCGCTGATCACGCAACGGCACATAACGATCTATAAGTCGCCGTTTGAGAACGCCGTGAATAACGTACGTGATGGGGATCAGAGCAGCAAACACAACGGCAGTGAACACCAGACAATGCCCTCTTGTAGTGATGCGGCCGTTCGCCAAGCTACGAGGCAAGCAAAGCGGCCACGATAGGCGCTGTGGCCAAAACTTCCGTCGCCAAGCGCGCAATGTGCTCACGATGAGTATAAGAGCGTTTGGTTGGGCCGGGCGAAATACCACCGACCGGCACCACAGGATTGTCGAACAATCGTTGATTCATTGTGAGTAGACGCTGGCCAGCGCGCCGCCTGCCGAGCACCCGGCGATGAGCCGGGTGGCGGAAACGAAAAAGCCCCCAAGCGGGCGCTTTCCGTGACAGACCGCGACACCCAATTGGGTTTTAGATTGGGTTATTCGTGGTCCGAAAACGGCCCTTTTGAACTCAAAATCGGCCGATTTGGTGCGGAAGGGGGGATTCGAACCCCCACGCCCTTGCGGGCACAGGTTCCTAAGACCTGCGTGTCTGCCGTTCCACCACTCCCGCGTCGCGCGGGATGATTGTAGTGCGCATCGAGACGCTAGACGGCGGCCAGGCGGACGTGGCGGCGTTCGGCATGGCCGAGCAGCATGACGGTGAACAGGGCGACCAGGCACAGCAGGCCGGTGAAAATGATCAGGCCATTAATCCCCAGACGCTGCCCGTGAAACTGGGCGTCGGCGAATGGGGCGGCGAGGGCGACACCCAGGAGCTGGCCCACGCCGAGCAGCACCGAATACACGCCCATCACCGAGCCGCGATCTTCGGCGCGCTCTTCGGCGATCTCGGCCAGGTACGCCAGCGCGGCCGGGGTGAAGCCGCTCTCCACGAAGATACCCAGCATGACCAGCCCCACCAGGATCGGCACCCGGGTGTGGGTTGCATCAAACGGCACCTGGTTGAGCGCCCAGAGCGCTACACTCGTGAAGCCCAGACCGCCAACGCCGACCAGCAACGTCGCCTGACGGCCGATCACCGGCATGACGAAGCCCCACGCGATGGCCCCGACGGCGAACAGAACGCCAAAGGCGGCCGACGCGGTCCCGATCTCGCCCGGGCTGAAGCCGCGCATCAGGAATTGACCGCGGTTCTCAGCCCCGGACGCCAGGAACGTACCGACATTGAACCAGGCGCCCAGCACCGCGTTGGCCGCCAACCAGGCGGGTGCAAAGCGCATGATGCGTCGGTTCAGCATGCGGGTCAGCAAGTTGCCGTGCGCGATCCGTACTCGCGGCACCCAGACCCGGTCGCGCACAAACACAAATGGCACCAGCGCCCCGACGTACAGCAGCGCGACCAGCGTGAAGGCAAACAGACCGAACTGATCGTGCAACTTGCCGCCCAACGCCGCGCCCAGGCCGATACCGACGACGGTGGCGGCTTCATACAGACCCATCACGCGGCCGCGCAGCTTTTCCGAAGTGGCAGTCTGCCCCGAGAGGAACCCCAGCGTGGCTGGCGCCGAGGTGGCCGTCGACAGACCCTGGAGGACACGTACCAGAACCAGGATCGGGATCACCATCGTGAGCCCCAACAACTGCGCCGCGATCGCACCGAACACTGGCCCCAGCAACATGAATGGCTTGCGTCCGCTGCGATCCGACCAGGCGCCAAAGAGCGGCGCGCCGATCAGCTCCGAGGCGTAGAACGTCACGAATACCAGCGAAGCAATACCCGCGGTCAGATTCAGCTCCTCGCGGCTTCTGATCCCGAGCGAGACGGCGATCAAGAAGCCGGCCGCCTGCGACGCGCAGCGGAGCAGAAACGTGCCGCCAAGCGCCATGGACAGACTGGCCACATCGGCCGCGGGCGACCGCTCGAGCAAGACCGAATCGAGCGGCGGATCGCGCAAGACCGAATCGAGCGGCGGCTCGCGCGGGACCGCGTCGACGACCGGCTCGGCCTCCCGCGCACGGTCGCTCGGCTGGTCGTCCTCGGCTGGCGGCATTGCCTGCGGGTGGCGCGTATCGGGCACGGCGGGTCGGGATTGATCCAGGGCTTGAATTGACGGCGCCGCCCTGAGACGCCGGCGGCGCGGGAATGCTAGGGCTCAGATGCTGCGTGCTGCAAGTGCCGCGCCAACGGTTGACGGAGCCCGGTCAGCGCACCCATCATCGAATGGTGCGGGCCATGGCGCTGGTGACGGTGGCGCTGGTGAGCGCCCTGGCCACGATGCTCGCGCCGGCTGCGTTCGCGGAACCCCGGGAGAGCACACTCGGGATGTCGCAGAGCGGGCTGCCACTGGTGCTGTACGAGCTCGGGTCGGGGCCGCGGCGCGTCCTCGTGCTGGGCGGCCAGCACGGCAGACCCGAAGCCAATACGGTTGAGCTGGCGGGCGGACTCCTCGAGTACTTCGATGCGAACCCTGACGAGTTGCCGGACGGCATCGAGCTCGACGTCCTGCCGGTCGCCAATCCGGACGGGTTGGCCGCGGGCAGCCGGCAGTTCTCGAGCGGCGTCGATCCGAACCGCAACTGGGGCGGCAGCGACTGGCAGCCGGACGCGTTCGACTCAAACGCGGTGTTTCGTGAGGGGTTGGGCGGACGCGAACCGTTCTCGGAGCCGGAGACCCGCGCGCTCGCGGACTGGGTGCTGTCGAATCGACCGGCCTTCATCGTGAACTATCACAGCGCGGGCGGCTTCATGTTCGGGGCGCGCGGCGGGTTGGCGGGCGACCTGGCGACCGCGTACGCCGAGGCCAGCGGCTACAGCTGGCCGGCGCCGGGCGGGCCCAGCCCACTGCCCTACTCGACCAGCGGCAGCATGAACGTGTGGCTGCGCGATATTGGCATCCCGTCGATTCTGGTCGAGTTGAGCACGCCGCGGGCCACGGAGATCGAGCGCAACCTCGCTGGCCTGGCTGCGGTGCTCCACCAGTTGGCGGACTCCACCGGCTGAGCGTGCACGAGAGGCTCGCTTTGGCTCGCCTCGGAGGTTGAAAACACACGACACCGTGGACAGACAGAACTGGACAGAGTCGACGCTTGGCTCGACAGCTCGCGGCGCGAACGGCCACGCTGCGGGAGTTCGTGCGGCCGGGGAAGCCGCACGTGCTTCAGGAGCTGCCGGTTGCCGTGCCGCCCGCTCAGCCCCACGCCGGGCAGCGAGATCGACAGCGTGGTGATCGCGAGGTGGGGGAGCTCACCGCATCTGACAGGCGCCATGCGGTCGTGGCGCGCGGGGTAGGTCCCAGATGGAAATAAACCGACGCGGGTTGCTGGTTCGCACGGGGCTGACGTTTGCGGCGGGGGCGCTGGCGGCGGTGGGCGCAGGTGGCGAGGGGCGGGCAACGCAGGCGGGCACGCCGCTCGCTCAGGTGGACGACTGGGCGGGGATCCGGGGGCTGTTCAGCGTCAGTCCTGACTTTCTGCATTTCGGCGGGCTGTATCTGGCGTCGCACCCGGCGCCGGTGCAGCAGGCGATCGAGGCGCACCGACGCGGCCTCGACGACAATCCAGTTGACTACCTGCACCAGCAAGCGCCGCGCCTGGAGGCAGCGGTCCTGCACGCCGCGGCCGGCTACCTCGGCGCCGATCCGACGGACATCGCGCTTACCGACAGCACCACCATGGGGCTCGGCGTGCTCTACACCGGCCTGGTCCTGCGCCCGGACCAGGACCTCCTCACCACCCAGCACGACTTCTACGCCACCCACGAGGCGCTGCGCCTCGCCTCCCAGCGCAGTGGCGCGCCGATGCGCCAGATCGCGTTGTACCAGCGCATCGAGACGGTCTCGGAGGACGAGATCGTGGACGCGGTCACGCAAGGGATCTCCGATCAGACGCGGGTCCTGGCCGTGACCTGGGTGCACTCGAGCACCGGCTTGAAGCTACCGATCCGACGGATCGCCGATGTGGTCGCAAACGTCAACCAGGCGCGCGAGCCGGGCGACCGGGTGCTGCTATGCGTGGACGGCGTGCACGGCTTCGGCGTCGAGGACACGCGGGTCGCCGATCTGGGCTGCGACTTTTTCGTCGCGGGCTGCCACAAGTGGTTGCTCGGGCCGCGCGGGACCGGGCTGATCTGGGGCCGGGGCAATCTGGCCTGGTCGGCGATCCGGCCGACCATCCCGACGTTCGGCGACGGTCAGAGCGCCGGGTCGCTCAACACGCCGGGCGGATTTCACTCGTTTGAACACCGTTGGGCGCTGTCGGAGGCGTTCAACCTGCACCAGCAGATCGGTCCCACACGGATCACCGAGCGGATCCATGCCTTGAATGGCGCGCTCAAGTCGGGACTGGCCGGGATCGGCAATGTCCGGGTGGTTACGCCTCTGGCCGACGGGCTGTCGGCGGGCCTGGTGTGTTTTCAGGTCGGCGGGCAGTCGGCCCAGCAGGTGGTCGATCAGTTGCACGCCCGGAAGATCATCGCGACCGTGACGCCGTATAGCGTCGCCTATCCGCGGCTGGCGGCCGGATTGCTCAACGACGAGGCGCAGGTCGAGGCGGTGCTCGACGCCGTGCGGGCTATTGCGTAGGGGCGCCGCCGCGCTTGGCCTGGGCACGGGCGAGCAGACGGGCGGGATCGACCACCATGCGCTCATGCGTGCCCTCGCCGATCTTCTCGTGCGAATCGAAGGCTTCGACGTGAAAGATCAGGCGACGGCCATCCACCTCGACCAGCTCCGCACGGGCGCGAACCTGATCGCCCGGTGGAGTCGCGGCCAGATGCCGAACGTCGACGCGGACGCCGACGGTGGTCCGATCGGGCGGTAGCAGCGACTCCACCGCCGAGCGGGCGGCGTTTTCCATCAGGGCGATCAGCGACGGCGTGGACAGGACATCCAGACCGCCAGACCCCACCGAGCTCGCCAGCGTGGACGGCTCGACAGTGGTGGTCAGCTCGCCGATGAGGCCAGCGGAAAGCATCGGTGCAAAAGATACTATGGCGGACCAGTGCCGATTCTCGACGAGCAGCCGCGGCGCTTTCTCGAACGCCAGCGGCTGGCGCACCTGGCGACGGCGGACGCGAGCGGGGCGCCACATGTCATCCCGATCTGTTTTGCGCTCGTCGGGGAGACGGTGTACATCGCGATCGACGAAAAGCCAAAGCGCGGCGATCCGCTGAAGTTGCGCCGAATGCGGAATATCGAAGCGACACCTGAGGTGGCGATCGTGGTAGACGTGTACGACGATCGCGACTGGTCACGGCTGGGATTTGTCCTGGTCCACGCCACTGCGCGGGTCCTGATCGACGGTATCGAGCACGAACGGGCGGTGGGCTCGCTGCGGGCGAAGTACGCGCAGTATCGAGCGATGGCGCTCGAGTTACGCCCCGTCATCGCCGCGGACATCGAGCGCGTCACGACGTGGGGGCATCTGCAGTGAGCCAGTCGAGCGGGCAAACGCTACCCTATCGGGAGCAGGTATGCCACCGCTCGTCCTGGTGATTCGCGACGGCTGGGGGGTGTGCGACGAGGACGCTGCCGCGGCGGCGCGGCACGGCAACGCGGTGCGGCTGGCGCGCCTGCCCGTGCTCGACCACTTGCTGGCGACGTACCCGCATTGCCTGTTGCAGGCCGCGGGTGAAGCGGTCGGCCTACCGCCCGGGCAGATGGGCAACAGCGAGGTCGGCCACCAGAATCTCGGCGCGGGGCGGGTCACGTATCAGGACCTGATGCGCATCTCGCTGGCGATTAAAGATGGGAGCTTCTTTCGGAACCCGGTCCTGTTGAAAGTCATGGGCGAGATACGCCGCACGGGACAGCGGCTGCATCTGATGGGGCTCGTGTCAGATGGGGGCGTGCACAGTCACATCCAGCACCTGTTCGGGCTGCTGGAGATGGTCCGTCAGCAGCGGCTGGCCGCGGAACAGGTCATCGTCGACGCCATCCTGGACGGGCGGGACACACCGCCGCGCAGTGGCGCGGCGTATCTCGAGCAACTCGAGCAGGAACTGCGACGCGTTGGTATCGGGCGTGTCGGGACGGTCAGCGGGCGGTACTACGGCATGGACCGCGACAATCGCTGGGAGCGAACGAAACGAGCGTACGACGCGTACGTCGGGGGCGTGGGCCCGCGCGCGGCGAGCGCCGCGGAGGCAGTGAGCGCCAGCTATGCGGCTGACAAGACCGATGAGTTCGTCGAGCCGACGGTCATCGTCGGCGAAGATGGAGTGCCCATCGGCCGAATCCAGGACGGCGACGGGGTCATCTTCTTCAACTTCCGACCCGATCGGGCGCGACAGATCACGCGCGCCCTGACGCGCTCGGCACCTTCGGGCATGGCAGAGCCGCCGGTCGACGTGCACCTGGTGTGCATGACCGAATACGAGGCGACGCTTCGAGCACCTGTGGCGTTTCCGCCCGCGGTGATTTCTAACCCGCTCGGCGAAGTGGTTGCGACGGCAGGATTGCGGCAGTTACGGATCGCCGAGACGGAGAAATATGCGCACGTCACATACTTCTTCAACGGCGGGCGCGAGGAGCCGTTTCCGCATGAGGAACGGGCGTTGATACCTTCGCTGAAGATCGCGACCTACGATCTGCAGCCCGAAATGAGCGCACCGGGCATCACGGACGAGCTGCTGCGCCGGCTCTCGGGCGAGCCGTACCCGCTGGTGGTGCTCAACTTTGCCAATGCCGATATGGTGGGGCACACGGGCGTGCTCGGCGCGACGGTGACGGCGCTGGAGGTGGTCGACGCGTGCATCGGCCGGATCGTTGAACGGGTGCGGGAACTGGGCGGCATCAGCCTGATCACGGCCGACCACGGCAATGCCGAGCAGATGCTCGACGAGGATGGCGGGCCGTTCACGGCGCACACGCTCAATCCCGTGCACCTAATCATGGTGGACGACACCCGGCGCGGGGCTTCGCTGAGAGACGGGATCTTTGCCGACGTGGCGCCGACTGTTCTCGGACTGCTCGGGTTGCCGGTACCGCGGGAGATGACGGGCGCGGACCTGTTGTCTCGGCGCTGAGCGTAGAGCCGTGCTGCCCGCATCGCTGCGCTCGCTCCATGCAGGATTTGAAGAAGAATTGGGGAAGGTCGAGCTGAATCGCACAGCGGTGCACGAGCGTTGAGTTCCGGCTGAGTCGGGCCGCGACGGGCAGGCATTGCGTTTCAGCTTAGACGCGCAGCGGCGGGCGGGCGTTGAGTTTCAGGTACGACGCGCAGCGGCGGACGAGCGTTGAAGATTAGTGCTCGGGGGCGAGGCCGTTGCGGACAGCGAAGAGGGCGGCCTGGGTGCGATCCTGGAGGCCGAGTTTGCCGAGGATATTCGAGACGTGGCCTTTGACGGTGCGCTCGCTGACGACGAGCGCGCGGGCGATTTCTTTGTTGCTGCGGCCTTCGGCGAGCAAGCGCAGCACTTCGCGCTCGCGTTCGGTCAGCAGCGCGTCGGCCTCTGGCTTGCGGGGCGAGGTGACCTGCAGCATGAGCCGCCGCGCGACTTCGGGGTGCAGCTGGGCCTGGCCCGCGCGTGCCCCGCGGATGGCCCGCGCCAGGTCGGTCGCGGCGACGTCCTTGAGCAGGTAACTGGTCGCGCCGGCCTTGATCGCCGGCACCACGCGCTCGTCGTCCAGAAACGACGTGAGGATGATGACGTGGGTCTCGGGCAGTTGTTGCTTGATGCGCGAGGTTGCGTCCACGCCGTCCATGTTGGGCATTACCAGGTCCATGAGCACCACGTCGGGCAGCAGCTCCTGCGCGCGCCGCACGCCCTCCTCACCGTCCCTGGCTTCGCCGACGACCTGGATGTCCGGCTCGAGCTCGAGATACGCGCGCAAGCCCTCCCGGACCATGCCGTGATCGTCGACGATCAGCACCCGGATCGGCCGCGCTTCGGAACTAGTCGGCATGACGAATCGGCAGGTCGGCCGAGACAGACGTTCCGCGCCCGCGGGCACTCTCGACCACCAACCGCCCGCCGATCCCTTCGGCACGCTCGCGCATGCTCGACATGCCCAGGGTGCGCATCGGACGCGGCGCCGCCGGGTCGAAACCCACGCCGTTGTCGGTGGTCAAGATGCGCAAGCAATCGGTGTCGAAGTCAAACTCCACACGTGCGAGCGCGGCGTTCGCGTGCTTGACCACGTTGTTCAGGCTCTCCTGGATGATGCCGAAGGCCGCGTCTTCAACGGGCCCCGGCAGGCGCCGCTCGGACCCGCGCACCTGCAGCTCGACCACCTGACCGTTGCGGCTCCGCAGCGCGCTGAGGTGCTTTTTCACCGCCGACAGCAAGCCCTCTTCCTGCAGCGTCATCGGCCGTAGCTGGAAGATCAGGGCACGCATTTCGGCCAGCGCGCCCTGCGCGAGCTCATTGGCGCGTTCGAGGCGCTCGCGAGCTTTGGCCGTGTCGTCGCGATCGAGCAAGTTCAACGCCGCCTCGGACAGCAGCGTCACGCTGAACAAGCTCTGGGTCACCGAATCGTGCAGCTCGCGGGCTAGTCGATTGCGTTCCTCGACGACCGCGTATTCGCGGGTTTGCTCGTACAGGCGTGCGTTTTCGATCGCTGCCGCGGCCTGGTTGGCGAAAAAGGTCGCCAGCTCGGCATCGCGATCGGTGAAGCCGCCGTCGCCTTCCTTGTTGTAGACGCTCAACACCCCAACCGTGCGCAAGCGCGTCTTCATCGGTACCGACAGAATCGTGCGCGTGTTACCCAGCACCAGGCTCTTGCGGTAGCCGCGCGGATCGTTCTGGGCATCGTCGCTGCGCTGCGACCGGTTCGAGCGGAGCGCCTCGGCGGCGAACGAACCTTCGGTGGGAATGCGGGTGCCGCGCAGGGCGTCAGCCGACGGGCCGACGACGGTGCGCATCTCCAGAAAGCGCGGGTCTTCCTCCAACAGAGCAAGCCCGACACCGCCGGCGTCGGTCAGCCGCTGGAGCTGCTGACAGATCGACCGGAGCACCCGATCGAAGTCGTGCTCCTCGAGCAAGAGCGTCCCGAGCCGCTGCAGGCCGACCATCTCTTCGAGTCGACTCTGCAGCTCGCCGTACAGGCGCGCATTGTCGAGACTGATTGCCGCCTGATTGGCGAACGTCGCCAGCAGCTCCACCTGGCGGGTGTGGAAGGCATTCGGATGATGCGTGTATGCCGACAAGGTGCCCAGGGTTCGGCTTCGGGCGCGCAATGGGAGGACGAGCAGGCTGCGAGCCTCGGTCCGCTCGGCGGCCGTGCGATCTTCGGTCCGCTCGGACACGTCGCCGAACGGCGCCCGCAGAATCTGCGGGCGACCCGTCGAGACCGCTGCGCCGGCGAGTGATCCCTCGACCGCGACGCGCATGGCCCCCAGCTCGAGCGCGTGCTCCCCGACCGCGACCTGCACTTCCAGCTCTCGCGCACCCGCGCGCAGCAGCTCGATCGACACCGTCGCGGCGCCCGAGAGCGACAGCGCCTGCTGGGCGATCACGCGCAGGGCGCGTTCGGGGACGAGCTCTTCGGCAAGCGCGCTGCTGGCGGCTTGCAGGCCGGTGACCTCGGCGAGTCTGTCGCGGACTTCGCCATACAGACGGGCGTTCTCGATGGCAATGGCCAGGTGGCTGGCCAGCAGCTCCATAACTTCGCGGTCCTGGGCGTTGAAGACGCGCGAAACGTCCCTGGCCAGTAGGCCGAAAACCCCGGTGAGCTGCCCCTGCCACCAGATCGGCACAGCCACGCCGGACTCCACATGGCCTGCCTCAGGCTCACCCTGGGCGACCAGTCGGGCCTTGGCGCCGCCGAGGTACACCTCGAGCAACGGTCGAGGCCCCTCGTCGAGGGAGTGCCCGACCACGACCGCCGCACGCGTCGCCAGCACCTGACCCGAAATCCCATCGCCCGGCCGAAACACGGTGCCGACGATGGACTGGGGAAGGTTGTGCACGGCCCGAATGCGAGCCAGACCCTCGCGATCGATCAGGCTGACCACGCCACTGTCGGCATCGAGCAGCTCAACCGCACTGCCGACGACTCGGCCGAGCAAACTATCCAGGTCGAGCTCTGAGGAGATCGAGGCGACGACCTTACGCAGCGCATCGCGTCGCCGCAGCTCGCGTCGGCTCTGGGCATAGAGCCGTGTATTGAGGATGGCCATCGCCGCGGCATCGGCCATGTCGGTGAGGTACCGAACCTCCTCGTCGCACGCGTCGCCAGGCTGGCAGTCATACGTCACCACGAGGCCGAGGATGTCCTCGCCGACGAGCAGCGGTACGGCACTCGCGCGGTGGAGATCGGTTGGCACGAGGTCAGCCAGTTCGGTGCCACTCGGCGCGCCGCGGACCGCTTGCTGCCATTCGGCATCGACGCCAGTCGCCAACCCGGCGGTCTCGATCGACTCGATCGCGCCGTGCTCGAGGTCATACAGGATCACGGCCGCGGCCGAGCAGCCGGTGGTGCGGACGAGCTCGGTGCACAGCAGCCGCAGCTGCGCGCGGAGGTCGCGCTCGGCTGTCACCTGGCGACCGAAGTCGACCAGGGCGCGGAGGCGCCGGTTCTCATCGCGGAGTGTGGCGAGGCCGTCGGCGATCGAGGAGGTCACAGGCTGGCAGGATTGTACGGACAAGCGGTTGACCGATTGGCGCGTTCGCCGGTCCTCGCGTTCAGGTGGCGTTGCAATACTGCCCCACACGCCACCCGTCCCAACGTACGGGGCCGGGGGTGTGCGACCGAACGTTCTGCCAGCGACGGTGCGCGGCCAAAATTCCGGAGTTGAAAAACGGCAATGGGGCCGTGCACCGCACGCCGAAGGTACTGCCTGGCACACCGTCCAGGACGACGGTGCTGGTGGCCGTGGAATCCGCTCAAGTGCGCGAAGCGCTCGTCGCTATGCTCGGCGCGGTCGACCGGTTCCAGGTCATCGCCGAAGTGGATACTGCCGAGGCGGCCATCGAGGCGGCGCGAACCCATCGACCGAACCTGGCGCTGGTCGAGCCTGACCTGTCGGGCTGCGGGGGTTGGTGGGCGATCAAGCAGATTCAAACTGAGCGCCTGGTGGACGTGGTCGTGGCGCTCGGCCGCCGCGCCGACGGCGCGCTGGCTCAGCTCGTCGGGGTCCGGACGTACGTGCAGATGGGCACGCCGCCCCGCGACCTGCTCGACGCGGTCGAGGCAGCGTGCTCAGGCGCCGAGGCAGAACACGATCTGCTGGCCGACGCCAACACCGTGCTCCACGAACCAGCCCTGGTTGACCTCTAGCGCGTACCAGTAGGGCGCGGCCGGCGGGTAAGTCACCCGCGACGCTGCCTGGACGTCGGATGGATCGTCGAGGCGTGCCATGTCCTGGATGTCCACGATCGTTCCGTCGCGATCGATGAACGCGATCGACAGCGGAATCAGCGTGTTGTACATCCAGTAGGCCTCGCGGGCCTGGGACTGGTACACGAAAAGCATGCCGCTGTCTGGCGGCAGCACGTCGCGGAACATGAGTCCGCGTTCGCGCTCCTGTGGGGTGCGGGCGAGCTCGAGATCGAGACGCGGCAACGTGTCGATCTGGACCTGGGCGAACGGGGCTGCGCTCGGATCTCCGCAGATGGTTTGCGCGTCCTGGGCCCCACCACGCGCCGGGACAGCCATCAGGCCCATGACGAGGACGACCAGAGCTGCGGAGCGAAGGGAAGAGGCGGTCAAGATGGCCGCGGAAATGCTAACTCACATGGTCGATCGCGGCGAAGAAACCGGGGCTAGCGGCCGAACATGCCGCGGATCGCGGGCACGACAAGCGTGAGCGCAACCGCGCCAAAGAGGGACAAGATCAGGGTGAGCTCCATAGGTCCAGGGGGATCTCCGTCGCCTCGCTCAATGCACGAGTCGTGCCGAAAAAAGCGCTCCGGGCTTCGCTCCGCTCGCTGCGTTTCGAGTCTTCACAAAGCTAAGAGGAGCTTCCAATAGGAGCGAGCGAAGCGAAGCGGGCCCAACTTCTAGTAGTGGATTGAGACGGGGGTCCCGAGCCCTGCCCAGCCCCACAGAAACGCGCTGTCGGCAAGGGTGAGGCCCAGGCAGCCGTGGGAGGCCGCGTAGCCCCAGTTGCTGCTCCAGTAGTTGTAGTGGAGGCTGGCGCCGTCGGCGGTGAAGTACTGGGTATAGAGCACGTTGGTCAGGTAGTACCCGCCCGGCCCGAAGCGGGGAATGCCGATGGTGTCGCTGTTCATCGTCTCGTTGGCAACGCGTCGCTGAATTCTGAAGACGCCGACCGGGGTCGGCCGCGCGCCGGCGCCATGAATCGTCAGCGTGGTCAGCACTGGCGTGTCCCCGTCGTAGGCCACCAGCATCGCCGGCTCACGGAGATCCACGTCGATCCAGCGACCGGTGAACGTCCGCACCGGGGGCCGGGGCAGCCGGACCGCGGTAGTCGGCAGGTAGTCGCCGTCGGCGGTGCGATACCAGGTTTCGCCGTCGTCGCCTTCGACGCTGTCGGCGATGGTGACCGGGGTGTTGTGGACCAGGGTTTCGGTCTGGGCGTCGGGGTCGGGCGTCGGATAGAACGACAGCGCGGCGCCACGTATCGCCCGGCCGTCCGCGTTGATTTCATCGACCGCCGGCGGCGGATCGGCCGTGACATACGCTGGTGGATCCCCGTCGATTGGTCCGATGGCCTCGCTAGGCACGAAGCCGGTGATCTTCGTGCGCGGATTGAGCACTTCGGCCCAGTCGCCCTGATAGCCGGTGACCTCCAGGTAGGTGAACGCGCGGAGGCTGCCGACCGCGTCGCCGTCCTCGCTGGGCGCGTTTCGCTCAGGGAGTGCCTCCATATTGACGACCCACGTGACATTGGGTGGCAAGAGACTTGCACCTGCTGGCGGGGAAGGCGATGGAACGACCGGTTGAGCCAGCACGGGCGAGGTCAGCGTGGCCCCGACGATCGCTGCGAGGGGCAAGAAACGGATCCACGAGCGGCATTTCAACATCTGCAAGGTCGTGCGGGTCAGCCCACGGCCAGCATACTATGGCCGCCACGGCTGAGATGACCGTTACATCCCCGGCACGGATTCTTGTCGTCGACGATACGCCGGCCTTGCTGGACGTGATCCGGGCGTGCCTGGAGGGAGAGGGGTACCGGGTCAGGACCTGCCTGGAGTCGCGCTTCGCGGCTCAGATGGCGCGCGAGCAGCGCCCGGACGTGATCATGCTCGACGTGGTCATGCCCGAAGTGAGCGGCTGGGACGTGCTCGCCGAGTTACGTGCAGACCCGGCGTTTGCTGGCACACCGGTGATTGTATGCACGGCGTTCGTGGCGGAAGCCATGGGACGGCTCGCGGAGCTCAAGGGACCGGATCAACACCTCGGGCTGTTGCCCAAGCCGTTCGATCTCGAAGAGCTCATCGAAGTCGTCGGCTCGGTGACCAACGCGACACTCTCGCGCTGAGCGGCGGGTGTGGCGGGCGGGCCGCATCGCTTCGATCGCTTCGTTTGACGATGGGCCAAAGAACCTGGAGGATGGGCCCGAGGGCCGCACGCTCCGCTACCGAGGCTGCGCGCTCCGCTAGGCGGCGGGCGCGATGGACACGCGTGCGAGGATCTGGCGGAGGTCTTCGCCGCGGCAGGGTTTCGGGAGAACGGCGTTGACGCCGCGGCTCAGTAGGCTGGGGTCGTCGATCTCGGTGGCGTAGCCGGTGACCAGGACCACGAACGGGGTGTCGGGCGAGTCGCAGAGGGTTTCGGCCAGCTCGGCGCCGGTGACTTCACCCAGGCTGTAGTCGGTCAGGATCACGTCGTACGTGTGGGCTTCGACCGCGGTGAGGGCGGCCGCGGCCGAATCGACGACTGTGACGTGGTGGCCCTGGAGTGCCAGCAGATCACGGACCGCCCTGGCAAACGCCGGCTCGTCGTCGACCAGGAGCACGTCGAAGCCCGACACGGGCTTGGGCACGAGGAGATTGCCAATGGCCCCCTCGAGCTCGGCCCGGCTGCATGGCTTACCCAGTACGACGTCCACGCCGCGCGAACGAAAGTCTTCCGGGGCGATCTCGCCCGCCCACCCGGTGAGCATCACCACGTGGGTACTGGGCTGGTGCGCCTTGACCGCGGCGGCCACTGCCCAGCCGTCGACGTCTGGCATGTCCAGGTCGGTGATCACCACGTCGAATTTAGACCCCGCTGCCTGGACCGCTTCGACGGCCGATCGGCCGCCGTTGGCGACCGCCACCGAGGCGCCCGAGCGTTCCATGAACTGACGCACGATAGCCACCAGGCCCGGCTCGTCGTCCGCGACCAGAATTCGCGCGCCCTTCAGCGCGTGTGACAGCGCCGGGCGCGGGCCCGGCGTCCCGTCCGAGGCGACGCCATTTTTCGTGGGCGCGCCAGCCAGCGTGCGCGCGCCCTTCAGCGGTCTGCTCGATACCAGCGCGTACGGCAGACGAATGGTGAACGTCGTGCCCTCGCCAACGCGCGACTCGACCTCCAGATCGCCGCCGTGTCGGGTGATGATGCTGTAGGCGACGGCGAGGCCCAGGCCGCTGCCCTTGGGTCCTTTGGTCGAGAAGAACGGCTCGAAGATGTGCGCTCGGACCGACTCGGGCATGCCGCTGCCGGTATCCCTGACCTCGAGATCGGCCGTCCCCGGCTTGTCGCCTGGCCGCGTGGAAATCTCGATGCGTCCCCCTTCTGGCATGGCGTCGGTGGCGTTGAAGAGCAGGTTGAGGAGCACCTCGCGCAACTCGGCCGGGTCAATCGCGACCCGCCCCAGCGTGCTGGATTCAGCCAGGTTCAGCTGCACGTCGATCCGGACGCGGCCCTGCAGCGCGGCGCCGGCCCAGCGGGGCCGCGCCATTTCGACCGCCAGCTGGACGGTCTCGTTGAGCGCCGCGGCGGTCGACGCCGTCTCGGCGCGCGGCCGGGCGAGACCCTGCAGGTTGCGCACCATGCGGGCGCCGTCCAGGGCCGCCTGATGGATCGTGTTGATCGCCAGACGCGTCGTCGCGGGCTGATCATCGAGATGCAGCAACTCCGTCTGACCGACGATCGACGCCAGCACGTTGTTGAAGTCGTGCGCGACCCCGGACGCCATCTCGCCGATCGCGCGCAGTTTTTCGGAATTGAGCAACTGGGTGTACAGCCGACGCGCCTGGGTGATGTCGGTGTAGATGTCGACCCGTCCGACGACCTCACCGACCATGCTGCGCATCGGAGCCGAGTAGCGCTGCAGGATCCGCGGCGGCTCGGTCGCCAGTTCCCATTCACTTTCGTCGATCTGCGCGGGGTCGGCCAACAACTCCCGCAATCGAGCGAAGAACGCCTCCGACTCGCGCGGGGCGATGGCCGCGGTGGCGAGGAAGTCCGCTTGCGAGAGGTTGACCCCCGGCCCGGCCGTCCCGAACAGTACCTGAAAGGCTTTGTTGGCCACGCGCACGGTGCCGTCAAGCTCGATGACACACACGCCACTGTCGACTGACTCCAGCACCGTGCCGAGTGTCACCGCGGAGTCGGCCGCCTTGCGGCGCTCGCTTTGCTGACCGGCGGCGAGGCGCGCATTGTCGATGCCGATGCCGACCAGTTGGCCCATGGCGCGAATCACGCTCAGCGACGGTGCATCGAATGCGGCGCGGCGCGGCGCACCGAGGAACAACACCCCGACCGGTCGGCTGTCGCGCCGGCGCACGGGCAACCCGACCAGACTGCGGACCGGAAATTGTCTCGGCGGGACCGCGTCGTCGTCAGCAGTGTCGAGCAGGTCCGACTCGTGGACCTCGTGCGCGCCCTGGAACAGCGGCGCCAGGACACCGCCGCCATCGCCGTACGACCTGGGCAACGTCGCCAGGACTTCGGGATCGCCACCCGAATAACCGCTCAGCCGCCAGGCAGCTTTGCCGGAGGTTGGCGGATTGGGCCGCACATAGATGGCGGCCAGCTCCGCGCCGGCGGCATCCGAGGCGCACCGGGCAAGCAGTGGCAGCAACCGGTCTTCGGCGAGACCCTCGGCTACCAGCGCCGTGGCACGTGTCAGCGCCCGGAGCGCGGCCTCGCAACTGACCACTCGCTACGCGGCTTCTTCGAGCGCGCGGCGTTCTTCGCGGGTGAGGACGCGGTCCAGGTCGAGCAGGATCACCAACCGCTCGGGCAACTTGACGATGCCCTCCAGGTACTCGGAGTCGATCCCGGCCACCGCCGGACTCGGCGGTTCGATCGTGGAGGTACTGACCCGCAGCACCTCGCTCACGCCGTCGACGACCATGCCAATCACCTGGTCGTTGATGTCCACCACCACGATGCGACCGGCGCGCGTATCGTCGGCCGCGGGGAGGCCGAAGCGGCGCCGCAGATTGATGACCGAAATCACCTTGCCCCTCAGGTTGATGACGCCTTCGACAAAAACCGGCGAGTGCGGCACCCGAGTCACCGCTTGCAAGCGAATGATCTCGTGCACGCGCGAGATCTCCACACCGTACAACTCAGCGCCGAGGTGAAACACGACGAGCTGGCACTCATCGCTGCTCGCCGCGAGGGTGTTGGAGGTGGGCGACAGGGCGGGCGCGCTCGGCATCATGCTGCTCGAGTCGTCACTGGTTCGGCGCTCGACGGTAGATTGCGCATCTCGACCATCAGCAACCTCAACTCCACGACCGTATCCTCCAGCGCCGACCGCAGCTCCATCAGGTTGGCGGGGATCTCGTCCTGGCGGCCAAGCCGCGCCAGCTGTTCGCACATCTCAGTTTTGACCAGCGCCGTGCCGAGGAGCTGCATCACTCCATCGTGGATGCGCCTGGCGAGCGGATGAGGAGCGTAGGCCATGGCGACGCTACCTCGACGACTGCACAGCCGTTGGCGCGATGCCGTGCGTGATGGCGTAAATGGCGGCCTGGGTGCGGTCGAGCACGCCGATCTTCTCGAATAAGACCGACAGACGGTTCTTGACCGTACTCTCGGCCAGTGACAGCTTGCTGGCAATTTCCTTGTTCGACATGCCCGCTGAGACGTGCTGCAGGATCTTGACTTCGGTCTCGGTCAGCTGGCCAAGTCCGTCCTCGGGGGTCTGCTTGCTGCTCATGCGCTTGAACTCGGAGACGACCGAGCTGGTGACCGACGGGTCGAGCAACGACAGTCCACTGGCAACGGCGCGCACGGCGCCGGCGACTTCGGAGACACGGCTGGTCTTGAGTAGATAGCCGCGCGCACCGGCCCGCAGGGCCTGGAAGACGTGGCCTTCCTCGTGGTGCATGCTGAGGATGATGACGCCGATTTTGCCGTCGGCGCGCAGCAGCTCGCGGGTAGCGGAGAGACCATCGACGATGGGCATGTTGATGTCCATGAGGACGACGTTGGCGTGCTGCTCCAGGGAGACCCGCTGGACTTCCAGGCCGTCGCTGGCTTCACCGACGACGGTGATGCCGCGCTCGAGCTCGAGCAACGCTTTGAGGCCCTGGCGAAAGAGCTGGTGGTCGTCGGCAAGAACGACGCGAATCTCGTTGGCGCTGGTGCGTGACGTCTCTCTGTCCTGGTTGAACACGGTGATCTTTTATCCTCGGTCGTAGAAGTCTGGGCGTCGTATGCCGCTTCGTGCGGAGTTAGGCCGAGTATGCCGACT
>DATGER010000038.1:0-10929 GCA_035309865.1 Chloroflexota bacterium
TACTGGCCGGTCGCGGCGCCGCGACGCAGCCGCCCAGGATTACCGCGACCAGCACGATCGTAGCTGCGCACGCCGCAGCACCTTGCCCTGTCACTTCGTCCTCGTCATCGCCCCCAGCATCCATATCAGGCGTCACGCCGACCGTCACGTGAAGCGTCACGCGGGCGCCATCTGGCACGAAATTTGGGCGAATCGGCGAGCGGAGCGTCACGTGAAGCGTCACGCGGCACGAAGTGTTAGCGCCTCAGCTAGCGGGCGTCACGTGAAGCGTCACTAGAGGGCTGCGCCGTGCCAAGGCAGCCAGAAAGCGGTGCATCGTCGCCTTACTGTCTCCGCCTGTCGGGGCCGTCGTCCCCGCGTCCAAAACATTGTGCGAAAGCCGTCCCCTCCGCGCTGCGGCCACAGCCGGGAAGCAAATTGCACCCCTCGTGTACGAGCCAGACAGCGGCAACAGCTCGAGATGGGCGGCGAAAGGTATCTGGTCGTAATAGGCGTGAATCCGCGCAACGCGGCCGGCCGCGACTTCGAAAAGATCGCAGAGCGGCAGCCTCAACGTCCGCCCCGTCGGCGGAACCTCGCCGGTTCCTCGACTGCGACTGCAGCGCCACTGCACTCTGACCCACGCCATCGCTTATCAGGCATTTTTCAGGCCCGCTGCTGGGTCTTTGGGCGGAACTTCGGGGGACTCGGATCAGACTGCAGACGTTGATCGGGTCAGCGCCGACGAGCGAATCGGACGAGAGCCGAATCTGGTGCCGACGAAGGTCAAATCTCAGGGAGTCCGCGTACAGGACTCACCAACGAAGGAGAGAGTCACATGAACGTCCGCAATCGTGCCTCTACGGCACTGGTCGCCGCGCTCGGCTTGGTCGCGCTGCTGGCCCCCACTGTTTCGGAAGCCGCCCCCGCCATAACTGTGCCTGGCGTGACGAGCCGGGCGAGCGCGACAACAGCCAGTGTCGGAGTTACGGCCCCCACGCGTGTCGTCGAAGTCCAGTCCGGAGCCGTCTCGGTGTCCACCCCCGGGTCTACAGCTATCCCGTACTACGTCTACCTGGACAGTTTCCACATCACTAACACGCGCGCGCTCGAAAACGACACAGACCTGGTCGACCTGACCGCGATGCAACCTCCGGCACAGGCACAGAGCGTCACCTGGGGCCCGCAAGACGTGGGTGATGGAGACCACGCTGTTGGTATCGCCCTCGGACCATATGCGATGGCTTCGAACAGCAGTTCACTGCTGACCTTCAACTACAGCATCGTCAACAATGGTTTCGGGAACACCCAGTCGTTGCTCAACCAGATGACATCCAAGGGCGTCGCCGCAACCGCCGCCGCGGTCGGGGGTGTCATCGGCGGTCCCGTGGGAGCCGTCGTCGGGGCTGGTGCGGACTATCTTGCTGGACTCTTCGCCAGCGTCATCTTCCCGAACTGCGATGGCGTCGTCGCAACCGACATCGTCGGCCCGCTCACTGGAGCTCAGCTCGCAAGCCTGACAGCCTCGGGCGATTACCGTATCACCCGCCACTACGCAGGGACGAATTCTCCGGTCGGGTGCGGATCGAACTCCAGCTACGATGTGAGCTGGCGCATTTCTCAGACACCGCCCCCGCCTCCGTCGACGGGCGGCGTGGGTGGAGCCGGTGGCCAGGGCAGCGGCCTCGGCGGTGGCAAGCATCTACTGAATTAGCAGCCGACTCCCGTCATAGCGTTCATTTCCGAGCACACCGCAAACCCTGGTTCGGCGAACCAGGGTTTGCGGTGTGCGCCACTCCGCCAGATCCGACGTCGACGTCACGGACACCGCGGACACGCTGTTCACGGACACGGTCGACTGGGAGTTGATCGAGGCCGACTGGCAGGATCTGCTCCAGGTCGTGCTTTCGGTGAAAGCTGGCGGCGTGTCGTCGGCGCTGCTGTTGCGCAAGCTGGGTACCTACAGCCGGCGCAATCGTCTTTATCAAGCGTTCGCTGAACTCGGCCGTGTCATTCGGACCGGGTTCCTGCTGGACTACTTGAGCAGCGCCCAGCTGCGCGAGCAGATCACCGCCACTACGAACAAAGTCGAGGCCCCCGCTTCGGCAAAATGGCTGTTCTTTGGCGGCGAAGGCTTGTTGCTTGAGATCCACCCTGACGAGCAGGAGAAGCGTCTCAAGTACAACCACCTGTTGACAAATGCGGTTGCCATCCAGAAGGTCATCGATGTCACGCGGGCGGTGCGCGCCTTATTGGCCGAGGGGTACCCGGCCAAGCACGAGGGTCTCGCCACGCTCAGTCCCGACCAGACGCGGCACATCAAGCGTTCCGGCGACTACGTGTTCACGGTGACCGCGCCCGAACCCTTCGACGGCGAACTCGCCAGGCTCGTGCCGGACGATTCGAGGTCGCGACCGCGTAAGCGGCTTGTGGCCTATTTTTGCGGGTATCTCGGCTACACCCCTTCTAGGCCGCGGAGCTGGACCCGGCTAATAGGGCAGCCACTGAGGTCTGACAGTGGCAGACGAGTCGGCGTAGTTGTCTCGCTCGTAGCTGTCTGCAACGTGCGCAGAACTCTGTCCTTCAAACCAGATACGCTGGGCGGTTCGCGCCAGCATGGCGGGGTCGAGCGATACGCGCATGTTCTCCGTCCTCCGAGAGCGCCGATCTAGCTAGCGGGCGTCACGTGAAGTCACGCGGCACGAAGTGGTAGCGCCTGGGCTAGCGGGCGTCACGCGGCGCAAAGGGTCGACGCGCTAGCGGGCAGCGCCGACGAACGGGTTGTGCGCGCGCTCGTAGGCGATGCTGGTCTCTTGCATGTGGCCCGGCAGCACCCGCGTGTCGTCGGGCAGGGCGAAGAGGCGCTGGTGGATACTGCGCAGGATCTGATGCGTATCGCCGCCAGGCAGGTCGGTGCGCCCGATCGACTCACGGAACAGGGTGTCGCCGCTGAACAGCAGCCCGGCGTCGGGCGCGTACAGGCACAGGCTGCCCGGTGTATGGCCCGGCGTGTGGATGACCCGGACGCTCACCCCCGCAATTTCGAGGTCCTGACCATCGACCGGAAACAGGTCAGGATGCGGCGCGGGCAGGACCTCGCGCCCCAGCCAGTTGCGCGCCGCGTCGGGCATGTTGTCGGCAATGAACAGATCGCTCTCATGCAGCAGGAAGGGCGCCCCGGTGGCCTCGACAATCTCGCGGACAGCCATGATGTGGTCGAGGTGGGCGTGCGACGCCACCACCCGGGTGATCCGCACGCCCATGTCGCGCGCCAGTGCCAGGATCTCTCCAGGCTCATCCCCGGGATCGATCACGCACGCCTCCCCACGCTGTCTGGACCCGACCACCCAGCAGTTCTCTCGAAACAAGCCGACGACGACGCCGCGGACTTCGAGCTCGACTGCTTCAGGCCCGGTGCCACTGCTCATCCGCTGTCTAGCGTAGCGCGCAGAGCCAGAACGCAGCACAAACAACGGTGCGAGCGCGCGGGCCGCGGCCAATTGCCGCGTGGCGCGCGCAGGCAGTATGCTGCGGGCACTCGGACCAATCTCGGTCGCGAGGCAGGACACCTTTGCACCGCCCCAAGCTGGGAGGAGAGGAGAACCTGACCGATGGCTGGCGTCACGCTAGACCACATCACCAAGAAGTACGGTGAGGTCACCGCGGTAAACGACCTCAACATTCAGATCCGCGACCAGGAGTTTCTGGTGCTGGTCGGCCCGTCGGGCTGCGGCAAGAGCACCGCGTTGCGGATGATCGCCGGGCTCGAGGAGATCACCGGCGGCGACCTCTACATCGGCGACCGACGCGTCAACGACGTCGCGCCGAAGGACCGCGACATCGCTATGGTCTTCCAGAGCTATGCGCTCTACCCGCACATGTCCGTCTACGACAACATGGCGTTCGGCCTGAAGCTGCGCAAGCGGCCCAAGCCCGAAATCGAGCGCCGGGTGAAAGAGGCGGGCGAGCTGCTCGGCCTCCAGAACCTGCTCCAGCGCAAGCCGAAGCAGCTCTCGGGTGGTCAGCGCCAGCGCGTCGCCCTCGGTCGAGCCATCGTGCGCGAGCCGCAGGTGTTTTTGATGGACGAGCCGCTCTCGAACCTGGACGCCAAACTCCGCGTCGAGACACGGGCTGGCCTGATCAAGCTGCACCAGCGCCTGCAAACCACCACGGTGTACGTGACCCACGACCAGACCGAGGCCATGACGATGGGCCACCGCATCGCGGTGCTGCGTGACGGGCTGCTCCAGCAGCTCGACACCCCGCAGACGCTCTACGATCGGCCGGCGAATCTGTTCGTCGCGGGCTTCATCGGCAGTCCGGCGATGAACTTCTTTCCGGGCCAGCTGGCCGCTGAAAGCGGAGGCCAGGAGCTCTGGGTGCAGACGAGCGGGCTGAAACTGAAGCTGCCCGAGTCGTACCGCAGCAAGGTCGCCGCGCACACCGGGCGCGAGATCGTCTTCGGCATCCGCCCGGAGCACATCAAGAGCAAGGGTGAGGTGCGCGATCCCGATCCGGGTCGGACGGCGACCGTGAACGTCTCAGTCGTCGAGCCGCTGGGCTCGGAAGTCTACGCGTACCTCGCGGCGAACGGCCACGAGTTCATCTCGCGCATGGACGCCACCGCGCACCCGCGGCCCGGTGAGACGATCGAGACGGTGTTCGATACCGATCACCTGCACATCTTCGACAAGGAGACCGAGCAGGCGCTCGTCTAAGCGGACCAGCAGCCCGCTTCGCTTCGCTCGCTCGATTTGGAGGCGCGAAGCGGAGCGGGTAAAGGACGACGGGCGCGGCCCAATATCGGGTCTCAGCGATGGGTGGCGCTGGTCGAACGATGCCCCGTACTCGGTATCGGCGATGGGGGCTGGTCGGATGAAGCCCGAGTTTGGGGCGCTGCGAGGCAGGCAGGTCGGATGAAGCCCCGAGATCTGGGCTCGGCGAGGCTAGCAGTTCGAGGTGCCTGCCGCCGAGTTAGTTGCGCGTCGCGGTGGGCCGCCGGCCGCGACCTCCCGCTGGGGTGAGCTCGGGCTCTTCCGACGGGCCGGGCAGGGTTGCCACGGCGGTGCTGACGTCCTCGGTCAGTGGCGTCGTGAAGACGCTCGTGCCACAGAACGGGCACATCTTCCAGCGCAGCACCAGCGGGCGCTCGCAGCGGGCGCAGGTCCGCTTCAATCGCGTCTGGCACCACGGACAGAAAATGAAATCCGGCTCGACGCGCTGCTTGCACACCGGGCAGGAGTTGTGGACCTGGATGCCCTGGAGGAACGCTTCCTCCTCGAGCGAATCTTCGTACAACTGTGCGAGCGTCTTCGGCGGCCGGAGCACCACGTAGATGAGCAGGCCAGGCAAACTGAACACGGCCACGAGCAACGTCGCGGCGATTTGCAGAAAGATATCGGTCGTGCGTGCGCGAATGTCGCGAAACGCCCACCAGACGCAGGCGATCCACAGGGCAATGAAGTACGCGAAAATGATCGTGATACCGATCCGAAGGAGCTGCTCGAGCCGGTTGACGAAGGCCGTGATGTCCATTGGCGCTCCCGTGGGGTCGTTCTGAGGCTGAGAAGACCGGTCCGCCCGGTGGTGGACCGACCGAGCCAGGTACAAGGGCAGGTCGCGTGCCAAACTCTACTGTAGGCAGCGTCATTCAGCGAACTAGTGTGCCGAGTCCGTGTCAAGGCGTCGAGCTCGCTCGCCTCGCCTCGACGATCGGGAGACCCCCGGTTCACGCAGGCAGTCGCGCGCACCGGCACGCCAGCTCGCAACTCGCGAGTCGTCCGGGACCCAGAGCCGGCCGCCCCAGCGCAATGGCCTGGGCTCCGCCGGTCAAGTCGGGACTACGTGCGGGCGTTGCGGCACGCTCGTCTGAACATCGCGGGTATCTCGGAAGCTGAAAGTCTGAGGTGTCGCGTAGCGTGATCGATCTCCCGCCGGACCTTCAGTTGCTGATCGCCAGGCTCGCCGAAGCGTTTCGGCGCGAAAGTGGCGAGGCTGAGCTGTTCCTGGTCGGTGGGCTCGTGCGCGACGTGCTCCTTGGCGCGCCAGTTGGCCGGGACCTCGACTTCGCCACCAACGTCCTGCCGGCCCGGACGGAGCGCGCGCTCAGCGCCGCCGGCGGCAAGGTCTTCAAGATCGGCGAGAAGTTCGGGACAATCGGCAGCATCTTCGACACCACCCTGGTGGAGGTCACGACCTATCGCGCCGAGGCCTATCAAGCTGGTTCACGCAAACCCGAGGTCAAGTTTGGTCACGGTCGCAGCCTGCTGGACGATCTGGCGCGGCGCGACTTCACGATCAACGCCATCGCCTTCGACCCGCGCAGCGGCGCGATCCAGGACCCGTTTGGCGGTCAGGACGACCTGCGCAATGGCGTCATCCGAGCCGTCGGCGCCCCGGCCGAGCGCTTCAGCGAGGACCCGCTGCGCCTCCTTCGGGCGGTCCGCTTTGCGAGCCGCCTCGGCTTCGCGATCGAGCCCGAGACTGCAGAGGCCATCCGAGACGCTGCGCCCGCGCTGGGGACGATCAGCCGCGAACGGGTTCGCGACGAGCTCGAAAAACTGTTGCTCGGACCCGCGCCGTCGCAGGGGATCCGCATGCTGTGCGATCTGCACCTGGCCGACTTCAGCCTCCCCGATGTGCCGAAACTGCGCGGCATGCACCAGGAGGTGGCTCAAGGTCGCCACAAGGACGTCTTCAACCACACGCTGCAGGTGCTCGATCGGACCCCGCCGCGGCTTGCGCTCCGCTGGGCAGCGCTGCTGCACGACATCGCCAAACCTCTCACCAAACGCGTCGAGAACGGTAAAGTCACGTTCCACGGGCACGACCAGAAGGGCCAACGCATGGCCACTCGCACGCTGACCGAGCTGCACCAGCCCGCCGAACTGGTCGACCGCGTCGGACGACTGGTTGGGCTGCATCTGCGCGCCAATGCCTACGAGGGTGAATGGACCGACAGCGCGGTGCGGCGTTTTGTACGTGAGGTCGGCGATGAACTGATCGAGGACCTGCTGGCCCTGTCACGCGCCGACGTGACGACCGGCCGCGTCGAGCGGCGCACGGCGATCGCGCGCAGCGTCGCGGAGCTCGAACGCCGCATCCAGACGCTGCGCGCCCAGGAGGACATCGCCAACCTCTCCAGCCCGCTGGACGGGCTGGACCTGATGCGACTGTTCGAACGCGGGCCCGGCCCGTGGATCAAACCGATCAAAGATCACCTGACCGAGCTGGTCATCGAAGGCGAGCTCGCGCAGGCCGACAAGGACGCGGCCACGCCGATCGCCCGGCGGCTGTACGCCGAACTCAAACTCGGGGACGTCGCCGAGATGACCGGACGCCAGCGCCGACCACCGGACACACTTGGCTAAGTCCGCACCTCACCCCCTCCTCCCGAGGAGAAGGGGAAAGTACGCCGCGGATGGCGCTGGCGGCCGCATACCATTGGAAACGATTCCTGTTTCCCCGCGGGCCTCAACTTGCCGGCACCCGCCGGTCTCTCAAAAGATAAAATTCTGACTTCAGTTCTTGACGCGAAACGTTTTGCATGCTAGCTTTTCTTCGGACCAAATGGGAACCTCGCGCGAGGCTGGGCGTCGTCAGACGCCAGATGGGACACTGTAGGTCCTCGGACCTGCAGCGTGGCGAGGTAAAATCGTTCGCGATTGTGTAGCGTTAGGTTCTCCTTTGTCCGATTGTGACACGGCCCATCTGAACCAGATGGGCCGTTTCATTGCTCCGGCTACCATCAGGCGGTGGCTCGCGGACTGCTCACCTTCGTGTTCGTCGCGTGCGTGCTGTCGGCCGCCGCGGCGTGCGGGGCCCCCGCGGCCGACGTCGCCAGCCCGAATTCGCCGCAAGCCCAGGCCACCAATGTGCGTCGGACACAGGTGGCCGCGGCCCAGGAGATCATCGCCAACAACCCGACCGCGACGCCGCCGATCGCCCCAACCCCTGCCGCACCCCCAGCCTGCAAGGCCTCGGGCGCCATCTGGTGGTATGCGGCGCGCACGCATGTGGGCGAGGGGCGCACGGTTCAAGGGCTCGTCGTAGCCACGCGGGCCGCACCGGGTGGGCTGACATTGCTCGAGATTGGCCAACCCTACCCTGATCCGACGGGTCTGTCTGTCTTGATGCCAGCAACGCCGAGGTCGAATCTCGACGGCAAGAACGTGTGTGTTGCAGGTCGAATCGCAATGGCCGAAGGCAGGCCGATGATCCAGCTGCGCGATGCGTCGAACATCAGCGTGTTGAACTAGTCGAGTGAGGGTCACCCGCCAGCCAATCGGCACCGACGCGGCCCAGCAGGAGTACACCGCGGCGCGCGTTACGCACTGGGATCGAGTCGCCGCGGGTCTGGACGGGAAGTACCACTGGTCAGGCGCCTACCACGCGCGATTGATGAACGTGTTTCGCTCACTTGTGGCGCCGAATCAGCGCGTGTTGGAAATCGGTTGTGGACAGGGCGATCTGCTGGCAGCGCTCAATCCGTCATTCGGCTTGGGCGTGGATTTTTCAAGCTGCATGCTGCGACGCGCCGCGCGACGGCATCCACGACTGTGCTTTGCCCGGGCTGACGCGCACGCACTTGACCTGATCGGCGGCCAGGCTTTCGACGTCGTCATCCTGTCTGATCTGGTAAACGACCTGTGGGACGTTGAGGTCGCCTTCCGGCAGCTGAAGCACGTGATGCGACCCGGCTCACGGCTCATTTTGAACTTTTACAGCCGCCTGTGGGAGCTTCCGCTCGACCTGACGCGATCCCTCGGGTTCAGCGCGCCGTTGCTCGAGCAGAACTGGCTCACGGTCCAGGACGTCGAGAACCTGCTGGGCCTGGCGGATCTCGAGGTGACGCGGCGCTGGGACGAAATCCTGCTCCCAGTCGCGGCAGGCGGCGTAGGGGAGCTAGCCAATCGCTATTTAGCGCGCTTATGGCCGCTGGATATCGCCGCGCTCACCCACTTCGTCGTCGCCCGACCGGTGCCGCGCGCAGACACCGTCCAGCCCGAACCACTCGTTTCGGTGATCGTGCCGGCACGGAACGAGAGCGGCAACATCAAGGCGATTTTCGATCGAACACCGGAGATGGGCCGGGGTACGGAGCTCGTCTTCGTCGAGGGCCATTCGACCGACGATACCTATGCGACGATCGAACGCGAGATCGCTCGTCGACCGGGGCGCCAGTGCCAGCTGCTACGCCAGACGGGCAAGGGCAAGGGCGACGCCGTACGGCTCGGGTTCGAGCATGCTCGGGGCGACGTGCTGATGATCCTGGACGCCGACCTGACCGTCGCGCCAGAGGACCTGCCACGATTCCTGGATGCCCTACGCTCGGGTAAAGGCGAATTCATCAACGGCGTGCGCCTCGTCTACCCGATGCAAAAACAGGCAATGCGCTTCTTCAATCTGCTCGGCAACAAGTTCTTCAGCCTGGCGTTCTCCTGGTTGCTCGGCCAATCGATCAAAGACACGTTATGCGGCACAAAAGTGGTCTCGGCCGCCGACTATCGACGCATCGCGGCGCAACGCGCCTACTTCGGCGACTTCGACCCGTTCGGAGACTTCGATCTGCTCTTCGGCGCGGCCAAGCTCAATTTGAAGATCGTCGACCTGCCCATCCGCTATCGCGAACGCACGTACGGCACCACCAACATTCAGCGCTGGCGCCACGGCTGGCTGTTGCTGCAGATGGTGCTTTTCGCCGCTCGGCGCATCAAGTTCATCTAGCTGCTACGCTCTTGGCCGACTCGCAGATGACTCGGCTGGCCGTCGTGCTGCCCATGTACAACGAGGCGGACAACGTCGCGCCATTGCTCGAGCGCCTCGCGGTCGTGCGCGACACGTCCGGTCTCGACCTGATCGCGCTGGCCATCGACGATGGCAGCCGAGATCAGACCCACGCCCGGCTGATGGCGCTGGCGCCGCGCTTTCCGTTTCTGCGCGTCGTCCGCCACCGGCGCAATCGCGGTATGGCCGCGGCCTTGAGGACAGGCATCGCCGAAGCGCTGGCCGAGCACGACCCGGGCGTCGACGTCCTGGCGTTCATGGACGCCGACCTCACGCACGCGCCTGAAGACGTCCCGCGGTTGGTGGCGCCGATCGCCGCGGACAGGGCGGATTTCGCCCTGGGTTCGCGGTACGTGCCGGGCGGGCGAATGCGCGGGGTCCCGTTGGCGCGGCGCGTGATCAGCATCGTCGGCAACGCCGCGGTCCGGCGCCTGCTGCGCGTGCCCGTTGGCGACCTCACCAGCGGTTTTCGGGCGGCGCGGGCTCAGGTATTTCGGGTCATCACGTTGCAGGAAAATGGCTTCGGCATCCAACTGGAAGGCACCGTCAAAGCCCACCGGGCAGGTTTTCGAGTCGCCGAAGTGCCGATCACGCTCGGCGTGCGCAAGAGTGGCTACTCGAAGATGGCGTATACCCGCTCGTTCTGGCTCGGCTACGCGCGCCTGATCGTACGGCTGTGGTTGAGCCACCGTATGGTAGACTTGCCTGCCTCTACCTACTATGCCGAAGTTGAAGACTCACAAAGCGGCCGCGCGACGCTTTGAGTACACCGGATCGGGCAAGCTCGTCCGAACCCGCCATGGCAAGAGCCATTTGCGGCGCAACCGGTCCAAGCGCGCTGCCCGCGACTACGACGAGATGATGCCCGTATCCACCCGCGATTTGACGCGGGTCCGGCGGCTGATGCCGTACGCCACCTAGCCAGTGACACGCATCAAGCCGGGCGTTACCGCCCACCACCGCCACAAGAAGACGCTGGCCCTGGCCAAAGGGTACTCACAGGGCCGCCGCAAGCTCATCCGTATCGCCAACGAAACGGTGATGAAGGGCCTGGCCTACGCGTACCGCGATCGTCGGGCGCGCAAGGGCGACATGCGGCGACTCTGGATCGCGCGTATCAACGCCGCCGCGCGTCATTACGGCATGAGCTATAGCGTGTTCATG
>DATGER010000039.1:0-11163 GCA_035309865.1 Chloroflexota bacterium
ACTTGCCATCTCCATGAGGCCGCGGCGGCGTCGCAGGCCGAACCGGAACCCTATCCAGTGCGACGTCAGTGAGCGGAGGCGTGTATGCTGAGCGAAGAGAAGAATCGTCTGCTGACCCAGATCGGGCCGGGGACGCCGATGGGCGACCTGATGCGGGAGTACTGGGTGCCCGCGCTGCTGTCCTCGGAGCTGCCGTCGCCGGACAGTGACCCCGTGCGGGTGCTGCTGCTCGGCGAAAAGCTGATCGCCTTCCGAGACAGCACCGGCAAGGTGGGTCTGCTGGAAAACCATTGCCCGCACCGCGGGGCGTCGCTGTTTTTCGGCCGCAACGAAGAGAGCGGCATGCGCTGCGTCTATCACGGCTGGAAGTTCGACGTCGAGGGCAATTGCGTCGACATGCCCAACGAGCCGGCCGAGAGCGACTTCCGCACCAAGGTCAAGGCGGTGGCCTACCCGTGCCAGGAACGCGGCGGGATCGTGTGGAGCTATCTCGGGCCGCGCAAAGACCCGCCGCCGTTACCGGATCTCGAAGCGAACATGCTCGAGGGCGCCACGGCGACCGCGTTCCAGCTCGAGGGCAACTGGTTGCAAATCCTCGAAGGCGACATGGACACCACCCACGTCGGCTTTCTGCACTACGGCGGCCTGAGCCCGGAGGATCAGCCGCAGGGCACGTTCTCCGAGTACCAGCTGCGCCAGAAGCCGGCCCACTTCCAGGTGATCGACACCCCCGGCGGGGTGGCGTACGGGGCCCGCCGACCCGGCCCTCCAGGGGAGTATTACTGGCGCATCGCGCAGTTCTGCATGCCCTTCTTCACGTTCACGCCGCCCGGCGTGCTGGGCGTCAAGAAGAACAACGGCGCGCGCGTGCCCATGGACGATACCCACACCATGAACTTCTTCATGAATGTCGGTGGCCGGCGGCCGGGCAACGGTGTCACCGGGCCGGTGGTGTTTCCGACGTACAGGCCCAACGCCACCGATTGGTACGGCCGGCATCGCTTCGAAACGGACGCCACCAACGACTTCAAGATCGATCGAGAATTGCAGCGCACCCGCCAGGGCGGCGGTGGGTACACGGGCATTCGCGAGTTGTTGATGCAGGACGCGGCCATGACCACCAGCATGGGCCTCGTCATGGATCGCAGTACGGAGCACCTGGGCTCGACCGACGCGATGGTGATTCAGGTGCGTCGACGGCTGCTCAACGCGGTCAAGGCGCACATGGAGCGGGGCGTGACGCCGTCGGGCGTCGACGATCCGGAGGTGTACCAGGTGCGGTCGGGCGGAGTGTTCCTGCCGGCGGATGCGGATTGGGTCGAGGCGACCCGCGAATTGCGCAGGGCCTTCGTCGAACATCCGGAGCTCGATCCCATGCTCAACGGACCGCTCTAGCCTCGGGCCCTTGGAAAGGGCGCGCCCCTGATGACCCTCCTCCTTGAGATCGTTGAGACGTCGCGGGCGATTGGGGCGACCGCGGCGCGGGGAGAAAAGATCGGGCGATTGGCGGAGGTACTGCGCAAGCTCGAGCCGGCGGAGGCGGCGATCGGTGTGGCGTACCTGTCCAGCCAGTTGCGGCAGCGGCAGATCGGCGTGGGCTATGCCGCCTTACGGGACCTGCCCGAGGCGGCGGCGCAGGCTACGCTGTCCCTGATCGAGGTCGACGCGGACTTCGAAGCCATTGGCCAACTGGCTGGCCGCGACTCGCAGGCCGAACGGCGCCGCCACCTGGTCGAGCTGTTCGCCCGGGCGACAGCTGACGAGCAGCACTTTCTCGTGCGCCTGATGCTCGGTGAAGTGCGCCAGGGAGCCCTGGAGGGCGTCATGCAGGACGCGCTCGCCCGCGCGCTCGGCGTCCCACTCGCTGACGTTCGGCGAGCGGTGATGGTGCGCGGCGATCTGGGCGCGGTCGCCGAGGCCGGCCTGCGCGACGGCCCGGCCGGCCTGAGCGCGTTCCGCTTGCAGGTTGGCCAGCCCCTGCAGCCGATGCTGGCCCAATCGGCCCAGACGGTCGCCGAGGCCATGGCGCGGACGGCCTGTCCCGCGGCAATCGAATGGAAGCTCGATGGCGCCCGAGTGCAGATCCACGTCCTGGGGCCGGACGTGCGCGTCTTTACGCGCAGCCTGGACGACATCACCAGCCGCGTCCCCGAGCTGGTCGAGATGGCCCGGGCGCTGCCGGTGCAGTCGGTCGTGCTGGACGGGGAAGCGCTGTCGTTGCGGGCAGACGGCCGGCCGCAGCCCTTTCAGGTCAGCGCCAGCCGCTTCGGGAGTCGCTTGGACGTCGACCGGCTGCGCGCAACCCTGCCGCTGACGCCGTTCGTGTTCGACGTGCTGCACCTGGATGGTCAGGACCTGGTGGATCGGCCGGCGGCTGAGCGGCACGCCATCCTCGCGGCGACGGTCGCCGAGAAGTGGCGGGCACCGCGCATCGTTACCTCGCACACCGCCGAAGCCGACGCCTTCCTGCAGGATACCCTGGCGCGCGGGCACGAAGGTGTCCTGGTCAAGGCCCTCGATTCGGCCTACGAGGCCGGCCGGCGCGGCGCCGGCTGGATCAAAGTCAAGCCGACATTAAGCCTGGATCTGGTGATCCTGGCGGCCGAGTGGGGCCACGGCCGGCGGACTGGCTGGCTCTCGAATTTGCATCTTGGCGCCCTCGACCCGCAGTCTGGCGCCTTCGTCATGCTCGGCAAGACCTTCAAGGGCCTGACGGATGAGATGCTGCGCTGGCAAACGCAACGCCTGCTCGAACTGGAGGACCACCGCGATAACTGGACCGTATACGTGCGTCCCGAGCTGGTCGCCGAGATTGCCTTCGACGGCGTGCAGAGCTCCCCGCGGTATCCGGGAGGAGTGACGCTGCGCTTCGCCCGCGTCGTGCGGTATCGCGAGGACAAACGGCCAGCGGAAGCTGATACGATTCAGACGGTCCAGGCATTCGCGCCATAGCGACGCTTCGCACAGATGCCGCGATCGCAGCAACGCCATTGGGTTCAAACTCAACGCTTTTGTGCGCGATGGCGACGAGGCCTACCGGACCTATGCGACCACGAGTCGTGGGGTCGACCGGCTCCGGTTCGTCAACAATATCCAGGACCTGGCGGTGTATGGACGGCAGGAGGGCTGGGAGGACTCACTCGAGGGGTGGCCGCAGCGCCGACCCGCGGCTGACGGCCGGCGTCAATTCAGACGCTCACTCCAGTTTCGGGCTCCTGGTGGACGGACGGCAACGCTGGAATGCACGCGCACATCTGGCTCCCGGTCTGCGCGTCCACGCCTGCGACAATGCGCACATCGATGCCGTACGACCACGCATGGTCTGGACGATGAGTGGTCATGAGTCCTGCGAGGCTGTGTACAGCGAGCCAGGAGACGATCCGGAGGACCAGCGCCTCGTTATGAAAATCCAGGTGGGCGGTCGGCTCTGCATCACCGGCCTCCGCCACGCCCCATCACTGGCAACTCCTGGACGACCTCCCCCTGGTAGGCACGCTCTCGCCGTGTTGCCGCGCTGACGACCGTCTTGCCCGACGGCCAGCCCCAGACCACGCCGGTGTGGTGCAACTTCGACGATAAACGGGTGTTGGTCGTCGTCCTCAATCGGTCGGCGAGAGTGGTGGTACCGCGCGCTCGGCAAGTGCAGTTTCAAGGTGTTGGGCCCAGGCCAGGGCAGCACCATCGAGAGTTTGATCGACGACAATATGCGCCTGCCCACTCTCGCAACCGCGAGCCAGGGTATCGACACACACGTAGCTGCGCGCTCCATAACCGCCGTCTGGAGCGCGCAGCCGACTGGACAACGCGTTCGCGTTTGTCCGCGCAGCCTCCAGCCACCTGGCATCGCCGTCCAGATCGTAAAGCGCCAGCTGGCCGAAACTGGTCCAGGCGCTGAACCCGGTGTACACCTGTTGGACCCCCGCTTCGAGGTTGAAGCTGCCAACCGCGTCCGACCAGAAGGTGGGCACGATCGCGCCACCAATATCGCGGGCACGCGACGCCCGCGCAGCATCGTGATCGAGCCCGAACACGGCTAACTCGGCCTGAATGGCAAGGCTCTGGTCATAGTTGAAGTAGCGCTGGCTGACAACTGCGCCGGTGCGCGTGGGAATACTCGCGTATGACACGCTCCAGTGATACAGATGGCGTGCCTGGTCATACAGGACAGTGTCCATCCACAGCAGCGTACGGACTGCCCAGGCGCGGTCTTCCGGATCGTTCGTCGCCGTATACAACCGTGCGAAGAACAAGGCCGCGAGGGCGTTGGTCTGTGCTGGTTTACCTTCGGCCGAGTCGCCTCGGCCGGTGTTCCACCAGAAGCCTCCACCGAACGTGTCGTCCCACAGGCCGCTCTGGCGGAGAAAGTCCGCTTCGCGCTGGGCTGCATGGATGTAGCGTTGACGCGCAGTTGGTTCGTCTGTCAGCTCGGCGGTAGCCAGCAGCGCCAGCCCACCCACGGAATTGTCGTCCCCGTACCGTGCGGCGACGGTGTCGACCTGCGTTCCGACCGGGTTCGAATGTGGAAAGTAGCCCGCGGTTGTGTAATCCCACAACCGGTCGAGAAAGACAAACCCTTTGTCGATGTGGCAGCGCGTGTCCTCCGCGTTCCAGTCTTGAGCCAGGACGACCGATCCGTTCGCGACATCTGGGGCGATGCGCTCGGTGGCCAACAAGAGCGCCGCGTCCGCCCAGAGTTGCGAAGCAACATACCACTGGTCGGCGATGTCTGGTTGGGCGGTGCTTCGACGATAGGCCACCAGCCGCGCGTCCGCACAGGTGAATGCGTCGCCGAGAACACCCAGTTTGGCACGCGCAACCGTCTGAGTCGCGACCGCGGCGCTGAAGCGCAGAGTAGCCTCGCTCGCCTCCGGCTGATGCGCGCGCGCAGGTACGGCCATGCTCGCCAACAGAAGGCCTGACGCCAGGACCACCACTCCGAGCCGTGCCATGTAGGGCCCGAGTGTACCTGCAGCGAATTCTGGCGAAAATCGAAGTGAATGCGATGCAGCGTGGCTTGCGCTGCACGTTGCCCCCGAGCGCCAGACGCGGTCTACCAGCCGAGAAAGGACTCGGATTGCGTCGGCGCCGCCACCGAGTAGCGGTGCTATATTCGGTATGTGCCGAAAAAGCGGAATCAGGCGAACACGCCGGCGCTCGACGAGGCAGAGCCCTGCTGATTCCGGTGCTGGTGTGGCGAATTCTCGACGAAGCACCGGCTACAACGACTACGTGCATCACGTCCGCTTCCGGTTGGTGCCGTGCGTCGTGTGATCGCGTACATGCGCCGGCCCAACGGCGCCGGCGCGGGCAAGCCGACTCGGCGGCTCTGGCGGCAATTGAATAGACGGACCTGACGTGGCCGATTTGACCCGGTCTGGCAGCGAAGTCGCGCCAATTCGCACCGGCGAGACATCACCGCATGGCCCGAGCTGGATGGCTGGGGAGCGCGTGCCGGTGCAAGCGTCGGCATTGGACGTGGCTGGCCAACCGCGTATGGGTGAGCGCGCCATGGTGCCCAGGTGACGAGGCTTGCCGCAGGCGAGCGAGTCGCGATCGTCGGCGGCGGCGTGACCGGTGCTTTGAGTGCCGTCCGCCTGGCCGAGCGCGGCTTTGAGGTGATCCTGCTCGAGAAGGCAGTCATCGGCAATGGATCGTCGAGCCGCTCGATGGCCGGCATTCGCGCCCAGTTCGGCGTCGAGGAGTCGGTCGTCGGCATGTTGTTCTCTGAATGGTGGTACACCCATTTCCACGACCTCCTCGCCACGCCGCCGAATGCACGCCAGCCGGTCATCCGCCAGAACGGGTACCTGTTTCTGTTCGACCATCCGGATGCTCCGGACGCGGCCCCCGACGCGCGCAGCCACTGGGAGCGGGCGCAGGCGGCAGCGGCCATGCAGCAACGGATCGGGGTGGCCGTGGAAGTGCTCGCCTCGAGAGAGGTCGGGCGGCGCTGGTCGCATCTCGCGACCGATCGGCTCATCGGCGCAACCTGGTGTCCGACCGATGGGTTCCTCTTCCCACCCGTGATCTACGGCGAAGGCGTCCGGCGGGCTGAGGAGCTGGGCGCTCGGGTGCTGCAGCGCACGGCGGTGGTGGGTGCACGTCAGCAGGGCGGGCGCATCGTGGCGCTCGAGACCAGCCGCGGGCCGGTCGAAGTCGACTGGGTGGTGAACTGCACCAACGCCTGGGCGGCGCGAGTCTCACCATTGCTGGGCGGACTCACCCTGCCGATCACGCCGATCAAACGCTTCCTGTACCACCTGGACCCGGGCAGAGCGGTGCTGCCGGCTGACGTCTGGCAGCGTTTGCCGATGACCATCTACGGTATGGGGCGGCCGCTGGGCGCACATACGCGGCCTGACGGTTTGCACCTGGTGTTGGCCGGCACAAGCCACACGCCACCGGAGCCGGCGTTCGAAGACGACGACCAGGATCGCGTCCCAGCGGAGTTCGACCACCGTCACGGCGTCGACAATTTCGGATTCCAGTTGCTGGCCGACATGGCTCCGTATGCGCCGACGCTGGTGGAGGCGGGTGGATTGATGGCCACCACGTGCGGCTACTACGGTATGACTCCGGATGCGGTGCCCCTGATCGGCGTCGACCCCGGTGTGCCGAATCTGATACATGCCGCCGGATTCTCCGGTCACGGAGTGATGCACGCGCCCGTCAGCGCGTTGCTGGTCGAGGCACTGGTGGCGGGCGATGCCGTCGGCAGGCGTGTGCATTTGCCACCGCCATTCGCGAGCCACTGGCTCGACCTGGCCGCCTTCGATCCAGGCCGCGACTTCACGCGTTCGCAGGCCGAGACCGCGGTCCTGTAGCGACGCGCCTCTGCCTCGGGAGCTAGCCGTCAGGGACCGTGGGCAGCAGCCGCGCGAAGGCGCTGTCCAACATTGACTTCGCCGCTGCAACAGCGGCGCGCTGGCTATCGAGCCATTGCTGATGATCGGCAAGTTGGGCAGTGCACGCCTCCAGCATCCGCTCGACTTCGGCCCGTTGCGGTCCGCCGCGGCCCTGGCGCGTGGCGATGATGTGGACTGGATCAATCGCCTGCGTGAACTCCGCCTCAGCTAGCGGGAGCGACGCGCCCGCATGCTCCTGGTAGATTCTGGAGGCGGCCGAGTAGGCGATTTGCGGTGGCCTCAGCCCGTTCTGTCGCCCGTAGTCAGTGAGCCGCGACGCAAACTCGTGTGCGTCTCGAAACGGCACGTCGGCAGCCTGGACGAGGTACTCGGCCAGGTTCGTCATGGCCGAGTAGTCACGGTTGACCTCGGCCAGCGAGCGCTCGGGGTCAATGACGATCGCGTCGATGGTGCGGGCATACAGAAAGAGCAGTTCGTGTACGCGGCCCAGTGGGAGGACCGTCGTCACCGATTCTCGAACGTCGGTCATTCCCGAACTGGTGTTGTGGGCCAGCAGGACCATGGACTCGGCCGACCCGAGGATGACGCTGGCATGCTCACGCAGGAGCTCGAGCACGCGCGGGTTGCGTTTCTGGGGCATCATGCTGCTGATACCCGTCAGCCGCGAGCTCGGATCGAGGGTGAGCCACGGCTCGGCCAGGTAGAACTGGGCGTGCAGGTCCTGGGTGAGCTGCGCCAGAACGATGGCGAGGGTCGACAGGATCCCGACGAACTCGAGCGTGGAATCGATGGGCGCCACGAGATTGGCGTCGACGGCGTTGTCGACAATGCTGTCGAACCCGAGGAGCGCCGCCAGTCGCTCGCGATTGATCGCAAACGATGAAGTCGTGCCGGCACCCGCGCCAAGTGGGCTCCGGTTGGCACGTCGGAAGGCGTCGGTGATGCGGCCGCCGATGCGATCGAGCGCCGCCAGGAACGCCAGGAGGTAGTGAGCCGCCGAGGTTGGCTGGGCTTGCACGCCGTGGGTATAGGTGGGAATCACCGTCTCGACATGTCGCGACGCGAGGTCCAGTAGCCTCTGGCGAACCGGCAGCAGGTCTTCGAAAACCGCGAGTTGCGCCGCGCGGAGCCACAGGCTGACGCCGGTCGACATCATGTCCTGGCGACTTCGCCCAACGTGGAGCCGGGTCGCCTCCGGTCCGGCACGCGCGACGAGATCGCGCTCGAAGTCGAGGTAATCGTGGGACCGCTTCGATCCGGGCAGGTTTTCGCGCTCGATCAGGTCGCGTACGGTGGCACCGATCCGGGCTGCCAGCTGGCTGGGGATGATGCCGTCCGCGTGCAGCGTCACGAGCGATGCTTTGTTCATATCCGCCATCGACGCGAAGAAGTCCGGCATCTCGAGGGACGGCGCATGGACCTTCATTGAGTAGCCCGGGTCAGTCATTCAACCTCCGGTGCCTGGCTGCCACATCCACGGGTTTCACGATCGCGAGCACGAGGACGGGAATGACCGCGGCAAGCCATGCGAACTGTGGGCGGACGAAAAAGGCTAAACAGGCAGTGGCCCGGCGTTCGTGGCCGCCGGCTCTGGCAAATTGCCGCCGATGGCCCAGTGTTCCTTTGGCACCTCGATCAGGATCACCTCGACGTGCTCTGGCAACGTGTTGGCCTCGCGGACCAACACATCGGTGACGCCGCGCACCACGGCTTGCTTCTGGCTTGCGGTTCGGCCGGGGAACAGGTGAATTGTGACCAGCGGCATTGGGCATTTCTCCTGGAGTGAAGGCCAAGCTTACACCCGACCTCGGCGGGCGGAGCAATCGAGTGGCGACTACGCGGACCCCTGACGAGCGTGCCGACGAAGCCAATACCGTCGACGCCGTGCGCGCGCTCGGCTGCTGAGGACTAAATGCCGACGAGTTGCCTCAGGGCGTTGAAGGCGATCGGTGAAGCGAGCAGGCCGATCACTGCGAAGGGCATGCAGGCCGCCATCAGGAGCATTCGTATCGGGGGTCTCGCGTCTGAGGCGTCCGCCTCGGGGTGCAATCGATCCATCACCCTGGGTATCGACCCGGTCGCGCGTGGCAACAGCGCCTGGCGGCCGGTTGCACGACAGTTCCCCAGGGCGGGGGTTCTCGGAGAACCCGTTCAGGGGATCCTTCGGGCAACGCAGCTCCGTTAAAACCGTCCGGGGGACCCCTGGCGATGCGCGGCTGCGTTACGCGGCCGTAGCCGTCGGCAGAGCAAAACAGAAGCGCGCGCCACCGTCCTGACGGTTCTCGGCCCAGATCCGACCCCGGTGCTGTTCGACGATGCGGCGCGAGATGGACAGACCGAGGCCAACTTCCCCGGCGGCGCGCTGGATATCGCCGGCGCCGCCTTTTGCGAAGCGGTCGAAGATCGACTCCAGGTCCTTGTCCGCCACCCCTGGCCCGCGATCGGCCACCGCGAATTGCGTCCAGCCCGGCTTGTCCATTGTCGCCTGCACGACGATCTCGGAGCCGGCCGGCACGAACCGCAGGGCATTCTGCAGAAAGTTGCCCAGCACCTGCAGCAGCGCCGGCCGATCGGCCTGCACCGCCAGCGCCAACGGGTCGATCCGGGCGATGAGCCGCACCTGGCGCCCGGCGGCCTGCCCGTGGACGCGGTCGAGGCTGGTTTCGACCAGCTCACCCGGTTGGACAAGTTGCAGGGTCAGCGGCCGGTCGGCCACGGTGGCGCCGGCCTCGACCAGCGTCGCCAACGCGTCCTTGAGCCGCGCGCACTCGGCGCGCGCCGTCTGCAAGAAGTCCTTCTGCTGCTCGTTGAGCGGGCCGGCCTGTTCGGTCGCAACCAGGTCTAGAAAGCCGGCCGCGGCGTGCAGCGGGGCTTTCAGCTCGTGCAAGCTCTCCGCCAACCCGTCGCTGGCGGCGTGCTCCAGGGTTTCCAGTCGCTGGCAGCTCAACTCGCGCTCGGCGGCGCTGCGTAGCAGCAGGGCGGCCGCCTCGCCGAACGGCAGCAGCGCCCTGGCCGTGTCGGCGGCAAACGCGCCGGGCCGCCAGGCGGCGAGGCTGAGCACCCCCAATAGATCGCCGCCGCTCTTGAGCGGCACGCCGACGAACGATCGCACCTCGGGATAGGGCAGGGCCACGTAGCGCTTGTCCTGGCGCACGTCCTGGATCTCCGCCGGACGGCCGGTCGCGGCGACCCAGCCGGCAACGCCGAAACCGACAGGAAACCGCGAGCCAACCGGTTGGCGTCGCGGCATCAGGGCGGCGACGGTGATGACGTCGCCGTCGCGCACGAGCCCCAGCGCGCCCTGATCGGCGCCAATCAGGCCACCGGCGATGCGCACGATGGCGTCGGCGACGGCACCTTCGGAATTTGCCTGAACCGCCTCGCGGGTCAGCGCGACGAGCGCCTCGAGCACGACCACGGGAGCGAGGGCAACCGGAATATCCTCAGGGGTCAAAGCGATAGCCAACGTTGCGGACGGTAACCAGATAACGCGGGTGCTTTGGATCGCTCTCGAGTCGGTCGCGCAGGCCCGACACGTGGGCGTTGACGGAGCTGTAGCCGGCGTCGTCAGCGTGCGTATAGCCCCACAACGACTGCTGGAGCTCTTCGCGTGAGAACGCTTTGCCGGGGGCGCGGGCGAGCACCAGGAGCAGCTTGAATTCGGTGGGGGTGAGCTGCACGCTGCGGCGGCCGCCGCGGACGTCGCGCACCTCCACCTGGTGTTCGGTCAGGTCGAGCGTCACGTCGCCGATGCGGAGGCGGCCATCGCCGTCGGCGCGCGCCGCGCGGGTCGAGCGGCGCAGGACGGCTTCCACGCGCGCGGCGAGCTCGGACGGGTCGAAGGGCTTGGGCAGGTAGTCGTCGGCGCCGAGCTGGAGGCCGCGGACGCGGGACTGGAGGTCGCCGCGCGCGGAGACCACGATGATGGGCATGTTGGAGGTCGCCCGGATACGTCTGCACAACTCGAGCCCGTCGATGCCGGGCATGACGACGTCGATCATGGCCAGGTCGAAGCGCTCCAGGGCAAGGCAGCGCTCGGCGCTGTCGGCGTTTTCAGCTTCGACGACACGATGGCCGGCCTGCTGCTCGAGCACGAAGCGCAACATCTTGCGAGTGGTCAGGTCGTCGTCGACGACGAGGATATCCACGCGGCTTTCAGGCCTCCAAAGATTGGCAAAGCCCAACAAAAGGATCGGGAGCGGCCAGTTTTATTCGGATATCCCAATACGTCGCAATAAGGATGCCTGGTCGGTACGTGATCGTGACTTTTGCGTACTACAACGCCGCCGACCCGCAA
>DATGER010000040.1:0-27595 GCA_035309865.1 Chloroflexota bacterium
GGCGAAGGGCACCCCAACGCCCGACCTCGACTACGTCTTGATGCTCCAGGAGGAGCGACCGGTCAACCCTTGATCGCGCCGGTGAGCACACCGCCGCTGCAGGAATGGATACACCAGGAGGATCGGCAGCGTCGCGACGACTCGCCCGAGCTCAGCGGAACGGTAGAGCGCCATCAAAATCTCCAGCACTGCCACGCCAGCGGCAGGCCATCGTCAGGAGCGCGCGGCTGTCCACGGCTAGCGGGTGCACCCGCATCGGCACACCCTCCGCGCTAGATCACCATCGGCGGACCGCGAGGACGTCCCGCTCGACCTCAAAATGAGCTTCGGCGGGAGCGAGCCCAGCGAAGCGGGTGCTTCAGTCGGGGATGCTCCCGAGGCGGCCTGAGCGGTAGTCGTCGAAGGCTTTGGCCAACTCCGCGTGGGTGTTCATGACGAACGGGCCGTACCAGGCCACGGGTTCGCCGATCGGGCGGCCACCCATGAGGTACACGTCGAGCGCCGGGCTGCGGCTGTCCTGGGCCGGGTCGGCGGCGACGCGGATGGCGTCGCCGGCACCCAGCACGGCCAGCTGGCCGCTGCGGATCGCACGTCGCTCGGCGGCGACGAAACCCGCCCCGCTGAGGGTGTAGACCAGCGCATTGAAGTCGCGGCGCCACGGAATGTCGACCTGGGCGCCGGGCTGCAGCGTGGCGTGCACGACCGAGATGGGGGAGTACGTGATGCCCGGGCCAGGGTGACCGTCAACTTCGCCGGCGATCACGCGCAGCAGCGCTCCGCCGTCGGGCGAGCTGAGCAGTGACACTTCGCGGGCGCGGATGTCCTGATACCGCGGCGCCGCCATCTTGTCGCGCGAGGGCAGGTTGACCCAGAGCTGGAGACCGTGGAACAGGCCGCCGCTGACGACCAGCCATTCCGGTGGCTTCTCAATGTGCAGGATGCCGGCGCCAGCGGTCATCCACTGGGTGTCGCCGTCGGTGATGACGCCGCCACCGCCGTTGGAGTCGTGGTGCTCGAAGGTGCCGTCGATGATGTAGGTGACAGTCTCAAAGCCACGATGCGGATGCCAGGCGGTGCCCTTCGGCTCGCCCGGGGCGTACTCGACCTCGCCCATCTGGTCGAGGTGGATGAAGGGATCGAGGTCCTCGAGCTGGACACCCGCGAAGGCGCGGCGGACGGGAAAGCCTTCGCCCTCGAGGCCCCGCGGGGCGGTGGTGACGGAGCGGACGGGGCGGAGCTCAGCGTGGCGTGGATCGGGGACGGCCACCCTGGGCAGGACGAGCGTGGCGGGGGCGGTGATGGCGGGCATTGGGCTTACAGTTTGTAACTAAACGGTGGTCGCCAGTATTCCGCGTCGGAAACCCTTGCCGAGGCTCAGTGTTTAGTGCTAAACCAAGACACATGACCACCTCCGCCCCGGCCGACGTCGCCGTCGCTTACACGATCGACCCCGCTCACACGCTCGTCGAGCTCAGCGCCAAGTACATGATGTTCACCACCGTCAAAGGCCGCTTCACCGGCGTCACCGGCACCCTCGTCCACCACGCCAGCGATGCCTCGTTTTCCTCCGTCGAGGCGGAGATCGACACGACCACGCTCACGACCGCCGACGCGAAGCGCGACGAGCACCTGCGCTCGGCTGACTTCCTCGACGTCGCCAATTTTCCACGGATTACCTTCACGAGTCGGCTCGTCGTGGGTTCCGGCGAGCACTACCAGGTCATCGGCGACCTGACGATCCACGGCACGACCCGCGAAGTCACGCTGGACACGACCTTCAACGGCGCGGGCAAGAACCCGTGGGGCCATGACCTGGTCAGCTTCAGCGCCCAGACGACGATCAACCGCAAGGACTTCGGCCTCAACTGGAACGTCGCCCTCGAAGCCGGCGGCGTGCTGGTCAGTGACACGATCAAGATCCAGCTCGAGGTCCAGGCGGCGCGCGTGGCCTGACGGCCCGCCCGACGGCCATCGGGGCGTACTCGGGCAGCGTTTCGCCGCTCGTTTATGCTCTCGGTGGTATGCCGGAGGTGGTCGCGGTCAGTTGCAGCGGGACGCATACCCTGGCGAAACCGAACCTGGACTGCATCCGCCTGCTGGGCGGCCTGGGCGTGGACGGCGACGCGCACGCCGGCGCGACGGTCAAGCACCGCTCACGGGTGGCGCGCGACCCGAGCCAGCCGAACTTGCGGCAGGTGCATCTGCTCCACGCGGAATTGCACATGGAGTTGCGCGCGCTGGGCTTCGAGTTGTCGCCGGGTCAGATGGGCGAGAACATCACCACGCGCGGGGTTGACCTGCTCGGCCTGCCGACGGGCACCCGCCTCTTCCTGGGCCAGCACGCCGCGGTCGAGGTCACGGGTCTGCGCAACCCCTGCGCGCAGCTCGACACCATTCAAACTGGCCTGATGGCCGCCACCCTTGACCACGCCGCCGACGGCCGCCTTATTCGGAAAGCCGGCGTGATGGCCGTTGTCCTGGCCGGCGGCGAGGTCCGCCCCGGCGACCCGATCCGCGTGCAGCTCCCAGCCGAGCCGCACCGCCCGCTCGAGCCGGTCTGAGGACGCGCCGAATTCGGCTGCCGCATCGCTGCGCTTGCTCAGGAAGGTACGGGGCAGGCTACGGGCGCCGGCTGCTGGTCGCGGTAGCCGAGCTCGGCGGAGATGCACTCGGCGGCCTGGCGCAGGCCGGGGAGGAAATCGCGCTCCATGGTGAGGGTTGAAACGCCGGGGCGAACGACGGTGACGCAGACCGCGGCAACAACGCGGCAGTCGCGCGTGAACACGGGCGCCGCGAGCGACCGCAGGCCGGGTTCCCACTCCTCGTTGCTCACCGCGTAACCCTGCGCGGCGACCTCGCGCAAGTGCGCGAGCACCTCGTCGATGGCCGTCAGCGTCGTCGGCGTGAAGCGCTCGAATGGGCGCTGCACTGCCAGATCGCGGACCACGCTCGGCTCGAGCGCGGCGAGCAGGACCTTCCCCATCGCCGTGGCGTGCGGCGGAAACAGGCTCCCCGGCGGGATGTTGGCCGCCACAATCCGAGCGGACGACACGCGGATCGCGTGGCGGACGTCAGTGCCGTCGAGGACCGCCATGCCGGTCGCTTCGCCTAACGTCGAGGCCAGGTCTTCCAGGTACGGCCGCGCCACGTCGGCGTAGTCCAGGATCGACGCGGTCACGTCCTGAAGCTGGAGCATCTTCCAGGACAGTCGGTACCGCTTTGTCGCGGGGTCCTGGCGCAGGTAACCGGCTTCCTCCAGCGTGCGAATCAATCGCAAACTGGTGGGCATGCCGAGCCCCACGCGACGGCTGAGCTCGATCAGCGAGTGCGGCCCCGGCTGCTCGATGAAGCAGTCCAGCAGCGCCAGTCCGCGGCCGAGCGCTTCGACGTAGTACCGCCCGCGGGTCGTCCCGTTTTCCAGTGCCATGCAGCCCTCAGGCCGTCGCAAACGTGACGCGCGTCCGCGCCAGCGCGGTCAGCACGTCGACGGCCTCGCGCACCATCTCGTCCAACACCACATGGGCTGGCCGCCCGGCCGTGATGGCCCCGGCGATCTGGCCACCCAGTTGCATCGCCAGATCGTCGCGACCGCTGGCGCGGGCGGCCGCGAGCAGTCGGCCCACAGCCACCCTCAGGCCCGCGGCTCCAGATAGTTGCGCATGACCGACTCGGCCACCATCGCCGGCTTGGTCTCACCCTCGATCTCAACGGTGATCTCGGAGACCTGCTGGATGACGTTGGGCTGGACCTCCTCGACACTGAGGAGCTTGGCCCGGCCACGGATCCGCTTGCCGACGTGCACCGGACTCATGAAGCGAACCCGATTCAGGCCGTAGTTGACGCCCATGCGACTCGGCAGACGCACCTGCACCCCTTCGCCGCCACGCAAGATGAACGACGCCGCCGACAGCGTCCAGTACCCGTGGGCGATCGTGCCGCCGAATGGCCCGGCCTTGGCGCGCTCCTGGTCGACGTGGATCCACTGGTGATCTCCGGTGGCCTCGGCGAACTGGTTAATCTCCTCCTGGGTCACGGTGTGCCACTCGCCGACGCGGGTCTCCTTGCCCACGTGCTGTTTGAGCTCTTCGACGGACGTAATGGTCGCTTCTGCCATGCTGGTCACTCCCTTAGTCGTGGCAGCATTTTACGGGGTGAAAGCTACTTGCGCTACGTGGAATGCATGTCGCTATACTGGGCCGCTGCGGGAGGCTGCATAAGCGTATGGCAGGAATCTGCGATGGGCGCGTGGCGATCGTCACCGGCGCCGGCCGAGGGCTTGGCCGCGAGCACGCGCTCGCGCTGGCACGTGAGGGTGCCCGCGTCGTGGTCAACGACATCGGCGCCGAGCTCGACGGCACGGGCTCTTCGAGTGGCCCAGCCGGCGAAGTGGTCGACAGGATCCGCGCCGACGGTGGCGAAGCCATCGCCAACGGCGACGACATCTCCGACCACGAAGGTGCCAAGCGCGTTCTGGACGCCGCCATTGAGCAGTGGGGCGACATCCACGTCGTGGTCAACAACGCCGGCATCTTGCGCGACCGGATGATCTTCAATATGAGCGTCGAGGACTTCGATGCGGTCATCCGCGTCCACCTGCGGGGCACCTGGAATATGTGTCACCACGCGGCGGTGTACTGGCGCGAGAAGTCCAAAGATGGCACGCCGGTAAACGCGCGGATTATCAATACCAGCTCACCCGCCGGTCTCTACACGAGCATGGGGCAGAGCAATTACGGGCCCGCCAAGGCCGGTATCGCCAACATGACGATCATCCTGGCCGGCGAGTTGGGTCGCTATGGCGTCACAGTCAACGCGATCTCGCCTGGCGCCCGCACGCGCATGACCGAGACGATCCGCCGCCCGGGCGCGCCAACGGCGCCGGCGGACGGGTTCGACGCAAGCGATCCCGCCAACGTGTCGCCGCTGGTGGTGTGGCTCGCGAGCGCCGAGTCAAAAGAAGTCACCGGTCGCGTGTTCAACGTGCGCGGCGGCAGCATCAGCGTCGCCGAGCCGTGGCACGCCGGGCCCGAGGCCGACAAGCACGCTCGCTGGAACCCGGCAGAGCTCGGTTCGGTGGTGACCGATCTGCTGTCCAGAGCCCGCCCCAAGGTCGGCCCGTTTGGTCAGACCGAGCCTGAAAAGGCACAAACGCGCTGATGCCCTGGCAGTCCAGCATCGACGTCGAGAGTCTTCGGGCCATTGACGTCCACGTCCACGCTGGCGTTTCGGCCGCCTTTGCGGGCGCGCCAGCCGGTCCAACGCGGGATGACACGCTGGCCCGGGCAACTCAGCGCGGCGGCGCCGGCGGTCAGACGCCCGACCAGACCGCGGAGTTCTATCGCGAGCGCAAGATCGCGTGCGCGATCTGGGGCACCGATGCCGGTGGCACCCGCGGCGCTCGACCAGGCGCGGTGACCAACGACGAACTGCTCGAGGCCGCCGCGCGGAACTCGGATGTCTTCATCCCATTCGTGATGGTCGACCCGTGGCGCGACCACGCCGGCGCCGACGAAGCCAGACGGCTGATCGAAGCTGGCGCGCGCGGGTTCAAATTCCACCCACCCGCACAGGGTTTCTACGCAAACGATCAGCGCATGTACGAGCTGTACGCGGTGATCGCGGCGGCGAAGTTGCCAGCGTTGTTCCACACCGGCCAGACGGCCGTCGGTCAGGGCGCACCGGGCGGCGGGGGTGGCATTCGGCTGAAGTACGGCAACCCGATCTACCTTGACGACGTCGCGGTCGACTTTCCCGACATGCCGATCATCATGGCCCACCCGTCTTTTCCCTGGCAGGACGAGGCGCTGGCGATCGCGCTGCACAAGGTGTCGGCGTACATCGACCTGTCAGGCTGGTCGCCGAAGTACTTTCCGCCCCAACTGGTGCACTACGCCAATACGTTACTGAAGACCAAAGTGCTCTTCGGCTCGGATCATCCGATGATCACCACCGATCGGTGGCTGGCAGACTTTCAGACCGCGGGCTTCCGCGAGGAGGTCCAGCCCTTGATTCTCAAAGAAAACGCGGCCAGGCTGCTCGGCCTCCGCCCGTAAGAGCATGCCGTTCGAGAACTTCTGGGGATACGCCGCCGAACATCCGACTCACATCGCCATCGTCGAGGCGGATGCGACGCAGGTCACCGAAGCAGAGTTGCTCGCCGGTGTAAACCAGCTCAGTCACGGTCTGCGAGCACTCGGGCTCCAGCGCGGCGACGCAATCGCGGCGATGTTGCCCAACTCGCGCGCGGCGATGGAAGTGTATCTGGCGGTGCAGCAAATCGGCCTGTACCTGACCCCGATCAACTTTCACCTGGTCGGACCGGAGATCGCGTACATCCTCCAGGACTGCGAGGCCCGAGCCTTCATCGCCCACGCCCGGTACGCCGACGTGTGGCGGCTGGCCGTCGAGGCGACTGGCTTTCCTGCCGATCGCGTCTTCAGTGTCGGCGACGCCGACGGTTTTGCGGGGTACGACGCACTCAAGACCGGTCAACCGACGACCCCGCCGAGCGCGCGCTCGCTCGGGGCGGTGATGAACTACACCTCGGGCACCACCGGCCGACCCAAGGGCGTTCGCCGGCCGCTGCCCGAGACGCCGATCGAAGCAACGGACCTGGGCGTGGCATTGAAGGCGTATGGAGTCGCGGCTGAAGAGCCGGACAACGTCCACCTGCTGGCGTGCCCGTGGTACCACACCGCACCACTGGTGATGGCAGCGCCGTCGGTGCATCTCGGCCACACGCTGGTCATCATGGACCGCTTTCAGCCCGAACACGCGCTGGCGTTGATCGACCGCTACCACGTCACGCTGACTCATCTCGTGCCCACGCAGTTCGTTCGGTTGCTGGCGCTGTCGGAAGCAGAGCGCGCGCGGTACGATACCTCTTCGCTGCGGCATGTGATCCACGGCGCTGCACCGTGCTCACCCGAGATCAAGCGCCGCATGATCGACTGGCTGGGCCCCGTTCTCGACGAGTACTACGCGTCCACCGAAGGTGTGGGCGGCACGATCATCTTCTCGGACGAGTGGCTTGCCAAACCCGGCTCGGTTGGCAAGGCGCGCAACGAGAACAGGATCGTCATCATGGACGACGATGGCACGATTCTGCCCGCTGGCCAGATTGGCACGGTGTACTCAACCGGAATGAACCGCGCCCAGTTCGAGTATTTCAAGGATCCGGATAAAACCGAGAAGTCCAAGCGGGGTGAGTACCGCACCGTCGGTGATATCGGCTATCTGGACGAGGATGGCTACCTGTACCTGAGCGACCGCAAGGCCGACATGATCATCTCGGGCGGGGTCAACATCTACCCGGCCGAAATCGAAAGCGTGCTCATCACTCACCCCCGGGTCGCCGACGTGGCCGTGTTCGGGATCCCGAACGCCGAGTGGGGCGAAGAGGTCAAGGCGGTGGTCGAATTACTACCCGGCAAAGACGCGGACGAGGAACAGGTCCGCGCCGAACTGGCGGAGTTTCTGCAGGGCCGCATCGCTCGCTACAAGCTGCCCAGGAGCATCGACTTCATGGCCCAGCTACCGCGCGACCCGAATGGCAAACTTTACAAACGCCGCCTGCGTGACCCGTACTGGGCGGGGGAACGACGCGCCATCTAGGCACGAGAGGGGAACTGGAGATGCCTGAATCGTCAGACGGAACTCATCAAGACACTGCTGGGCGCTTTGATCGGCGGACCTTCGTCACACGCGCGGGATGGCTGGCGGTAGGCGCGTTCGGAGCGTCGCTCTTGCAGGCGTGCACACCGGCGGCGCCGCCGGCTCCAGCAGCCGGTGGGGGTGCGCCCGCGGGCACCACCGGCGGTGCGCTGCAGTTGCCAACCTACCTCCCGTTCGAAGGGCCCAAGCCTGACCTCGCGGGCAACCCGCAGGGTCTCGATCCGGCCTACTACAAGTTCCCGACGAACCTGGTCAAGACCGTCACCACGCCGCCGGGCGATGGCAGCACCATCAACGCCATCACCTACCTGACCCTGGCGCCGCCGCCGCCCATGGAGCAGAACACGGCCTGGCAAGCAGTCAACAAGGCCATCAACGCCACGTTGCAAATGAACCAGGTCACCGCGGCCGATTATCCGGCCAAGGTGAATGTGGTGATCGCGGGCAACGACCTGCCCGATTTCATCTACAACCCGACGACGAATGTGCCGTGGGGAGTGATTTCGGGTGCGGCGGATTTCGTCAAAGCCAAATGCACCGACCTGACGCCGTACCTCAGTGGCGACGCCATCAAGGACTACCCCAACCTGGCCCACTACCCGACCTATACCTGGCGTTCGGGCGTGGTCAACGGCAAGATTTATGCGCTCCCGATCGCGCGACCACCGATTGGCACCGAGATCATGTATCGCCCGGACCTGTTCGAGAAGGCGGGCATCACGCTGGACAAGGCGCCCAAGAATGCCGACGACTTCAAGCGGATGCTGGTCGCGCTGACGCGCCCGCAGGACAACCAGTGGGGCATCGCGGCGGGCCAGACGTCCTATTTCTCGACGACGCCCAACAACGCGCTCACCGCTATCTTCCGGGTCCCGAACAACTGGAAGCTCGACCCGAGCGGCAAATTGATCAAGGACCTCGAGACCGACGAGTTCAAGGCGTACGTCGGCTGGGCGCGCGACCTGTGGGCCGCCGGGGTATGGCACCCCAACACGCCCACCTACGGTGGCGCCTTCAACGACGACTTCATGGCGGGCCGATTCGCGGTCGCGCCAGGGGTCTGGGGCCAGTACGTGCAGTTGTGGGACATCGAGGCCGTCCGCCTGCCGAATGCCAAGATCTTCCCGATGCAGCCATTTGCGCACGACGGTGGCAAGCCGATGTACCAGGCGGGCTCGGGCCAGTTCGGGGTGGCGTATATGAAGCAGCAGAGTTCGCCTGATCGAGTCAAGATGCTGCTGCGCGTCGCGAACTACTTTGCCGCGCCGTTCGGCAGCCAGGAGTGGCTGCTCAATTACTTCGGCGTTCAGGACACCGACTTCAAGTTCAACGCCGAAGGTGCCCCGGTGCTCACCGACCAGGGCCGCAGTGAGCTGACCGCGGTGTGGCGGTACGTGAGCTCGCCGGCGTACGCGCTGTTCAGCGCGAATCGGTCCAAAGAATTCGCCGATGTGTCGTACGCCGCCGAACAGGCAATGATCGCGGTCATGGAGCTGGACCCGACCCTCGGGCTGTTCTCGGCCACCGCCCAGTCCCAGGGGCCGCTGGCCCAGGACGCCATGCTCTCAGGCGTCTCGGACATCATCCAGGGCCGCCGACCGGTGACCGACCTGGACAGCCTGGTTGCAGACTGGAAGACCAAGGCGGGTGACAAAATGCGCGGCGAGTTCCAGGACGCCATCGCCGCCGCCCCCAAGGCCTAACGAAGCGGTCGAAAGAACTCCCGGATGTCGGCGGCGAGCGCTTGCGGCTCCTCGAGCGCCGCGAAGTGCCCGCCGCGCGGCTGCGTGGTCCAGCGCTGGATATTGCTGAACGCCTGTTCCGCGAGTCGGCGCGGCGGGTGGAGGATGTCTCGCGGGAACCCGCAGTAGCCCATCGGGACCTCGACCGCCCGCGGGCCCGGCAGCATCCAGCCGTCGTGCTGTCGGGCGTAGTACGGCCAGAACGAGCTGCCGATGGCGCCGGTTACCCAGTACAGCATGATGTTGGTCAGCAGTTCATCTCGGGTGAAGCGCGCCTCCACGTCGCCGTCGTTGTCACTCCAGGTCCGGAACTTTTCGAGGATCCAGGCCGCCAGACCAACCGGCGAGTCGGCCAGCGCGTAGGCGAGCGTCTGCGGCTTGGTCCCCTGGATGGACGAATAGCCGGTCTCCTCGCGCAGCCAGTGATCGAGCTCGGCGCGAAAGGCCACCATTTCTGGATCATCGCCCGGCGGCGGGGCACCGTCTCTGCGGAGCGGCAGGAGATTCAGGTGGATGCCAGCGACGTGTTCGGCGTGATTGAGGCCCAGCGCCGCGGAGACGAACGAGCCCCAGTCACCTCCCTGGGCGCCGAAGCGGTCGTAGCCCAGCACGTCGACCATCAACTCGGCGAAGACGTCGGCAATGGCGGCCTGGCCGAAGCGCGGCTGACCTGGTTTGAACGACAGCGGGTAGCCGGGAAGCGAGGGCGCAACCACCGTGAACGCGTCGGCCGCGTCGCCGCCGTGCCGCGCGGGATCGGTGAGCAGCGGGATCAACTGGTGGAACTCGAGCACCGAGCCCGGCCAGCCGTGCGACACGACCAGCGGCATCGGATTGGGGCCGACCCCCTGCACGTGGAGGAAGTGGACCTCGATGCCTCCGACTGGCGCCGTGCATTGCGGGAACGCGTTCAGCCGCGCTTCCTGCGCGCGCCAGTCGTACCCGTCGCGCCAGTAGTCCACCAACTGGTGCAAGTACGTCAGATCCGTACCGTACTGCCAGGCCGGCGCGCCCGGTGGCTCGTCGGGCCAGCGCACGCGGCTCAAGCGCTGTCGCAAATCGGTCAGTATTTCGTCGGGAACGTGCAATTGGAATGCCCGCGGCGCCGCACACACGGCGCTCATTATCGCGGTTGTAAGATCGCGTGCACCGGCATGGCAGGCGAAGATCAGGCGACGGCGAACCGGAATTCGGCCGAATTCCGAGCGTACATGGACGAGTTGTGGGGGCGGCTGCGGGTCTTCTCGAAGCGGTCGGCGGCGATTCCCGCGCAGGAGCAGGGATCGTTCGAATGGCTCTCCGCGGCGGGCGCCTTCTGGAAAGACGCCCGCGAACGGGCCGGGCTGTCGCCTGACGACGTCGCGTCGCAACTCGGCCTGCCCGTCAACCAGGTGCGGTTCCTCGAGCTCGGGTTGGTGGGCCGCCACGAGCTTTCTGAGCACCGGCTGCGGGAATACGCCCGGACCGTGGGCGATCCGGAGCTCTACGACCAGTTCCGCCAGCGCTTCGAGTCGTAGCGAGTGCGGCCGTCGCTCGGCCCGACCCGTCCGGAACTGGAGGGTGCCTGGACGCGGCGGCCAGCAGGACGGCCGCCGCATCCAGTGATGCGCCGACGGCCGCGACCTGGGCCACCGGCCGCAGACACTCCGCCAGGCCAGGAAAGCAGGCCAGCGTCAGCAACAGGCCGCTGACCGCGGCGCAGAAGGCGCCGGTGGCCGCGAGCGTGATCGGCGCGCTGGGATGCTGCCCGATTCGACCACCAACGTACGCGAAAACCAACCCCGCCAGCCAGACCATGCTCAGCAGAAACGAAACGACGCCGATCTGCGTCCTGCGGCTCATGTGGTCATCCTGAGGAACAACAACCAGGGTCGGCGTCGCGAGGGAGCGAGCCCTGTACCTTCGGTACGGGTAGACGCAGCGATGCGGGCAGCCGCGATTCTAGCGAGCTAGCCCTTTGTGGCGCCCAGCGTCAGGCCACGCACAAAGTGCTGCTGCAGCGCCAGGTACAGCAGGACCGTCGGCAGCGCGACGAGCACCGCGCCAGCGGCGATCAAGTTGTTGTCGGTGAAAAACAGCCCCTGCAGGTTGGACAGCGCCGAGGTGATCGGCCGCTTCGAACCGGTCTGCACGAGCACCAGGGCCCAGAAGTAGTCGTTGTAGATGAACGTGAACTCGAGCGTCGCCAGTGCCGCCAGCGCCGGTCGAGCCAGCGGCGCGATGACGCTCCAGAACGTTCGCCACACCGACGCGCCGTCGACCAGCGCGGCTTCGGTGAGCTCCTTCGGGATGGTCTTCATGTAATTGCTGAGCACGAACGTGCAGAAGCCCATCTGGAACGCAACGTGGATGGCGATAACGCCGACGTAGCTGTCAAAGAAGAGGCCGCTATCGCTGACCCATTCCGGTAACGGAAGCGTCAGGTACAGGCGATACAACGGCGTGATAATCGTCTGTTGGGGCAGCAGGTTACCCGCCGTGAACACCATCAATAACGTGAGATTCAGGCGGAACGGGAAGCGCGAAATCACAAACGCCACGAAAGACGACAGCAACAGCGTCAACACCAGTGCCGGACCCACGACAATCAGCGTGTTGGCGTAGTAGTGCGGCAGGTCAGCCTGGGTCCAGGCGTTGATGTAGTTTTGAACGTTGAGCACGCCCGGCAGCGACACGTAGCCGCGCTCAGCGGTATCGGCATACGGCCGCAACGAGGTGTAGATCGCCCACGCCACCGGGAGCAACCACACCGCGGCCGTCAGCATCAGGAACGCCTGCAACACGACCCGCGACCCCGTCGGACGTCGGTTTGACCGACTGATGGGCAGTGCCCTTGCCTGGGCGGCCACCTGGGCGCTCATGCGGCCTCAGCGTCCGCGTGGAACGTTCGCCACAGGTAGGGCACGATGGCACCGAGCGAAATCACCAGCAGGATGACCGCCAGCGCGGAGCCGAAGCCGACCCGGCTGGCCTCGCCGATGATGTTGTTGGTCACCAGCACCGAGATCAATTCGAGCCCGTTGCGGCCCTTGTTGACGACGTAGACCAGGTCGAACGCGCGCAGCGCCTCGATGATGGTGATCACCAGCACCACCACGTTGATCGGGTGCATCGCCGGAAAGACGACCCGCAGAAAGACCTGGCGGGCATTCGCGCCGTCGACGACCGCCGCCTCCCGCAGCGATGGATCAACCGACTTCAAGCCGGACAGATACAGGATCATGATGTAGCCGGTGTGGCGCCAGCTGGCAAACAGCAACACGGCGATGAGATTCAGACCCGGCGTTCCCAGCCAATCGATCAGGTTGCCCGGATGGGTGGTCCCGAGCACGTTGTTGACCAGGCCCTGCTCGGGCGCGAAAAACAGATCGACGATGAAGCCGATGATCGCCAGCGACAGCACGACCGGCAGGAAGAACACGCTCTGGTAGAAGCGCAAGCCGCGAATCTCACGGTCCAGCAGCACGGCCAGGAACATTCCCAGCGGCGTCGCCAGGAACAGCAACACCCCCAGCCAGATGACGTTGTGCGCCAGCGCCGGCCAGAACGGCGGGTAGATCGAGAAGATGTCGGTGTAGTTCTTGAGACCGATCGGCTCGATCGTGGCCAGACCGCCCACGCCGTTCCAGCGGGTGAACGACAGCACGATCGAGCCGATCGCCGGTAGCCAGACCAGGAAAAGATGAACCGCCGTCGGGATGCCGAGCATCAGCGCCAGGACAAGCTTGTCCTGGCGCGTCAGCAAACTGAGTCGCCGGCGCACCGCCGGCAGCGCGACTGCCGAGGTGACCAGGCGCGTGGTCTCAGACGACATCCGGATTTTGGTGCTGTCTATCCTACGAAAATCGACTTCTTCTGGTCCTCAATGGACTTGAGGAGATTGTCGATGTCGTCCGGCTTGCCAAGGAATTGCTGAATCGACGGGATCATCACCGTGGAGGCGAAGTCAGGCCGCGTGTCCCGGTCGAGGAACTGGGCGATGTGCTTCGCCGAACCGATGATGCTCTGCGCCTTCTTCTGCAGGGCGGTGTAGGTGTCCGTCTTGGCGTCCTTGCCGGCCGCGATAGACGTCGGGTCGGACGCCAGGTAGATCATCTGCGCCTCACCCGAGGACAGATACTGCAGCAGCGCCTTGGCGCCCTCCACGTTCTTCGGCGACTTGCTCAACATGAACCCGTCGATGGGCGCGTCGATCGAATCCTGGCCCTGCGCCGTATTGATGGCCGGGTAGGGGAAGAAGTCCAGGTCGTCGTAGTCGGCTTTGTTGGTGAACTGCTGGCCGATGAACGTGCCCAGCAGCATCATGCCGGACGCCTTGGTCACCAGCGTCTGAGCGGCGTCCTGCCAGTCGCGGCCGAGTGCGCCCTCCTGATGCAGGGGCAATTGCGCGGCCCAGGTCGTGAAGACGCTTTTGACCTTGGGATCCGTCCAGGATTCCTTGCCAGCCATCAACGACACGTGGAAGTCGTAGCCGTTGACGCGCATGTTCATGATGTCGAAGGTGCCCATGGCCGGCCAACCCTGCTTGTCAGCGAAGGCAAAGGGGGTGATGCCATCCTTCTTCATCTGTGCGCCGAGGTTATTCAGGTCGTCCAGCGTCGCAGGAATCTTGTAGCCCTTGTCCGCGAACAGGCTCTTCCGATAGAAGACCGCCCACGGGTAGTTGTAGATCGGGATGAAGTACTGGTGGCCGTCGGCGCCCGTTGACGCGGACTTCATTGCGTCGGAGTAATTGCTGCCGACCTTGGCCCACAGGTCGTCGATGGGCATCGACAGGCCCTGCGCCGCGAAGAACTGCATGCGGTAGCCCGCAAACCAGGCAAAGACGTCGTCGGGCTTGCCCTGCAGATAGTTGTTGATCTGCTCTTGATAGGCGTTGTGCTCGACGGTGTTGACGGCCAGTGGAATGCCGGTCTTCTTGGTGAACGCGTCGAAGACGTCCTGCATGGCCTTCTTCGGCGCGGGGTCTGAATAGTTCGAACCCACGGTCACGGCGTTGGCGGCCGCGGTCGGGACGACGGCTGGAGCCGTGGTCGGTTTGGGCACCGCGGTCGGCGCCGCGGCGGGTGGGGTGGTCGGAGCGGCCGCGGGAGCCGTGGTCGGCGCTGCAGCTGGAGCCGTCGTAGGCTTGGCGGCTGCGGGCGCCGCGGTCGGCGGCGCAGCCGGTGGACTGGTTGGTGCCGGTGCTGGCGCCGGTGCGGCGGCAGGCGCGCACGCGGCCAGCAGCGACGGGCCGATCAAGATGCCCGCGGCGAACATGCCACGGCGCAAGAAATCTCGCCGGGTCTTTAATGGAGCCATTTGCCAGTGTCCCCTTTACAGGATGTGAATGGAGTGAACGCAATGTGAAAAGCGTGTGCGCAAACGGACACGCAGCGTGGTGGCGGCCGCGCACTCATACCACGATGACCTCGATGCCGGCACGTTCGAACGCGCGCCGGTGTTCGCTGAGGATACCGGTGTCGGTGACGAGCACGTGGATACTCTCGATGGCCGCGGTCTGGCACAGGGTGGCCCGACCGATCTTGCTGTGGTCGACGGTGACGATCACCCGCTCGGCGGCCCGCAGGAGCGCCCGGTCGGTGGTCGCGACCGACAGGTCCGGGGTGGTCAGGCCATTGGCCACCGTCAAGCCGTTGCCACCCAGAAAGAGCTTGTTCACGTGCAGCGCGCGCAGCGTCTCTTCGGCCAACGAGCCGACCAGGGCGTAGGTTGTGCCGCGCAGGTGACCGCCCGTGACGACGACGTCAATGTCCGGATGGGGCGCCAGCTCGGCGGCGATATTGACGGCGCTGGTGACGACCGTCAGGTTCCGCAAGCCGCCAAGATGTCGGGCGACCTCCATGGTGGTGGTCCCCGGGCTCAGGATCACGGTGTCGCCCGACTCGACGAGCGCCGCGGCGGCGGCGCCAATGCGCCGTTTTTCCTCGACGAACTGGCCCGACTTCTCCCGGAAGGTCGGTTCGTACGCGCGACTGGACACCAGCAGCGCGCCGCCGTGGATGCGGCGGACCAGGCCCTCGGCCTCGAGCGCCTTGAGATCGCGCCGGATGGTCATTTCGGAGGTGGCCAGATCGCTGGCCAGGCTGGTCACGAGGACACTGCCCGATGTGCGCAAGCGATCAAGAATATGGTCGCGACGCCCGCCACGACCGGGAGTCGTGTCCGAATCTGTCCGATGCTGATCGAATCTGGCGACCATTTGTGTGCGATTGAATACCCTTGGTCCACGGGCGTCAAGCCCGACCTGCCTGGAGGTCCCCGGTGACACCCTTCCCACTCATCAATCCACGCCTGGCGACGATCTGGCACGGCGGCGACTACAACCCCGAGCAGTGGCCCCCGTCCACCTGGGACGACGACGTGCGCCTGATGCAGGCCAGCCACTTTCGCGTGGCCACCGTCGGCGTCTTCAGCTGGGTGAGCCTGCAGCCGGCCGAAGATCGCTTTGCCTTTGACTGGCTGGACCAGGTGCTGGACAAACTCGCCGCAGCCGACCGCTTCGCCTGTATCGCGACGCCGACAATGGCCCAACCGGCGTGGATGTCGCGGGCCTACCCGGACGTCATGCGGGCCGACGCCGACGGCGTGCGTCGCCACCACGGCCGGCGTCAGTTCTACTGTCCCAACTCGCCGAACTACCGCCGCCTGGCCGATGGCATCGCTGGACGACTCGCCGAACGGTACGCCCGCCATCCCGCGCTGCTCGTGTGGCACGTCTCCAACGAGTACGGCGGCACCTGCTTCTGCGACACGTGCGCCGTGGCATTCCGCGACTGGCTCCGAGCCCGCTACGCCGGGCTCGATGAGTTGAACCAGCGCTGGTGGACGCCCTTCTGGAGCCACACCTATACCGACTGGGCAGAGATCGAGCCGCCATACGCCAATGGCGAATCGCTCACCGCGGGCTTGACGATCGACTACAAGCGCTTCCAGAGCGATTCGATGCTGGCGTGCTTCAAGGCCGAGCGCGATGCCATCCGCCAGCACTCACCCGACGTGCCCGTCACCACCAACATGATGGGCACCTATCCCCACCTCGACTACCGCGCGTGGGCGCGCGAGGTCGACGTGATTTCCTGGGACTGCTACCCATGGCCGAGTGCGGACCCGGGCGACATCGCGTTCCTGCACGACCTGAACCGCGGACTCAAGGACGGACGTCCATTCATGTTGATGGAACAGACTCCCAGCAGCCAGAACTGGCAGCCGGTCAACGCGCTCAAGCGACCGGGTGTGCTGCGGTTGTGGAGTTATCTGGCCGTCGCCCACGGCGCCGACACGGTCATGTATTTCCAGTGGCGGCGGGGCCGCGGAGGGTCGGAGAAGTTCCACGGGGCGGTGGTCGAACACAGTGGCCGTTCGGACACTCGCGTCTTTCGCGAAGTGACGGCCCTGGGTGCAGAGCTCGAGCGTCTCGGCGCCCGGCCACTGGGAGCCACGACGCCGGCTCGGGTGGCGGTGATGTTCGATTGGGATAACTGGTGGGCGATCGACAACGCGGTCGGCCCGATCCAGCAGAAAGAGTACGTCGCCACGGTTCGCAAGCACTACCGCGCGGTGCACCGTCGCAACGTCGCGGTCGACGTCGTCTTCAGCGATTCCGATCTGTCGCGGTACGACCTGGTGATTGCGCCCATGCTGCACATGGTCAAAAGTGGGGTCGCGGAGCGCGTGCGCGCCCAGGTCGAGCGCGGCGGAACGTTCGTCACGACCGTCTTCAGCGGCGTGGTCGACGAGACCGATCTGGCATTTGCAGGCTATCCCGGCCCGCTCCGGCCTCTGCTTGGACTGTGGATCGAGGAGATCGACGCCCTCTATGCGGGCCAGACGAACCGCATCGTGATGCGCGACTCCTCTGGGACCTTTGGCTGCAGCCGGCTCTGCGAAATCGTTCGGCCGGAGGGCGCCGACGTGCTGGCAACCTTTGGCGACGACTTCTACGCCGGTCGCCCGGCGCTCACCCGGAATCGCGTCGGCATCGGGCAGGCGTACTACATCGCCTCGGACCCCGACGATGCCTTCCTCGATGCGTTCTACACGGGAGTGCTGGACCGGCACGGGATGCGTGCACCGCTCGACGCGCCACCCGGAGTCGAGGTCGCCGAACGCATCGGCGCCAACGACGACCGACTCCTGTTCGTGCTCAACCACACCTCCTCGGCGGCACAGATCGCGTTGCCCGCCCAACAGGGCTTTGTCGACCTGCTGACGGGTACCGAGTGGACCGATACCCTCGAACTCGGCGCGGTCGACGTGGCTATCCTGGTTCAGCGCTGAACCAGTATCCTTGGCGCACCTGTTTCTTCGATGAGGAGCCCAGCATCCATGGCCGAAGCGACCACGACGCCGCCAAGCCCTGCACCGCCGCCGGCACCGCTGACCCTGGACGTGACCCAGTACGCCGATGCGGTCAACAACGCGTTCTACAACCAGACCGTGTCCGTCATTGCGACCAGCAGCGGCAGCGACGTCGACCTGGCCATGAAGGGCAGCATGATGGTCTGGGACCAGGACCACCTGGCGTACTGGGAACGCGGACTGAACGAGACCCTGGCGGCAATTCGCGCCAATCCCCGAGTGGCCGTGCTGGTCCGACCCAAGGGCGCGCCGCCGATGCGCTTTTACGGCGCCGCGCGCGTCGTCGAGGACGCCGCTGAGCGCGAGGCGGTATACCAGCGCGTCATCCCCGAGGAGCAGGGCCGCGATCCCGAGAAAAAGGGCCTCGCGGTGCTGATCCGGGTAGACCGCATTCGCCAGGGCCCACAGACCGTCAAGAGATAGTCTTTCAAAGATGCGCGCGCTGGTTGCGACGGGCAACGCCCAGATCCCGCTCGAGATGCGTGAGGTCGACGAACCGTCGGCCGCGGCCGGCGAGTCGGTCGTCGAAGTGCGGGCGGTCTCGATCAACCGCGGTGAGCTGCGATTGCTGGCCAGCCGACCCAGCGGCTGGCGGCCCGGCCAGGACATCGCGGGCGTGGTCGTCCGCGCTGCCGCTGACGGCAGCGGCCCGCCGGTCGGGAGTCGGACTGTCGGACTGGTCGACCAGGCGGGCTGGGCGCAGCGGGTCGGGGTCCCCGCCTCGCGCATGGCGGTCCTGCCCGAGGGCGTGTCGTTCGCCCAGGCCGCGACCCTCCCGGTCGCCGGACTGACGGCGCTCCGAGCGCTTCGTCTTGGCGGCACACTGCTGGGACGGTCGGTCCTGGTCACTGGCGCCACCGGCGGCGTCGGCCACCTGGCGGTCCAGCTCGCGGCTCGATCCGGGGCCCGGGTGACCGGGATCTCGCGCACGCCCGAGGGCGGCAAAGCCCTGCTTCAGGCCGGCGACGTCGAGCTCGCCACCGACATCCAGGCGCTGTCGGGACCGTTCGACCTGATCCTCGAGTCGGTCGGCGGGCAGTCGCTGACCGCGGCGTTGCGGCTGGTCGGCCGCGACGGCACGGTCGCGGTCTTCGGCAACTCGTCGGGCGAGGACAGTGCGGTCAGCTTTGGCGTCTTCGGCGGCCATCCCCACGCGAAGCTGTACGCGTTCTTCGTCTACGAGTCAGGCGAGCCGCCCACCTTCGGCGCCGATCTCGGCCTGCTCGCCCGCGAGGTCGCCGCCGGCCGCCTCCAGCCCAAGGTCGGCCTGGAAGTGAGCTGGCGCGATCCCACACGCGCCCTGGAAGCCCTCCGCCAGCGCAATCTCGAAGGCAAAGCCGTCCTCACGATCGATTGAGCGCACGCGGCGCTGAGGCGAACGCACTGGCGCGGTGGCCGATAGGTCCGGCGCTGTCCGCGCATCAGGCTGCTGGCGCCGCGGTCCCGAGACCGTGCTCCGTGTCTCCAGTCGATCCCGCACTCGTTGGATCGCCCGGCCACTCGGCCACGCGACATGTTGCGGGAGGAATTGCTGTGGCATGCGGCCACACGCTCAGGGACCTCAAGGTGCGCAAGAAGGAGCGAGGGCTGGGCACCGAGATCCTTAGCCCTCAAACATCAAAGTCGCAAGGGAGCGAGCGAAGCGGCCGGCAGGATGCGAATGTCTACACTGATCGCGTCCCCATGCGCGTGCCGCCGAGCGGACTTCGATGGCTCGCCGTCGCCACGACGTGCGGCATGTTTCTCGTGCTGGTCATGGGCGCCGCGGTGACCAATACCGGCTCGGCCGAGGGCTGCGGACGCTCGTGGCCGCTCTGCAACGGGCAATTCGTGCCCGAGTTCACGGTGTCGACCGCCATCGAGTACAGCCACCGCGCCGTCACCGGGGTCGAAGGCCTCCTGGTGCTGGGCCTGACCGCGGTCATGCTGCGGCTGTGGCGCACGGATCGTGAAGCCGCCGTACCGGCGCTGCTGATGTTCGTCACGCTGATACTCCAGGCCGGTCTGGGCGCCGGCGCCGTGCTGGCCCCCCAAGCGCCGTTGATGCTGGCGACCCACTTCGGGGTGTCCCTGGTCGCCTTCGCCGCGACGTTTCTCAGCGCCGCGGTCGTCTTTGATCGCACGCGCCCCGCTGCGTCGCACCGACCTGTGCCGCCCAGGAAGTTTCGGCGGTGGGTCCTCGGCATCAGTCTCTATGTGCTGGTCGTGGTGTACCTCGGCGCGTACATCCGCCACGCCGGCATCAGCCTGGTCTGTGCCGACTGGCCGCTCTGCAACGGCCAGGTCATCCCGAGTCTCGACGGCCCGACCGGCGTGGTCTTCGCCCATCGTCTGGGCGCCTGCGGAGTCGTGCTGCTCCTGGGCTGGCTGGCGTGGCAGGCGCGGGTCGTCCATTTCGGATCACGCGCGGCCGCCGCGGCCTTCGGGCTGAGCCTGCTACAAGTGGTGAGCGGCGCACTCGTCGTCTGGACGGCGCTCGGCCTCTTCAGCACGCTGGCGCACGCCGGAATCATGGCGCTCCTCTTTGCGTGCCTGGCCTACCTGGTCCGCCTGGCGCTGCAGCGTGCCGACGTCCGGATCGAGGCTACGGTGCCGCGCGCCCGAGAACGTCCATCGACTGCTGCACCAGCCGGAAGGCGACGCCCAGCGTCGACACCTCTGTCCCCTCGATCTGCCGGACGACGAACCCCGTCACGTTGATCGGTTCGGTGCGGCCGGGAGGCGTGAAGGTCAGACTGACGTCGCTGCCGACTGGCAGATCAATGCCTTCGACGCGGGCGCCGCCGGTGCTCAGGTCGGCGATCCGCACTTCGACCGCGCCGTACAGATGAACGCTTTGCGCGGTTCCCGGCAGGCTGACCGCAAAACGCCGCGAGCTGCGAATGGCGCGCTCGCCGATCGACACCAGAAAGCGACCCGCCACGCCGTGGGCGGCGAGGCGTCCGTTGAGCACCTGGCGATCCCAGTCCACCTTCAGACGCACCACGGTCCCGAGCACGGGCAGCACCGCGTTCGGATCCAGGGCCTGGAGCAGCAGGACGTTGCCGGTTGAGCCGATTACCTCGGCAAGTCGAATCGATCCGCCGCAATCGGCGACCACCGGGACGCGAATGGGCAGCGTGGGGCGATCGGGCTGGGCGATAAGCCCATTCTCTAAGCTGTCGTCTGACGAGCTGGCACGGTTCGACGGCAGAGTGGCAGAGCTCATGATCGTGACGGTGCTTCCCAAGGAACTATCGGCACTTTCGCGCCGGGGGGTTACTGCCCGTCGGGCGTGAGCCAGGCGAGCCACGGGCGAGCCTCGGGCGAGCTTCGGGCGAGCCTCGGGCGAGCCTCGGGCGAGCCTCGCCGTTCTGGCGTTTCGGGACGACCTGGCGTAGTCTGAAGAGGACGCTGGCAGTGACCTGTGCCTGCCTGGCGAATACTCTGTACGTGTTGGAGGACAGCACAATGTTCCAGTTCCTGATGGGTGTGGCATTCGGAGCGGCTGGCTACTGGGCCTGGCAATCGTTCGGCCGCGATCTGGTAGGCATGGGCAGCGACCAGGAAACGACGTACGGCGGCTTCAGCGGCGGCTCGACGTCGAGCAACTACGGTTCGACCAGCACTGGCTCGGGCGCCACCAGCGACCCGACCACCTCCGCTAGCAGCCCGGGCGGCGCAACCGGCCCGACTGGGAGCACCGCGTAGGCCCGTCCCGCGGGTGTCAGACGCAGCCGAGGCGCGGCGGGCACTGGGTGCCCTGCTGGCAGGCGACGAGAACCAGATCGACCTGCCCCGCGCAGCGCTGCTGATCGCGCGCGAGGAGTACGAGAACCTCGATCCGCAAGCCTCGATCGATCAGTTGGACCAGCTCGGGGCGACGTTGCGGGCGCGCGTCGCCTCCGACCACAGCCCCCGGCGCCAGATCGCCGCGCTGAACGCCCTCCTCTTTGGCGAAGAGGGGTTCCGCGGCAATGCCGTCAACTACTACGACCCGCGCAACAGCTATCTCAACGACGTGCTGGATCGTCGCGTGGGCATTCCGATCACGCTGTCGCTGATCTATGTCGAGGTCGGCCGACGGGCCGGCTTGCAGCTCAGCGGGGTCGGGTTTCCGGCGCACTTCCTGGTGGCATTCGAAGCCCAACCGCGCCTGCTCGTCGATCCCTTCAATTGTGGTCGCCTGCTGAGCATCGCCGACTGCGAGCAGTTGCTGCGCGACACGTTCGGCAGCTCGGGCCGGCTCCAGCCGCAGTACCTGGTGGCCAGCACGCCCAGACAGATCCTGGCGCGACTGATCATTAACCTGAAGGCGGCCTATGAACGGGCTGGCGACCTTCGCCGGGCCGTACGGGCCTCGGAGCAGCTGTCGATAGTGCAACCGTCGGCAGTCGAACTGCGCGAGCGCGGCAAATTACGGCTCCGTCTGGCCGACTTCGAGGGTGCGAGCGCCGATCTCGGGCGGTACCTCGAGTTCGAGCCGGCCGCACCCGACGCCGCCGCCGTCCGCCGCCAACTCGCCCTCATCCGCGAGCTGCGCGAGCGCCGCAACTGACCTCCGGGCTCTACACCGGGCGAGCTAAGGGTCGATCGTCACGGCGGTGAGGGCGCGCGTGGCGGCTTCGGCCACCAGGTCGGCGCAGTAGCGTTTGTCAGCGGGCAGTCCGCCCAGGGCGGTATCCAGCTCGGCGGCTGACGGCGCCGTGGCGCGGCCGACCAGGAGCTCGGTGGCGATGCTGCTGGCCGCGATGCACGCGCTGCAGCCGAACGTGCGGAACGTCGCGCGCACCACAAGGCCGGCGTCCAGTTGGACGTAGATCTCGACTAGCGTGTCGGTCGCGGCATCGTCGACGCGGCCCACCGCGTCCGCGCCCTCGAGACGGCCGACGTTGCGCGGGTGTTGGAAGTGGTCAACCGTCGTGGCCGAAAAGCGGCTCATGCAGCAACCGCCGGCCACTGCGCTCTCAGGTCTCGACCGAAAGCCCCGCCGTACGCCACGCTTGCATGCCGCCCTCGAGGTTGTACACGTGCTGCATCCCGAGCGCCGCCGCCATCTCGGCGGCCACCGCGCTGCGCTGTCCGACTTCGCACACGAACACGACGTTGTCCGAGGTGATCACGTCTTGCGGTCGAGCGATGATCTGGCCGAGCGGCGTCAGGGTGGCGCTGGGGATGTGGTCGCGGGCGTACTCCCAGGGTTCGCGCACGTCGACGATCTTCAGCTCGCCCGCCTCGACACGCTTGTTCGCCTCCTGTGCACTGAGCCGGCCGAAGGGCTCGGCGGGCGCCTGATGTTGGGTCATAGATGCTGCTCCGTCCTCTCCCCTGTGGTCGTCAAGCATACCAATGCGCGACCGGCGCCGGGTGCCTGACGCGTTACCATCCAACGGTCGATGAAGCTCCTGTCGCTCGACGAAGCCCTCGACCGCTTCGTCCCCGACGGGGCTTCGGTGGCGATGGGGACCGCGCTGGAGGCGTTGATCCCGTTTGCGGCCGGGCACGCGCTGATCCGCCAGGGCCGGCGCGAGCTGGAGCTGATCGGACCCATCTCGGACATGCTGTTCGACCAGCTCATCGGCGCCGGCTGCGTACGGCGGGTCACCGCGGCCTGGGTGGGCAACGTCAGCGCGGGGCTCGGCCACAACTATCGGCGGGCCGTCGAGCAGCCTGGTGCGGCGGCCCGGCTCGAATTGGAGGAGCACTCGAATTTCTCGCTCGGCCTCGGATTGCTCGCCGCGGCGATGGGCGTGCCGTATCTGCCCACCCGCACGCTGCTCGGGTCTGACCTGGCGCGGCGCAATCCGCGAGTTCATGCCGCGCAGCCCGGCCTGCTGCACGTCGCGGCGATTCAACCCGACGTGGCGATCCTGCACGTCCAGCGGGCGGACCGGGCAGGCCACGCGCACTGCTGGGGCAATCTCGGCGTCTCAAAAGAAGCCGGCCTGGCCGCCCGACGCGTGATTCTGGTGGCCGAAGAGATCGTTGACTCGGAGGTCATCCTGAGCGACCCGAATCGAATCTTGCTGCCGCCCCAGCGCGTGGCCGCGGTCGTGCACGTGCCCGGTGGGGCGCACCCGTCGCCGGTGCAGGGCTTTTACGGCCGCGACCACGCCGCGTTTGGTGAGTATCACCAGGCGACCCGCGACCGCGAAGGTTTCCTCAGCTGGCTGCAGGAGTGGGTGCTCGAGGTCGCGGACCGCGACGCATACCTGGCGAAGCTGGGGCCGCGGTTTGCGGCCCTGCGGCCGACGGAACCGCGCCTGGCGGCGCCGGTCGACTACGCCTAGATGTCGGCTGCGTATACGCCGCAGGAGCTGATGGTGGTCGCCGCGGCGCGCGAGATCGCCGACGGCGAAGTGGTCTTCGTGGGTATGCGCCTGCCGCTGCTCGCGTTCGGGCTGGCCAAGCGCACGCATGCCCCGTCGGCCATCGGACTGTTCGAAAACGGGCTGGTGCGCGATCGGGTGCCGCCACCGGACCTGTACACGATGAGCGACGCACCGAACGTGGCGGGCGCGGCCTGGGCAACTGGTCTGTTGGAGGTGATGCAACTCCTGCAGCGGGGAGATGTCGACCTGGGCTTCATTGGCGGGGCGGAAGTCGATCGGTTCGGCAATCTCAACACCAGCGTGATCGGCGCACCCGAGCGCCCGCGCGTCAAGCTGCCCGGGAGTGGCGGCGGCGCCGACATCGCGTGTCTGGCCGGGCGGCTGGTGTCGCTCATGGAGCACGAGCCGCGGCGGCTGCGCGAGCGGGTCGACTTCATCACGTCGCCCGGGTTCGGCGATGGCAGCGCGGGCTGGCGCGCGCGCCAGGGTTTACTGCCGGCACGGGGCGGCCCGTCGGCGGTGATCACGACCCTCGGCGTCCTGAGGTTCGATCCGCGGACCCACGAGGCGTGCCTGGCGTCGTACCACCCGTTCACGACGGTGGCTGACATCACGGCCGCGACTGGCTGGCCGCTGCGAGTCGCCGCGGACTGTGCGCCCACCCCGGAACCCAGCCTCGACGAGCTGCGGCTGATCCGCGAGGCCGACCCCCACGGCTTCTGGACCCGCGCGGGCGGCTAGCCCAGGAGTTCGGCCGAAAACGGTGATGCCGGGTGCTAGCAGCGGTGGAACTCCGTTCATGGATGGCCTCTAGGCTTCCAGGAACTCCACGACCTCCGCGTGACTCTGTTCGCGGGCGAAGTCGATCGCGCTGCGGCCCTGGTCGTCGACGGCGGTCGCGTCGGCGCCGTGCTCGAGCAGCAGACGGACGAACTCGAGCTCGCCGTTCTGGGCGGCCTCGTGCAGCGGGGTGATACCGCCCTGCTGACGGGCATTGACGTCTGCGCCGGCGGCGACGAGCAGGCGCGCGATGTCATGTGCGGGTCCCGCGAGGGCGGCGTGCAGGGCGGCGACGTGGAAGGGGTGGCGGGCCTGGGTATTGACCTCGCCGCCGCGCGCCAGGAGCAGCTCGACGGCCTGGGGTCGGCCAAAGAAGGCGGCGAGCTGGAGCGGTTGGAAGCCGTCGGGCGACCAGGCGTTGACGAGGGCGGGATCGGCCGCCAGGAGCTGTTCGAGGCGCGGGAGGAGGCCGACGGCGGCGGCCTCGTGGATGGTGAGGCTGTCGGGCGGGGCGGCGGCGGCGAGGCGCTGAGCGTCGTCGGCGCGGCCGTGGTAGAGCGCGTCCAGGATGGGCGAGAGCACGGGTGGTTCTCCGATAGTTAGGTGTGCTAACTAAAAATACGCGGCAGGGGCGCGGCGCTACAAGCCCTGGACCAGCCGTTCGAGCACCTCCAGGCCGGCGCGCAGCGCCTGGCGGTCCGCGGCCGGTAGCGCGTCCACCTGGTCGCGCAGCGCGGCGATCCGCAGCTCGCGGCCGCGGCCGAGCACGCGTTCGCCGTCGGGCGTCCACTGGATCCACACCACCCGCCCGTCCAGGTCGTCGCGGGTGCGACAGACCAGCCCCGCGGCCTCCATGGCGCGGATCAGCCGGCTCATCGTCGGCGGCTGCACCTGCTGGATCGCCGCCAGGTCGCCAATGGTCCGCGGTCCGCCCAGCAGGACCGACAGCACCGACAGCTGGGCCGGGTGCACGCCCGTCAACGGGTCGGTCCGCCGCAACCGGCGCAACAGGTGGATCGCCGCCGAATGCACCCGGTCGGCCAGGCTGGCCGCTTCGGCGACGGTCATCGAGCACGCCTGGTCGTCGTGTTCGACTCGGGCTTGGGGCGGACGGCCGGGCCACGGCCACGCTCGAGGCAGCAGCAACTCATGATCACGGTCCCGTAATGACGGCCTGGGCCTCCTGGACTTGATGGCTCGCGCTCCAGCTGAGTTTCCGTTCGGGCAGGCTCTGCCAGCCGGCGCCGTTACCGTTGACGCTGACGCGCCACCGCGCGCCGAAGGTGATACCCAGGTTGATGGTGTACGCATCCTCGGCGCCGTTGACGCCGAGTGAACTCCACCGGTACGGGTGCTGGATCGGCGATTCGTGCGCCGAGTCGACGAACGGCTGGCCCAGTGCCTCGCCGCAGGCGCCCTGATCCTGACACCTGATGTCGCGACGGTGGCCGTCGCCGAAGTCCCACTCGAACGCACCGGGCCAGAGCTGCACGTCGACCGCGAACGTGGTCGTCTCGACGGTGCAGACCTTACGCACTTCGGGCCGACCGTCCACAGCCAGGACCGCGATGCCGCGGTCATCTCGGGTGGCCACAAAGTGGCAGAGCTCGTGGGCTTCGACGACGGTTTGCGACGCGCCCAGGGGCCCGCCATCGTAGCCTTCGACCCAGAACCAGGTCGGCACGGCCACCATGCCGCGGGCGGGGTTCATGCCGATCCGCAGGTCCGGCGGCGGCAGGTCGGCTTCCATCCGCAAGGCCAGCGGGCGGGGATCGAAGCGCTCTGTGGACGGGACGGCGGCGCACGGCAGGCCGCCAAGCGCGGTTGGCGGGAGGAACAGGTAGTCGTCGCGGCGGCAGAAGATCGGCACGACGAGCGTGCCGGTTGGGCTCACACGGCGAGTGACACCGTCGTCATTCTGGAAGTCGCCTGGAAGGGTGCGCGACGCGCCGATGTCCACGCGAACGCCTCCCCGGCAGTCGCGCTCTGCGGCCGTCTGGACTGCCCAACCGTCCACATGCGAATCAACTCTTCGGCCCGGGCTAAGCCCGCCAGGCGTGCCTAAGCATGCACCTTCTGCGGCCACTGGACTAACCGGCAAAATAACGGAGGACAGACAAGTAAGTGCCACAAGCAGCACCTGCCAACGGCTATTCAGACCTGACACTGTCGACCACCTTCCATGCACCTGCGAAATTCTTGAGTCGATATAGCACGCGAAATTGATCGGCAGTTGGACTCGTTAGTGGGTCCTCTGTGCCGATATTCACATAAATGCTGTTGTCTTCCACATCATCAATAACTTGCGCCGATTCGGCCGTAGCGGAAATAACCGAGTAGCTTAGAGTTGTTTGAGTCTTTATTGCACGTCCTTCCAAGCGAAGCGCATCGATCAACTGTTCGATACTTACGAGGTAATCTCCATCCATCACCTCTGCGAGATGCGTTGTATCCAGTTCAAGCAGTGCTTGAGATCTAACATGCCAGAACATTTCGTAAGCCCTACCTACATCGGCCGAAAGTGACGGATCAACAGTTGCCAATGGAGTTGGACTGAATGCGGCAGTCGAGGTTGGGTCAGGTATCGAGGTCGTTACCGGCGCGGCGGTGACCGGTGACGCTGTGGCACTGGGGACGCTCTCGGTGGGCACGGCGGCGGTGGCCAGGACGAGCACGATGGGGGCTGCGGGCTCGGTCGGTACGGGCGCGGCAGGTGGCGCGGGCGCG
>DATGER010000041.1:0-2097 GCA_035309865.1 Chloroflexota bacterium
CCACTGAGCCGGGCCGCTTCCGTCCCTCCGACTCCCTGATCGCCTTCCTGGAGAGCTTGTGATTATGCCGACTTCTTAAGCGCCAACTGAGTTCGCTGGACGTGGCTGGTCGGCATAATCCGAAGGTCGGCGTAATGGACGGTACACCGTTGGCGGTCAGCCTCGGGCCACAGTTCGTTGATGGCCTTGATCAGACCCGGCGCCCCGTCAGTGACAACCAGCCACGGCGCGCGCAGTCCACGCCGCGTCAGGTCGCGGCCCAGATCCAGCCAGTCCTCTTGTCGCTCCCGCGCTGTCGCGGGCTGCTTTCTTGAGGCGTGCGCGCGGGTCTGCCCGCAAGCGCTATCTAGTTCAGAAGGCCTGCGCGCGGCTGGGGCATGTTCAATCCCCGTGGTGCTCGTTTGCTTTCGGCGTCGGATGCTGACCTGACGGCGTGACCAGCGAAGCCAGCGTAGAGCCGGTCATCTTCGACCGCGACGGCGACGACGCGCCGAGGAACTTTCCCGCACACGTGCCCGATTGACACGGGGTGAAGGCCTGGTCGACCTGGCGCCCCGGCTGCGCCGGCGGGCGACGCTCATCGCGCGCCATGTGCCCCGAGGCCTGCGCGAAGCGCTTGAGTGCGATGCCGCGCTGGTCCGCACTGGGACGAGCGCCGCGAGCGCCTACGGTTGGGCCGAGCTAGCCCAGAAGGGCGCGACCTGGTCACTGGATGCGTACCTGCCGCTCGCGGCCTTCGCGGGGCTGCAGGAGCGGCTCAATCGGCTCGACATTGACGACGATGTCGGTGTGGCTGACGACGCACCCGACAGCGTCATGCTCCGTGTCGTCGGCGAGCCCTGGCCGTTTCCACCACACTACCCGCTGGCACCGCAACCGCTGGCCGCGCTCGATTTGCTCGACCACCCGGACCCGGTCGCGCGGCGCATTGCTGGTGAGGTGTTGTCTTCGCTGGGCGAGACGAAACCAGCCGTGCTGGCCCGCCGCTCGGCGCGCGCTCGCGCCAGCACCGGACCGCTGACTGGGCGACTCCTCGAGTCGAGCCTCAGACGTGGACCCCGGGTACTTGTGGAGGGCGATCCCAAGACCGACATGCGCGCCGCCGCGGCACACATCGTCGGCGTCCTGTGGGCCGCGGCCAGTCAGGGCGTGACGGTCAGAGAGCTTCGCGCGGCGATCGGCCTGTCCAGAGAACGACTCGAGGACGCGTATGAATTTCTGCTGGCGAACCCACCTTCAGGCTTGGCACTGCAGCGGCACGCCGACGAGCTGCGCCTGGTGACCGCGCTGAGGTGGCCGCGTCGATCGAGCGGCGCCTGGGCAATCCACGCCCGGTGGCGCTGTCGCGGGCGGCGCTGGAGGTGCTGGCCATTGTCGCCTACCGGCAACCGATTGCGCGCGCCGGCATCGAACTCATTCGCGGTTCTGCCAGCGACAGTGCGCTCGATACGCTCCTGGAACGCGGCCTCATCGCGCACAACCCGCATCAACTGTTCGTGACGACCAGGGCTTTTCTTGAACATGCCGCTCTGCGGGATCTTGCCGATCTGCCGCCGCTATCCGGCCCAGACCAAGATCGGGACTGACAGCAGGCCGGCATCCGGGTGCGGTCGGTGGTGGCCCATGGCGTCAGCGAGGATGCCTGTGACGTGATGGACCGCGGTCGGTCGCGCAACGCCGCCGACGTGCTGGACATCAGCCGGAGAAAGGCGTAGAGGACGCCTTTGCGGTGGCGCTGGCGACGAGCTAAACGGCTGGGCCACTTCGGGAGCCGCGCTCGCATGGAACTCGGGCCTACCTACCCTGTCGCACCTGCTCAGGCGGCCGGGGTCGATGCTGCTGCTGCCAGCCAACGGCCGCCGATGGCTGCCGCGGACGCGATATGATCGCAGCTCCTGGCTGCGGACAGCTCAGTAGCCTCAAGACCTATCGTCTCTGGAAGCGGATCTGTGGGAGCGCTGAGTGGTTGTACGATGCTCAGCAGGTTCGGCCACGTCTCGACAGCAGCCTGAACAGGCTGACCACAACCCGGCTCGGGCGCCCAGTTTCGGTCCGGCAGGGTGTCTAATCGATATGGACTCGTCACCAGACCTGATC
>DATGER010000042.1:0-3195 GCA_035309865.1 Chloroflexota bacterium
CATAGCTTGATCCCTCTCGGCGTTGCGGCAGACCTGCGCCCAACCGCGCTCGAGAACATTCAACTGCGGGTGGGATCGATTTTACAACATTGCTGTTGATATTGGCAGGGCGAAATCCGTGCCGAGGCGAGGCCGGCTCGCCCGAGGTCGCCGCCAGCATTGGCTTCTTCGCCGGCTACACGCCCGGCTTACCCGGCCGACGTCCCGATCTACGAGGCGCATCGCCGCTGGGCGGCACGCCGCGTTCGTTCCGCCTCCAGAAGGCAGGCCCGTACCACAGCGCCCGCCGTCCGTGATCGATCGATGCAGGCGCAGGCATGGCCTGCCGGCGGTAACTGTAGTATAATCAACGAAAGCGTTGACAGTTCCTTTCAAGGAATCCAGGCGGGGCTGCTCCTGGGCAGCGAGGAAAATCCTGCCAACAATCGGGAGGTGGGCATGAGCGCAACCGGGCTCAGGATTGCGGAGGCCGACGGCATCGTCGAGGTCACGATCGACCGGCCCCCGGTTAATGCCCTGGCCCGTTCGACATACCTGGAGATCGCGCAGGTGTTCTCCAGTTTCCGTGATCAGCCGGACGTTCGCGTGGTGATCCTGACTGGCGCCGGGGAACGCGCGTTCTGCGCCGGCCGTGACATCAAGGACCTGAGTATCGAGCGTGCCGAGGGGCCAATCGCGAACGTGGGTGACCCTTACCACCTGACCCGCGAGGCGTTCTGGGCGGTGCGGCATTGTGCCGTGCCGGTGATTTGCGCGGTCAATGCCGCGGCTATCGGCGCTGGCCTTGCGCTGGTGGCAGTGAGCGATATCGCCATCGCGTCGCAGCGGGCTACCTTCGCGCTGGCGGAGATCGACGTCGGCGTGCTCGGTGCCGCCTCATTCGCCAAGTGGATGGTCGGCCCGGGCCGGGCTCGCCGCATGTTTTACACCGGTGAGCACGTCACGGCCGCCGAGGTCCACCGCCTTGGCGGGGTGGACTCGGTCGTTCCGCACGAGCGGCTCATGGACGAGGCACGCGGCCTCGCGGCGAACATCGCCGCGAAAGACCCGATTGCGATCCGGATGGCGAAAGCCTCGGTCGTACGAACCGACACGCTGCCGCTCGAGCAGGCATATCAGACCGAGCAGGACTACACGCAGCATCTTTCCGGCTACGGTGCCTCGGCCGCGGCCATCGAACGGTTCGCCACGTCGACGACTCCCGGTTAGAAGCCGGGCCGGTAACGCCGCGGCGTGAAGTCGGGCTGGTGGCGCCCGGCTTCCGGTTTGGCCGAGCCTGTTTGGCCGAGCCTGGGAACAATCTAACTCAACCGCTCCAGCACCATAGCCATGCCTTGGCCTCCCCCGACGCACATGGTCTCAAGGCCGAACTGCTTGTCACGGCTCTGCAACGCGTTGATCAGCGTGGTCGCGATACGGGCACCGGTCATGCCGAACGGATGACCGAGAGCAATCGCACCGCCGTTGACGTTGAGCTTGTCGATGTCGATCCCCAGCTCGCGCTGGCAAGCCAGTACCTGCGCGGCGAACGCCTCGTTCATCTCGAATAGGTCGATGTCGTCAATGGTCAGGCCGGCCAGCTGAAGTGCCCGGCGGGTGGCTTGCACCGGACCCAGCCCCATGATCTCGGGCGACAGCGAGGAGACCGCAGTGGCGACGACGCGCGCGAGCGGGGTAACGCCAAGCTCAGCCGCCCGGCTGTCGCTCATGACCACTAGTGCCGCTGCCCCGTCGTTGAGCGCGCAGCAGTTGCCGGCCGTCACGGAACCGCTGGGACGGAACGCCGGCGCCAGCGAGGCTACCGCCTCGTATGTGACCCCTCTGCGGGGGCCGTCGTCGGTGTCGACGACGGAGCCGTCAGGTAGCGTCACCGGCGAAATCTCACGCTTCCAGAAACCGCCCGCTGCCGCCGCTTCGGCGCGATTCTGGGAACGTACGGCGAACTCGTCCTGGTCATGACGGGAGATACCGCGCACTTGCGCGACATTCTCAGCTGTCTGCCCCATAGCTATATAGACGTCGGGCAGCTCACCGGACTCCCGCGGGTCGTGCCAGTCCTGCTTGCCATCGGCCTGCCGCCGAGACCGCACCTGGGCGTCGGCGAAGATCTGATTAGTCCACGGGTTTGCGGTCCTGTCGAGCGGATTGGTATTAGCGTCAGCCGGCGGGTTGTCACTGCTGCCCAGCCGTGACCTGGATACGCATTCGACGCCGGCCGAGATGAAGGCATGCCCTTCCCCGGCGCGGATGGCATGCATGGCCATGCGGGTGGCCTGCAGCGACGATGCACAGTAACGCGTGACTGTGGTGCCTGGCAGCGTGTCGGTGCCCAGCAGCACCGAGACGATGCGGGCCACGTTGAAACCCTGCTCCCCCCCGGGCCGACCGCACCCAAGAATCAGGTCATCGACGGTGCTCAGGTCCAGTTCCGGTACCTGCCCCAGCGCCGCGGCGATAATCTGCGCGGTCAGGTCATCGGGTCGTACCGAGTGCAGCGACCCTTTGAACGCCCGGCCGATGGGCGACCGGGCGGCGGACACGATAACGGCTTCTGGCATGTCACTCTCCTGCGTCGTCAGCCAGAACGAGCCTAGACGACACGCCGGCATAACTTCAACATAAATGTTAAAATAGTTGCTATGCGCACTCTGGACAGCCCTTGGATGGCGCTGGCTGACCGCATGGCCAGACCCCATGCTGACGGCTTGGTAATGCGTCCGATCGTGGCACCCGCTCGGCGCAGCCTGCGTAAGGCGGCCGAGCAGGCCGGCGCGAACGCGCGGCAGCTGACGTATATGCTGGTAGAGGAGGCTCATGACGAGCTTAGTGACTGTCCTGGTGAGTCGCATGGCGACGGCCTAGGCGGCGCGCGCGGTGACGCGCTCGCGCTCCGGGCCGGTCGTCTCGGGGCCCTCAGGGCCCTCGGGGCCGTCCGGCGCTTAGCGCAGGACGGGATGGTTTTCAACGTCTGTGAGGGATTGGAGATGCATGGCGAGCGCGGCTAAGCGCCCGACAGGGCTGGCGGTGAAGCGCGACGTCGCTCAGCGGAAGGAACGCGCTTCTTATGGCGCCAGGCGAGAGGAGATCGTTAAGGCCGCCGGGCTGGTACTGAAGCAGTATGGCCTGAGCGGGACGACGATCGAGGCGATCGCGAAAGAGGCGGGCGTCGACCGGGCGACGATCTATTACTACTTC
>DATGER010000043.1:0-6094 GCA_035309865.1 Chloroflexota bacterium
CCCGCATCGGGGACTGGAGTCGCCAGACCTCGAACAGCGAACCGGTCTTCAGGATCTCGCGCCGCCGCGTGACCGGGTCCTCGTGCAGCGAGCCGGCGTTGATGGCCAGTTCGGCCTCGAACCACTCCGTGACCAGGCCCATCGCCAGCGCGATCTCGGCCGCGGACGGCTCACGTCCGAGCTCCTGGATCAGATCGCGCGAAACATTGGCAAGGCGATTGATCACTTCGGTCATGTGCACGGGCACGCGGATCGTGCGCGCCTGATCGGCCACCGCGCGACCGACCGCCTGGCGAATCCACCACGTGGCGTACGTGCTGAACTTGAAGCCGCGGCGGTGATCGAATTTTTCCACCGCGCGCATCAGGCCCAGGTTGCCCTCTTGAATGAGGTCCAGGAGCGCCAGACCGCGGCCCAGGTATTTCTTGGCCACGCTGACCACCAGGCGCAGGTTGGATTCGATGAGCCGGCGCTCAGCGCGTTCGCCTCGGGTGTGCATTTCGTCGAAATAGTCCGCCAGCTCTTCGTCACACGACGCCATTGCCAGCCGCTGCCACATGCAGGTGGGCGACGGCAGATCGGCCGGCGGCTCTGATGCGAGCAGGCTGAGCACGGCCGGCGCAAACAGCCGCGTGTCGATCGAAAACCGGACGATGAACGCCTGCGCAGCGCTGGCGTCGAGTCCGACGCGGCTGCCTAGTGTCCCACCCAGATCGAGGTCTGGCACGTAGTCCAACCGCTGACGCACGGCCGACGACTGCAGCAGCGCGGAGACGTCGTCGATCTTCTCCATCGTGCTGAGGACTTCGGCCAGGGCCCGCCGTTCGTAGAAGCGCTCGTACAGGCGCAGAGCGATGCCCGTACCGCTCGGCTGGCCGCCCTCAGCGCCAGACAACTCAGCGCGCACCTCGTCGAGGCAGATCATCTCTTCCATGCGACAGGCGAGCATGCGCTCGTCGGCCGCTGTCAGCAGGTTGACCTCATGGATCTCACGGAGGTAGGTCCGTAGCGGATCGTCACCGCTGTCGTCTTCGTCGGGCAGCGGTTCGGGGAGCACGATATGCGGGGAAAGCCCCAGAGTGTCCTCCTCGAACAGGACCGGCGCAACCGGATCCCCGGCCTCCGTGGTCAAATGCATAGACGACTGCTCCTCGAACGCTCGATAGGCACACCCGTCACGATGAGCCCTGGAAGGCCCTGGCGGACGTCCATAGCCAAGGGTTTGGGCTGCAATGAAAGGTGTGGGGGGTCCTGCGGTTGTGGCATTGCGAGGCCCGGTTGGCCGCGCGGAATTGTAGCCGCAGCCGCGCCGAACGACAACGTGACGGGGATGTAACGAGGCGTTCCAGTTGGTTGCGAAAGGGTTGCCTAGTATGGCCGCGCCGCGTTATATCGTGGATCCGTCACGAACGAGTCACAGCAGCTTGCGGCACCTGGAGTTACATCCTGTGCGCTTTTCGCAACATAAAATCCGGTTTCTGGCGGTCGCTCTGACCGCCGCCGCCGTGCTCGCGCCGGCTTCCCCAACCTTTGCTTACAACGAGAGTCGCCCCGTCCTGGCTTACTACTACGCCTGGTGGGACCCCTCGAACTTCGACCGCACGCTCTTCCAGCCTGGCAACGCGTACAACTCGGACGACCTCGGCGTCATCCAGCGGCACGTCCAGGAAGCCCAGGCGGCAGGCATCGACGGGTTCGTCATGTCGTGGTATGGCGGTGGCGACCGGACCGACACCAACTTCGGGCACCTGCTGGACATCGCCCAGAAAACTGGCTTTCGGGCGACGATCCACTTCGAGACGCCTAAATTCTGGGGCGTCGACGACGTGATCGCGCAGTTGAAGGTCTTTTACGACACGCGGGCCAACAACCCGGCCATCGTGAAGTATCAGGGCAAGCCGGTGATCTTTTTCTGGCAGGCGGGCATGTACGACAACGCTACCTGGAACTCGATTCGCAGCCAGGTCGACCCCGGGCACTCGGCGGTCTGGATCGCCGACGGCGACAACTTCAACATCCTCAGCGGTGACGCGTGGGACGGGATCAGCCCGTACGCGATTGCCTGGTCGGGCAATCCGGCTAGCCAGCTGCCAAGCTGGGCGGCCAAGGCGGCGGCCGTGGCGCCGGACAAACTCTGGATTCCGCCAGTCTCGCCGGGCTGCGACGACGCCGCGGCGCGCGCGACGACCTGTTCGCGCGATCGCAGCGGCGGCGCCTACTACCAGGCCACCTGGGACGGCGCGCTGGCGTCGAACCCGGGCTGGGCGGTCATCGTCAGCACGTTCAACGAGTGGATGGAATCGACGCAGATCGAACCGAGCGTGCAGTACGGCGATCAGTACCTGCAGATCACCAAACAGAACGCCGACGACTACCGCGCGTCCACCCAGTCTGGAAACGGCTAGCTCGTACTAATACGGATCGGGGGAGCCCTGCGGGCCCCCCGCCGCCAGTCGCTGCTCCGCTCGCAGGCTCGCTGCGCGCTCCTTCCCGCGGCGACCCCCCGCGAGGGGCGCTTCCCGCCTTGTTCCCGCTCGTACCGGCCAGAGGCACGCGGCTGGTGGATCGCTTCGCGCCGCTGCTAACGCGCGTCGCGCCCGTAGCCCATAGGCTGTCGCGCGCAGCACCCGCTTCATCAGGCCCGAAGAGGTCGGCCCGATCACCCGTACGAGTTCGATGGAGTGCGTACGATGAGTGGCCACGGTGGCCAGCACTCGCCAGGGGTTTGCGGAGCGACGCTTCCAGGAGGCCTGGCGGCCGTCGGGCTTTGACGTCAGTCGGGTGCGGCGACTCAGGGGGCTGCTCGAGGGGCGGCCGCGGGGGTGGTTACTCGACGTGGGGTGTTACGACGGGCAGTTCATTTCCAGCGTGGTGCGGGCGCCCGCAAGGAAGCGAATGGTGGGCCTCGATATTTCGAGCGCGGCGCTTGTGGCCGCGGCGAGGCGAGGGCTGCTGCCGGTCCGCGCCCAGGTCGAAGCGGCGCTGCCATTTGCGTCGGCGACGTTTGCGACCATCGTTGCCGCGGAGGTCATCGAGCACGTCTTCGATACCCAAGCGGTTGTCCACGAGCTCGCACGTGTGCTAATGCCCGGCGGCTGGCTGGCGCTGACCACGCCAAACCTGGTGGCACTCAGCGGCCGCGCCCAACTCGTTCTCGGTCGCTCACCGCATAACGTCGAGTTCGACGCTGGTCCGGGCACGTCCGGACACATCCGCTACTTCACCTTCGACACGCTCGAGCTCCTGCTCCGCCGCGCTGGCCTGGCGCCGCTCGGGCGTTGGACCAACACGGTGCATTTTTCAAGGCTCGGCTCGAGCGAACTGGTCGGCCGGCTGCGGCCATCCATGGGGCACACGCTGATCAGCCTCGCGGCGAAGCCGGTCGACAACTGACCACGCGGCATGCGCATCGTCCTGGCGCACAGTCACGCCAACACGCTCGGGGGCGGCGAACGCGCGGTCCTGGAGTTGGCGCGCGCGCTCATGGAGCGCCACGACGTGCACCTGCTGCTCGGCGGCTTCGATCAGCGGCGCACCTATCCCGAGCTGGCGAGCCTCGCGCACACGCGCCCTGGCCGACTCGAGTGGCCCGTCGCCCACGTTCGCGCCGACGCGATCGTCACCAACTCGTTCGGAGCCAACTTGCTGGCGCTGCGCAACGGCCCGCGAGTGGCGTACTGGGTGCACTCAACGCGCAGCGTGTTCTTGCAGCCAGGCGCGCGCCGCCTCGACCTGCGCCTGCGACGCCTGGTCGACTGGCTCGCCGTGCGACGCGCGGCGCGGCTGGTCGCCAACAGCCGCTACACGGCGACTCGGCTTCGGCAGCTGTACCGCCGCGAGGCCGACGCGGTCGTGTACCCGGGCGTGGACCTCGCCCAGTTTGCGCCGGGCAAAGAGACCGCCAGCGGCGATGCCGCCTACGCGATCACCGTCGGCAGGCTGTCGCCCGAAAAAGGCCTCGATCGCCTCTTTGACGTCTGGCGCGATATGCCCGATCTGCCCCTCCATGTCGTGGGCGGCGGCCACCCTGACACCGTGCGCGAATTGCGCGAGCTGGCGCCCAGCGGGGTGGTGCTGCGTGGCGACCTGACGTCCGCGGAGCTCGCGGCGGCCTACCGCGGGGCGGTGGTCGCGGTGTTCGCGCCATATGGCGAGGAATTCGGCATGGCGCCGCTCGAAGCCATGGCGTCGGGCGTGCCAGTTGTCGCGTGGCGGGAAGGCGGTCTCCAAGAAACGATCGTGGACGGCGAGACGGGCTATCTGGTCACCGACGCCGTGACCCTTCGCCAGCGCTTGCGTTTGCTGCTGCACGACCCAGCGCGGCGAACTGCATTCGGCGCCGCCGCGAGGCGGCGCGCCGAAACCTTCACCTGGCAGCGGACGGCCGCGGGGATCGAGGCGGTCTGTCGACAGCTGGCAGGGTCGCCTGTTCCAGGACCTGTCGGGTGACGCGCGCAGCGGACGCCCAGTCGAATGTCGCCGCGCGCCGAGGACCCTCGGTTCTCAGCACGGCGCGAAGCGTGGCGTCGCCCACGGCGCGTTCCAGACCCGCGGCAATTGACCGCACCGCAAGCGGATCGACCACCAGTGCGGCGTCGCTCACGATCTCGGGAAGCGAGCCGCGATTGCTCGCCACCAGCGGCGCGCCGCACGCGAGCGCCTCGAGGGCGGGCATCCCAAAGCCTTCGTAGAGGCTGACGATCGCAACGCACGCCGCGCCGCTGTACAGCGCCGGCAGGTCGGCGTCCGGAACGTAGTCAAGCCGCCGCACGCGGTCGGCGATGCCAGCCCGCGCGATCGCCCGCTCGAGCGCCGTCCCGCCAAACGTCGTCGTGCCGCCAAGCGCGAGCTGCGTATCGGGTGGCAAGCTCGCGCTGGCGAACGCCTGGATCAAGCGCGGCAGGTTCTTCCGCGGCTTGATCGTGCCGAGATGCAGCACATAGTGCTCGCCGAGGCCGTGGCGAGCCCGGACTGCCGCGATCTCGGCGGCGGTCGCCGGTGTGAAGCGCTCCTCGACGGCCGGGTAGGCAACGGCAACCCGCGCCGGATCAGCCCCGTACAGGCGCACGAGGTCGCGCCGGGTGGCCTCGGAGATTGTCAGCAGGCGAGTCGCGATCCGCACGTGGCGGCGAATCGCCCACTCGACGTACAGCCACTCCGTGAGTAGGTGGGCGCGCGGGAAGTACCGATGGCCCACGTCGTACACCACCACCACCGACCGCGACGGCGTGACCAGCGGCAGCACGTGGCTGGGCACAAACAGCACGTCCGGGGGACTGACCAGCATCTCGGTCGACAGCCCGACCTGCGTCCAGAGGCGCGGTAGTTGGATGAGCCGGCTGCTGGTCCGCGGACCGCACGGTAGGAGCCCGTCGACGAGCGGCCGGCTGAGATACAGACGGTACGCATTGCGCTGGTCCTGGGCGAGCAACTGGCGCAGGACGTGGAGCGAATAGTTCTCCGTGCCGGTCCGGTTCGGCCGCGTCACGCGGCTCGCATCGACCCCGATCAACACGGCCCACAGCTTAGCCCCTGCTACCATCTGCCGATGGTCACCCCACGCTCCGCTGCGCTGCGCGGGGCAGGCGGCGGGCCCGTGCCGCTGAATTTGCTGGACCTGTCCCAGAACTGGGACGTGAACACGCCCGGCTTCGCCCGCTACGACGGGCCGAGCATCAAGTGGGTCAAACGCGTGGCGTTCGAAGGCGTCGGCGGCATGGAGATTACGTCCACCCTGCACGTCGGCACGCACCTCGATGCCCCGAACCACTTCGTCACCAGCGCCAAAGGCATCGGCGAGTTGCCGATCGACTTTCTCGTCGGGCCGGCGTGCGTCGTCGACCTCCAGAAGCTGGGTGTCGGCGACTATCAGATCTACGGACCTGCGCACTTCGAGCGCTGGGAACAGCACACCGGGATCACCATCGAGCGGGGGGACATCCTGGTCATCCACACCGGGTACCACCGCTTCTACCCGTCCAACTGGACGGCGGAGTGCGGGCCGATCGAGCCGGACGAGACGCGCTACTTCATCAAGCACCCGGGCCCGACCCGCGAATTTGCCGAGTGGGTCAAAGCCCGCGGCATTCGCTGG
>DATGER010000044.1:0-3547 GCA_035309865.1 Chloroflexota bacterium
CGGGCGAATCCGTAGGTAGAAGCGGCAACCGTGCGAACTGTCCCAATCACGCGAGGACGGTGTCCGGACTCGACTGAAGCTCGCGCTCGGCGGCCGCGGCCAGCAGCTGCTGCTGGAGGTTGCCTATCCAGCCCACGCCGAAGCGCCGCAGCACCAGGTCGGTCGTGACCAGCGGGATGCCGCGGCCAGGCACAGCCGCGCGCGGCTCTTCGCGGATCAGGCGATGCCGCAGCAGAACCTGGACCTGGCGATCGCATTCGGCCATGCGGCGCGCGGTGATCTCGGCGCGGCTGATCGGCTGGTCGAGGATGATGATGGCCAGCACCAACCAGACCGTTTCGGGCAGGGTCCAGCGGTCCGAGCACCTTGATGCCGCGCTCAGCTTATCGTCGTTGAACTGCATAAGACCGGTTCAGTCACGGGCGCGCGTTGCTTCGCCGCGCGTTGGGTTTCCGAAGCGTTGATTGAGTTCAACCGCCGCGCGGACCAGGTGCTGGAGTGCCTCCTCACGAACATCGTCTATGCTTTCGACGCGAATGTGGCGCATTCGGCCGCCTTCGCCCAGCAGCGAGCGATCCCGATCCGCGCGTTTTGCAAGCTCGGCGCCGCGCCAGAAGTTGACGTTAGTGTAATTCTTGAACGCTTTGACGGAGCACGCCGGGCCATTCACTTCCCACACCGGCTGTGCCCACTTGATGGACTCGCGGGCATCGGGCGCGGCCCGCCGGATAACCTCGCATAACGCGCGAACCACTGGCGCCTGCGATGGATGCAGGCTCACGAGGTAGTCGTCAACGGTGCTCATTTGAGTCGTGAGAAAACTCGTCTCGAGGCGGTGGATCTTGCCGTCGCGAATCGTCCATAGGTCCTGACCGCGCATCGGGTGTGGAAATGCGGGCGACGTACACGTCCACACACTCCGAATGCAGTCGGGCTCGATGTCCACCTGGTCCAGTGTGAGGGTCATATCCGCGGGTGCACGCTGTTGCGACTCGATGAAGTTTCGGCGGATATCGTCCGTGCCGACGTGCTCCATCGGCGTGCCGCCGAACGGCTCGACGTACACCGCCTCCTCCACAAACAGACCAATGATCTCATCGCTTGCAATGGCCCCGGTCCGCATCGCTTGAAAGTAGCGCTCGATCAGATCCCGTTCGGTCACCAGTGGCCTCTCGACGCAGCCGTAGTGTACGGTCGACACTGTGCTGAGCGCGGAGTTGCGAGGGCGGCTGTCAGGCGTGCTTGCGGCAGCCAGTTCTGACCGCGATGCCCGAGCTTTGCCGCTTCCCGACCTCATGTCGATCGCGGCCGGCCTACCCCGCGACAGTTCCATGACAATCGACTTTGAGGGGCTCGACCAGCCACTGGTGATCTTGCGATTGCCGAGTGCTCGTCGATCGCAGCGCTTCGATACGTTGACCCCGCGGGAGCGTGAAGTGGCCGCCTGGGTCGCGGCCGGCCTGCCGAACCGAGAAATTGCCGCACGCCTATGGCTCACGACCGCCACCGTCAAGGACCACGTCCATCGCATCCTGGCCCGGACCGGATTGCCGAATCGGACGGCCGTTGCCGCGGCATGGAATCGCCAGCACTGGTTCAGGGAATAGCTGGCTTCAGCCACAGTGGCGTAGCGGTGGTCACTTCGGGCTGACCTTCAAGGAGCGGACCGACCGCGACCATGTACTGGCCGAACCACGGCGCGCGGTCGTTCGCTTCCATGGCCGTCGGATCGTCGTACACCTCCCACAGATAGAACGCGTCTGGATCACGGTTGTCCGCACACCACACCACTATGGGCTGTTGTGCATTCGCAAGTGCGCGCGGCGCAAGGTGCGCTTCGAACAGCCTGCGGATGTCGTCGCGCTTGCCGGGCTGCGCGCGGCCCTTAACCATGACTGCCAGTTTGGACACGCCTGGCACATTAGGCGAGTCGTGGGACGCATGCAATCCATCCGAAGATGGATTTTCTTACGTCTGGACCAGCCGCCTGGACAACACTCCACGCCCGGCGAACCTCAAAGGTTGGGCGAGCGCGTTGATCTATCCCCCGCAGCGCGCGTCACCCATCGTTGCGGTGTGGCCGCCGAACTGTGTGAATGACTGGGGCGGGCTGGGGTTGGTGAGCTGCGTCCAGCCGTGGCTCGAGAAACTCTGAATCAGTCCCTGATGACCGAGGCGGCGGACCTCGCCGGCCAGACGAAAGGAGGTTGCGGTTAGTTGGCACAGCGCGCCGGTTCCATCGACCACCCCGCGCGTTGGATCGATGCCGACCAGCGCGGCGATGACGTCCTGCAAGCGCACTGTGTGCGTGGCGACCGCGACGCCACTGGCAAAGGAGGAGGGCGTGGCGAAATTGCGCGCTGGCGGTGTTTCGGCGAAGTAAAAGGTAAGGGTCCCGCTAGAGTTGACGTCCAACACGCTCGGCACGGCGGGCTGGGACGATGGAACGCTGGCCGCCACAGCCCGGCTGGTGTTTCCGGAGGCGTTGCAGCCGCTGCCCCTCGAGCAAGAGTTCGGATTGGAGATCGAGTCGCGAGAGGGCGTCGTCGATCTCAGGCGGGCGATCGTCGCAGCGCCGTACCGTTCGCGTCGACACACCGTATTCGTGGCGCTGCTGGCCCACTGCTGGTTGGAGGTGCGCCGCCGGGGCCTGCACCGAGTCTGCGGCGCGGCCAACGCAGCGTGGCTCGCACGTTATCGCCAACTGGGGCTGCCGGTCCGAGTGCTTGGGCCGGCTCAGCGGTACTGGGGCGAAGAGCGCCACCCGCTGCTCCTGGACGGGGTGGAACTCGGCGGGGTGGGGTTGGGAGGCCTCGCGCGGGTAACAGGGTGGGCCCCGCCGTGATCGGCACGGCGGCCGATAGGACCGAGACGCCGGTGGTGGCGGGCTGAGTCCAAGCCCGGGTAGCGCAACGGTTCGTACATTATCAGCAATGCTCTGGCCGGCGAAGCCCGTTAGTAAATGTTCGGCGCTGAAGAAGCAGGAAGACCGCTCGGGCAGCCAGGTATGTGTTCGGCGAGTCTCGTAGCACCATTGGCACGCGCATCGTTGGCGCAGCGATGAGGAACGGAATCATCTCATGGCCGCCGAGCTGATCGACGCTAGCCGGTCGCGTTGACCGGCACGTGCACGCTGACGAGCGTCCCGTGGCCGGGGTGCTGCGAATATCTAGCGTGCCGCCGATCGCTGCTGCCCGTTCGCGCATTGAGCACAGTCCGAGATGACCGGCAAACGTCGCCGACGGATCGAAGCCCTGGGCTGTCAAACACACTCGACGGTCCGGCACCGGTGTGACATCGCACCGCACACGCCGATGGCCGCGTGCCCCACTAGGCAGCGGGTTGCGTACGTCCAGACGGGCCAAAGGAAAAGCACGGACCGATGTGCCCGGGCGGCAGAGTGATTGTGAGCACCAGCCGAGCAGTGGCAATGCGGCGTATCGTCGACGTACAGGGGCGGGACGCGGCGGGCCAGATGGGCGATGCGTCGCTCGAAAACCGCGGCAAGATGTCTCACTCAATCAACCGCATCATCTGTCATGCATTC
>DATGER010000045.1:0-12846 GCA_035309865.1 Chloroflexota bacterium
ACCGGCCTCGCGGGCTGGTGGACCGATACCGTCGAGGTTGCGCCTGGTGTCGGTGGCATGGTCAAGCCGTCGTTTGCCGCCGCACCGCTGCCGTTCGATCTCCGCATCGACGAGTCGACCGCCACGCGGGTGGTCTGGCGCGCGCAGAGCTTTCCGCCCCACTGGGTCGGCACCGAGGTTCGGTGGGAACTCTCCGACGCCCCTGCAAACGCTGGCACCCGGGTGTTGTTCATGCACGCCGGGTTTGCTGCTGACGATGCGGAGATGCCGTCGGCGGCGTTTACCTGGGGCCAGTGCCTCGGTCGCCTGCAGAAGTACACCGAATCCGGCACGCCGCAGCCCTACTTCGTCCGCTAAGGCTGAGTTGTCCCCGTCGCTCGCGATTCGCGCGAACCCCGGCCGCCAAGCCTGAGGAAATCCCGCTCGGCGGCTCTGGGCGCCAGGGCAGCCTTACGCGCGTAGGCGGCCGCGGCGTCGTCGCCCCCGGCCCAGCCGCCGCAGCAGCTCGTTCGTGTCGCACGGGGCATACGTCGACAAGACCTTCTTCGTGGTCGAGTTGTTCGGTCTCGTGTCGCAGAGTGGGCTGGCGTATGGATTGGACGCTGCGCTGCGGCCGCATGTCCCGGCGAGCCTGGCCAGCGCGCTCATGGGACGTGCACACGACGAACTGGCGCGAGATGCCGCGCACCAGGCCACGCCTGTTGGCATTCCCGCCACGTGACGGACTGCTCTTCTGCGTTTCTAAGGGTCGCAGGTGACTGGAGTCACATGGCGAATGCCTACCGGTGATTGAGTCACTTGCATACCGGCCTGCCACTGATAGCCTTTGACACCCGGGAGGGCCAACCTGACAGACGATCGACGCCTGGTTCAGCGCGCCGGGCTGGTAGTGCCGGCCGCGGTATGGGTGCTGGGGTTGGTGTCGCCGCCCTCCGGAGGCCTGACGCTCGGCTATGTCACCACGTACACGCTGCTCGTGGCTTCCACGGCTCTGGTTGACCAGACCGCTCCGCCCGTCACCGCGTCGCGTTTGCGAGGGTTCGGCTGGCTGCTCGTGGAGATCGTGCTCTGCGGGCTGGTGGTCCGCGCGCAAGGCACCCTCATTCGCCCCACGCTGATCTACCTGCTGCCAGTCGGCCGGGCGATCCTGTTACTCGGCGAGCGCGAGGGTCTTCTGGCAAGCCTGCTGGTGTGGTTGGCATATGGCATGAATATCGCGCCAGGGGCGTGGCCCGATCACCTCGGCGATTTTCCGAACTATCTGTCCTTCTTCCTTGCCCCGTACGCCGTAGCGGTCGTCCTTAGCCTGGCTATCGTTCGACAGGAGCGGGCGAAGCACGCTATCCAGACGCTGTACGACGATCTGCGCATCGCGCACGAGGAATTGCAAGCCCTGCACCAGGAGGTCCGTCAGGCGGCAGTCGCCGAGGAGCGCAATCGGCTGGCGCGAGAAATCCACGACAGCCTGTTGAGGGTATAGCGGCAGAGGGCTGGACAAGCTCGCCCCACCTCTGTTCAATCCCGTCGCTGGCACAGCTAGGCGCGGGAGCGCCATTGCGGCGCATTGGGGAGAAGTCCTGCGTGGAGTCGACGAGTCTGGATCCGCTTCGGATCGCTGAGCCTGGCGGCCGCAGGTCCATGCTGGCCTGGCTCAGCGAACAGTTCTCGCGAGCGGAGCACGGCCCTGGCGGCGGCGTCTATCTGTCTGGCAATCCGGGCGTGGGCAAGACATGGCTTCTCGGCCGCCTGGCCGAGCACGCCGAGGCGCGGGCTCTGACGGTGCTGCGCGGCGGCTCCCTCGAAGCCGAGGGCATGCCGCCGTACCTGCCGTTCCTGGAAGCGCTAGGCGCGTACGTACGCGCCTCGAAACCCGAGGTGCTGCAGCGCCAGCTGGGTGCGGGTGCGCAGCTGCTGGCCGGACTGCTGCCGGAGATCGAGCTGAAGCTTCAGCGCCTCCCGCGAGGTCCGCACCTCGCGCCCGAGCAGGCGCGGCTGCGCCTCTTCGATGCGGTGGCCGATTTCCTGAGAGCCATCGCCGATCCTCGACCGGCGATATTGCTCCTCGACGACCTGCATTGGGCCGACACCGCCACGCTGGACCTGCTTGTCCACGTCGCGCGCCGCAATCAGTCGGCTGGTCTGCTGATCGTGGGCGCCTATCGGCCAGGCGACGCTGCCGTCAACCCGGCGTTCCAACGGGCGCTGGCCGAGCTTGGCCGCCTGCGATTGCTCATCGCCACGCTGGATATTCCGCCCCTATCGGAGATTGAGACCCGCGAGTTGGGCGAAGGCTACCTCCGAGGAAGACTGCATGACCAGCTCGCGGCAGACCTCTGGCGGCACAGCGAGGGCAACCCTTTCGTTGCCGAGGAGCTCTTGCATGGCTGGATCGATGCCGGCCAGGTGCGCAACGAAGCCGGCGTCTGGGCACTCGGCGAGCGCGCGCCGAACGCGCTGCCCAAAGGGATCACCGCGGCGGCGGCTCAACGGGTCGCTCGCCTTGATCCGAGCGTGGTCGACACCCTCCGTGTGGCCGCCGTGCTCGGCAGGACGTTCGACGTGGGCCTGCTGGCGCGGGTGCTCGACGAGGATGCCGAACCGGTCGAGGAGCGCTTGCTCATGGCGGAGGAGCGCGCGCTCATCCACTCGACCGCCCCAGGCATGTTCACGTTTGCCCATGACACAATTCGCGAGTTTCTGTACGCGCGCCTGCCATCGACAACGCGCCAGCGCTTGCACGAGGCAGCCGGTCTGGCGCTCGAACGAGGAATGCAACGGTCCGTTTCTCGTCAACTGGCGGAGCTGGCGTTTCATTTCGCACACAGCAACGACACCCGGCGTGCGCTCCAGTACGCGCGGCAGGCCGGTGACCGAGCGATGGACGACTACGCGTTCGACGACGCCGTCGACCAGTACCAACTAGCGGCGAACCTGGCCGACACGAGCAACCCGGAACGCAGCGAGATCCTGCTTCTGCTCGGCGGGGCGGCGCTGGCAGCTGGCGTCGCGGAAATCGCGGAGTCGGCATTCCGCGATGCGCAGGCGCTGTTCGAGGCGGGCGGTGATCGGTTTCGGGCCGGCCTCGCGGCATACGGCCTGGGTTCGGCCCTGTGGCGGCGAGAGGCGCTGGCGCAGGCGGAGCAGGCCCTTCAACAGGCGGTCGCGCTGACCTCGAGCCAGCCCAGCAAGGAAAGTGTCCGTATTTTGCTCGACCTGGCCGAGCTGCGAGGCTCGTCGCTGTACCAGCACCAGTCTGGGCTTACCGTCGCCGCGGCTGCCCAGGCACAAGCGATCCAGCTCGGGGATCGCCGTCTGCAGGCGACGGCCGGCCGCACGCTCGGTCGGCTGCACGTGATCAGCAATGACCTGGTCACCGGGCTGCCGCTGCTCGAAACCGCGCTCGAGACTGCGCTGACCGAGCATGACCTCGTCGAGGCGGCCGAGACGTGCGCTTGCCTGGCGAACGCCTACCACTGGGCAGGCCTGGTACGTCGCTCGCTCGAGCTGACCGACCGCCGCGTCAAGTTCGCCCGCGAAGCGCACGACGAGTACCAGCTGCGCCACGTGTTCTCGTGGGCTGGCTTCATGGCCACCTGCCTGGCTGATTGGTCCACCGCCGACGCGATGTTCGATCGCCAGGGGCCGCTCGTCGAGCATATGCCGGAGCCTCTGGCATTTCTGCACGTCAATCGCGGCTTCTCGATATACGTTCGAGGCGACACAAGCACTGCGCGGCCCTGGCTCGAGCGTGGCCTGTCGACCTACCGCGGCTTCGGTTCGTCCTCGCTGGCCTGGCACCTCGGGCTAGCCGGCTTGTGCGACCTGGCGCTGGGCGACCGCCGCGCGGCGCGCGCGAACCTTGACGAGCAGGAAAAGCTGGTCGAAGCCCTGCCCGCGGAGAGCTTTCAACGTGGCTGCGCGCTCGCGACTATGGCCCGTGCCGCGGCCGAGCTCGAGGATCGGACGCGAGCGGCGGCCTACTACCCGCAGTTGCTGCCGTTCGCCGGGCTGTACTTCTGGTTCCAGGTTGACCTGTCGCTGGGGCTGCTAGCCTTGTGCCTCGACGAGCACGCCGCCGCCGCGGAGCATCTTGAAAGGGGCCGCGCGAGCGCCGCCGAAGGCGCGATCCTGCCGGAGCTGGCCGACTGCCTGGTGGCACAGGCGGAGCTGGCGCTGCAGCGCGGCGGCCGCGGCAGCTCGCTTGCGGCGCGCGAGCTGCTTGGACAAGCGGCGGCGGTTTTCGCTCAGCTGGGAATCGGCCCACGGTTGAATCGCGTTCGGGCGCTGCTCCGCGGTCTGCCAACCCAGCCGGGGCCGACAGGTAGTCCGGCCCCAGCTGGATTGACCTCGCGGGAGCTGGCTGTGTTGCGTAGCGTGGCGGCCGGGCGGAGTAACCGCGACATCGCCACCGCGCTGGCGCTCAGCGAGAAGACCGTGGCGAATCACGTGACGTCGATCCTGAACAAGATCGGCGCTGATAATCGGGCCGCCGCGGCCGCCTTCGCCGTTCGACACAACCTGGGTTAGGTTAGGAAAAGACTTTCCCAGTCGCGGCTCGCGACCTTGCCCGCGCAGACTGACGCAAAATCCGGGAAGTTCTCCTCATGTCGGCCGACCTCAAATGTCGGAAACTCAGGCCCGAACTGATCGTCGCGGCGGCGAGCAAACCAGCCTGAAGGGAGAACGGTAATGACGACGACGAAGACGACTACCGGTGAGCTGTATGTGCGAGCGATGGCGGCGACGCAGCGGATCATCGACGGGGTTCCTGATGATCGCTGGCACGCCTCGACGCCATGCACGGCGTGGGACGCGCGACAGGTGGCCAACCACATCATTGGCGAGAATCTGTGGGCGGCCGAGCTGTTCCAGGGCAAGACGATCGAGCAAGTTGGCAAGGCGCTCGACGGCGACCTGACAGGCGACGATCCGGCGACCGCCTATCGCCGCTCAGTACAGGTCGCCCGGGACGCCGTGGAGGCGCCAGGCGCGATGGTGTCGATTTGCCACCTCTCGTTCGGCGATTACTCCGGCGCCGACTACGCCGCCCAGCTCTTCATGGACGCGCTCATCCACGGCTGGGACATTGCCAGCGGCACCGGCCAAGACACGCGGCTCGACCCCGAGCTGGTGGCGGCATGTCAGCCGATCGCCCAGGAGTTGACGCGCCAGTTCCGCAAGGCCGGTGTGTTTGGCGAGGACCTGCCGGTGGATGCGGACGCCGATCCTCAGACACGGCTGCTGGCGCTGCTCGGGCGCAGCGCGTAGCGGCGACTTGCGGTGTCCAGCCAGCATCTCCGCGTCGCAGCCGTGCAGGCAGAGCCGGTGTTCCTCAATCGCGAGGCGACGGTCAACAAGGCCCTGGCATTGATCGAGGCCGCGGCCGTGAACGGGGCCGAGCTTATCGTCTTTCCCGAAGCGTTCGTGCCAGCCTATCCCGTCTGGCTCTGGGCTGGGCGGGCGGACGTGGAGCCCGAAGCCTACGTGCGCCTGTACGCCAATGCGGTCCAGGTGCCGGACGCGACCACCGACTGCCTGGGTGAAGCGGCAGCCCGGGCTGGCGTCGGCGTGGCGATCGGGGTCACCGAACGCGACGCCGACTACAGCCGCGCCACCCTCTACAACACCCTGCTGCTATTCGATCAGAATGGCACGTTGATTCTGCACCGGCGCAAGCTGATGCCCACGTACAAGGAACGGACCGTCTGGGGCCAGGGCGACGCCAGCTCGCTGGTCACTGCGGAGATCCACGGGGTGCGCGTTGGAGGCCTGATCTGCTGGGAGAACTTGATGCCGCTCGCCCGCCATTCGATGTATGCCCAGGGCGAGCAGCTGCACATCGCGCCAACCGCCGACACCGGCCAGGCGTGGCAGGCGACTCTGCGCCACATCGCCTACGAGGGCCGCATTTTCGTAATCAGCTGCTGTCAAGTGCTGCGTCGCATCGATGATCCTGCCTTGAGCGGATTCCCTGCGGACGCCGACTGGCTGATGAGCGGCGGTACGGCGATCATCTCGCCAACTGGCGACTGCGACTACCTTGCCGGGCCGGTGTACGAACAAGAAGCCATTCTGTATGCCGACCTGGATCTGGCCGACGTCATCCGGGCCAAGCACAGCTTCGACGTGGCGGGCCACTACGCTCGAGCGGACGTCCTTCAGCTGCACGTCGATCGCGGCGTTCACGCGCCACTGCAGGAGGCACGGTCATGATGGAAACGCATTTCACGCGGCTGGTCGGCTGCGAGCTACCGATCCAGATGGCGGGCATGGGCGGAGTCGCCATTCCTCCGCTGGTGGTGGCGGTGTGCCGCGCCGGTGGGCTCGGCATGCTGGCAGGAGCTCACTCCTCACCAGACGCAATGCAACGATTGTTGGAGGACGTGCGCGCTGGTACCGACCGGTCGTTTGGCGTCAATTTCCTGATGCCATACCTCCGCGAGCCCGCGTGCGTCGATGCCGCCGCCGCCGTGGCGCGAGTGGTGGAATTCTTCTACGGCGCTCCTGACGCACAGCTTGTGGAGCGCGTGCACGCGGCTGGCGCGCTCGCTTGCTGGCAGGTTGGTTCCGCCGACGAGGCGCAGACCGCCGAGCAGGTCGGCTGCGATCTGATCGTGGCGCAGGGTGTCGAGGCCGGCGGTCACATCCGCGGCCGGATCGGACTGCTGACCCTGCTCGACCAGGTGCTGCGGCGCGTAACGGTACCGGTCATTGCTGCCGGTGGCATCGGCAGCGGTCGCGCCATGGCTACTGCACTGGCAGGCGGCGCGGCCGCGGTACGCGTCGGCACGCGCTTCGTGGCAGCACTGGAGTCGCCGGCCCATCCGCTGTATGTCGAACAGTTGGTGGAGGCTCGCGCGGAAGACACCGAGGTCACGGAAGCGTTCGACCTTGGCTGGCCGGACGCGCCGCACCGCGTGTTGCGGTCCGCCATTGAAGCAGCTCGTGCCGCCCCCGACGGAGTGATCGGCGCGAGTCATGACTACTTCGACCCGCGCCGCAGCAGTCCAATACGACACTGGCAGGTGCTCACGCCGACGGTGCTCACCACTGGCAACATCGCCGCGATGCCACTGTGGGCTGGCGAGTCGGTGAATTTCGTTACCAGCCGCCAGTCGGCGGCGGAAATCGTACGCGACCTGGTGAACGAAGCAGCGCTTCTGCTCGCGCATCGATTTCCATGCGCCGATACGAAGCCGGATTCCCGGATCGGCGCGCCGTGCAGCCACCCATCGCAACCACATTGAAATGCGCTCGTCGCCGCCGCGGTCGTGCCGCAAATCGCCTTTTGAATTTACGCCGGCAGACAGCTCGCAGGCACACGCTGCGCGATAACGACGGATTGACTGACGGTCGAACCGGCCAACCAGCAGCCAGGTCGAGGTGAGCAACGACAGCGTCGCAACTTGGCGCGAAGCACGTGCCATGCGAGAAGTCGGACCAAGCATAAATGCGCTGCGCCGTTGGACTCCCTCTCCAAATTGGGAGAGGCTTTATCCAGCCGTGAGGGCCTGCGTTCGGGCCTCGTGCGCACCGAGTCTCCCCAGGCTGACTGGACGAAGGTCTCGACATCGCCACCATCGAGTGTCTCCAAAGACCGGTCGGCGCCGATGGCGTGCGTCAGCCGCTGGAGCGTCTGCGCGTGCGACCGCCGACTGGCCGGCGACAGATCCGGTCGATCGAGGAACGCCGCGACAGCCGTCTGCAGTGTGGTGAGCCGGGCGCTTCAGTGGCAGGACGCGACGGGGCATTCGGACGACTCCAGGGCCGATGTAGCAAGGAATGTGTTGACGAGCGCGGTCAGGTGAAGATCCCAGCTGGGAGCGCGGAGTCCCTCGTGAGCGCTGGGATGTAGCAGAGAATAGGCCATTGCCTGCTATGTGAGAGCGGCTCCCGACCCAGCTAGAACGCGGGGCCGCTCAGCGCGCTGCACGGCGAGAGCGGTGGGGATAGTGTCGGTCAGTGACCCGTCCTATGTCGTGAGACACACGACCTGATCTCGGCAGGACGTTGTCCAGGCCGCGGCGGGCGTCGGAGTCCCAGGATATGGGGCGGATGTCCTGCCCACATTTGGGGCACCGGTCCATGACCGCGAGACAGGCGTGGCGCGATGCTTGAAGGAGCCGGCGTTTCGGACGGTTGGCTCGGACGCCGCTGAACTGCATGTCACGAGGAGTTTCCCACCCATGTCGACAGCAATTGCCAGTCCTGCTCGCGCGAGCAGCGTGCCTGCCAACTCGGTTTCAGCGGCTGGCCTGATCAACCTGAGTGGTCTCAGCCTGGTTCTGGCTGGCGTGCTGATCGCATTCTTCCCCATTTTGCACCCCAACCACGACGCCGCTGGGTTCGTCAATCCAATCTGGGTGCCAGTCCACTGGATCCCAGCAATCGGCATGATCCTGGCTCAGTTCGGCTTGATCGGCCTGCTTGCTCGCCAGGTGGAACGAGGTGGCCGACTTTCCGTGATCGGCTTCGCTGCCGCGTTTGTGGGCAGTGCACTCCTCCTGACCGGTACTGATGTCGAGGCCTTCGTCCTGCCGTTTCTCGGCCTGAACCAGCCGCTGCCAGTGCACGGACCACCGCCTGGCCAGCTTATGGCGTGGACACTCTCAGGTCTGGTGTTCACCGTCGGCTACGCGCTGCAGGGCGTGGCCGTCATCCGCGCGCAGGTGCTACCGCGAGCGGCGGGCGGGCTGCTGACCGTGGGCGGCATCATCTTCGGCATCGCCGCCGCGGCGCCCGGCATGTTGCCACCGGTGCTTTTCCTCGGCGCGCTCCTCTTCGGGATGGCGCTGGCCTGGATCGGCTATATGCTCTGGTCCGAGCCGAGTCGGTGAGTATCCTTCGCACGGGGTAACGGGAGCGAGGCGCGTGAGCATTCAGCAGACGGTCGCGAGCCCTGTCGGTCGGTTGGAGCCCATTGAGGCGCCCGACGGGCTCAACCGGGTGCACCTGAGCCGGCGCGCCGCGCGGCGACTCGGCTGGACGGTTTTCGGATTGTCAGTCGGGTGTGCGGCCACGGGCATGTTCCTGTTCGAGACCTCCGGTTCAGTCGCTGCGCGCGGCCACGGCGGCCACTTCGCGATGATGCTGGTCTTCCCCATCTTTGCTGGGGTAGGTGCCCTCATCCTGTCGCGCCAACCCGAGAATGCGCTCGGCTGGTTGCTCACCTTTCAGGGCTTCACAGCCTCGCTCGCCACCAATGGGCTGGGCTACGGCTATGTCCACTATGCGTTGTTCGGCAGCACTGCCGGCTGGCCGGCGGGCAACTGGGTGGCCTGGCCTACGGACATCATCAACGCCGCGGCATTCACATGCGCGCCGCTGCTCCTGTTGCTATTTCCGACTGGCCGGGCGCCGTCGCGGCGCTGGCAGCCACTGGTGTGGATCACCCTCGTGGTCGCCGTCGGAGCGGCCGTATCCACCGCCCTGAAGGGCGGGCCATTGGCGGTTTTTCCCGACCTGTCGAATCCGACGGGCTTGTCTGGCTCCGGCGGTGATATCGCACTGGTGGTGTGGAACGGCGGCCAGGTCCTTGGGGTGCTGCTGTGGTTGGCGGCTGTCGGTTCCGTCTTCGCCCGCCTGCGTGCGGCACGTGGGGTCGAGCGCCTGCAACTCAAGTGGTTCGCTTATGCAGCAGCATTGATCGCGGCCGGCGTCATTCTCGCCCTCGGCAGCACCGTTTGGCTGCCAGCATTTGGGGTCGATCCTACGCAGCCTCCGACCTGGTTGGCCTTTCTTCTCAATGAGGTGCTGTGGCCGACGGCTGTCGCGGGCATTCCAATTTCGATCGGCGTGGCCATGTTGCGCCACCGGCTGTACGACATCGACCTGCTGATCAACCGCACCATCGTGTACGGCGCGCTCATCGCAGCCATCGTCGGCATCTATGTCCTGGTGGTTGGGTATGTTGGGCTACTGTTCCAAGCACGCGGAGATTTTGCATCGCTGGTTGCGGCGGGGTTGGCGGCGGTCCTATTTCAGCCGCTCAGATCTCGTCTGCAAGTCGGCGTCAACCGCTTGCTATATGGACGTCGCGACGAGCCGTACGGCGTACTCTCGCTGCTCGGGCGGCGACTGGAAACGGTTCTGGAGTCCGACGCGCTGATGTCGGCCATCGTGGAGACGGTCCGCGACGCGCTGCGGGTACCGTATGTCGCACTGGGTGTGCGTTCGCCGGACGGTGAGCGGATCGCCGCCGCGTCTGGCACTCCGGCACCGGTCGCCCTGCAGGTCGCGTTGCCCTATCAATCGGAGTCCATCGGCTCACTGCTGGTGGCGGCACGGCGTCCAGGCGAATCGCTAAGCGCAGCCGATCAGCAGTTGCTCGAAGACGTGGCTCGCCAGGCCGGCGCCGCTGTTCACGCTGTTGCGCTGACGGCCGAGTTGCAGCGCGCCCGCGAACGGCTGGTAGCTGCACGCGAAGAGGAGCGTCGCCGCTTGCGACGTGATTTGCACGACGGCCTGGGACCTCGCCTGGCAAGCCTTGGCCTACAGCTAGCCGCCTTACGCAACACACTCGGGCAGCAGCCAGCTTTGGAGGCGCGGGTCGGAGCTGTCAAAGAGCAGATGCAGGAGGCGGTCGAGGATGTCCGCCGACTGGTGGACGGTCTCCGGCCGCCAGCGCTCGATGAGTTGGGGCTGATCGGCGCCCTCCAACAGCATGCTGCCTGGTATGCCGAACAATCGAGCGGCGTGCAAGTACTGGTCGAGGCGCCGGACGGACTGCCCGCGCTGCCAGCGGCAGTGGAAGTGGCGGCCTATCGCATTGTCAGCGAAGCGCTCACCAACTGCGTCCGCCATGCTCATGCGCGGACCTGCACGGTGCAGTTGCGCGCGTGCCAACCTGACCTTGACTCAGTGCTGGAACTGGAAATCATCGACGACGGCAGCGGACTTCAGCCGAACCGACGGATGGGAACCGGTCTGGTGTCGATGCGCGAGCGGGCCGAAGAGCTGGGCGGTACGTGCACGGTCACAGCCCGGCCGCAAGGCGGCACGCGCGTCCTGGCGCGGTTGCCGATCGCGGCTGCTGGGAGATAAATGGCCGACACCGCACCGCGTCGGACCCGCGTCCTGGTCGTCGACGACCACACGCTGTTCCGACATGGGCTGCGGGCTCTGCTGGAATCGATCGCCGATGTGGAGCTGATAGGTGAGGCGGCCACGGGAGAAGAAGCGCTGGCGCAGGTCCAGGGCCTCGCACCAGACGTGGTCTTGATGGATATCAACATGCCCGATCTGAACGGCATCGCCGCGACCCGCCACATCATGGAGGCGCGGCCGGCGACCGCGGTGGTGATGCTGACCATGCATGCTGGCGACGACTCGTTGTTCGCGGCCATGCGGGCTGGGGCACGCGGCTATGTGCTCAAGGGCGCCGACGAGACTGAGCTGCTTCGCGTGGTACGGGCCGCGGCCCAAGGCGAGGCTCTGTTCGGCCCAGCTATCGCCCAGCGACTGATGCACTTTTTCGGCGACGAGCGGACACGCGTGCCGGAGTTCCCGCAGCTCAGCGAGCGCGAGCGTGAGGTATTGATCCTCATCGCTCAGGGCTGGAGCAACGCGGTTATCGCTGAGCGCCTGGTGCTGAGTCCGAAGACGGTCCGCAATCACATCTCCAACATCTTTAGCAAGCTGCAGGTCGCCGACCGGGCCGAAGCCATTGTGCGCGCCCGCGAAGCCGGTATGGGCCACTGACACATCGCGTCCGAAACCGCGTACAGTCACTGCCAGTTTCGTTGCGCCAACCGCTGCCCAATTTCATTTCGCGTCACAGATAACAACCGTTTGCCGATGCCCGGGGGATGCGGCACCGGCACTGGCGAGTCATCAGATGTCTGCAGGCGTTGCGGAGTCGCCAGTGAAGGGTCCGCGTTTGTCAGGTGCCGTATTGACTTCGGCGTCCGTTCGCGCCGGTGCCGACGCTGCTCGCTACAGCGTTGGCGCTCGGCGTACAGCTCGCGGACCCACTCCGCGACAGGCGTCTTCCAGGGCTGCTGGGAGAGGGCACGTTTTTTAAGAGGCTGCGCGGTTTGAAGCCGAGCTCCTTCGAGGCAGGTGGACCGCTCCAGCCACTATGGTGGGTGAGCCTGCGGTCGATGCGCGCAAGGTCGCGCTGAGCAGAGAGCAGCGCCTCTTCATGCGCAAACGGTCGGGCGAGCTGATCGGTGTAGCTAGCCAGGTTGGTTTCTTCGCGGCCGAGGCCATCCTGCACCGCCTTGAGCTCGGCATCGAGTGCGTCACACAGGTGATCAAGCCGTTGGAAGAGCCCGATGCCGTATGCAGGCACCTAGGCGGAATCGAATATGGGGCAGGAGCCGGTTGCCTGGCCGGCGGCGAATGACTCGTCGACGCCGCGGACGATGAGGGCCGCGAACGCGGGGGCTGGCTCTACGCGGTCGCATGCTGACCCGCTGGATCGGTGTCGGCGATGGTGGTTGAGGGTCGCGCGGCGGCCAGTGACAAGCCGCGGCAGGGGCTCTACACTCGCAACGCCCGGTGAGGGCCGGAGAGCCGTCGCGGGCAATCGAGTGGAGTTGGCCAGTGCTGCAAAGCAGGACGGAACCCGCAGCGTCGCTGGATTGTCGCGCCACGAACGTCGCCAGCCGGCGAGCGGCTGACGAGCGGAGGCTCGACCCGGCCTCGCGCCGTGCCTCCGCGCGCCCTGCCCGGGCTATGGAGGACTGGTCTCCATTTCGCTCGCTCGCGAGTGTGCGCGGCCGGGTGGTCAGGTGGGTGTGCACCTTCCCGCGAGACGGGCGGGGTACCCGACGGTGATGGTGGCTGCCAACACCTGGTCGAACCACGTCGGCAGCGAGGATTGGTTCGAGCGAGACTGGTGCG
>DATGER010000046.1:0-9743 GCA_035309865.1 Chloroflexota bacterium
CAACAAGTACGCGCCTCAGTGCGATCCCTGCTTCCACCCAGGCGTCCCGCCGCCGCTCGCCTACCACGACCACGTCATCAGCGGCGCCCCCGGTTACGGCGTCAATGGGACCGCGGGTGCCTTCAATCCTTTCTGGCACGTTTTCGTGGTGATCTACAACCCGGCTTTCTTCACAGGTCGCAGCTTCACGCCGGTGAAGAGCGCCGCCGCGCTCGACGCCGGTGAGGCGGGCGGGATGTTCCTGCCGATCAACCCCGCGGGAGCCAACCACTTCGAGATCGATACCGGAATCGTCTTCCTCTGCAACATCGTCTCGAGTCACGCCTGAGCCACAGTTAAACCAGGGTTGCCCGGCGCGAAAGCCGGGCAACCCACCTGAGCGCTGCCGAATCAAAACTGCCCCCAGATCTGGAGCACCCCCGCCGCCGTGAGCTCCGGGTTGAAGAGCAATGTGCTGCCGTGGATCGCAGCCGGCTCGCCGGGCAAGGTCGACACGGTGTGGGTCGGCAGCGCCAACGCTTCGAGCCCGATGGACGTCACCGGAAACTGGAACGTCTACATGGCGCAGAGCCTGAACGCCACGTCGGCGACTCCGACCTTCGCCCAGACGCTCGTCTCGACGCAGCCGATGCGGCTGGGTTGGGTCTGCACCCAGGGCATCGTGCGAACCGAGGCCGGCGACGACGGCCAGATCCTGCTCGACTTCATCAGCGTCGCGGTGGACAGCAACGGGATGGCGAACATCGCGTATGGCGACGCGGGCCCGGACAGCGAGGGCTACAACCGGTCTCAGGCGCCTACCCGTACACGTACTACGCCAGGCAGACGCAGGGTTCGTCGGTCAACTGAGGTCTGCGCGAGGGCGGCCGCGCCGCCCTCCTTGACTTCTTACCTGGTGTAACTGAGAACGCAGCCCGAACGGCCTGCGGGCCGACGCCGATTTCGCATTCAAAACCCCGCGCGAAGCTGGGTGATCTGCCTTGCCCTGCGCAATGGCGTCGAGGAGCTCGCCATGCCTGTCGTGCCCGTGAATCGACCGGCAGAGGATGTCGCAGGCCTCAACGTCGTTGCCCGTCGCGGCCCGTACAGCGTGCCCTGGAATGGCGGAGTTCAGCGCTGGGCCATACATCGCTGAGAGAGTCTCGCGAGTTTCAAACCCGAGCTTCGTGTAGAGGCTGAGTGAGCGATGGTGATATGCGACCTGCACAAGTCGAACGCCTGGAAACTTCTCGCGTGAGGCGCGTTCCATCACATCGAGCATCAATGCCCTTGAGCTCCTCCGGAGGCGGCACGGTGACCAGCCGGCCGCGCCAGGTCCGTATCTCGATCCGGCGCGCGGCGCAGCCCGGCAGGTTCGTGATGCCAAGCGCGTCCAGAGCCCGCCGTCCGTTCGGCCAGTGAGCGAGACCGGCGCCCACTTCCAGCTGCAGCCGGCTCCGGGCAAGCCGACACCGACCTCAGCTTGTCGCCGTGGCAGCCGACTGCATCGGTGACGGGCCCCAGACCGGCTTGATCAGCAAAACGATCGCGACCGCCAGGATCCAGAGCAGGCCCAGAACCCCACCGATCCCGGCCAGCCGTCCAACGGCGCTCTGGCTGATGGCAATCTGCACCGGCGCCTCGAATATGAGATAGGCTGCGGCCGCCAGCCCCAGCCAGGCCAGCGGCATAGGCAGTGCGCGAGACCGCATGGCTAGAACACTGACAGCCGCCACGGCCAGGCCGATTTCAACGCCGTCGGACGCCGCCATCATCTTGGCAAGGCTGAAGAGTCCGATCACGGCGGCGTCTGACCCGGAGTGCTGCCCTGCATCAGCCAGCGCGAAGTAGACGCCGGAAGTAGCCCAATCGGTCGCAACAGCCGCACCGGCCGACAGGTAAGCGATCACGGCCAGCAGGCCGCGCCCGGCAGCGGCCGCCACGAGCAGGACGATGAAGAGTGCGAAGACGGTCTGACTGAGGCCTATCGCGAAGCCATGAACGTTGAGAGCAACTGCGTTCTCTCGCACCCAGGTCACGATTTGCTCAGCTGAGAAGCCACTGTAGAACGGGCCGGCTCCGGCAGCCCCGACCACCGGCAGGAAAGACCCGACGACGATCGCGACGCCGGCGACCCCCGCCAGCCTCCCCAAGAGGGAGCGCCGGCTGCCCTCTGCTTGGTCAGTCCGCATGACATCTCCTCCCATTTCAGGTCCCGGCTCCGAGCATCACCGGACCTTAGGCCCATGCCGACGCCATGTCGCCATCCTGCGGGTCGATCTTGTATCGATCTCCAGTACTCCTCCCTGAGGAGGACGAATCGCCGGCCGAATCAGCCGTACTGTGGCGCGGTGGCGGCTCAGCTGCCTCGCTGGCTTACCCGGGATCGCGGCGCGGACGCGGCGCTGGCGATCGGGTTCACCGCGGCGGCGGCGGTCGAAGAGCTGCTGCGCGGTGCCGCGCCATCCCCGCTCCTGCTCATGCTCAGCGGCCTTGCCTGTCGCCGCTCACGTCCTCTGCTCACGGTCACCCTCATCACGCTTTCCCGTGCGCTCGGCTGGTTCGCGGGTGCCCTCCTGCCCGCGGGCGCCCGCGGGTCCTCAGCCGCCGCCGTGCCCATCCTGGCGCTCATGCTCGCCTCCTACTCTCTCGGCGCACATGCCGGTCGGCGCCAACTGGCTCTCGGAGCAGCCCTTCCTGTCTGGCTGGTCACGGTTATTGGCCTGGTTCGGCCGGACGGCTACTCGCTGAGCAGTACGCTTCCTTTCTTCGCTGTCTTCGTGGTCGCCGCGCCGACCGTCACCGGCCGGCTGGTGCGTGGTCGGACTCAGCTTGTCGCACGGCTCGAGCAGCGCCAGCGGGAGCTGCGCGAAGAGCGCAGGCACCGCGAAGAAGCGGCGCTGGCATTGGAGAGGCTGCAGATAGCAACGGACTTGAACCGAGCTCTTGTGGTCGGGATCGAAGGCATGATCGCGCTCACGGATGACGCCCGGAACCCCAGCACGCCGAATCGGGCTCAAAGTGTGGCCATGATCGAGCGGACGGCGCGAAGGTTGCTGGCCGAGACCAGGCGCGTGGTGGTCACGCTCTCCGACGGCGAGCCCGTCTCAAGCGCCTCGCAGGCGTCCCCGGCTCACGCGGTCGATGATCACCACGAGCCATCTCTTGCGGGAGAGGCCGCACTGCCCTGGACGGCAATCCTGGCCGCGGCGATGTGCATGGGGCTGCTGCTCGACATCGACGCGTCGTCGCATCTGCGCGTACCGCGCCTGGTCGCTCTACTTGCGTGTTTGATCATCCCCGCTCCCATTGCGCTGGCTTACGTTCGACCCCTCGTGATGATCTCCGTTGTTTGGTCGGTCTCAGCCCTCTTTTCTTTGTTCATCCTTCCACTCCCGGTTGAGTCGTTCTCCGCGATCGCGTTGGCCTTGGTGCCCGCGTTCGTCGTCGCTGCTTTCGGTGGCACCCGGAGTGCAGTGCTGGGACTGGCCATCGCCTGCATTGGAGCTTTGGCCGTGTTCGGGAGCGCTCAGCAAGCGGGCGCGCTGGCGCTCCTGGCCTTGGCGTGGATAGCGGGGCGAGTGTTTCGCGATCGTAGCCAGCTTGTGCGTGAGCTCGAGCGCACTAACACGCTCCTGGCAGACGAGCGCGATACCGCGGTCCGTCAGGCGGTATTGGTGGAACGAGCCCGATTGGCTCGTGAATTGCATGATGCCGTCGGCCACACGTTGACGGTGATCGCCCTTCAGGCTGGGGCGGCCCGCCGGCTGTGGCGAACCGACACACAGAAGGCGGAGGCGGCCTTAGGAACGATCGCTCGCGCGGCTCAGGATGGACTCGGAGAGCTGAGCCTCGGACTCGCCACCACTCAAGTCAGCGGCTCTCCTCCGCCCCAATCCCCTGGATTGGCCGCCATCTATGAGCTTGTCGAGGGCACGCGGACGGCTGGAGCATCAGTTGAGCTGATAGTCGAGACCGCCGTCGACGAACTCGCTCCGGAAACGCGCGCCGTAGCCTACAGGCTGGTGCAGGAAGCGCTCACCAATGCGCTGAGGCACGCGCCCGGTGCGCCAGTGACAGTAACCGTCCGCCGCTCTGGAGGCGGTCTCGAAATAAGCGTCTCCAACCCGGCCGGCGCGAACGCCGTTCCGCCTCGGTTGCAACCTGGCCAGGGTTTGCGGGGTATGGAACAGCGCGTCGCCGGGTGTGGCGGGCAGGTCCGTTGGTCGCGATCAGGCGGTGTCTTCAGAGTGCACGGCTGGCTCCCACCCGTACCGATCGCGGGACCATGATCCGCGTGGTGCTGGCCGACGACCAGGAGCTGGTTCGCCAAGGTCTGCGCATGATCCTCGAGAGCGAGCCGGATGTGGAGGTTGTTGGCGAGGCCGCTGACGGCGGCGGCGCCGTAGAAATGGTGAAGCATGAGAATCCAGACGTCCTGCTGCTTGACGTGCGTATGCCAGGGCAGGACGGCATCGCAGCGGCGAAGCAGATTCTCTCGCACAGCCCAGCCACTCGAGTGCTCATGCTCACTACGTTCGACCTCGACGATTACGTCTTCGAATCGTTACGCGCGGGAGCGTCCGGCTTCCTGCTGAAAGACATGTCGGGAGAGGAGATCGTGGCTGCCGTGCGGCAGGCCGCGAAGGGCGCTGATTCACTTCTGGCGTCCGCAGTCACGCGACGGCTGGTGGAACGCTTCACCCGCGGGCGTTCGGTTCGAGCATCCCGAAGCGCGGTGGCCGAGCTCACAAAACGGGAACTCGATGTGCTGCGACTGATCGCTCAAGGCCTCTCTAATGCCGAGATCGCATCCGAGCTTCGTGTCGCCGAGACGACAGTCAAAACACACGTCAACCGGCTGCTCATGAAACTTGAGCTCCGCGACCGCGTGCAAGTGGTGATCTTCGCCTATGAGAGTGGGCTAGTGGGCTGATCAGGCCAGGCTCTATGCCGCATCGAGTCCGAGCTTAGGGTGGTAGAGGCCCTCCTGGGCTGGGCGCACACGCGAGGCCACGCCGCCCTCCTGGGCGCCATCTTCATCAGGCTTTAGCCCGGCCACCCCAGCATGTTCGAGCTCGTGGTGGCGCCTTCGTTTCATGACGCCGTGGACCACCACATCGAGTCGGGGCTTGTGGCCCAGGTGCTCCGGACGGCTAACCAGGGCTCAGGCGGTAGTCGGTTCCGCTACTGGCCGCACCGCCCTGGTGCGCCTGGGGTCTGGCCGGACGAGCAGGACCACGCCCACCGCGATAACCAGCAGCGTGCCGGGCGGGTTCGGGCCTGCGCCGCCCGGGAGTACGCCGACCGCGATCAGGACGTTCCACGCGGCGGCCAGGATGCCGAGGTACGCCACAGGTCGGGTCAACTCGCGGTTCCGAAGCGAGGCGATGCAGACCAGAGCGATCCAGGGGATGTTCAGCAGCAACGAGCCGTTCTCCAGCATCCCTCGGAGAAAGTCCGTATTCGGGCTGACGTAAGTCATCTGATCCGCGCTGATCAGCTTGCCGACCGTTTTGGCGAGCGTGTACACGCGGACCTGCTCCAGCACGAGGAGAGCGGTCGACCCGTAGCCGAAGACGGCCGCGAGCAGGCTGAGCACGGGTGCCGAATCGCGTAGCCGGACATATAGCGCATGCACCAACACGAACTGGAACGAGAAGAAGGCGAAGAGGATCAGGCCGTCCCAGAGAAAGGCGGTCCGCGCCGCGTTGAGCAGCCTGAGGCGGGTCTGGACATCGCCGTTCATGTCGTTGATCGAGAACCCGAGGCTGGGGATGTAGACGAAGTAGAGGAAGAGTTGAAAGGCCACTGCCCCGAATCCGGAGAGAGCTGCAATGCCGCCGAGTCGCTGAAGTCGTGTATCCATAACGTGGGTCAGCTTCCTCTTGCCACACTCGACCTGGAACCCGGCCCTCCTCCGATCTTCCGACGGCGGCCTGCACCTCCAGATGGCGGCTAGCCGCACCTTCGGATAGCGGCCCGCCACCTCGACTTGTCGCGACCGATGGTTCAGCATGCGAGTGCCGTGTCCGCCCGCCTTTCAACGCGACTGGTCTGGGCCGCCGTCGCGGCGGCTGTGCTGCTGGCCGCGGGCCCGGTCGTAGGTCTCCTTACCCACCCGCACGACGGCTCGGTGCCGTTCCTCATAGTGCTGTCGGGAGCGCTGACTTACACCGGGATTGGTGCACTGATCTCTCTGAGGCAATCCGGCAACCGAGTGGGATGGCTGATGCTCGGAACCGGCCTCGCGGCGGCGGCTTCTCTATCCGCGAGCACCTATTCCTACGTGGCGCTGATCCTCGCACCCGGATCGCTGCCGCTCGGCATCTGGGCGGCTTGGGCGTTCAGCTGGCTGATCTGGATCGTCCTCGCTGCCTTGCCGATGACGCTCCTGCTCTTCCCCACCGGCCGGCTGCCCTCTGGCCGGTGGTGGACCCTGGCTTGCGTGCTCATCGGGTGCGCCGCCCTCCTGTGCCTGCTCGCCATGCTGGCGCCGGGAAGCATTCGATTGGCCCCGCGATCACCGGCTCTGGGTCCAAACCCAATTGGAGTCACGGCCCTGGCGGGCCCGATCAAGGCTCTCTATGCACCGGTCGACGGCCTCTACCTGCTCGCCGTCGTGGGTTGCGCGCTGGCACCGATCTGGCGCTGGCGGAAGGGCCGAGGCGACGAGCGCCAGCAGCTCAAGGTGCTGGCGTACGTCGCCACCTGGGTCGTGGTGGTGATGGTCCTCAGCTACCTGCCACCTGTCCAGCGCGAGCGTCCCGTGGCCGACGCGCTCTGGGCGCTGACGATGCTGGGGCTGATGGTCGGTCTGCCGGTGGCCGTGGCGGTCGCGATCCTGCGCTACCGCCTCTACGACTTTGATGCGGTCATCAGCAAGACCATCGTGTACGCGGGTTTGGCCTTCTTCATCACGGCCGCCTACGTCCTCCTGGTCGTTGGAGTCGGGACGTTGATCGGCGCCGCCACCCAGGCGAACCTGCTGCTCAGCGTGCTTGCCACCGCGGTCGTGGCGATCGCTTTCCAGCCTGTACGTTTGCGGGTCCAGGCGCTTGCCGACCGCCTTGTGTTCGGCCGCCGTACGAACCCGAACACGGTGCTCTCCCACATCTCCCAGATGGTCGCCGCCTCGGCCTCCACCGAGCAGGTGCTCTCGCGCTTGCTCGAGCTGGCTGGCGCGGCGACAGGAGCGGCGGCGTCCGCGGTCTACATGGAAGCGGGCAGCCAACGCCATTTGGCGGCGCGCTGGCCGGCGGGCGGGGAGGATGTCGGCGGGCACTCAGTTCCGATCACTTATCAGGGGAAGGGACTCGGGGAGCTGGTCATCCAGCGCGCTGAAACCCCGACGCCCGCAGAGGAGCGGCTGCTGGCGGACGTTGCCGCCCAGGCGGGTCTCCTGGTCCGCAACCTTCGCCTGACCGCCGACCTCGAGGCACGCGTGGAGGAGCTTGCGGAGTCGCGGCGACGGATCGTCGCTGCCCAGGATGCGGAGCGCAGACGCCTCGAGCGCGACATCCACGACGGAGTCCAGCAGCAGGTCGTGGCGTTGATGGCCAAGTTGCGGCTGGCGCGCAACCAGGTGAACCGTCAGTCAGCGCTGGCCGCAGGCACGCTGGACGAGGTGCAGGCCGACGCCGGCCGGCTGCTGGACGACCTGCGAGAGCTTGCCTCCGGCATCCATCCCGTGGTGCTCACCGACGGCGGGATCATCGCCGCCCTCCGTAGCCGGGCCGACCACCTGCCGCTCCAGGTGGTCATCGAGGCCGACCCGGAGGTCCGCCAGCGGCGCTACCCGGAAGCCGTGGAGGCAGCCGGCTACTTCATCGCCTGCGAAGCGCTTGCCAACGTCCTCAAGCACGCCGGCGCCGCTCGCGCGACAGTCGGAATCCGAGCCGAGGACCATTGCCTCGCGCTCAGCGTGAGGGACGACGGCCGCGGTTTTGACCTTTCAGCCGTAAAGCCGTCCGGCTTGCGTGGGCTGGAGGACCGTGCAGCGGCCCTCGGCGGCCGGCTCGAGGTCTCGAGCTGCCCTGGCTCCGGAACCACCGTCACCGCGTTGCTGCCCACCAATGCCTGAGAAGCTGCGTGTCGTGATCGCCGAGGACAACTACCTGGTGCGTGAGGGCACGCGCCGCTTGCTCGAGGACTCGGGTGAGATCGAGGTGGTGGCGGCCGTGGGCAATGCCGCTGACCTCGTGGACGCGGTTGATCGCTTCCGGCCGGGCGCCGTCATAACCGACATCCGGATGCCGCCCGGGCACCATCTGGAGGGGATCGACGGTGCGCGGGCAATTCGTTCGAAGCACCCTGGGATCGGAGTCGTCGTGCTCTCGCAGCACTCGGACGAGCTGTACGCCTACGAGCTGCTCAAGGACGGCACTTCAGGTCTCGCCTACCTGCTGAAGGAGCGCGTCAGTGATCTCGATGCCCTTCTCCGAACGCTGAAGGCGGTTGTGTCGGGCGGCTCAGTCATCGACTCCAGGGTGGTGGAGGCGTTGCTGGTGCGACGCAAACGCGAGGAGGGGTCGGCACTCCGTGCGTTGAGCCCACGTGAGCTGGAGGTGCTGACCAAGATGGCCGAAGGGCTTACCAATCCCGCCATCGCGCGCGCTCTCTACATGTCCGAATCGACGGTCGAGAAACACGTGTCGGCGATCTTCTCGAAGCTGAACCTATCTGAAGAGACGGAGATCGACCGCAGGGTCGCCGCGGTCCTCGCATTCCTCAGGGAGATGGATTCCGCGTCTGCGACCTAGCGTCGTTGCTGTCGAGCGGTCCACCCAATCCCGCGCGCACCATCAGGATGCCGATCCAACCCAAAACGAACACCAGCGGCAGCGTTCGGACGACGTCGAGAGGTCCGCTCAGTAAGTTGCCGAGAGAGGTCGCCAGGACAAACGCGATTGCGTACAGCACCAGGATCCAGATTGGCAGCCAGTTCCCACGCCACAGTCCGACGATGAACAGCAGCAAGCCGACGTAGATGGTGAGAAGCAACGGGACCGCGACCGGGAAGTAGAGGGACCAGATCGGCTGCACCAGGGTCGCCGCCACACGAGGGTCCAGTCCCGAATTGGCCAAAGGCAGGTAGGCGAGGGGCGCCATGCCAGCGATGGCATGTCCAAGGAAGCCGATCAAGGTCAGGGTGGCGCCGACGTAAACGAAGTTGCGTCCCCGCCGGAGCGGAATGCCAAGCGCCGCCACCAGTCCGGGAACAGCCGATGCCGGCAAGAGCACGGCGCCATAGGCCTCCACGCGGAAACCGACCGGATCCGCGGCAATCGCCGCAAGCGCCTGCTGCGGAGCCATGCCTGGAGCAAATGGTCCGACGACGTGGATGATCAGCTGGAACAGGCCCGCAACAACCAGTCCGACGCCGCCTACAACCCGAGCTATACGGCCGGTCGCACGCACGAACTCGCCGGGCGGCGGCGGTGCATCCTCGAGCGATCGAAACGCTAGCTCTGCGGCCTGGGCTCCCGTCCCAGTCGGTGGCAGCGGCGGATCCGACGTGCCCACGGCGGCTCCAATCTTTGCTCGGTCAGGCCTGCTGTCAAGTCCCCACGACGTCGGGCGGCGACGCTGCAGCCTCGCACGGTCCTATGGCGAAGGCCGCGACGATCTGGTCGAGCGGGCCCTGCCGCTGTCCAAGAACGCGAGCACCGCGGCCACGCGCCGATGAACGTCGGGCTCCTCGCTCAGCCCCATCTTGGTGAAGATCGACGTCGCGTACTTCTCAACCGCGGAATCCGAAAGGT
>DATGER010000047.1:0-38443 GCA_035309865.1 Chloroflexota bacterium
ACATATCAACGGCGCGATGAGCACCCCAAGATGAGGAAGTGCTGAGCGAAGCTCGCCACCTGGTCGCCATTCGGGCGCGCATCGGTCCAGCCCGTGTCCGAGGCTGTTGCAGACACTCCCTGCCTGAATACGTTGAGTTCAAGAATAAACGCTCTAACCGCGCTTCAGTGCGGGCGGGACCGCGTCTGGCCTCAGCGAAGGGCGCGATAGACTTCCGCCAGTGGAGAGGCCGCGCCGCGAGGGCACCACCGCGGCACGGCGCGTGGTCATCGTGGTCCTCGCCACGACTGCACTCTGGGCCCTGGTCAGCGGGCTGTTCCAGCCCTTCCTGCCGCTCTATATCGCGTCGCTCGGGGGCAGCGCGACCGACGTCGGACTCGCGGGTGCGGTCACCGGGCTGGCCTATTTGCTTGCCGAGGGCGTGTGGGGGCTCACGTTTGACCGCGTCGGGGCGGCGCGACCGCTCGCGATCTCCAGATTCGTGACGGCCGCGGTATTCGTGGGATACCTGGCCCGGACGGATCTGTGGTGGGTCTATCTCCTCCAGTTCCTCCGCGGGGTCTCGGAAGTCGCGATGGCGCCCATCGGTCGGGCGCTGCTGGCCAAGCACGTCCCGCGAGAAGGTCGCGGCACGGTAATGGGGATGTACTTCACAACGCAGACGCTCGCGCGGAGCGGCACCGGGATCATTGGCGGCGGCCTCGTAGACACGCTCGGCTTCCGCGCCCTCTTCGCGATCTGTGCGGTTTCGTCGCTCGCGAGCGGACTGGTCGCGTTCTTTGGGCTCCGCCACACTGTCGACGTCGTGCTCGTCGACGCGCCCCGGACTGCCTCGGACAGTCGGCGTGCCGGGTTGGGTCGTGAATTCGTTTTGCTTTCGATCCTGGCGGGTTTTGGGTTCTGGGCACAGTCAGGCTGGACCACGTTCTTGCCCTTGTATTCAGCGACGATCCTGCACTTCAGCGCGTCGCAAATCGGCCTGCTTTCGACAATCGCCGGCGTGGTCGTGCTGCTGCTCACGGTCCCGGGCGGCCGGCTTGCGGACCGGCTCGGACGGAAGCCGGTCCTGGTCGCGGGGCTCGCGATCACGAGCCTCCCGTCGATCGTCGTGGCGAGCGGGATTGCGCAGAGCTTCCTGGCACTGGCGTGGTTGTCAGCTGGTATGGCGGTGGGTAACGCCATCGGGAATCCGGCGCGTCAAGCGCTCATCGCGGACGTCGCACCGGCAGGTCGGCAGGGCCTCGCGATGGGCATGTATGGCGTCGCAGAAGACGTCGGGTTTCTGATCGGTCCGCTGATGGGGGGTCTGCTCTGGGACCGGGCCGGGCCGCCGATTGCGTTCGCCAGCTTCGCCCTGGTCTACGGTGTCACCATCGCACTTGTCATCATCCTCCTCCGCGTGCCGCCGCAGGTCAGGACCACAGGCGCAGGGTGAGCTGCTGGATTACGGAACCGCACGCGCGATCAATCCCCGGACATGCATGGCCACTTCGAGTGTCAGAGCGCGCTCGGGAATGTTGACGAATGCGCCGAGCAGGCTTTCCAGGCGCTCCAGGCGGTACTTCACCGTGTTGTAGTGGACGAACAGCACCCGCGCAGTCTCAGCCACGTTCTGGTTGGCGGCCAGAAATGTCTGGAGTGTGTCGGTTAGTCCGCACCCAGGATGAGCGCGTTCGTAGCTCAGCATCGGCTGGAGTGTGGCGATGAAGAAGGCCTCCAGCTCAGTCGCGGCGCAGCTCATCAGCAGCCGATCCAGCCCCAGATCGGCGAACAAGCTGATCACACCCTGACCTCCCCCGCGGCGACCGATCTGCAAGCTGCGCAAGGCTTCGGAGTAGCTGACCTGTAGTTCGAGCGGGTCGGTCTGCACTCGGCCCACGCCAATGCTGATCAGCGCTCCGGGCAAGCGACGGGCTGATTCGGCCTGCAGCGCCTGGGCGTTTCTGCAGAGCTCGACACTACCTGTCAGCGCCGCCGCTCCAGCGCTGCGCTCCCAGACGATGGCCTCGCGGCCGAGCACACTGCGCGCCGCGTCGGCGACCCCACGACACGCCCAGCCTTCCTCCGATGTGCCGGCCAACTCGCCGAATCGGCGGTCCCCCAGAGCGTCGATCTCGGCGACCATCACCGCACGGGGCAGACTCAGGTCCCAGCCGAAGGCGGATGCCCGCTCGCGCAGTACGGTGACATCGGTGACGTGGCCGGTGACAAGCTCGTCCAGGCAGACTGCCTGGAATCGCCGATCGGCCTCGGCGACTGCTCGCGCCTGGACCAGTCGCAATGCAGCAATCGTAGCTGCCTGCCCAAGGGCGATGAGCTGATCCTCAGCCAGGTCGTGCTCGCGGGCGAGCACCACGGCCATGCCGTGCCGCTCAGGTCCGGCCTGAATCGGCTGCACGGCAACCCTCAGCTGGCCTGATCCGGTGGCCAGCGCACCCCAGCGCAGGCCAGCCGCGGGGAGAGCGTCGAGCGATGAGAACACAGCTTCAGGCAGATTGGGGAAGGTGGGGGACCGGGCCAGCATAGCGCCATGGGCATCCACGATCGCCACCGGCCGCTCGAGCAGATCGGCCAATGCCTGGACGATCTCGCGCAGCCCACCTCCGCTGAGGACAATGGCGGTGAACCGTTCGTGGACCGCTGCTGATCGTTCCAGGCGCAGCGCCTGGGCATTCAGAATCAGGCCCAGGACGGCGTTGATGATGTCGGCGAGGACCGTTTCAGCCGGTAACTCGAGCAACGGAAAGCCAAGCCGATCGGCGGCGGTGAGCATGACCTGCGGCACCGCGTCGAGGTAGCGAGCGGGTTTGATCGCCAGACCGGCCAGGCCGCGCTCGGCCAGACGGGGCACCAGATCCGCCAGGCCGGCGCGGTCGTCGCGCAGCGGGTATGCCGTGGTCAGCAGCAATTCATCTGGCTTGACCCAATCGAGGATGTCCGGGACTTCCATGACGTTGACATAGCGCACCGCGTGTCCCAAACCGGCTTCGCCGGCTATCACGCGTGCGTTGCTCAGGGCGGGCAGCGCAAGAGTTTCGCGCAGCGATACCCCAGCCATCAGTGCTGTGTGCCGAACTGTCGACTCTTAACAACCACGTGACGCAAACGTTAGCAGGATCCGACAATGCGGCCAAGACCGGGGCTCGATACCCTGCGCTCACCCGTGTCAACTCTTGTGCAGATCGCAAGCCCGGTGTGTAGCTTTGTGTTGCCCAACACGTATCGCGACTCGGTCGAGCTGATGCGGGTGGCGGCGGAGCTCGAAGCGCGTCCGGGCATTCATCGCGCGGCGCTGGTCATCGCGACATCTGCCAACCGCGACGTGTTGTCGGCGGCCGGCTTGCTGGCGGGTGACGCGCTGACCGCCGGGCCGAATGACCTGATCGTCGCCATCGCGGGCGAGACCGGCGCTGTAGATGACGCCCAGGCGCACGCCCGCTTGCTGTTGTCCGGCCGCGCCGGGCAATCCGCCCGCGCCGATCAGCAACGCGAGCCGCCGCATACGCTCGCCGAGGCTCTGGACGAACTGCCCGACGCCAGCCTCGCGCTGATCTCCACGCCGGGCACCTTTGCCACCGCTGAAGCGCTCAAAGCCCTCAAGCGCGGACTGGACGTCTTTCTATTCAGCGACAACGTGTCGGTCGAGGATGAGATCGAACTGAAGGCACTCGCACGTCGCAAGGGACTGCTGGTGATGGGCCCTGACTGTGGGACAGCCATCCTGAGCGGAGTGCCCCTTGGTTTCGCGAATGCGGTCAGGGCAGGCAGTATCGGGCTGATTGGCGCCTCCGGCACCGGCCTGCAAGAGGTGGCGTGCCAGATCAACGTTCGGGGCGAGGGTATTTCAGGAGCCATTGGCGTCGGCGGACGCGATCTGGACGAGCGGATCGGTGGGACGATGATGCTGGCGGCCCTCGAGCGCATGGCCGCGGACGCTCAGACGCGAGTCATCGTGCTGGTGTCCAAGCCGCCCGCGCCGGCGGTCGCGACACACGTACTTGTTCAGGCACGCCAGTGTGGCAAACCCGTCGTGGTGAACTTTCTCGGCGCGCCGCCGTCGCCGAACACAGACAGCCTGGTGTTTGCGGACACGCTCGAGGCCGCGGCAGCGTCGGCGGTGGCCCTGGCGCGCGGTGAGCCGCCGCCCGCTGAACCCGTGGCCCTGTCCGACGAGTTGGTCCTGGCGGCCAGTGCTCAGGGCAGCCGGTTGGCTGCTGGAAATCGGCGTATCGTCGGGCTGTACAGCGGCGGAACGTTGTGCAAGGAAGCCAGCCACCTGCTGCATCAGCTTCTGCCACTCGGCACGCACGACTTGATCGACCTCGGAGACGACGAGTTCACAGTGGGCAGGCCGCACCCGATGATCGACGCTAGGCTGCGCAGCGAGCGTATCGTCGCGGTGGGCGCGGACTCAGACGTCGGCGTGCTGTTGCTCGACGTCGTGCTCGGTTACGGCTCGCACCCCGACCCAGCCGGCGGGCTGGTCGAGGCAATTGCCGCGGCGCGGCAAGCAGCCGCGCGCGCGGGGCGCTACCTGGCAGTGGTTGGCTCGGTGTGCGGGACGCCTGAGGACCCGCAGAACCTGGCCGACCAGCAGGCGAAACTCCATGCCGTCGGCGTCGTGCTGGCGCCGTCGAATGCTCAGGCCGCGCGCCTCGCGGCGCAGATCGCCGGAGCCGTGTGATGAGCGCGTCGTCGGTGATCAATATCGGCCTGGCGGGCTTCGTGACGGCCCCGGCGGCGCACGGCGCGAATGTGTTGCACGTGGATTGGCGGCCGCCGGCGGGTGGCGCCCGCGATCTTGGAATGTTGCTGGCGCGCATGGAGGATGATGCGGATGATCCGATCGGCGCCCGGGTCGCGGCCGGCAACGCGACGGCCATGCAGCGATTGCTGGGTGCCAGGCCAATGCTGGTCGACGTGTTGCCCGCTCGCCAGGTGATTCCGTCGCTCGGCGGCGCTGACAAACGCTTGCTCCACGCCGGGCCACCGATTGCCTGGCAGCGCATGTGCGGTCCGATGCGAGGCGCGGTGGTGGGCGCCGTGTTGTTCGAAGGCTGGGCAGCCGATGTGGAGGGTGCGCACGCATTGGCGGACTCAGGCGGCGTGCAATTCCAGGCCTGTCACGAGGCCGGCGCGGTCGGCCCCATGGCCGGGGTGGTATCGCCGTCGATGCCGGTGCTGGTGGTGGACGACGTTGAGCACCACACGCGCGCGTTCGCCAGCATGAACGAGGGTCTGGGCAAGGTGCTTCGTTTTGGCGCCTATGACGCGTCGGTGATGGCGCGCCTGCGCTGGATGGCCGATACGCTCGGCCCGGCGCTCTCGCGTGCTCTAGCCGTGAGCGGTCCGGTTGATCTCAAGATGATGACCGGACAGGCGCTCCAGATGGGCGACGAATGCCACAACCGCAACGTCGCGGCCACCGCTCTATTCGCCCGGCTCATTGCGCCGGCGCTTGTGCGCGCTGTTGATCCTGATACTGCCGCGGTCGTGCTGGACTTTCTCCAGGCCAACAATCACTTCTATCTGAATGTGTCCATGGCGGCATGCAAAGCCAGTCTGGATGCTGCCCACGGCGTCCGGGGCTCAACGCTCGTGACGGCCATGGGGCGCAACGGAGTTGAGTTCGGAATTCGCGTGAGTGGTGCTGGCTCTCAGTGGTTCACGGCGCCATCGACGGTGCCCGACGGGCTATATTTCGCCGGGTTCGGTCCGGATGACGCCAATCCGGACCTTGGCGACAGCGCGATTACGGAGACTGCCGGAATCGGCGGCTTTGCCATGGCCGCAGCGCCAGCGATCGTGCGCTTCGTCGGCGGGGATGCCGCCGACGCCATCCGCTATACCGAAGAAATGGCCCGCATCACGCTGGGTCGCAACCCGGAGTATGCCCTGCCCAGTCTGAGCTTTGCGGGGACGCCGACCGGGATTGATCTGCGCCGGGTTGTGGACAGCGGCACGGCGCCAGTGATCAACACCGGCATTGCCCATCGTCTGCCGGGGGTGGGTCAGATTGGAGCCGGCATCGCGCGCGCGCCGCTCGAGTGTTTCGCCGGCGGCTTGCGCGGTGTCGGCCGGAGCCTGGGTCTGAATGCCTAGCTTGCCGCGCGCCGCGGTCATCGCCATCGGTGGTAACGCCCTGATCGGCGACGGTGAGCAGGGCACCATCGACGAACAGTTCGGGAATGCGCGCGCCGCGGCGAGTGAAGTGGCGGGGCTGGTCAAAGATGGTTGGCGAGTCGTCATCACCCATGGCAACGGACCACAGGTCGGATTCATCCTGCTGCGCTCCGAGATGCCCAACGGTCCGACGTTCATTCCCAAGTTGACACTCGACATGTGCGTCGCTGACTCCGAAGGTGGGATCGGTTACATCGTCGGGAACAGCCTGTCCAACGAGTTCGCGCGCCGCGGTCTGGGCACTGGGACGGTGTGCGTGCTGACCCAGACGGTGGTCGATGCCAATGACCCGGCATTCCATCATCCAACCAAGCCGATCGGCTCGGCCTTTTCGGCTGAGGAGGCCGAACTGCGACGCCAGCGGGACGGCTGGAGCATGGTCGAAGAGGCCGGGCGCGGGTATCGGCGCGTCGTACCCTCGCCCAAACCGGTCGACATCCTCGAAGCGGGAGCAATCAAAGTGTTGCTCGACGCGGGATTCGTCGTTGTGGCAGCCGGTGGCGGCGGCATTCCAGTCGTCGAGGAAGAACCGGGGGTGTACCGCGGCGTCGAAGCCGTGATCGACAAGGACCTGGCTTCGGCGTACCTGGCTGCCAGGCTGGGGGTGCCATTGCTGGTCATCTCGACGGGCGTCGAACACGTGGCGCTGCGGTATCGGCAGCCGGATCAACGCGAACTGGAGCGCGTCAATTTGTCTGAGATCCGGGGCTACCTGGCGGCCGGCGAATTTCCCGAAGGCAGCATGGGGCCCAAGATACGGGCGGCCATCGAGTTCCTGGAACAAGGAGGAGAAGAGGTGGTCATCACCTCGCTGGCGTACTTGTCGTCGGCCGTATCCGGGCGCACCGGCACCCACATCACCAGATAGAGGAGAGGAGCAGCCGTATGCCGCCTGTAACCGCCGAGCCCTACGATTTCGAGTTCGATCCGCGAACGACAGCGCTGGTTGTGATCGATATGCAGCGCGACTTCGTCGACCCAGGTGGTTTCGGCGAGGCGCTCGGTAACGACGTCTCACTCCTGGGCCGCGCCGTCGAGCCGACGCGGCGGGTGCTCGAGGCCTGCCGGGCAACCGGCGTGCTGGTCATTCATACGCGCGAGGGCCATCGGCCCGACCTGTCTGATTGTCCACCGGCCAAGCTGGCGCGGGGTCATCTGACCAACGGGATCGGCGATCCCGGCCCGATGGGGCGGATTCTCGTCCGCGGCGAGTACGGCCATGACATCGTCGACGCGCTCAAACCGGCGCCAGGTGAGCCGGTGGTCGACAAGCCCGGCAAAGGTGCGTTTTATGCCACCGACCTCGAGAGCGTGCTGCGGAATCGGGGCATTACCAGTCTGGTGGTCACCGGCGTGACAGCCGAGGTGTGCGTCCAGACCACCGTCCGCGAGGCGAACGACCGGGGCTTCGAATGTCTGGTGCTGTCAGACTGCATCGCCTCGTACTTTCCCGAGTTTTACGAGATGACGTTGAAGATGATCAAAGCCCAGGGCGGCATCTTTGGCTGGGTGGCGCCGTCCGCCGCGTTCCTGGCCGCGCTGCCTGCTCCAGCCCGGGTGTGAAGTCGACCGCTGCGCTCCGTTACTTGCCTGTCGCGAACTCCGCCCGAGCCACCTACTACGCAAGGCTGATTGAGTGTGTAATGCGAGGGGAGAAGCCATGATCGGGAGTTCTGCCGCCCGACCTCAGCGGGCCGTGCCACTCTGGGTGCCCGGCGATTGGAACGCGTTCTTCGGGCTGTTCACCAATGTACTGCTCAACGTCCTGGTGCTCACCGGCCTGGTGCTGGGAGTTATCCAACTGCCCGGCGACATCGTCTTCGGCCGGATTCTGCCGGCACTGGGCATCGCGCTGCCGCTGGGCAACCTGTGGTACGCGTATCTGGCCTACCAGATGGCCAGACGCGAGGGTCGCTCCGACGTCGCCGCGATGCCCTACGGACCGAGTGTCCCCCACATGTTCATCGTCGTGTTCGGGGTCATGCTGCCGATCTACTTGCAAACCAAAAACCCTATCGCCGCGTGGCAGGCGGGGCTGGCGTGGTGCTTCATCATCGGCGTCATCATCCTGATCGGCGCGTTCGTCGGTCCGACGATCCGCAAGTACACGCCCCGGGCGGCGATGCTCGGCGCGCTCGCGGGAATTTCGATCGCTTTCATTTCCTTGCGGCCGGCGTTCCAGTCGTGGGACGTGCCATGGATCGCGTTCGTGTCGTTGACGCTGGTCCTGGTCGGCTGGACGGCTGGAATCCGCTTGCCCGGCAACATCCCGGCCGGCCTGGCGGCCGTGATCGTCGGCACCGCGCTGGGCTGGGCCACTGGAGTGATGAAAGCGGGTGAGGTCTCGGCCTCACTGGCCCAGGTCGGGCTCCATCCGCCGTTGCCCTCGGGCGACGTCGTGATCGGCTTCAGTACGATCGCCGCGCTGTTGGCGACGGCTATCCCGTTGGGCATTTACAACTTCACCGAAGGCATGAATAACGTCGAGAGCGCTGCCGCGGCCGGTGACAATTACCAGTTGCGGAGCATTCTGCTGGCCGACGGAATTGGAGCGATCGTCGGCTCGTTTCTCGGCAGTCCGTTCCCGCCGGCGGTCTATATCGGCCACCCTGGCTGGAAGGCCGTCGGCGGTCGCATCGGCTACTCGTTGGCGACCGGTGTCTGCGTTGCGCTGGTGTGCTGGCTGGGCCTGGCGGGGCTGTTGCTGGCGATCATTCCGCTCGTGGCCATCCTGCCGATCCTGCTGTACATCGGCCTCGTGATCGGGGCACAGGCGTTCCAGGCGTCGCCCGCCCGGCACGCACCGGCGGTGGTGCTGGCCCTGCTGCCCAACATAGCCAACTGGGGCCAGAGTCAGGTCGAAACCGCGCTGGCCACGGCTGGCACCAACCTCACGCCCGAGTTGCAGGCCAAACTCAGCGACGGCGGGGCGATTCTGTACCACGGCATGGTCCGCTTCGGCGGGGGCGCGACGCTGGCCGGGCTCATGCTCGGCGCGATTGCGGTGTTCATTATCGACAGGGACTTTCGGAATGCGACGGTCTTTGCACTTGGAGCCGCGGTGTTGTCCTTCTTCGGGCTGATTCACGGGGCGCAGGTCGGGATTGCCGTGAACCTCGACATCGTGGTCGGGTACGTCTTGATGGCGGCGATCACCGGATATCTCGCGATCCGCAAGCCGGCCGAAGAAACGGAAATGGCGTCCCTACCAGCCACAGCCGAAGTCGCAACCACGTGAGCGTCGACCTGTTCGTCAATGGCACGCTGATGCGGGGTCTGGCGCTGCACGCCAATCTCGACGGCGCCGACTTCCTGGAAGCCTGCCGGACAGCCGAGCGGTATCGGCTCTATTCGATTGGCGATGTGCATCCAGGTATGTTCGAAGTGACGCACGGCGGAGTGTCCGTGCGCGGTGAGCTGTACCGTGTGCCCGACGATCTACTCGAGCGTCTGGAGGCCGGCGAACCGCCTGGCCTTTACCGCGGCTCGGTTGCCCTGCATGACGGACGAGTCGTCCAGGGTATTCTCTTTCCGCGCCAGCTCGCCGAAGGCATCCACCGGGACATCACCGCGTACGGCGGCTGGCGAGAATATATCGCCAAGCGTAACCAGACGGTGCCGCACCCCGGTACCCGCCTATAGCTACTGCCCGTAGAACGCGCCATGGCGATGGCGCGTGCACTGTCCGCTCCAGGCTCGGCGGTGACGACTGAACCGCCTACGGCTCATCAGGGATGGCCTGTGGTTCGCCGTAGATGAAGTCATCCATCACCGCGACATTAGTGTCGGCGCTATCATCCGGGCCGAGAGCCACACTGCCGTACACAATGCTCACGTGCGCCACGACCGGTTGGTCAAAAGCAACCCCCAGAAACGATAGCCCATGCTTTGCAATCGGGACTTTGAACTGCCCCAGCGATTGCCCATGACTGTCGAAATATTCGAACGCGGTGTGGTCGGTGGCTACGTTCGTATAGACTGCGCCGAACCCACGTACCTGCGCCGGAGTCTGCGTCCCCGAAACGGCGAAGGTCAGGTCGACGATGTTGCTGCCGATGGGAGAGAACAGCCGCTCTGGGCTGAAGGTTTGGAAGATCCTGCTGTACGTCGGGTTGATATTGCCGAAGCGCACGGGAGCGTTCGCCGGATTGTTGCTGTTCGCACTGACCTGCAGGCCAATCCCAGGCGTTGTAAGCAAGGCGCCGCGGGCACGTGGGTCGGTGGTGGCGTTGAAGAAATCGCCCGGCAGGAAGTTAGGCGCCGCTAGCTGATCAGGTACCCCGTCCCAATTGATTTCGCGCCGGCCCAGGTCGTGCGCTTCCGGCGCACCGCCGTTGTCTGGATCGCCGAGGAGCGCCCGGTAGGCGCCGACGATCAATGTAATGTCCCCGGCTCCGGAGACCACGGTTGGCGATGCCGCGATGCTGCCAGGGTTGCTAGCTGGGGTTGGCGTCCCATAGGGCGTCTGTGCCGAGACCGGCACCACGAAACCGAGGCCGGCAAGCAGGAGCAGCAGGGGCAGACGTGTAATCCGCATGGTGCGGCTCGGGTTCATCAGAAAACCTCCTTGGGGCCGCGCATGGTGAGTGGCTCTGGCCGAAATCGCGCGAACTCAGGCTGCTGATGGATCGCGTTCAGCGTCGCGAACTGAACACTCGTGTCAACTCCGTTGCGCACGGCATCAGTGGTTTGGATCATGGCGTCCCCCAAAGCTCCTTCTCGTGTGGCTCAAGCCGGGGACAAGTATTCCGTCGTGCACACGCCCGCGGCATCGTGGAAAGTACGGTGTTTTTCGCAGCCCGAGTACGGAGTTTGTGACACACATTCGCGTAGGCGTCAACCGCGGGACCTACTCCGTCGCCTTGGCCGCATCGCGGCGTGCGGGCATACTGGTTCCAGCCAAGAATTGTCTACGCATGGAGGCATCCCGTGATCACTCACGCCCTCGCGACCGCGACAGTGCGCCAATTGGAGGACGAGCTTCGAGCTCGACGTATCTCCAGTCGAGAGTTGCTCGATGCCTATCTCACGCGCATCGATCAACTCGGGCCACCGATCAACGCGGTCGTGACGCTCGATCGCGATCGAGCGTACGCGGCCGCGGCAAGAGCTGACGACGCCGCCGCGCGCGGCGACTGGTTGGGCCCGCTGCATGGGCTGCCGATCACGATCAAGGACGCGATCGAGGTCGCCGGCGTGCGTTCGACCGGCGGAGCGACCGAGTTGACTGACCACATTCCTGCCGTCGATGCCCCGTCCGTGGCTCGTCTCAAAGCCGCGGGCGCGATCGTGTTCGGCAAGACCAACGTCCCCCGCTGGTCCGGTGACGTCCAGACATTCAACGAGCTGTTCGGGACGACGAACAACCCGTGGTCGCTGGATCGAATCCCGGGCGGCTCCTCCGGAGGTCCGGCCGCCGCGGTCGCCTGCGGGTTCACGGCATTCGAGCTCGGCACGGATATCGGCGGGTCGGTCCGTATCCCGGCGCATTGCTGCGGGGTGTTCGGGCTGAAGCCGAGCTACGGCGTGATCTCACAACGCGGCTACCTGGACCACATTGGCGGAGGACACACCGATGCCGACATCAACGTGTTTGGTCCCCTGGCTCGCAGCGCCGACGATCTCGATCTGCTCCTGTCAGTCCTGGCCGGACCCGATGCCGAGCGTGCCCTGGCCTGGCGGTTGGAGCTGCCGGGCCCGCGCCGCAGCGCGGCCGGCGATTTTCGCGTGGGCACCTGGCTCGACGATGCCGCCTGTCCGGTCGACCGCGACCAGCTGGCAGTCATGCGACAGGCTGTTGACCGCTTAGCTGATGCGGGTGCCCGGATCGAGGCCGCACATCCGCCCGTGAGCTTCGCGGAGCAGGTCGAGGTGTTCATGCATCTCGTGGGGGCCGCGGTCTCGGTGAACCAGCCCGATGAGGTGGCTGAGGGCTCTGGCGACTCACACCGCGCCTGGTTGCGCGCCGACGAGCGCCGCGCGCAGCTCCGCGGGATCTGGCAGGAGTGGTTCGAGCGCTACGACGCGCTCATCTGTCCGGTAATGGCGACGCCGGCCTTCCAACATCGTCAGGCGGGTACCTTCTCCTCCCGCACCATCGAGATCAACGGGACCACGCGGCCGTACTCCGACCTCGTGAGCTGGACGGGCCTTATCGGCGTGCTCGGGCTGCCTTCGGCGGTTCCGCCGATCGGACGTACCGGCGCGGGACTTCCGGTGGGGGTCCAGGTGGTGTCGCCGATGTTCCGGGATCGGGAGGCGATCGGATTGGCGGGGATCCTGGGCGAACTGTCGGCTGGCGGGTATCAGGTGCCGCCGGGTTTCTGAGCGAGATCCGCGGTGCCAGTGGAGCGGCAGGCAGGCCAAGCCGCCGCGCTTGGCCTGCCGCTCTTCCCGGAGCGAGTATCGAGGGCGTCAATTCCGGTACCGTTTGGCTGTGGAGACGACCAATACGCTGAAGGATGCGCTCCTGACGTCACTGGCTTGGCGCTGTATCGGCCCGCACCGGGGCGGTCGTTCGGTCGCCGTGGCCGGCGACCCGTTGGACCCGATGACCTTCTATTTTGGAGCGTGCGCCGGTGGCGTATGGAAGACGACTGACGGTGGCACGTACTGGCAGAACATCTCCGACGGCTACTTCAGCACGGCATCGATTGGCGCCGTGGCCATCGCCGACTCCGACCCGAACGTGCTGTACGTCGGTACTGGCGAAAGCTGCATCCGCAACAACGTCTCGCATGGCGACGGCGTCTATCGTTCGACTGACGGCGGCAAGAGTTGGCAGAACGTTGGCTTGCCGGACTCGCGCCACATCGGCCGCATTTGCGTCCATCCGCGGAACCCCGATGTCGTCTACGTCGCGGCGCTGGGCCACGCGTTTGGTCCGAGCGCCGAGCGCGGCGTCTTTCGTACAACGGATGGTGGCAAGCACTGGGAGCAGGTGCTGTACAAGAGCGATCGCGCCGGCGCACACGACATCTCGATGGATCCAACGAACCCGCGCGTGCTGTACGCGGCGATCTGGCAGGTTCAGCGCTACCCTCACACGCTGGTCAACGGGGGCCCCGATAGTGGTATGTGGAAGTCGACCGACGGAGGTGACACGTGGATTGATATCACCCGTCGGCCCGGCCTGCCCAAGGGTGTCCTCGGCAAGCTCGGGGTCGCCGTGTCGCCCGCCAGATCCGGCCGCGTCTGGGCGCTGGTCGAAGCGGATGATGGCGCCCTGTTTCGATCGGACGATGACGGCGAGACCTGGGACCGGGTCTGCGCGCAGTCATCGCTGCGTACGCGACCCTGGTACTACATGCACGTATTTGCCGATCCTCAGGATCCGGAGACGTGCTGGGTACTGAATTATCGTAACTGGAAGTCCACTGACGGGGGTGTGACGTTTTCTGAGGTCCCGATCCCACACGGCGACAACCACGACCTGTGGATCGATCCGCGCAATACGCAGCGGATGATCCACGGTAACGATGGCGGGGCATGCGTGAGCTTCGATGGCGGCGTGAGCTGGTCCACCATCTACAACCAGCCGACGGCGCAGCTCTATCACGTCATTACGGACGATCAGGTCCCGTACCGCGTATACGGCTCGCAGCAGGACAACACCGCGATTTCGTTGGCCAGCCGATCGGCGAATGGACCGATCACCCAGCAGGATTGGTTTGCGCCCGGGGGTGGCGAGAGTGGCTACGTTGCCGTCAAACACGATGACCCGAACGTCGTGGTTGGCTCCGGGCCCCAGAGCCGGCGGGTATTCAACCACTACATGACCGCCTACGATCGTCGCACGGGAGCGAAGCGTGATATTACCGTGTGGCCGGAGCTGTACGGTTGGGGCGAAGGTGCCGAGAGCCTGAAGTACCGCTTCCAGTGGACCTTTCCCATTGTGTTTTCACGCCACCAACCGGATGTTTTGTACGCATGTAGCAATCATGTACACCGCTCGACGGACATTGGCGCGAGCTGGGAGGTCATCAGTGCGGACCTGACGCGCAACGATCCGAGCAAACTCGGTCCGTCCGGCGGACCCGTCACCCGCGACAACACCGGTGCAGAGGTCTACTGCGTCATTTACTGTCTGGCCGAGTCGCCCCACCAGGCGGGCGTGCTGTGGGCCGGCACAGATGACGGACTCATCCACATTTCCGAAGATGCCGGCAAAAACTGGCGCGACGCGACTCCAGGGCCGGACGTCCTGCCGGAGTGGGCGCTCATCAGCATCATCGAACCCTCACCTCACGATCCAGCGGCTGCCTATGTCGCCGCGACGCGCTACAAGCTGGACGACACGGCTCCCTACTTGCTCAAGACGAACGACTTCGGCCAGTCATGGACGAAGATCACCGATGGCATTCCCAGCCACGAGTTCACGCGTGTGATCCGCGAGGATCCCGGCCGACGTGGGCTGTTGTACGCGGGTACCGAGACCGGACTGTACGTTTCCTTTGACGATGGACGGCACTGGGAGCCGCTGAAAGGCAATTTCCCGGTTGTGCCGGTGTACGACCTCGTGATCAAGGATGTCGAGATGGTGGTCGCCAGCCACGGCCGCTCGTTCTGGATTCTCGACGATCTGACGCCGCTCCACCAGCTCAGCGGCGAGATCGTTGGCCAGGCGGAACACCTGTTCCAGCCGCGGCCCAGCGTGCGACTGCACACACCGGGGCGGCGCTTCGCCGACAACCCACGTCCGGCGATGGTCAATTATGACCGCGTCGATACGTCGGTCGTCGCCTACGTGCCCATCAAGGGGGAACGCCACTATCTCGACGCCGGGAGCAGCCCCGCACCCGGGGTGCACTTCAACTATTTCCTGCGCGATGCGCCTGACGGCCCGCTGACGCTGGACATTCTGTCGGTCGACGGCCACACCATTCTGCGCTCCTTCTCGAGTAACGCGGCGCCCGGCCAGCCACGGCTACCGGCTGCCGCGGGCATGAATCGCTTCGTCTGGAATATGCGGTTGCCGGGTGCGCCGCGTCTCGACGACGATAGCCTCGACCCGTGGCAGCGCGACGATGGACCGATCGTCCTCAGCGGTACCTATCAGGCCCGTCTCACGGTGAGTGGCCACACGCGGGTTCAGCCGTTCAGCATCGTACCCGATCCGCGCGTCTCGTCCTCGTCAGACGACCGCCGGGTCCAGTTCGAAGTTTTGCAGACCATTCTCGAGAAGATCGCAACCACCAATCGGCTGATCAACCGCATCGGGCGGCTCCAGGCTCAGGTTGCGGCCTGGGAGAGCCGGACCGCCGATCGTGCGGCGGGTGAAGTGGTGCGCGCGGCGGCCGGGCCACTCGCGGCGGAGCTCGAGTCGCTCAAAGAGCGGCTGATCGACGTCCATTACCCCGAGGCGCAACTGTACGGGATCGGGCTTCAAGAAAAGCTGAACGCGCTGTTCGAATTCGTTGATAGCGCGGACTACGCACCACCCCGGCAGGGCCGCGAGGTTCTGGATGACCTCTCTGCGCGTCTCGACGCTGTCGCAGGTGACTTCGAACGCTCGGCGCTTCCCAAACTGCACGCTTTGAACGAGGCCATGCGTCGCGCCGACCTCGCTTTTGTCGTAGACCAGATGTAGCCGTGGCCGTCTAGCCCTCGAGACATGCCGCTCCTGGGTCAATCAGTCTGCTGGCCTTGACATCTGCGCGCGCAGCGATTCAGTTGCCGACGGGTCGCACTCCCCGGATGACGGGTCCAGGACGACGCCATACTCCAGCCGGGCAGCCTCAGCAGACACCTTGCCGTCGGCGACGTCCTCCGCGACGCGCGCCGGGTCACGCTCGAGCGGGTCACCGTGACCGCCGGCGCCGGCCAGCGTGTGTCGCAGTAGATCTCCGCGGTGCAGCGTGAGATATGCCTTGGACTCGAGCTGGCGAGTCTGGTCACCACTGATGAGGAAATTTGACGACGGCGCGCCGGACTTACCGCCGGCCAGCCCCCAGGGTTGGAAGCGATGCCGATCGGTCCGCAACTGGAGGGCACCCTCGCGCTCCAGGAAGCGGTAGTCGCGGATCATGGCCAGGCCGCCGCGGTACTTGCCGGCGCCGCCGGTGTCCGCGACGAAGCCGTATTGCTCGATGCGCAACGGGAACTCCGCCTCGAGTTGCTCGATCGGATTGTTGGAGAAGTTCGCCACCAGACTGGAGCAGGCATCGATGCCATCGCGATCTGGCCGGCCGCCCCACGACCCGTGCAGGAACTCGAGGAACACAAATGGCCGGCGCTGATCGTCGTAGCCCCCGATGGTGATGCCGGTGTCGCCGCCCGATTCACACGCCGGCACCCGATCGGGTGCCACCTGCGCCAGTGCGCCAAATATCGCGTTGGCGATCCGGAAGCCCGTTAAGCCCCGGGCGGCGACGGCCGCCGGCGGATACGGATTGATGACGGAGCCCGCCGGCACGCGCACGCTGATCGGCCGGAAGTACCCGCCATTGTTGGGCATGCCGGCGTCCATGAGTCCCCGCACGCAGGCGTAGACCGCCGACCGAGCGAACGAGCCGGTCGCGTTGATTGCGCCACGTACCTGAGGTGCCGTGCCTTCGAAATCCACCTCGAGCGCATCGCCGCACACCGTGACGGACACACAGATCGGAATCGGATCGGGGTCCAGGCCGTCGTCGTCAATATAGTCGGTGAAGGTGTATGTCCCATCTGGCCACGCGGCGATCTGCATGCGCGCCAGCCGCTCGGTGTACGCCATCAGCTCGTTCAGTGCTTCGAACAACCCGGCGTGGCCCCAGCGCGCCACCAGTTCAAGCAGGCCGCGCTCCCCGATGTGAATCGCCGCCAACTGTGCGCGCAGGTCGCCGAGCAGATTGTCCGGCACGCGCACGTTGCGGCTGATGATGTCGAACACCGCCTCGTTCGGCTGCCCGCGCTGGTAGAGCTTGAGCGGCGGCAGGCGCAACCCTTCCTGATAGATCTCCGTCGAATCCGAAGCGTTCCCACCCGCTACCCGACCGCCGATATCCGTGTGGTGGGCGATGGTGGCGCAATACGCGACGTGCTGGCCATCGAGATAGAGCGGCTTGATCAGAAAGATATCGGGCAGGTGCGTCCCCCCCTCATAGGGGTCGTTCAGGATGACGCAATCGCCCGGCTCGAAGCTTGTTCCAAATTTGGCCACCACCGCCGCCATCGCATCCGGGATCGAGCCGAGCTGCATCGGCAGGGTGAATCCCTGGGCCAGTAGCTCGCCGTCGAGCGAGCAGTATGCGCTCGACAAGTCGTTCGAGCTCTTCAGGTTCATCGAGTAGGCGGTGCGCATGAGGGTCAGCGCCATGTCGTCGACGACCGACTCGACCGCGTTTTTGACCAGCTCGAGCGTGACCGGGTCGATGGTCATGGCGCGCCTCGGCGGCGTTGCGGCCCGGATGTGAGCCCAGCGTGAGCCTGAGGGTGCACCAGGATGTTGCCCAGGCTATCGCGGCGCGCCGACCAGTCCGGCGGCACGACGGTGGTGGCGTCGTATTCCTCGACAATTAATGGCCCGACCTGGGCCTCGAAAGTGAGCTGGTCGCGTCCGACGACGCGGGTGTCGCGCACGCCGTGCTGGCGGCCAAAGTAGGCCGGCCGGGTCGATCCCGCACCGGCCACGCCAGCGTTGACGCGCCGCATGTTTCTGGTCAGCGGTTCACGCAGCGCGCGAGCGACCACGCGCAAATTGACCAGTTCGATCCGATCGATCCCGTCATGATGGCCGTACACGCGCTGGTGCTCGGCTTCGAAGCGCCCCGCGGCGTCGGCCAGCGCCTCAGCGGCGCTCCCCTCGAGGGGGATACGCAGCTCCGAGCTCTGCCCGCGATAGCGGAGGTCAAGAAACCGTTCCAGCACCACGCGATCGGGCGCGTACCCTTCGCCGACCAGCCGCGCACGTGCGGCACGCTCGAGTGCGTCCAGTCCGGCGAATACGACCGGCGGCGGCGTGCTCGTCAGTTGCCCGCGGCTGGCTTGCACGAGCTCGTGCCGCGGCTCCGCGTACAGGAGACCGAACGCGCTGAACAGGCCTGGCCAGGGCGGGACGATCACCAGTTCGATCCCGAGTTGGCGCGCAACCTCGGCGGCGTGCACCGGGCCGTTGCCACCGAACGCGACCAGCGCACAACGGCGCGGATCACGCCCGCGTTCGGTGGACACCGCGCGCGCGACCCGGACCATGTTCGATACCGCCACCAGATGGACGCCATACGCCGTCTCCAGCAGGTCGAGACGGAGGCGCTGTGCGATGCGCTCGTCTAGCTGGCGGCGCGCAGCGTCGGCGTCGATGATCAGGCTGCCGCCGAGCAGGTGCCGCGGATTCAGGTAGCCGAGCACCAGGTTGGCGTCGGTCAGGGTAGGTTGCTGGTTGCCGAGCCCGTAACACACCGGGCCCGGCACCGCTCCGGCGCTGTCAGGGCCGACGCGCAGGCCGCCGCCGGCATCGACGCTCACCAGGCTACCGCCACCTGCGCCGACCTCGGCGATGTCCAGGGCCGGCACGCGCAGCAGGTGACCGCCCCCTTTGAAGAGCCGACTGCCGCCACTGATGCCGGCGCCAACCTCGTACTCGGCCATCTGGAAGGCCCGGCCATCTTCCAGGATGGAGGCTTTGGCAGTGGTTCCGCCCATATCGACGGTAATGATGTTTTGACCAACCTCGCCCATCCGGCGCGCAAGCTCGAGGGCGGCCACCACGCCGGCCGCGGGACCCGACTCAACGACCTCAATTGGACGACGTCGCGCTGACTCGGCGTGCATCACCCCGCCGGTGGACTGCATCATGAGGAGTGGTGCGGCGAAGCCGGCGGCCTGCAGACCGGCTTGCAGCGCCCCGACGTAGCGCTCCACTACCGGGCCGATATAGGCATTGACGACGGTCGTGGACGTGCGCTCGTATTCGCCTATCTCGGGCAGCACCTCCGAAGACAGGGAGCACCTCAGGCGCGGCGCGCACTGCGCGACGATGTGGCCGATACGTCGCTCATGGTCGCCGTTGGCATAGGCGTGCACGAGCACCACCGCCAGTGCCTCAATCCCTTCGGCCAGCACCGCCTCGACAACCCGCGTCGCGTCGTCTTCGTCCAGCGGCGTAACGACCCCGCCCGCGGCGTCGAGTCGCTCGGTCACTTCACGACGCAGGCGGCGGGGCACCAGCGTGGCGGGTTTGTCCCAGCCAAGGTCGTACAGTCGGCCGACGCGCAGGCGCCGAATCTCGAGTACATCTCGAAATCCACGCGTGGTGATCAAGGCGGTGCGCGCGCCGCGGTACTCGAGAATGGCGTTGGTGGCCACCGTTGTGCCGTGCACGATCGCTTCCGCCTCGTCCGCGACCAGGCCGGCGCGTTCGAGCAACGTGTGCAGCCCGTCGAGCAACGCGGGGATCAACTCGTCTGGGGCAGACGAGACCTTGAGTGTCTCGACCCGCCCGTCGGCCGTCAGCACGACCAGGTCGCTAAACGTTCCGCCGATGTCGATCCCAACTCGATAGCGCACGCGCTTACGCCGCCAGACGGGGATCGAACGCATCCCGGATGCCGTCGCCGAGCAGGTTGAAACCGAGGACGGCCACGATGATCGCCAGGCCCGGGAAGACGACGGGCCAGGGCGAGAGCTCGATCAGACGTTGGCCAGTGTTGACCATCGTGCCCCAGGATGGGTCGGGGGGCTGCGTACCCAGGCCCAGGAAGCTCAGGGAGGCCTCGGCCAGAATGGCCAGCGACAGGCTCAAACTGGTCTGCACAATCAACGGCGCGGCCACGTTGGGCAGGATGTGGCGGCGTAAGATCCGCAGGTCGTTGGCGCCGCTCAGAGTGGCCGCGGCAACGAACTCGCGCTGGCGGATCGAGAGCGTCGTCCCGCGCGTGAGGCGCGCATAGACCGGTGTGTAGACGATGCCGATGGCCAGCATGGTATTCGTCAGCCCGGGTCCGAGCGCACCCACGATCCCGAGCGCAAGCAAAATCGACGGAAAAGCGAACACCACGTCCAGCACACGCGCGATCAGCTCATCGAGCAGACCGCCATAGTAGCCGGATACCAGGCCCAGGCTGACGCCCGCCCCGACGGCGATGGTCACGGCGATGCCGCCGACGTACAGCGAGATCCGCGCGCCCCAGATCACTCGGCTCAGGATGTCTCGGCCGAACTCGTCCGTCCCCAGCCAGTGGCTCTGGCTGGGCGCCTCGAGCAAGTGCGTCGGGTTCATCTCGAGCGGGTCCAGCGGAGCGAGCTGCGGCGCGAAGATGGCGGCCAGGATCACCGCCGAGAGCATCAGCGCGCCCGCCACCGCCAGCTGGTTGTGCACCAGGCGGCGCCAGACCTGGCCGCGTCGTGGAGCGATGGCGATGACCGCTACACGAGTTCGTTCCGCCGCGGCTGGCAAGTTCGCGGCGCTAACCATAGTGAATCTTGGGATCCAGGTACGCGTACAGGACGTCCACCGCCAGGTTCACCAGCACGAAGCTCGCGGCGATGAACAACATCCCGGCCTGAACGACCGGATAGTCGCGCTGGCTGATGCCATTCAGCACCAGTGTGCCGAGCCCCGGCAGGGCGAAAATCTGTTCGATGATGACGGCGCCACCGAGCAGGTAGCCGACCTGGACTCCAGCGACCGTCACCACCGGAATGAGCGCATTCCGCAGCGCGTGGCGATACAGCACGAGTCGTTCAACCAGTCCTTTGGCCCGCGCTGTCAAGACGTACTCCTGGCGCAGCACCTCGAGCATGCTCGAGCGCGTCATGCGCATCAGGATGGCCATGTTGGCCGCGGCGAGCGCGAACGCCGGGAGAAGCAGCGAGCGAAAGCTGCCCAGCAGGTCCTGGTCCGGAGACACGTACCCATAGGTGGGCAGGGCACCGCGAAAGTGCTGCGAGACCAGTAGGATCAGCATGCTCGCCAGCCAGAAGTTCGGGATCGACAGGCCGAGCAGTCCAAGCACACGTACGCACGCATCTACGCCGGTCGAGCGCTTGACCGACGAGACGACACCCAGTGGGACCGCCAGCACCAGCGACACCACCATCGCCATCGCGGCCAGCTGGTACGTGACCGGCAGACGCGCCAGCACGTCGGGCAGGATCGGCCGACTGGTGCGGATCGACCGCCCGAAATCACCGCTGAGCAGGCTGGCGAGCCACGCGACGTACTGCTGGGGCAGGGGCTGGTCGAGCCCGAAGATTTTGCGGAGCTCGGCGAGCCGCTCCGGGCTCGCGGAGCCCTCGCTCCCCAGGATCACGTCGACCACGTCGCCCGGAATCAGCCGCAGCATCAGGAACACGACGAACGAGAGCCCGATCAGCACGGGCACGACCAGCAGTGTGCGCCGGGCGATATAGCGGATCACCGAGGGCTACTTGTCCAACCACGTCTCCTTGAGCGCGAGGCGATAGCCACTGGCCATTGGCACATAGCCGCGCACGTACGAGCGCGCCGGCTCGTAGTTCTTGATCACGTACAGGTACAGCGACGGCACCTCCGAGCCAAACAGGCGCTGGACGTCGGCATAGATCTGCTTGCGCATTGCCAGGTCGGTCGTACTCCGGCCCCGCTCGATCAGCTCGTCCATTTTCGGATTGCTGTACTTGCCCCAGTTCTGGATGAATTTGCTGTGCGCGACGCTGAGGTATGTGTCGGGGTCAGGTCGGTTGGTGTTGAAGGTGATGTTCAGGTCGAACGTCGCATCTTGCTGTGCCTTGAGCACCGCGGCCCATTCCATCTGTTGGAGCTGCAGGTCAATTCCCACCTTCTTCCACTGACTCTGGAGCACCTGCGATGTCGGGATATCTGGCGCATACGCTGGCGCGCACTGGATCCCGATCTTCAGGCTCTGGACACCGGCATCCTTGAGGAGCTGCATGGCTTTGTCCGGGTTGTACTGGTAGGTGGGGAAGTTTTCGGCGTTGAGCGGGATGGCCCACTCGGTCTCGCCTGGTGGCATGGGCCCGGTCGGCACTCCATCGCCCAACAAGACGGTGTTGATGATCTCCTGGCGGTCGGTCGCATAGCTGAGTGCCTGGCGGACGCGGACGTCGTCGAGCGGCTTGTGCTGTTCGTTGATGATCGGGGTCGACCGCCAGAAGCTCGGCACGTCGTTGAGCACGACGTTCGGCTCGTCGCGCAGCAGGCGCGCCGTCTTGGGATCTTTGAGCACCGTCAGGTCGACTTCGCTCGCGCGGATGGCGGCGATGCGCGCCTGCTCGTCAGGGATCATCCGGAACTCGATGCGGTCCAGGATCGGCAGGTCTTTTTCGTAGTAGGTGCTGTTTCGCTCGAGGACGACGCGCACGTCGGGCGTGTACTCGACGAGCTTGAATGGTCCGCTGCCAGCGTCGGCGTTCTGCAAATCGCCGTTTTTGGCGACCACATCACGGTCTACGATGGCCGTCGGCCGTCGATCGGCGACGACGCTCACCAGCGGCGCATAGACCGGGTCATTCTTCAGCCGGACGGTGTACTTATCGACCACTTGAGCCTCGGCGCCGGGTCCGATGTAGTTCTTGAGTGGGACCGTGAGCTTCGGGTCGAGCAACCGGTCCCAGGTGTACTTGACGTCGTCGGCCGTCAGTTCGCGACCACTGTGGAACTTGACACCCTGGCGCAGCTTGAATTCGACCGTATTCGGGTCGACCTGCGTCCACGACTCGGCGAGATCTGGCTTGACCTTGTTGGTGCTGTAGTCGAGGGTGAGCAGGCTTGAGTACAGCTGTTCGTAAATGGCGACCGATGAAAAGGCCGTGGTCAGCGCCGGATCAAGCCCGACTGGATTCACATCCGCGCCAACAATCAAAGTGCCGCCGCGCTTGATGGCGGCCGGCGCTGTTGTCGGCCTGGCTGCCTGGGTGGGTGCAGCGGTGGGTGGCACGGCTGGGGCCTGGGTCGCCGCAGGTGGCGCCGGCGCCGGCGCGCCGCTCGTCGCCGCCGGTTCCGAGCGCGGGGGGGTGGGCGAGCAAGCGGCCAGCCCGAGGGCGATCCCGCCCAGCCCAAGCCATCGCAACGCCTCGCGTCGGCTGAGTCGGTGCCCCGCTGCGCTGCTGTCCGGGCCAGTTCGTTGTGCAGTCCGCGTCATCGTTGAGCCCTCCCCCGGAGCTGCCATCAGCTCCAACCAGAACCGCGCTCGTTGAAAGGGCTCCATACTACCGCCGCCTGGCCCGTCGAGCGAGCGAAGCCATCGCCCCGCTCGACGAGCGCTATCCGAGTGCGGGAGTTGGCGCGACGTTCGAGGTCACGCCGTGACGGGTTGCAGCGTGTTGATGAAGAGACCCGCGGTGCGGTGCCAGCTCGACGGCAAAATGTATGGGTTTTTGTCGGTCGGCCAGTTCGTCCAGTAGGTCGTGTTCGGCGTGATGAAGATGTAGCGGTTGATCAGCGGGATGGTCGGCAAGTTGGGGAACCAGATCTCCATGGCCTGGTGGTACAGCGCGGCGAACTTGGGGTCGGTGGGCGCGGTCGTCGCCATCGCCTCCAGCAGCTTGTCGAAGTCGGTGTTCTTCCAGCGGTAGGCGCGCACTGCCGGCTGCCCGGTTGCTACCGCGTAGCGACTGTGCAAGAAGTTCAGGGTCGCGTATGGGTCCCGAGCGCTGCCGCCGGGAATGTCGAACCACGCGTCAATGTCCCCCTGCGGGATGAGGGTGGAAGCATTCGAAGGGGACTTGAAAGATGTATCGAACCCGCCTTTGCGGAGCTGCTCGACAATGACCGGAGCAATGTCGGTGAAAAACGGAGGCGTTGCGACCAGCACGATGCTGAAGTGGTCGCCGCCCTTGGCCCAGAAACCGTCGGAGTTTTTGGCGTAGCCCTTGGACTGCATGAGCTGCGCGGTCATGTTCAGGTCAAACGCATCGATCGGGAACTTCTGCATCAAATCGTTAACCGCGTCCCAGTAGGGAACGAACGCCCCATATTTCGGAAACGGCAGCATCGTCTTCCCGCCGATGGCGTGGCTGCCAATGGCCACGATCTCGTCGCGGTTGAGGGCGTGGTTCACCGCCCAGCGGATGTCCGGGTCGTCGAAGGGCGGCCGGGAACAATTGAAAGCAAGCGAGGTCACCGTGGCGATGTCCAGGGCGCCGTACGGCGGCTGGTTGTCCGCCGTCCAGGCAATCAGCTTCGGATTGCGCGCCAGCGCTGTAGGCACCGTGTAGGCCGTCTGGAAGCCGTGGGCGGCGTCCACCTCGTTGGCGGTCACCAGCTCGAGTTGTTTGTCGTCCATATAGTTCGGCAAGACGGTTACGCGCTGCATCTTTGGCAGCGGGTGAAAGTTGGTCCTGGCGCCCCACCAGTCGTCGCGCCGATCCCAGAACCGCTGCTGGGGGTTCTCCAGGGTCAGCTTCCAGGGTCCGGTGACAATCGGCCAACCCTTGGTGACATCGTCATTGGTGAAGGTCGCCGGATCCTGACCTTGCCAGATGTGCTTGGGCACGATCGGCACGCCAATGTCCGAGTGCCACTGGAAATAGTCGAACAGAAAGCGTGGGTTACCGCTGGTCAGCGTTATTTTTGCCGTGAGCGGATCGAGCGCCGTGACGTCCTTGACCCACGTCTGCATGTCCACTGAGAACTGCACCTTGGGGGCATTGCTTTTGAGCATGTTCAGGGTGAACACGATGTCGTCAGCGGTGAAGGGCTGTCCGTCGCTCCATGTCACCCCCTGGCGCAGCTTGATTGTCAACTCGGTGGAGTCGGCGTTGTAGCTGTAGCTCTCGGCCAGCCAGGGGATCTCGCCGTCTTTGCAGGCGACCCCGGGTGCTCCGCACACCTGGTCCGTGTGCCACATGTTGTAGAAGTAGAGCGGCTCGAAGGCGAACTGCCAGCCATTGCGAGTCGCGCCGATCACAAACGGATTCATCACGCCGACGTCGGGGAACTGGTTGACAAAGTCGGAGAGCGACAGAACGAGCGTCTGGGCACGGGGCACCTCGGTGGCTGATCCGGCGGCGGCCTGCGGCGCCGCCGCGGTTGGGCCACCGACCGCGGTCGTAGCCGCGGCCGTGGTGTTCCGTGGAGGCGTTCCCTGGGGCGCGGCGGCCGGAGCCGAAGACGTGGCGGCGGTGCCGGGCGCGCTGGCGCTCGGAGCGCCTGCTGAGCACGCCGAGAGTACCGCGACCGTTCCACCCACCCCGAGTATCGACAGAGCGCGCCGTCGTGAGATACGAGCTTTGCCAGTCACCGCAGCGTCTCCTCCCCCACTGATTGCATCCCCAAGCGTGGGAAGTGTAGGTTCAGGGCCACCAGTGGTCAACGGCATGCGCATCTATCTTTCCCGACGGCTGCTGCAGTTCGTCGCGGTGCTGTGGGGCGCGGCCACCCTGAACTTCTTCATCCCCCGTCTGGCGCCTGGCAATCCGGTGCGCGACCAGCTGCAGCAAATGGCCAGTCAAGGGGGCGCTCTCCAGTTGGGCATCGAGGACATGGTCAGGTCGTACGACCAGCAGTTTGGTCTGGACCAACCGCTCTGGCTGCAGTACCTGCGCTATCTCGGTAGCGTGCTCCGTCTCGACTTCGGCTACTCACTGTCACAGTACCCGGTGCATGTCATCACCCTGATCGAGGCAGCGCTGCCCTGGACCATCGGCCTGCTGCTGGCGTCGACGTTCCTGGCTTTCGGGATTGGAACGCTGCTGGGTGCAGTCATCGGGTGGACGCGGTCCCCGCGCGCGCTGCGTTTCCTGGTGCTCCCACTGCTCGTCTTTTCTTCGATCCCGTACTACCTGCTCGGGCTCGTGCTCGTGTACGCGCTGGCGGTGACCCATCCGTTCTTTCCGCTTTCGGGGGGATACTCGGTGAGCGCGATACCGAGCCTGAGCCTGCCCTTCGTGCTTGATATCGTGCACCACGCGCTCTTGCCGGCTTTCTCCATCGTCCTCGCCGGCATGGGCTTCTGGGGACTTGGCATGCGCGGCATGATGGTCACGACCGAAGGCGAGGACTACATGCTCTTCGCCGAGGCCAAGGGACTGAAGGGCATTCGGATTCTGCTGCGATATGCGGTGCGGAACGCGATCCTGCCGCAGTTCACGTCACTCGCGATCGCGCTTGGCCATATCGTGTCTGGGTCGGTGATTGTCGAGGTCGTGTTCGCCTTTCCGGGCATCGGTTCGCTGCTCGTCAAGGCGATCTCCGGTTCTGACTTCTTCCTGATCTACGGCATCGTCTTCATCATCATTCTGGCGATCAGCGTCGCGACCTTGCTGATCGACCTGGTTTATCCGCTGATCGATCCGCGTATCGCGTACCGGAGCGCCTGACATCGCCGCCTATCTACGCCGCAACCTCAATCTGACGGCCGGCGCAGTCCTGCTCCTGGCCCTGCTGCTCATTTGCCTGGTCGGCCCACTGCTGGTCAACGTCGACCATGCCCGCGCGACGTCCGTCCTGCCGGATCAGCCGCCGTCCCGTGACTTTCCACTGGGAACTGACGATCAGGGCCGCGACCTCGCGGCGGTGCTGGTGGCCGGGCTGCCGCTCACGCTCCGTATCGGCTTCATAGCCGGGATCGTCGGCCTGTCGATGGGCATCGTCCTGGGCCTGCTGGCCGGCTATCGGCGGGGTGTCTTCGATGTCGTCATCCGGATGGTCGTCGACACACTCTTGACGGTGCCTGGCCTGCTGGTACTGATCATCATTGCCGACTCGATAAAAGGCGTCATCAGCATCAACGCGATGGCCTTGATTGTCGCTTCGCTGGCCTGGATGCAGCCGACCCGCACCATCCGGTCCCAGGTGCTCACACTGCGCGAGCGCGCCTACGTGCAAGTCGCCCGGTTGAATGGCGTGAGCACGCTGAACATCATCTTGCGCGAGTTGCTGCCCAATCTGCTGCCGTATATCGCCGCCAGCTTCGTCGGGGCTGTCGGCTCGGCCGTGCTGGCCACGATTGGCCTCGAGGCGCTGGGGCTTGGACCGCAGGATGCCCCAGACATTGGCATGACAATCTACTGGGCAATCACATTCAACGCGCTGCTGCGCGGTCTGTGGTGGTGGTGGCTGACGCCGATTGTCGCGGTGATGCTGCTGTTCATTGGCCTGTTTCTGGTCAGCGCCGGACTCGACGAAATCGCCAACCCCCGGCTGCGCCGCGCGGCCTAGCGCAAGCCGTAGCCCTGGAATGCGTAGACTGCGGGCGTCGTCAACACCTTGCCGACTTTGAACCGGCCCGTAGCATCGTCGATCAGCAGGATGTCGGTGAACGTGCCACCGAGATCGATGCCGGCGCGCCAGTCAGCTGCGACGATCGGCGACCGCGCTGGCGATTATGTCGCCACCCCCGCGGTTCGCCACCCCGCGTGATAGGTTTCGCGCACCTCGCGCGAGTAGGGCACGGGCGCGACCATGGCGCGGATCTCGAACTGCCGATGGCGCTCCACAGTCGTTTTGGGGGTGCCGCCGTCGGGCTCACCCCACACGAGCGTCACTCGCGTGCCGGGCACCGCGTACTCCGCGTCGATGATGCCGAGCGACAGCATCGCGCGTTCGTTGTAGCTAAACCCGGCGAACATCGACGCACCGACCATGCGCCCATCGCACATGATCGTGTCATACGACGATGAGGCGTAGTTTGCCACCGGCATCTCGATGTACTTGTAGGGATCCTGCTCATGATCGAAGATCGATTGCAAAATGGCGGCGACGTCCTGGCCGTTCCAATCGAACGTCACCTTTCGGCGGTGTGGGCGGCCCTGCATATTTTCGAGCGCGGCGCGACCGATGAAATCGTGATCGAACTTGACAAACGCGCCATAGCCCAGTTCGTGCGGTGTAACGTAGTAGTCCTCGATGTTGTTGGAGACGAAGCTGCCGCCAACGGCGGCCATGCCTTCATAACTGGCCGCCGGCAGCCACTGTCGATACGCCCTCATCTGGTCGCCGGTGTAGACCGCTGGCAGCGGCGAGGGTATCCAGCCTGACTCGAGCGTGTTGGACGCGTAGGCGCGTGCGCCGACCTGCTGCATGCCGAAGTCACGGCCCGCATCGAGGATCGCCGCGCGAATCTCTTCACCTTCCGCGTACGGCCCCCACACCTCCAGACCGTCGGTGCCCGCCATCCCGTGATGCAGCGCACGCACCTCGCGGCCGGCAATATTGATGACCCCCATGTTGAAGAACTTGATGGCCGGCGCGGATCCGCCATTCAACTTCCTGATCACGTCGGGAGCGTTGGGCCCCTGAATCTGATACCTGTACAGAGCGCGCACGACCGGCTTACCCATCGGCCGCGACGGCGAGCGGTCGTCGTAGGTCGTGTGCACGTCGTACCCGCCCGTCTCGGCGTGGAACTGGATCCAGTTGGCCGCTGGATTGCGCCCGACAAAGACCAGCTGCTGCTCCGCCAGGTAGAAGAGGATGCCGTCACCGATGACATAGCCGTCGTAACTGCAGGGCACGAACTGCTTGGCTTTGTTGACCGTAAAGTTTGTGAAGCTGTTGACGCCCAGATACGCGAGCATCTTCAGTGCGTCGGGTCCCTCGATGAACAGGTTCACCATGTGGTGCGATTGGTCGAACAACACGCATGACGTCCGCCACGCGCGCTGTTCGTCGCGCCAATTGCTGAACTCGGTGGCGACCACCGGATACACGTACGCACCGATTTGCGAATTGCGCACCATTGTCGCCGCATTGCCAGCGGTTTGCAGCGCGTCCTCGAGGGTCTTCTCAGCCATGCCTCGGATCCTACTCCCACGCTGTGGGTCGCTTCTAGCGCTGCGCTGCTGGCAACCCCCCGGCGCGACTCAGCACAAAGCCGGCATACTCCCTGGCGGCTACCTCATCGCACTTCTGTCGGTAGACCCCGACACCACCGACGTAGGGCATGAAAATTCGTGGCTTGCCCGGAATATTCGCTCCGACATACCAGGAGTTGGCCAGCGGGTACAGCGTCTTGTCCGCCACCTCATTGACATGTTCCACCCACCGCGTCTCCGCATCGAGACTCGCGTCGATGCGGTCGATGTCGTGCTCAGTCAGGTAGCGCAGGCAATCTGCAACCCAGTCGACGTGCTGCTCAATGGAGATCACCATGTTGCTCAGCACCGACGGGCTGCCTGGGCCGGTGATCATGAACATGTTCGGGAATCCGGCGGTCGCGATCCCGAGGTACGTCCGCGGTCCGTCGATCCACTTTGCCCGCAGCGTGTGTCCTCCCGTACCCCGGAGGTCAATGTCGAACAGTGGTCCGGTCATCGCGTCGTAGCCCGTCGCAAAGACGATGGAGTCCAGAGCGTACTCCGCGAACCGCGTGCGTAAGCCGGTCGGAGTAACCTCCTGGATGGGTGCGCGCTTCACGTCTACCAGCGTGACGTTGTCGCGGTTGTACGTCTGGTAGTAGTCAATGTCGACACACAGGCGCTTGGTGCCGATCGGATAGTCAGTTGGTATCAGGGCTTCGGCGACGGCAGGATCGTGCACCGTCTCGCGAATCTTGGTTCGAACAAACTCGGCGGCCGTCTGATTGGCGTCAGCATTGGTCATCAAGTCATTGAACGACCCGTTCAGCGCCGCGATGCCGCCTTTCTGCCAGCCGACTTCGTACACGCGTTGACGCTCCTCAGGCGTGGTGTCCAGGGCACCTCGCAGCGGCGGGTCCATCGGGAAGCCGGCGCGCGACTCGCGGGACTTGCGTCGCCGCTCTCGATAGCTGAGCTTGATGCTCCGCTGGGTCTCCGGATCCAGGGGCCCATTCTGGGCAGGCACGCTGTAGTTTGGAGTGCGTTGGAACACAAACAGTTGCGCTGCCTGCTTCGCGATCTGCGGAATGGCCTGAATTGCAGACGAGCCAGTGCCGATGCAGCCAACGCGTTGGCCGGTGAAATCGACGCCCTCAGGGGGCCAGGCGCCGGTGTGATACCAGGCTCCGCTGAAGGAAGCCAGACCTTCGAAATTGGGCCGGTTCACCGACGACAGACAGCCGAGGGCCATAACGCAGTAACGCGCAGAGAGCTGGACTCCATCGGCGGTGGTGACGCGCCATGTGTTGGTGTCTTCGCGATAGTGTGCCCGCGTCACAAGCGTGTTCAGTTGAATGTCACGTCGCAGATCGAAGCGGTCCGCGACGTGATTGAGATAGCGCAGGATTTCTGGCTGGGCGGGGTACCGCTCGGTCCACTCCCACTCCTCTTCGAGCTCTGGCGAGAAAGAGTAGGAATAGTCCATGCTTTCGACGTCGCAGCGTGCGCCTGGATAGCGGTTCCAGAACCACGTTCCGCCCACGCCACTGCCTCGCTCGAGGACCTGGACGGACAGACCAAGGAGGCGTAGTCGGTACAGCATGTAGAGCCCGGCGAAGCCTGCGCCGATGACGATGACATCGAAGTGAGTAATTCGCGCGGTGCCGGCCGCATCGGACTTGCTGGCTAGATCGGACACTGTTGCCTCCCGTTCCCGCGGACACTGAGCCTAGCAGAGATGCACGCGGTCTGCGCCGGCGCAGGCGGCTGGCACCTTGCGCTCCGACGGGGCTTTCGGCGACATTGGCCGGGTAGATATGCGCTTGCGCCCAACGACATGAAGTACGGCATCATTATTACCGGCGGGCCGCTGCACGAGCAGGTGGCATCGGCGAAGGCGGCGGAGGCAGCCGGCTGGGATGGCGTGTTCACCTGGGACGGCATCCATCTGGGCGACGAGCTCGAGGTGCACGATCCGTGGGTGCTGCTGGCCGGGTTCGCGGCGGCGACGCGGCGGGTTCGCCTTGGCGCGATCCTGATGCCGCTGGCCCGCCGGCGGCCGTGGAAGGTCGCCCGCGAAGCGGTCAGCCTGGATCATCTGTCCAATGGCCGACTCGTGCTGCCGGTGGGCCTGGGCACGCTCGACGACAATGGGTGGGGACGCGTCGGTGAGCTGACCGAGGCGCGAGTGCGCGCGGAACGGTTGGACGAAACCCTCGATATCCTGTGCGGCTTGTGGAGTGGCGCGCCGTTCGGGTATCAGGGCCGACATTACAAGTTTGAGCCGATGGCGTTTCGGCCGACGCCAATCCAGTCGCCGCGCATTCCGATCTGGAACGTAGGTGGCTGGCCGAGCGAGAAGTCGATGCGGCGCGTGCTGCGGTTTGACGGCGTGCTGCCGTACGCCTTGCCGAGCAGCGGGCTGGAGTACGGGCCGCCCGTCGTCGCCGCGATGCGGGACTGGATCGGCGAGCGGCGCAGCCTGGAAGGGTTTGACATTGTCGTCGAGGGGACGACCGCGGCCGATGACGCGGCCGCCGCGGCGGAGAAGGTCCGACCCTGGCAGGCAGCCGGCGCAACATGGTGGATCGAAGCGGATTGGACCAGCTTCGCCGTGGATGTCGTCCGCCGCCGCATTGACGCCGGCCCGCCCCGGACGTAGCGGCGAAGACGATGCGCGAGTCACGACTCCTGCAGGGCAAGCGCGCGCTGATCACTGGCGGCACGTCCGGCATTGGCGAAGCAACTGCCGAGCTATTCGTCAAGGAGGGCGCGCAAGTAGCGATCGTCGGTCGGGATCAACACCGCGGCGAGGCCGCGGAGCGCCACCTCGGCGTCACTTTCGTGGCGTGCGACGTGACCCAGGAGCTCGCGGTGACGTCAATGGTTGCCCAGGTCGTGCAGCATCTCGGCGGCATCGACGTGCTGTTCAACAACGCTGGAATCATCAACTTCGGCAGCGTCGTCGATGCGCGGATCGACGAGTGGGATGCGCTGATGGCCACCAACGTGCGCGGTGTCTTCCTGGTGTCGCGCTCTGTGTTGCCACATATGATCGCGGGTGGCGGCGGCAGCATCATCAACATGGCCTCCAATCTTGGCCTGGTGGGCACCCGCGGCGCGGCCGCGTACGCAGCCTCCAAGGGGGCCATCGTGCAGCTCACCCGCGCCATGGCGCTTGACCACATAGCGGACGGAGTGCGCGTGAACTGCGTTTGCCCCGGCACCATCGAAACCCCGCTGGTCCAGCAGCAGCGCGTCGGCCGTACCCTTGAGCAGGCGCAACAGGCGGCAGAGCGGGTGGCGCAGCGCTTTCCGATCGGGCGTATCGGGGAGCCGGTCGAGGTCGCGACGGTGGTCGCCTTCCTGGCCAGTGACCAGGCGTCGTTCGTGACCGGGGCCGCATACAGCGTCGACGGCGGGTACACGACTCAATAAGTGCGTCGTCTATGGAACCATGCCGGGCGGTCGATCTGGCATCCTGGCCGCAGAGAGGCCGCATGAAAGCATCGATGCTGTGTGGAGCGCACTACGAAGGTGCCGAAGCCCACTTTCATCGTCCGCCGGTTCCAGGCGCTTACCACTGAAGCGCTGGCCTGCCGCTTTTTGCGGCCACGAATTTACCTGAGCTTCGGCATCACGTCACGCGCGAAGGCCTCGATCATGTCGAACCGCTCGTCGCCGCGCTGCACGGGCGACTCGAAAATCAGGTGATCGACGCCGATCCGCTCGGCTTCGCGAATGTCGTCGATCACTTGCTCGACGTCCCCGCGGAACGGCAATCGTTCAGCCTCGGCTGAGAATTGGCCGGACTGCTCCCACGGGGTGGCAGTCCTGCCCGGCGCCGTGCCCCCGACGCCGGTCAGATACATGCCCGTACGGAGTGCAACGCTCAGTGACGCCGGATCACGCCCGAGATCGGCCGCGGTCTGGCGCATGAAGCCGATCGCCTGCTCGAGATCCGGCAGGCTCATCCCGTCTGGTAACCAGCCCTGGCCAATCGCCACGGCGCGGCGAATCGCGCGTTTGCCATACCCGCCAATCAAGATCGGCGGATGCGGCTGCTGCACTGGCCGGGGTTCGGCGTGCACATCGTCAAAGTGCACGTAGCGGCCCTCGAAGTGGGGTCGGTCGCTGGTCCACAGTTCCAGGATCACCCGCAGGTACTCGTCGGTGATCGGTCCGCGTTCGGCATAGGCCACCCCGAGCGCTTCGAACTCCTCGCGTGCCCAACCGGCGCCGGTGCCGAAGACCACGCGGCCACCCGAGAGGTTGTCAATCGTAGCGAGCTGTTTGGCAACGACGAGCGGGTTGCGATAGGGAATCACCAGGACGGCGGTGCCGATCTGGACTCGCTGGGTGTGCGCCGCGAGAAAGGCCATGACACTCAGCGGATCGAACACCGTTGCGCCAAACATTTCGCGATACGCCTCGGGCACGACGACGTGATCGGTCACCCACAACGAATCGAAGCCGAGCTCCTCGGATCGCCGCGCCACGTTCACCAGGTTGTCGGGGCTGGCCAATCGCCGATAATTGGGTACCGTTACGCCGAACCGCATATTCAGGGCACGACCTGCAGGTCGCGCCGGTAGTGCGTGAGGACGCGACCGCCCTCGGCGCCGCCGACAACGACCACATCCTCAGTCCTCGCACCGAACCGACCGGGAATGAAAATGCTCGGCTCAACGGTGAAGCACATCCCCCGCTGAAGCAACGATCGGTCGCCGCGATCCAGATAGGGCGGCTCATGCACGTCCAGCCCGATGCCATGCCCGAGACGGTGCCGGAACCACTCCCCGTAGCCGCCGTCCACGACGACCTGGCGGGCCAGGGCATCGACCTCCTCGGCGGTGTGCTGACCGTCCTGCAATGCCTCGATCCCGATTTGCGCCGCTCGCATCACCAGGGCGTGCACGCGTCGATACTCGTCTGGCGGGTTCCCGAGGTGGACCGAGCGCCCGAAGTCGTAGCAATAGCCGGCGAACGTGGCGCCGAAGTCAAACGACAGCGAATTGCCGCGCGCCAGCGGGCGCCGGCTGGCCTTCATGGCGAGCGGTCGTAGTTCGCCCGGTCCCATCTGCCAGACGTTCGTCACGAACGACGAGCCGTCGGCTCCGGCGCGCATCATCAAGCGGTCGATCTCGTAGGCAACATCCAGCTCAGTTTGTCCGGAATCGGGATCGAGGAAGCTGACAATGTCGGTCATTGTCTGGTCGACGATGGCCGCCGCACGTTCCAGCAGGTCCAGTTCCGCGGGCGCTTTGATCATCCGGAGTGGCCCGAGCACTTCCGAAGCCAGCCGTACCTCGGCATCGGGGCGGACCTGCCGCAATGCCAGGGCCTGCTCGCTCCAGGCTCGATTTTCGATGGCTATGGCGCCGAGTCGCGGCTCGAACTCACGGAGCACGCCGTCCAGGAACGCGGTTGGATCGCCTTGATCGGGCAGCGCTCGAACATCCAGATTGGTGTCGGGCTCGAGGTCGAAATCGGCCACCATGCGTGGCACCGCGAGCACTGGCCCCCTGGTCAGACCGACGAAGAGTCCTTGAATCCAGCCGCCGGGGTAATTCACGTTGCCGAAGTGTGGGCGGTTGCGCCGCCAACCGGAGAGATACTGGGCGTTGGCTCCGGGAGCCAGGTACAGCAGGTCGATGCCCAGGCGGTCCATCACCTCGCGGGCGCGGCTGATTCGAGCGGAGTACGTGGACACGCGAACGCCAGTGTACTCCCCGTCAGGGCCAGAGCCGGCCGACAAGATGCGCCGTGCCGACCGCGCGCCGCGGCGTCCCCTCGGGGCTACTGTACCTGCGACGGCAAGCGCACCGGCTGGCGCTGGCCGCTGTCGGCGGCGCGGATGCCGGCGTCCAGTGCGGCCATCACCTGGAGATTGAAGTCCGCATCCAGCAGTGGATGGAGTGGCTCGGCGGACTCCAGGTGATGGAGAAACTCGCGGGCCAGCGTGGCGCGGTTCGCCGGAAGATCGAGCGGAGCCGCGAATCTCACCGGCTGCCCGGGCGCGCTGACTCGCACGCGCGCACTCGCGGCCGGTCCGTCCAGCGACAACGTCGCCGCCGAACCATAGACCACCGGTCCGTGCAAACCACCGGCATCGACGCTACTCCAGGTGCCCTCCGCCATCGCGAGACCGCCATCGAAGTGCAAGATCAGGATGCCGTTGTCGTCGGCGGTGCCGAACGGACTGGCGAGGTTCACCCGCACGCCGAGCGCGAGCTCCGGCGGCCGGCCGAACAACCAGCAGGCCAGCGCAGCGCCGTAGCAGCAATAGTCAAGGTAGGCCCCGCCGCCCAGCGAGGCGTCGTACCACCAGGTCGCGGCTTTCTCGGCGTCGGTCAGCGGTGTAACCGCCGCGCGCACGCCGGGGTGCGCGGCGCCCGTGGCGAATGGGCCGGCGGAGCCCATTCGCGTATGCACCTGCAAGAGCGTCCCCACCTCACCCACCTCGACAAGTTGCTGCATGCGACGCATTGCGCCGGACCAGGCGGTGGGCCAATTGACCATCAACTCGACCCCGGCGGTACGCACCGCCCGCATGAGCGTCTCGGCTTCGGCCAGTGACGCGGTCATTGGCTTTTCGGTGACGATGTGGGCGCCGGAGCTCGCCACCTCGGCGCCAATCTCCGCGGTGCTCGACAGCTCAGGACACAGCAGCACGATGTCGGGCCGCTCGTGCTCGAGCAGCACGCGATAGTCCGTATAGGTCCGCGGAATGCCAACTTCCGACTGAGCCACGGCGAGCGTGTGGGCACGTGTTGATGGCGACGCCCGGTTCAACTCGGGCACCCCTGTATCGGCAATCGCCACCATCTCGACGTTGGGCAGCTCGGCGAACCGACGCATCAGCTCGTTGACGTGCATGTGGGCCAGACCGATGACCGCCACCCGGTAGGTTGAGTCACGCATACGGCTGGTCCTCACACGCGTCCGTGTTCGTGAATCGAGACCCGCCGGTGGATACGGTCTTCCTCCGGCGGATAGTCACCGGCTGCCAGGTGATACGAACAGCGGTTATCCCAGATGACGACGTCGCCCGTGCGCCACTTGTCGCGGTAGTGACCGCCGGTGGTCGGGATCGCGATCGCGTAGAGCTGGGTGGCCTTGAAAGGCACAGGATCGTACGCACCGTCGGTGTGCCAGCCCTCGGCTCCGCGTCGATAGATGACCGCGAAGCCCGTATCGTCGAGCGTCCTGACGTCGACGCCTGAGATCTCGGCGCCGATCTGGCCCAGTGGTCGAACCTGACGCATGGCGTTCATCCCCTCGATAGATACACTACCTCACGTGGACGTGTACACCGATCTCGGCCTGACCCCGGTGATCAACGCGGCTGGCACGTCGACGCGCGTTGGCGGACCGCTGATGCATCCGGCCGCCGTCGCGGCCATGGCTGAGGCTGCGCGCGCGTGCATGCCGCTCGACCAGTTGGAGGGCGCGGCCAGCGCGGTGATCAGCGAGGTCACCGGCGCCGAGTCGGGCTACGTGACCGCCGGGGCCGCCGCCGGCCTGACGCTCGGCGCGGCGGCCTGTCTGTGCGGTCTGGACCCCGCGAAAATGGACCGCCTGCCAGATACCGGTGGTCTGCCCAATGAGATCGTCGTGTGCCGCGAGCAGCGCAACGGCTACGACCACGCGCTGCGCGCCGCCGGTGCCCGGCTGGTCGAAGTGGGCATGAACGAGCGCGTCGCCGGCGCTGGCGTCCGCCGCACCGAGACCTGGGAAATCGAGGCGGCCATCACCGACCGCACCGTCGCGGTGGCCTACGCCGCATCGCCCGACAGTCAGCCGCCAATCGACGAGGTGGCGGCCGCCTGCCAGCGTCACGCCGTGCCGCTGATCGTCGACGCGGCCGCGCAACTGCCACCCGCGAGCAACCTGCGGCGCTTCATCGACGCTGGCGCCGACCTGGTCGTTTTCAGCGGCGGCAAAGGTCTGCGCGGACCGCAGAGCACGGGCATCCTGGCCGGCCGGCGTGACCTGGTCATGTCGGTCGCGCTACAGCACCTTGATCTTGACGAACACTGGTCAACCTGGAATCCGCCACCGAACCTGATCGACCGGGACCGGCTGGCGGGCTTCCCGCGCCACGGGATTGGACGCGGCTTCAAAGTTGCGCGCGAAGAAATCGTCGCGCTGTTGGTCGCGCTGCGCTGCTTCGTCGCGGGTGACTATCGGCGCGCGGACATCCCGCGCTATCACGCCTACCTGCGTCGCGTCGCCGCGGGACTTGCCGACCTCGAGCAGGTACAGACCCACCTGCGCGGCACGCCCGACGAAGACCGCTTTCCCACGCTCGACCTGCAGCTCGCGAGCCGCGAGACGGCGTTCGAAGTTGCTCGGCGCCTGAAGACGAGCACGCCGGCCGTCTACATCAACGAGGGCGCGTTGCACGAGGGCGTGCTTGTGCTCAGCCCACTGAGCCTGGACGATGGCACAACCGACACCTTGCTCGAGCGACTCCGCGCAGTGCTCACCGAGACTGAGCGGCCTGCATGACCGAGACGTGCTTCAGCTCGAGTTTCAGCAACATTGACGCCGCCAGCAACCCGACGGAGTTCGTCCACTACATGGATGACGCAAACGCGATGGAGTTCTTCCGCGCAGCGAAAATCCGGACCCATGAGCTGCTGGCGCTGCGTGCTGGCGATCACGTGCTGGATGTTGGCTGTGGGGCGGGGGACGACGTCCGGACCCTGGCGCGGATCGTCGGTCCGACCGGGCGGGCAGTCGGAGTCGACAGCAGCCAGACGATGGTCGACGCCGCCCAACAGCGGTCGGCGGACAGCCCATTGCCGGTTGCTTTTTGTGTGGGTGACGCCGAGCAGCTCGACTTTCCCGACGCGTCCTTCGACGGGTGCCGGACCGATCGCGTCCTCCAACACCTGACCACGCCGGCCAGCGCGGTCGCGGAGATGGTGCGCGTCCTGCGGCCAGGTGGACGGCTCGTCGGCTTCGAGCCGGACACAGGTGGGCTGATGATTGATGCACCGGACCGGGAGGTCACCCGCAAAATCACCCACTTTCGAGGCGATATCGTCCGATCTGGCTGGATCGGGCGTCAGCTACCGCGGCTCTGCAAAGACGCGGGGCTGTCGGAGGTTGAAGTCACCGTCTTGCCGAGCCCGCGGACGGATTACCAGCACACGAACGCGTCGTTGCGCCTCGACTACTACGCACGCTCCGCGGCGGCGGCGGGCGTCATCAGCATCGATGAAGCCCGCCGCTGGTCGGAATCTCTCGCCGCCGCCGCGGCCGCGGACCGTTTCTTCTGTGTGGTGATGATGTTCATGGTCACTGGGGTGAAGCGGTAATTGCGGGCGCGCTGGGCGAAGCAAATGTTGTCTCCACCCCAGCGGACAGGTCGAAGAACCGCTGCAGGCTCTCATTGAAGCGGAAGAACTTGTCGGCGCGATAACCGTCACCGGTGGCATTCTGGTGCAAGCCATCGGGCAGCATGAGGTCGAGTGAGTTCAGCGTGAAGTCGCGCTCCGCCTGGCCGTGCGCGTGGATCGTCTCCAACATCGCCTGCCAGCGTTCCGGTTCCATGTCCAGATAAAAATCCAGGTCGCGCAACTCGTCATCGCCG
>DATGER010000048.1:0-37792 GCA_035309865.1 Chloroflexota bacterium
GGATGGTGATGTTCTCGGAGCTCGAGCGATTCGCGCTGGTCGACGACCAGGGACGGCGGGCGCGGCTGGTCGACGCGGCGATCGACGCGGCCGCGGGCGACTATCCGCCGGTCCGGGGACTGATCTTCCGCGACACTCCGCGGCGCCAGATGGTGCTGGAGTGGGCTGCGGTCCGATCAGTGGACTGGAGGCACCGGCGGATCCGCGTCGGCGATCTTTCGGCCGGCAATCCGGAGTCGACGGAAGCCCTGGCGGACAGTGTGCTGCTCAAGCGCGACCTCATGGACGCGCTGGTCGTGGATGTCGAGCACTGCCACACGACGCGCGCCAATGACCTGTGGCTTCGGGAGTCCAACGGCCAGCTGGCGCTCGTCGGGGCGGACGTCAGCGCCTGGGCTGTCTTGCGGCGCCTGGGTCACGGCTTGCTCGGTCGAGGCGCCGAGCGCGCCCTGCTGGACTGGAAGAACCTCGAGTTCCTGCGGGGGCACCCGGATCTGGCCCGCCAGAATCGCGATTATCACCACCGCATTACCGAGCTGCCGCCCGCCGAGATCGCCCATCTGCTCGACCAGCTGCCGTATCTGCACGCGGCCGAACTGCTCTCGATCATTCCAGACCCACTGGCCACCGACACGCTCGAAGCGATGGGCGTCGGACGCCAGGCCCAGATCGTCGACGAGCTGGAGGACGATCAGGTGGCGCGACTGCTCGACCTCATGGCCCCGGATACCGCAGCCGACCTGTTGGGCAGCATCGACGCGGCCCGGGCTGAAACTCTGTTGCGGTCGATCGGCGACGCCCAACGGAATCGCGTCGTGGACCTGTTGAAGTTCCCGCCCGACACCGTGGGCGGCATCATGACCAACCAGTTGCCGGTGCTGCCCGCCACACTGACGGTGGCCGCGGCGCGAGGGGTCCTGCAGGACCAGCTCGCGGCGCCCGACTTCGTTTACTACATCTACGTCGTCGACGACCTCGCCAGCGGCCATCTCCAGGGCGTCGTGACGTTGCGCGAGTTCGTCCTGGCGACGGACGACCAGCTGATCAGCGAGATCATGCGCGGTCAGGTCTCGACGCTGGATCCATTCACGCCAGCGATCGACGCGGCTCGCCACGTCGCCGATCAGGACCTGGCGGCGATGCCCGTCGTCGCCCCGGACGGCCGACTCCTCGGCGCAGTCACCATCGACGTCGCCATGCGCCAGATCGCTCCGGCGGGATGGAGCGAGCAAGTACCGCGGGTCTTCTCATGAGCGTGCGCGTCACCGTCCGCGGGCGTAGCCTGCGCCTGCGGGGCCTGCGCAAACCGCCGACCGGAGTCCTGGCGATCTTGCTGGTGTTTGGTCCGGGGCTCATCGCCGCGACCGCCGGCGACGACGCGGGCGGCATCGCCACGTACAGCCAGGTCGGTGCAAAGTACGGCTACGACCTGTTGTGGGTGCTGGCGGTCATCACGGTGTCGCTCGCCCTCGTCCAGGAGACGTGCGCCCGCCTGGGCGCCGCCACCGGCCGCGGGCTTCTGGACCTCGTTCGTGAGCGTTTCGGCATCGGCTGGGCGCTGTTCGCCGTCGGCGTCGTCCTGCTGGCGAACGGGGGTGTGGTGGTCACCGAGTTTGTCGGCATCGCCGCTGCCGCGGAGTTGTTCGGCATCACCCGATACCTCGCGGTCCCGGTGACGGCGCTCTTGATCTGGTATCTCGTCATTCAGGGCAGCTATGCGTCGGTGGAAAGGGTCTTCCTGGCTATGGCGCTGGTCTTCTTCGCGTACCCCGCCGCGGCGATCCTGGGCCACCCAGACTGGGGCGCAGTGGCCCGCGGCGCCTTCATACCCACGGTGCAAACCGACCCCGACTACCTGCTCCTCCTCGTCGGGCTGATCGGCACCACCATCACGCCGTACATGCAGCTCTTTCAACAGAGTGCGATTGTCGAAAAGGGCGTACCCCGCCGACAGTATGGACCCGAGCGCGCCGACGCCTATCTGGGCTCGGTGTTCGGCAACATCATCGCCGCGTTCATCGTCATCGCCACCGGCGCGACACTCCATGCGGCCGGGATCACCGACATCCAGACCGCCAGCGACGCCGCCCAGGCCCTCCAACCGCTCGTCGGCGACGCGGCGCAGGCGCTGTTTGCCGTCGGGCTGCTCGGCGCGTCGTTGCTGGCGGCCGGCGTCCTGCCACTGGCCACGGCGTACTCGGTGGCCGAAGCATTCGGATTCCGCAAGGGTGTCGATCTGGACTTCCGTCGGGCGCCGGTGTTCGTGGGCATCTTCTCCGCGCTGATCGCACTCGGTGCGGCGGTGGCATTGATTCCCAACTTGCCGCTGATCCCACTGCTGGTCGGCATTCAGGTGCTGAACGGGATGTTGCTGCCGGTCATCCTCATCTTTCTGCTGCTGCTGATCAACGACCGCAGGTTGGTTGGCTCGCTCAAGAACGGCCTGCTCTACAACGTGCTGTCCTGGGGCACGGTGGTCCTGGTCACGATCGCGGTCGTCTGCCTGTTGGGCAGCCAGTTCCTCTCGGCGCTCGGGGTGCTAGGCGGCGGCTGACCGACGTTGACGGGTGCGCAACCGGTGGACGCGCACACTTGCCCCGGCAAGCGGGATGACTTCGATGCGCTCGACGAGGTCCACATCGGTGATCCGCGCGTTGACGCGCGGGTCGGCGGCGACTTCGTCGGACAGCAGCACGTCACCGCCAGATGTGGAGTCCAGCAGGCTCAACGTCATGAGCGGGGTGACGCCGAAGTAGCCGAGCCGACCGGCGACGGTGGCTGACAGGCACGGTCCCTCGTGCACGCTGACCTGGAGGAGCCGCGCCGTGTCGACGCCGCGATCATCGACCAGCGTCGCGCTCGCCCGCTGGAGCGTCAGCGCGGCGCCGACCGCATCGTCTACCGACGAAAATGTCGCGAGCAGACGCTCACCCAGCGTGCCGGTCACCGCGCCGTGGTGCACGCCGATGATCGAGGTCGCCCCGCGCAGGCACGCTTCGATCAGCTTGAACGCGCGGCCCTGACCCAGCGCCGCGTAGAGCGCCGCCGGCTCAGCAACTCCGGCTGCGAGGAAGGTGAGGCGGCCGATCGCCACCTGTTGGCCGGCGGCCAGGACCTCGGTCGAGAACAGGTCGCGGAAGGTCCCGAGGGTGCTGACGAGTGCGGCGGTGGCGATCGTGTCTGGCCAATCGGCGCGCTCCAGGTCGACTGTAGCCGGCAGGCCGAGGTGGCTCACCAGGCTCAAGGTCGTGGGCCCGGGCGGTAGACCCAGTCCGTCCGGGCCCATCCGGTCCGCGTAGACGCTGATGACGCGCGTGGTGAGCGACGCGGTTGGTTGCGGCGCCGCGTCGATCACGACGCTGCCCGCGCTCTGCCGGGAGACGATCCGATACCGTCCCGGCGCCAGGTCGCCCTGGAGCGTGGTTACCGCGTTGGGCCCGACGACGCGCCGCGCCAGCAGATGCGGCGTGTTCATCGGGCCGCCCTCACAATAGGTGTTCGCCTGTGCCCGGCGCAGGGTTGGCGAGACGTCGAAGCGCAGCTCCACGTTGCGATCGAAGTCGACCTCGTACGCCGTGGCGCAACTGGCACAGAACGCGTTGGGTTCGAGGTGGGCCAGCGACGTCGAGCGGGCTTTGGCGGTCAGGCAGTGTGGACAGAGCACGTCCCAGTGCATCACGACGATGCCTGCCTGGGTGGCGTGCAGGAAGAGGCTCAGGACGTCGAGGCGATCCATCTGCCACGCGTCGGCGAGTCGGAGCGGTCGCATGTTCAAGACGTCGAGATCCGCGGCCTGCGCGAGGTGCTGGCGGAGGCGCTCGACCAGTTCCGGCGTCGCGGCGATCCGGGACAGCCGGTCCCAGGGTGCGCGCAGCGTCGAGTCCGTCGGTACATCGCCGCGCTCGAGCGTGGGAAAGGGCGAATCGCTCTCGCCTGACAGGTACGTCCCGAACTGCTCCACCTGGTCGATACCTCGGGTGATGCCCAGCGCGCCAACGAGGCGGACCACCAGCCAGCCCAGCGGACCCAGGCGAGGCTCGAGATCGCCCCAGACGCGGACGGTGGTGGCGTGCGCGTCGATCGGAATCAACTCCACGCCACCGTGGAACGAGGCGATGGGTCCCCAGTGGTAGCGGCGCACGACGTCATAGAAGCGCGGCGCCGCCCACTGGAAGGGCTCCTCTGTCCAGCGCGCGAGTGTCAGCGGACCGATGCGGTACTCGGCGCTGGTGACGCTGCCGCCGCCAGGCTGAGGTCTGGGGGAATAGCGCACCGCCGGCAGACCCGTCGCCCGATTGATGCGCTCGGTGTCGGCCACCAGCGGCCACAGCGCCTCGGGAGTAGCGGGAATCGCCCGGGTGGCTTCGAAGCGCACGTCGAAAGTTGAGGGTGAGCAGGTTTCGGGCCACACTGATTGCCGGGCACCAAACAACCGATAGTTGAGGGTGCTCAGTGCGTTCCGACGTCCCGCACCGAAGGCGTCGCCGGGGCGTGGGCGACACGCCGAAGCCCTGGCGGCGGCCATCGAAGCGCTCGGCGCGGGCGGCGACACGCGTGCAACGCTGCGCGCACTGGCCCGGGCGAGCCGGGCGGCGCTCGACGCCGATCGGGCCGCCATGTGGATCGTCGAGCCGGGCGTCGGGCTGGCGCGCGTCGCCGGCGAGGCCAGCGACCTGCCCAGCGGCGCTGCCGCGGACGTCATGCGCCTGGACGATGCGCTCGGCGCGGCGTTCTTTGCGACCGGGACGCTGCAGATGGCCCACGATCGCCACGGCGACCCGTCGCAGCCGATCGCGCGACGGTTCCACGCCCGGTCCTTGCTCGGCATCCCCTTCCTGCGAGGCCACACGGTGGCCGGCATGGCGCTGGTTCTGTGTGATCGCGCCCACCGCGACTGGTCGGCCGATGACGTCACGACACTGTCCGCGCTGGCGCTACAGACCGGCCTCGCGCTCGAGCGCACGGCGCTGGCCGCTGAAACCCAGCGCCTCGGCCTCGAGGACCGGCTCACCGGCTTGCCCAACCGCTCACTGTTCATCGACCGATTCGACCAGGCGCTGGCGGCTGCCGCGCACCGGTCCACCCCACTGGCGGTATGTGTGGTCAATCTCGACGGCTTCAAGGACATCAACGACGCCTTCGGGCACGCGGCCGGGGACGCGGTGTTGGGTGAAGTCGCGACTCGCTTGCGCGCGGAGCTGCGGGCCCATGAAACGGTCGCCCGCCTTGGCGGCGACGAATTCGCCGTGCTGCTGCCGGCGAATCAGATTGCCTCCGAACTGGTCGCCGAGCGGCTGGTGCGCGCCCTCAGCCTGCCAGTGGTCGTCGCCGGGCAGAAGGTGGCCATTGCCGTCAGCATCGGAATTGCCGCGTATCCGGACCATGGCGATTCGGCCGAGCTGCTGCTGCGTCGTGCGGATCTTGCCCTGTCGTCGGCCCGCCGCGCTCAAACGAGCTTCGCGGTCGCCACGCAGGGCGAGGACACGCCGAGCGGCGAGCGCTTCCTGCTCATCAGCGGTTTACGGCAAGCCCTGGCGGGTCTCCCTGAAGGCGGCCAGCTGACCCTGCACTACCAACCCAAGGTGAGCTGCCAAACGGGCCTGACGATCGGCGCCGAGGCGCTGGCCCGCTGGCATCACCCGACCCTGGGCAGCGTGGCGCCGGATCGGTTCATTCCGCTCGCCGAGCAAACCGGCCTGGTCCGCCGCCTCTCGCGCTGGGCGCTTGAATCGGCCATCCAGCAGTGCCGCGACTGGCTCGACCTTGGCTGGCGGTTGAGTGTCGCGGTGAACCTGTCAGCGTACGACCTTCAGGACGCCGCGCTGCCGGAGCTGATCGGCCAACTGCTCGAGCAATACGCCGTGCCCGCTGAACTGCTGACGGTCGAGATGACGGAGAGCATGCTGATCCAGGATCCGGAAGCGGCCATGCTCGTCCTGGATCGGGTGGACCGCATGGGCGTGCGGGCGTCGTTAGACGACTTCGGAACGGGCTACTCGTCACTGGCGTATCTCAAACGTTTGCCGATCCGCGAGCTGAAGATCGACCAGTCGTTCGTGCGCGACCTGGTCACGGACGCGCGCGACCAGGCGATCGTCGCGTCGACGATCGGGCTTGGCCACAGTCTGGGGATGCTGATCGTCGCCGAAGGTGTCGAAGACCAGGCCACGCTGGACCTGCTCCGCGAGCTCGGTACTGACCTGGTCCAGGGCTACTTTCTGTGTCGCCCGAAAGCTCCAACTGCATTCGGAGCGTGGCTCCCGTCGGTTGACGGCTGACAACCAGCCTGTTACTCTGTGCAACACATGGAGACGCTTTGAAACGCGCCACGTACGGAACGGAGCGGCCCGCCGCATGGTGATGGAGCTCGAGCTCGACCAGAACCTGGCGCCCCAGTACGGCGCCCAACAGACGCTGAAGGTCTCCGCGCGCCTGGTTGCCGCCAACCATGTGCTGGAACTCAGCTCGCAGGCGCTCCAGCAGGCGATCGCGACCGAACTCCACGACAATCCCGCCCTCGAGCTGGTCGAGGTGCCAACCTGCGGCGTGTGCGGCACGGCCCTGCACGGCTCGATCTGCCCCAACTGCATTCAGCGTCAGAAGACCGGCCCCCAGGCCGCCGGCGTCGGCGATGCCGCCTCCAACTTCGACGACCTGCGCGATCGGCGCGGGTCTGAAGACGACGAGTTCGATCCGCTGACCCGCGTCGCGTCGGAGCAGACCCTCGCCGAAAAGCTCCTGGCTGATCTGGGCGCCATCCTGGCGTCGGCAGACCTGCCCATCGCCGAATATCTGATCGGCTCGCTCGACGACAAGGGCTACCTGGGCGCCAGGCTCGAGAACATTGCGTATGAGCTTGGCACTGACGTCGACGCCGTCCAGGCGGTCTTACGTGTCCTCCAGGCCCAGGACCCGGTGGGCATCGGCGCCCGCAATCTGCGCGAGTGCCTGCTGCTCCAACTCGATCATCTGGCGGAGCGTGGCTTGAGCCAGCCTTTCGCGCGCGAGATCGTGAGTCTGTACCTCACCGAACTGGGCGAGCACAAGTTCGCCCGGATTGCCGCGGACCTCAAGATTTCAACCGAACAGGTCTCGGACGCGTGGGAGTTCGTCAAGCAAAAGCTGAATCCTCACCCGGCCCACGGGTTCTCGCCGACCAACGCCAGCGACCGTGACACGCGCGCCATGTACATCACGCCGGATGTCGTCATCACCCGCGGCAGCGACGGTTTCGAAGTCGACGTCGTCGAGAGTCACCGGTTCGCGCTGCGCGTCAACCCGTTGTACACGCGTTTGGCGGCCGACCTGCGCCGGGGCGCCGAGAGCATGTCCCCGGAGGAGAAGCAGCACGTCCAGCAGTACGCCGGGCGAGCGAAGATGTTCATCGCCAACATTACCCAGCGGCGTCAGACCATGTTCAAGATCACCACGTGCATCGTGGAGCAGCAGCGTGCCTACCTCGAGCACGGGGTCCGGGCGCTCCAGCCACTGAGCCGGGCGCGCATCGCGCAGCAGATTGGGCTGCACGAGAGCACGGTCAGCCGCGCGACTGCGAGCAAGTACGTGATGCTGCCCAATGGTGAGGTGATTCCGTACGCGCACTTCTTTACCCCCAGCCTGGGGGTAAAGGACGTCCTCAAGGAAGTGATCGAAAAAGAAGGCCGGCCGATGTCTGATTCTGACATCGTGGCGCGGCTGCAGGAGCAAGGCATCCACATCGCGCGGCGGACCGTAGCCAAGTACCGCGCGCAATTAAAGATCCTGCCAAGCGGCCTGCGCTAGATTCGGCGGCGCGGGTGCGATTTCGCAGTCGATGGCGTGTACGATGCGCTTCAACTGATGCAGCCACCCGCGTACGGGATCGAAGGGATTGTCGACGCAGATCGGGCCTATCAGGGCTCGCGCTTCGCCGAGGTCCGCGACGCGGTGTTCAGTCAGCCGTATCCGGGTACCCGGGCTGCCAGTGGCCGGATGCCGACCTACCCGGTGATGCTGGGGCGCATGGTGCACGGTCTGTTGCAGTTCCCGTTCGGCCGCTTCTATGCCTTCCGTCAGGCAACCGCGCGGGCGGTCGATTCGCACGCCGACCTCCGCTGGGGTCCCGATGGCAGGGGCTTCCGGCGACTGGTTCACCCGAACGCCATCTGTCTGTCGGGCGTGTGGGAGATCACCGAACCGACGGCGTACTCCGGCTACTTCGCCAGCGGCAGCAAGGCCCTGGTCATCGGCCGCTACTCGACCTGCTGCACTGAAACCCGGCGCGGGCACACCCGCTCGCTGGCGTTGGCGGGCAAGCTGTTTCCCACGACCGACCCGGAGCATGCCGCCCCGCTCCGGACGGCGAGCTTCTTCACGCAGCAGGACATCGGCGGCGACGACACCGACTACATCAACGACGTGGAACTCCGGAATGCCCCAGACACGAGCAGCTGGCGTCGCGGCAGCGGGATGCCGATCCTGCTGATCACGGGCCTGGTGTTCAGTTTTGTGGATCGCGAGCCGACGATCCGGCAACTCTACGACGTCGCCGAACTGGGCAAGCCTGACGCGGAACCCACTCGGGCACCGGCCTATATGCGCCTGCTGGTCGCGCCCGAGCAGCCGCGCATCGAGGGACCGGGGCTGGATTTTCGCGACGAAATCATGCGCCAGATCGTCGACTCTGGCCGTCTGGTATTCACGATCGAAGTCACCGATGACGGCGAGACGCACGGCCCGGCGTCCGCGCAACGCCGCAGGTTCAGCAACTGGCGACGCATCGGCACGTTGACCTTCGACGACGCGGCCGCGTCGTACAACGGCGACTTCGTGCTCCACTTTCACCATCCCACGTGGCGCCGCGATCGCAACGATCCGGCCACGGCAACCCGCGTCGGCGAACGCAAACGGGCCTAGCTGGCGCGGAAGCCGGGCAGCTTCGCGGCGACGACGCCCACCAGCAACGCGCACACACCGGCATTGAGCGCGACCGCGACCGGGGCGCCCAACAGGATGCTGGCCGCCCCGATCTCGAGCGTCCCGACTGGTCCCGAGCCGATGGCCAGGGTCAGTGCGCCCATCGCGCGCCCGCGCAGCTGGTCGGATGCCTTTCCCAGGACGATGGTGCTCTGCAGCGACGCGAACGCGGACGACCCCAGCCCGCTGACGGCGACCAGCACCAGCGCCAGCGGCAGGTTGTCGGCGAGCGCAAAGCCGACAATGCAGATGCTGAACACCAGCGAGCCAACCCAGAACAGCAGCCCGGACCGCGGCACCCGCCCGACTGAGGCAATCGCCATGGCGCCCACGAACGAACCCAGGCCGGTGGCGGCGCCGAGCTCACCCAGCCCAACCGCGTCCTCGTGCAGGACGTCGCGGGCGAAAACGGGCAGGAGCGTCTGGTAGGGGAACACCAGAACATTCATCGCGGTGCTGATCAGCAGCACGCCGACGATCGGTTGGCTCTGGCGTAGCTCGTCGAAGCCGTCCCGCAGATAGCGCAGCATCGAGGTACTGGCGACCTGTCGGCCGCGGACCGCCAGCGGCATGATCTTCAACACCCCGATCTCCACGGCGTACAGGCCGGCCATGACCACGAACGCGGCGGCGGGACTCAGATAGGTAATCAATCCGCCGGCGACGAGCGGGCCGACGATCCGCGTCAGGTTCATGGAGACGGCTTCGAGGGCGACCGCGTTGACAGTCAACTCGCGCCCGACCAGGTCAGGGATCAGCGCGCGTCGCGTTGGCCAGTCGAGCGCCCATTGGAGTCCCAGGAGGAACGTCGCCAGGGCGGCAAAACCGAAGTCGAACAGCCCCGCCGCCAGCAGCGCCGCGGCGGCGACCGAGACACTCAGCCCGAGGCCCTGAGCCCCGATCAGCAGCCACCGACGGTCAATCCGGTCGGCGACGGCGCCGCCGGCGATGCCGAACATCAGCAGCGGGAGCCACCGCAGCGCGCCGATGACCGCCACGTCCCAGGCCGAGTTGGTGATCTCCAGGACGACCCAGCCGATGACCACCTGGTCCATCCAGCGCGCCTGGTTCCACAGCAGCGAGGCGAACCACAGGTAGCGGTAGCCAGGCGATCGGAAGGTCTCCAGTGGCGCGAACCGCGCAGGCCGCGCGGGCGCCTCAAGCTTCAATGCGGATGTGCCACCCCTGGCTGGATCGTACGCGGGATCCTCCGATAGCTGCCTCCCTCGAACGCAGCGATTGCAGCGGGCACCAGGATTCACCTCCTCAGGGCGTGCCGTGAGGAAGCGAGCGCAGCGATGCGGGCATCAAACGAGTAGCCTGTGAGCCAACGTATGACCGACAACAGCGACCCCACCGCGCGGCTGGCCATCGACTGGGATGCCGTCACCGACGAGGCCGCGGCGATCCTGTCCCGATACGTGCGCATCGACAGCTCGCATCCGCTTGGCCGCACCGTCGAGACCGCCGCCCTCTTCGCGCAACAACTCGCGGCCGAAGACATCGACTACAAGGTGTACGAGTCGCCCGAGCCGGGCAAGGTCAATCTGGTCGCCCGCCTGCCCGCGACCAACCCGGGCGGCAAGCCGCTGGTGCTCAGCAACCACATGGACGTGGTGCAGGCCGTGGCGGCCGACTGGCGCTTCGACCCGTACTCAGGCGAGATCGCCGACGGCTACGTCTACGGCCGCGGTGCCCTCGACATGAAGGGCATGGGCGTCATGGAACTGATGACCATGCTGCTGCTCAAACGCCGCGGTGTCGCTTTAGCCAGGGACGTCATCCTGATGTGCAATTGCGACGAGGAGATCGGCAGCCCCATGGGCGCGGCCTGGATGATCGCGCAGCACTTTGCCGACCTCGACCCGGAGTTCGTCCTGGACGAGGGTGGCTCAGGGATGAAAGGCTTCTTCAGCGCCGGCGACGTGTTCGAGATCAGCGTCGGCGAGAAGCGCGCCGTACGGATCAAGATGGTGGCTCGCGCCGAGCCTGGCCACGCCTCGCAGCCGTGGGACGAGGCGGCCACGCACCGCCTGGTCCGCGCCGCCCACGCCGTGCTGACCCAGCCGCCGGAAGACCGCGAGTGCCCGCCGGTGGCCGAATTCGTCAAGCGCCTGGGCGGCAGCGTGCGCCAGGAGATCGCCGCGTACCGGGCGACCAGACCGCTGCTGCACGACACGGTCAGTCTGACCATGCTCAGTGGTGGCTACAAGATCAACGTGCTGCCCGAGCGGGCCGAGATGAGCTTCGATTGCCGCCTGCTGCCCGATACCGACGAACGCGCCTTCATCTCGAACCTCGAGCAGCTCATCAATGACCCCGGCGTCCGTCTGGAAGTGACGTGGCCCGACGCGCCGCCCAGTACGGCTACCTGGGACGCCCCGCTATTTCGCGCGCTCGAGGCCGCTTGTGCCGACTTTGCACCGCACGCCATCGTCGCCCCGTCGATCTGCGTCGGCGGCACCGACGCCCGCTACTTCCGCGAGCGGGGCGTGCCATCGTACGGCCTGGTACCGTGCCTGTTCGATGCCGAGGACCTCAAGGGCTACCACGGCATCGACGAACGGCTGTCGCTGGCGAACCTGCGGCTGGGCACCCAGATCATCCTGGACACGACGCTGCGGGTCGCCGCGCGCTGACCTGCTGATTACACGTCGTGCACGGCTTGGGAGGGCCATATCCGCCGCCGCTGGCGGTGAAGAAGTCCTGGTAGAACGACTCCGCGATCACAGCTAACGGGTAGGCTTGGAGGCATGACTATTCCGGCCGAACCGAAGACCGAGCTCAACATTACCGACGTGGTCAGCGGGCCTATTCCGCCGCGCGTGGTGAACCTGACCTGGCCCAACAAGTTGCACACGCGCATCGCCGACGTCGTGGCCGAAAAGGGTCCGCCGCCGTGGTCGGTGCGACTGATCGCCGATGAACGAAACCTGGTGACGCTGATCGCCAATCCGCCTGGCACGGGCAATCGGCCACACTGGCACAAAGACTTCGATGAGTGGTGGTTCGTGCTGTCCGGCCGGTTACAGTGGGAGCTGACCGGCGGGACGAAATTCGAAGCTGGCAAAGACGAGATCGTGTGGGTGCCGCGCGGGACCGTCCACCACATCCAGAACATCGGCGACGAGATGTCGCTGCGCGTGGCGATCGCGATGCCGCCGGCGGTGCACTACTTCAACGCGTGTGAGCAGTGCGGCTTTACCGACGACGGCCCGCGCGCCTTCTGGTGAGCGTTTTCGTTACGCTGTGACACGTATGCAGATTGGCGCTGTTGTGCGACTCGGTCCGGTTCATGCAGGCGCGGAGCCGCCACGCTACCCGGCTATCCGAGACATGGCGTGTCGGATCGAGGCCGCCGGGCTTGACTCCATCTGGGTCTACGACCACCTCCTGTACCGCTGGCCGGGCCGCGGGGCCGACGGAATCTGGGAGTGCTGGACGATGTTGTCCGCTCTGGCCGCGGTCACGCAGCGGGTCAAGATCGGGACACTCGTGATGTGCACGCCGTTCCGCAACCCCGCCCTGCTGGCCAAAATGGCGAGCACTCTCGACGACATCAGTGACGGCCGCCTGATTCTGGGCATCGGCGCCGGCTGGCACCAACCGGAGTTCGACGCTTTCGGCGTGCCGTTCGACCATCGCGGCGGCCGGTTCCAGGAGGCGGTGGAGATCATCCGGCCGCTGCTCCGCGACGGCCGCGTGGATTATCAGGGCACGTACTACGCGGCGCCCGATTGCGCGATCATTCCGCGAGGCCCGCGGCCGGAGGGCCTGCCGCTCATGATCGCGGGCAAAGGTCCGCGCATGCTGCGACTCACCGCGCGCCACGCGGACGCCTGGAACACGGCCTGGCACGCCAACCCGGCAGACGCCGTTGCACGCATCGCAGATGTTCACGCCGCGTGCACGGCCGAAGGTCGAGATCCGGCCACCCTGGAGATTACCGTGGGTCTGCCACTGGTGTACTCCGACCTCGGCACACCCGCGTTCGCCAATTCGCTGGAAGGCACCCCCGAGAAGATCGCCGCGGCTCTGACTGGCTTCGCTGACCTCGGCGTCGGCCACGTGATCGTCGACATCGCGCCGCACACGCCTGAAACGTTAGATCGTTTCGTCCAGGGCGTCCGGCTGTACCGCTAGCGCACAAAGTCAACACCTCACCCACCGCTGCGCACTTTCCACGGCGCGGCAGGCACGGTCGCGCTCGCCCACCACAACCGCCAGCGCGGCAGGTACGGTCGCACTCACGCACCGCAACCGCCAGCGCGGCAGGTACGGTGAAGCTTGCCCACCACAACCGCCAGCGCGGCAGGTACCGTCGAGCCCGCGCACCGCGATCGCTAGCTCGGGCAACCGCGAGCGCGGCAGGTACGGTCGCGCTCACGGCAACGCAACCCTCGGCGAGCAGCGCGCTGGCTGTTCGATGCTCCTTGGCCCTGAGTGCGGGAACCTGCATGGAGCGAGCGCAGCGATGCGGACGACTCGATCACACCGCGTCAGGATGATGGCGAGCCCCGCCCCGCGTTTTTGCGCATCGATAGCGCGATCCGTTTGCGGGCCGGGTCGACTTCGATGACGGTCACCTCGACGTGCTGCTGGACTTTGACGACGTCGTTGGCATCGCGGACGAAGCGATCCGCGAGCTGACTGATGTGCACCAGGCCGTCCTGGTGGACGCCGATGTCGACGAATGCGCCGAACGCGGTGATGTTGGTGACGATACCCGAGAGCGTCATGCCCGGGCGCACGTCGTCGATGGAGTTGACTCCGTCCGTAAAGCGAACCACCTCAAATGCAGCGCGCGGATCGCGGCCCGGCTTGGCCAGTTCGCCAAGAATGTCGCGCAGCGTCAACAGCCCCACGGATTCGGAGACGTAGCGCTCCACACTGATCCGCTGTCGCAGCCGGTCGTCCTGCATGAGGTCGCGGACGCTACAACCCAGGTCCGCGGCCATGCGATCGACGACCGCGTAGGACTCCGGATGGACCGCCGATTCGTCGAGCGGGTCGGCAGCGCCGCGAATCCGCAAAAATCCGGCCGCCTGCTCGAACGCCTTGGCGCCGAGTCGGGGGACCTCCAGCAGGTCGCGTCGGCGCTTGAACGGACCGCGCGTGTTGCGGTACTTCACGATGTTGTCGGCCACGGTCGCATTCAAGCCGCTCACGTAGGTGAGCAACTGCTTGGAGGCCGTGTTCACCTCCACACCGACGGCGTTCACGCACGACATTACGACGTCGTCCAGCGAGCGCTTGAGGTCGTCCTGGTCGACGTCGTGCTGGTACTGGCCGACGCCGATGCTCTTGGCGTCCAGCTTGACCAGCTCCGCCAGCGGATCCATCAGTCGGCGGCCGATGGAGACGGCGCCGCGGACGGTGATGTCGCGGTCGGGAAACTCCTCGCGCGCGACGTCCGAGGCGGAGTACACCGACGCGCCGGATTCGTTGACCATCACCACACTCACTTCCGCGGGCAAGCCCAGCGTACGGACGAACGCCTCGGTTTCGCGTCCAGCGGTGCCGTTGCCGATCGCGATCGCTTCAACCCGGTAGCTCTCGACCAGGCGCCTGAGCGCCTCAGTGGCGGCTCGAGTCCGCTGCTGGCCCTGGTCGAGGTAGATCACCTCCTCATGGATCAGCTGGCCTTCAGGATCGAGCACTACAGTCTTGCAGCCGGTCCGCCAGCCGGGATCGATCGCGAGGACCGACTTCTGGCCCAGCGGCGGCGCCAGCAGGAGTTGCCGGAGGTTGCGCGCGAAGACGCCGATGGCGGCGGCATCGGCTTTGCGCTTGGCTTGCGCCCGCGTTTCGGTTTCCATCGCCCGTGCCAGCAAGCGCTTGTAGCCGTCTCGCACCGCGAGCCGCACCTGCTCGGTGCAGGCACCGGTGCGCGCGACAAACAGGCCGTCGAGAATCGACAGCGCGTCCTGTTCCGGCGGTCGGATCGAGCAGGACAGAACCTCCTCGGTCTCGCCGCGACGGATGGCCAGCACGCGGTGCGAGGGCGCGTTGGCGATCGGCTCGGACCACTCGAAGTAGTCCTTGTATTTGATGCCCTCGGCGGCTTTGCCCGACCGGACCTCGGACCGCAGCAGGCCGCGCATCCAGAAGAGGCGACGGATGCGGGCCCGGGCACCGGCGTCGTCGTTGATCCGCTCGGCGATGATGTCGCGGGCGCCTTGCAGCGCGTCGTCGACGGTCGCCACGTCGAGTCCCTCGGCCACCGCGCCCCCGGCGGGGGTGATGAATCTGGCTGCCTCGACCGCGGGATCCACCCTGGGATCCTGGCGCAGGATGATCTCGGCGAGCGGCTCGAGTCCGCGGTCGCGCGCGATGGTCGCGCGCGTCCGACGCTTGGGACGAAATGGCAGGTACACGTCTTCGAGCACGGCCAGGGTGTCGGCCGCGGCCAACCTGGCCTGCAGGTCGTCGGTCAGCAGGTTGCGCTCTTCGAGCGACGCCGTAATCGCGTGACGGCGCTGGTCCAGCGCGTCCAGCTGCCCGAGACGATCGCGAATCGCCGCGAGCGCGACTTCGTCCAGCGACCCGGTGGCCTCCTTGCGATAGCGTGCGACAAACGGCACCGTGGCCCCCTCGGCCAGCAGAACCGCCGCGGCGCGGACGTGTTCGGGCCTGATCGAGAGCTCGCGCGCGATTTTGTCGACGTGTGCTTCGAGCACGCTCAGACCTACCAGCTTATGGCAACCGCACGCCTTCGTCAGCGATTGACGACGGGCGTCAGGAGCCTCGACGGATTTGCACCGCCACGTCCTGATCCAGCAGCACCCCGCGGGCGATGCGCGTGGCCACAGCTGGGCTACCGGTCCCGCTTGCCCGACTTCAGGATGGCAACTGTCTCGGTAATCCGTTTGGCCCGGGTCTCGGGCCGTTTTGCGCCCTCGATCCAGCGCATGAAATTCCTGCGATAGAACGTCGGCAGGGACTCGAAGAAGCGGCGTGCGGCCGGCTCAGCGTCCAGGGCCGCGGCGATATCTCCGGGTAGGGCGTTGAGCTGCGGACCTTCGGGTGCCAGCACTACCGCAACCTGCAAACCCACCGCCACCGCGGCGTCCCGACACCACGCCGGCCCGAGCTCGAGGACGTGTCCGCCGGCCCGCGGCCGGAGCTTGCCGCGAACCTTGTACCCGGCGATCGTGCCAGTCACGTCGTAGCGTTCGCGTTCACCCCAGGCGGTGGCCGGATCGAACGGCAGCTCGATCGCCATGCCGCCGCGCGGCCGGCTCGCGACCGTGGCGGTGAAGGCCTGCTGGCGACCGGTCGTCACGGCGTGTGACGCTGGGCTAGACCGGCGCCGGCCGCCAGTAGACGCTCTGCTCGCGTCGGAGCAGGCCGGCGCCGACCAGCTCGCGGCGCAAGGTGGCCGGATCCGGGTGATGCTGCCGCAGGAGCGTGTTGACCTCCACCTCGCGATAGCGCGTGCCCTCCTGGAAGCGATTGGCGAGCCACTCCAGGATCACGGCCCGCTTTTTGCGGCTGGCCGGGATCTCCTTCAGCACCTGGCCCGCGAAGAAGTCGCGCAGGACTTTGCGCCGCCAGGCCTCGACCTCGACGTCGTCAGCCAGGGCGACCATCCGGTCCAGCGCGAAGACGTCGCGGCTGAGCCCGTGCAGCGCGGCCACCTCCAGGCGGTAGACGTGGACGTTTCCTTCGGCGCGCATCGTGACCAGGCCCAGCGCGCGGAGGTGGGCCAGGTGATGGGAGACGGTCGGCCCGCGCAGCTCGAGCTGCGCAGTCAGCTCGTCGACGCTGCGTTCGCCGCCGGCGAGGATGCCGACGAGGCGCAACCGGCTCTCGTCGGCGAGGGCCTTGAAGAAGCGCAACGCGGTCTGGCGCGGCATGCCGGCGGTTTGGTCCATGCCCCGTAGACTACCATCTATGTAGATCTTCGTCAACACTCGCGCCCGCGCGTCGTCGTTGAGCGTCGAGCGGCGTCCCACGTTCGACGGGGTCTCAGCCGCTCTCGCGCTGGCGGAACGGATCGTGTCAGCCGGCCGCCAGGTCCTCGGCCCAGCGCCCGTGACCCAGACGCGCTTCCAGCAATTCGCCACGGAGCTGCAGCAACCGCGCGAGCTGGCGGGTGCCGAACTGATACGCACGAAACCCCGCGTACGCCGCGTCGTGGTCCCCGGCGGACGTGCCGTCATGGCTGCCAGCGGCGCGCGCGGTGCTCGCTTCGCTCGGAGTGCTGAGGGAGGCCTGTTCGTTGTCCACTACCAGACAAAACGCGCCCGGCCGGGGTATTCGTGGGTCGTGCGTGTGCATCGCCGGCGTGGGATCGCTAGGCTTGGCGCAACGCTGCGATGCGAAGGCCAGACAACGATCGTCCGTCGAGTGGCCTGGATAGCGCGACGGTCCGCGCCGCGCAGCTGGCGCTGGCGGGCAAGCGGCCGGGGATTCGCGGCCTGTTGCCGTTTGTCGGGCCCGCCTTCATCGCGTCCATCGCGTATGTGGACCCCGGCAACTTCGCGACCAACATCCAGGGCGGCGCCCGCTTCGGCTACCTCCTCCTGTGGGTCGTGCTGGCCAGCAATGGGATCGGCATGTTCATCCAGGTGCTCTCGGCCAAGCTCGGGATCGCGACCCGCCAGAACCTGGCCGAAGTGTGTCGCGAGCAGTTCCCGCGCCCGGTGGTGTGGATCCTGTGGGTGCTCTCAGAGCTCATCGCCATGGCGACCGATCTGGCGGAGGTGCTGGGCGCGGCGGTCGGACTCCAGCTGCTGTTCGGTTTGCCGCTGGTGGTCGCCGGCATGCTGACGACCGCGCTCACGTTCGCCATTCTCGGACTCCAGCGGTATGGCTTTCGCCCACTGGAGGCGGTGCTGATGGCGCTGGTGGGGGTGATCGCCGCCTGCTACGTCGTGGAGATGGTCTGGGCCGCGCCGGACTGGGGTGAAGCGGGCCGCCACCTCCTGATCCCCCAGTTCGCGGGCCCCGAAAGCGTGCTCCTGGCGGTCGGCATCCTGGGCGCGACGGTCATGCCGCACGTCGTCTTTCTCCACTCACACCTGATGCAGGGCCGCATCCCGACCCTCGACCCGGTCCAGGTTCGGCGATTGTTTCACTTCGAGCGAATCGAGACGATCGGCGCGATGACCCTGGCCGGTTTGATCAACGCCGCCATGCTGGTGATGGCCGCGGCCACCTTCAATCTCGCCGGCCACGGCGAGGTCGCGACGATGGAGACGGCCCACGAAACGCTCACTCCGCTGCTCGGCCAGGCCTCCAGCACGGTGTTTGCCATCTCACTGGTTGCCTCCGGGCTATCGGCGTCGACCGTCGGCACCATGGCTGGCCAGGTGATCATGCAGGGCTACCTGCGGCGCACCATCCCGATCTGGGTGCGCCGGCTGGTCACCCTCCTGCCAGCCCTGGTCGCCATCTGGATTGGACTGGAACCAACCAGCACGCTGGTCTTCAGCCAGGTCGTGCTGAGTTTCTGCTTGCCGGTCGCGCTGGTCCCGCTGGTGCTGTTCACCCGGCGGCCCGACCTCATGCGCGGCCTGGTCAATCACCGCGCCACAACCGTCACGGCCGCCTGCGTCGTCAGCCTGATCGTCGGCCTGAATGCGTTTTTGATCGTGCAGTATCTGAGCGGGGCGTAAGCGGAGCGTCGCCCCGGCGGCGCGAAGATGTACTGCGTGCATGAGCTCACACGGCTTCGCGCTGGACACGCGGCGCGTGAGCACGGAAGATAGGCAGCGATGTATCTGGGTCAACCAGTGATCGACTGCGACATCCACAATGCCGTGCCGTCGGTCGAGGCCCTGTTTCCGTATCTGTCCGAGCACTGGCGCGAGTACATCCGTACCTCCGCCTTCAAGGGTCCCGTCGACACCGCGTATCCGCCGCGAGCCGCGACGACGGTGGCGCCGGGCGTCACCGCGCCGGAGGGCAAACCACCAGGGTCGAGCCTCGAGCTCATCCAGCAGGACGTGCTCGACCCGTGGGACGTGGAAGTCGGCATTCTGAACTGCGCCTACGCCGTGGACAGCCTCCACAATCCGGACACCGCCGCCGCGATGAGCTCGGCCGTCAACGACTGGCTCGTCGCCGAGTGGTTGGCCCGGGAGCCGCGCCTGCGGGCCTCGATGATCGTGCCGACGCGCGTGCCGGAGATGGCCGCACGGGAGATCGACCGCATCGGGGACCATCCCGGGTTCGTCCAGGTGCTGCTGCCGGTCCGATCCGAAGCGCCCTACGGCAATCGGCGCTACCTGCCCATTTTCGAGGCCGCCGCGCGGCGCGACCTGGTCGTCAGTCTCCAGTTTGGCGGCACGCCCGGCAACCCGCCGACCGGCTCGGGCTGGCCGTCGTACTACATCGAGGAGTACGTGGGGATGGCCCAGATCTTCCAGACCCAGGTGCTCAATATGATCGTCGAGGGCGTCTTCGATCGGTTTGCCGACTTGCGGGTCGCGCTGATCGAGGGCGGCTGGACGTGGCTGCCATCGCTGATGTGGCGCATCGACAAGGACTGGAAGGGGCTGCGCCGCGAGGTCCCGTGGAACACCCGGGTGCCGTCGGCGTACATCCGCGAGCGCATCCGTTTTTCACTCCAACCGATGGATGAACCGCCCGATCCGGCCCATTTGTTGCAGGTCATCGCCCAGCTCGGCTCAGACGACTTGCTGATGTTCTCGACCGACTATCCCCACCGCCACTTTCCGTACACGGCGCCCCAGCAGGCGATACCGTCAGGCCTCTCAGAGACCGTGCGGCGCAAGATCCTGAGTGAGAATGCCCGCGCCTTTTATAAACTGTAAGCAACCATTCGGGAGGATGCGCATGGTCACCACGCTGCAGCAACCAGTCACCCCCAGGCGAAGCGAGCTTGCCGTCATCGACTGCGATATCCACCCGGCCTTGCGATCGCCGAAGGCGCTCCACCCGTACCTGTCGCAGCGCTGGCGCGACCACCGCGACACGATCGGCGATCGCGGCTTCGGCGGCTCCTACTATCCGCGCGCCAACCCTAACGCGGCGCGCACCGACGCCTGGCCGCCGAACGGCCTGCCGCCCGGCTCGGACCTCGACTTCACCCGCTACCAGCTGCTGGACGCCTGGGATCTTGACTTCGGCGTGCTCCAGCCGTTGCTCGGCGCCGGGGCGCTTCGCAATCATGAGTATGCCGCAGCCCTGTCGCGGGCGATCAATGACTGGCAGATTGCCGAGTGGCTCGACCCCGAGCCGCGGCTGCGTAGCGGTCTGGTGGTGCCGTACGAAGCCCCCGAACTGGCCGTTGAGGAGATCGAACGACTCGGCGACCACCCCGGCTTCGTGCAGGTCATGCTCGGCATTCGGACCAGCGAACCCATCGGCCGGCGTAAGTACTGGCCCATGTTCGAGGCCGCCGTGGCCCACGATCTGCCGATCGGGATGCACTTCGGCAGCCAGGGCGGCACGCCGATCACCGGTGCCGGCTGGCCGTCGATGTACCTCGAAGACCACGCCGGGATGTCGACCGCGTTTCAGGCCCAGGTGATCAGCCTGATCTACGAGGGCGTCTTCGAGCGGTTCCCACGGCTCAAGATCGTGCTGATCGAGGGTGGTTTCGCCTGGGTGCCGCCGCTGGCGTGGCGGCTCGATGCCGCCTGGCGCAAGCTGGGCGCCGAGGTCCCGGATGTCAAGCGCCCGCCGTCGGAGTACTTCGCCGAGCACATCTGGCTCACCACGCAGCCGATGGAAGAGCCGCAGCGGCCCGAGCAGTTCGTCCAGATCCTGGAGCACGCGCCCTGGCTGCAAGACCGCCTCATGTTCTCCACGGATTATCCCCACTGGGACTTCGACGCGCCGAACGAAGCCCTGCCCAAAATCAAACTGCCCGCCGGTTTCCCCGCCAAGTTGATGGCCGAAAACGCGCGGCAACTCTACCGGCTGCCAGCGCGACTCGGCGATTCGACGTCTCGAGCGACGCAGTCGGCGAGCTAAATCTACGTCAGCGTGCCGAGCTCATGCAGTTGACGGCCACCTGCGGGCACCCAGGTTCCCAGCGAGTCGCCGCGGAGGGAGCGGGGCGAAGCGCGCACCAGTTCTTCGCGTGCCAGCACCGGGTGGCATCGGTCCCTGTTGCCGGTGCCGATCGGGCGGAACGAGCGCAGCGAAACGGGCAGGCGCACCCACCGAACGTGCAGCGTCGGCAAGCTTCTGTGCCCACTTCTCCTCCGGATCGCGTGCAGCGAGCGCAACGATGCGGGCGAGCCGCGTTCCGACGCGGGTGGCGCTAGCGCATGCCCAAGTGGGTGGTCGGCACCATCGATGAGATCCCACCCGGCCAGCGCAAGATCGTCGACGTCGCCGGCCGGACCATCGGCGTGTTCAACGTCGGCGGCGACTTCTTCGCGTTGCTGAATCGGTGTCCCCACCAGGGCGGACCGCTGTGCGCCGGTAATACGCTCGGCTTCCTGCGCTCCGCGGGCGTCGGCGAGTTCGTCTACAGTCGACCTGGCGAAGTCGTGCGGTGCCCCTGGCACGGCTGGGAATACGACTTGCGCACCGGCCAGTCGTGGTTCGATCCCGCACGGGTGATGGTCCGGAACTACGAGGTGACAGTCGAGCCCGGCACCGAGCTGCAAAAGGGCCCGTACGTGGCCGAAACGTACGAGGTCTCCGTCGAGCAGCAATACCTCGTCGTGGAGATCGGACATTGATGCGCATCGACTGCGACGTCCACAATGAGGTCCCCAACGCCGAGGCGCTCTTCAAATACCTGCCCGACTACTGGGTGGAGCACCTGACCAACACGCTCTTCAAAGGTCCGACCGAATCCCCGTACCCACCCGGCGCACCGGTCGCGTCCCGCCCCGGCAGCAAGCCCAGCGATGGCACACCGGCCGGCTCCAGCCTGAGCCTGCTGCAGGAACAGGTGCTGGACCCCACCGGAGTGGACTACGCCGTCCTCAATTGCCTGTACGCCATCGACAGCCTCCACAATCCGGATGCCGCCGTGGCGCTGGCGAGCGCCGTCAACGACTGGCAGATCGCCGAGTGGCTGGACCGCGAACCGCGGCTGCGCGCCTCCATCGTGGTCCCGAGCCAGATCCCGCACCTGGCGGCGCGCGAGATCGAGCGGGTCGGTGCGCATCCTGGCTTCGTGCAGGTGCTCATCCCGGCTCGCGCGCAGCACCCGTACGGGAGCCGCCTGTTCCATCCGTTGTGGGAGGCGATCGCGCGCCACGATCTCGTCGCGGGCATTCACTTCGGCGGATCCCCGGGCAACCCGCCCACCCCGTCGGGCTGGCCGTCGTACTACTTCGAGGAGTACGTCGGCATGGCCCAGGTCTTCGCCTCCCAGGTCACGAGCATGGTGAGCGAGGGCGTGTTCGATCAGTTTCCGACGTTGCGGGTCACCCTGCTCGAAGCCGGTTTCACCTGGCTGCCACCCCATATGTGGCGCTTCGACAAGGAGTGGCGCAACCTGCGGCGGCTGGTGCCGTGGGTCAAACGCGCCCCAAGCGAGTACATCCGCGAGCACTTTCGGCTGACGGTGCAGCCGCTGGATGCCCCGGCCGACCCGCGCGGCCTGGTGCAGGTCGTCGATCAACTCGGCTCCGACGACATGCTGCTGTACGCCAGCGATTATCCCCACCAGCACGTGGGCGACCCGGAGACAGGCCTGTTGGGACACCTGTCCCCTGGCCTCGCGCAAAAGATACGGACCGAGAACGCGAGGGCCTGGTACCGGCTATGACGCGTCTCCAGACGCCTCTGTCCGCACCTCGCCCGGCCAGGAGCGTCAGGTCCACCCCCGCACACCCGCAGGCGGACTCGCGGATCGCCGCACCCGCCCCGCCTGGAGCAACCGGAAACACGCCGACGCTCCCGCAGGGAAAATTCCGGATCTCCGCATCCCGCCCCGCCGCCAGGCACACGCTTCCGGATGTTCACACCAGGAGGAACCGTCAATGGTAGTAGCCTTTCGTACTGAGACCGAGACGCACAACGAGACTGAACTCTTTCGCCGCACGCGCCGGGCGCTGATCGACTGCGACTTTCACAATGAACTGGACTCCATCAAAGACCTGTATCCGTACCTGTCGCAGCGGTGGCGCGACCACATCGATGCCTACGGCACGCGCGGCCCGGCAGGCGCGTACTATCCTCGCTTCATGGATCACCGCGAGGACGCGCGCCCGCCGTCAGGGCGTCGCAGCGGCTCCGAGGTGGCGTTCTCACGCGACAATTTCCTGGACCCGTACAACGTCGCCTATGCCACGCTGATCCCACTGACTCCGGCCGGCCGACAGCAAAACCCTGAGCTGGATATCGCCCTCGCGACCGCCGTCAACGACTGGCAAGTCGCCGAGTGGCTCGACCCCGAGCCGCGCCTGCGCGCCTCAATGGCCATCCCATTTGAGCACCCCGAGGCAGCCGTCGCCGAGATCGAACGGCGCGCGGCCGACACGCGCTTTGTCCAGGTGCTGTTCATGGGTCGCCCGCACGAGCCGATGGGCCGCCGCAAGTACTGGCCGATCTACGAGGCCTGCGCGAAGTACGGTCTGCACGTCATGTCGCACGCGTTTGGGTCCAACGGCAACCCGATCACTGGCACCGGTTGGCCGTCGTTTTACCTGGAGGACCACGTCGGGCCGGCGCAGGCGATGCAGGCGAATGTCATCAGCCTCGTCGCCGAAGGCGTGTTCGAGCAGTTTCCGACCCTCAAGGTGGTCTCGGTCGAAAACGGCTTCGGGTGGATTCCGTCGCTGTGCTGGCGCATGGACAGCGCGTGGACCCTGCTCAAGGGCGAGGTGCCGCACCTGAAGCACGCGCCGTCGGAATACATCCGGGAGCACGTGTACCTGACCACCCAGCCGGTGGAGGAGCCGCACAAGCCGGCGTACTTCTCGCAGATGCTCGAGCAGTACGGCGACATGGCCTCGCACATCCTGTTCGCCAGCGACTACCCGCATTGGGACTCCGACAACCCCGACATGGTCCTGCCGCCGTATCTGCCGAAGGCGATCACCGACGGCATCTACTACGAAAACGCGCGCAGGCTGTTCCGTTTGCCGTGAAGTATGTCGTCGCCTCGGCCGACGAGATTCCGCAAGGTGGTCGCAAGATCGTCACCGTCGCCGGGCGATCGATCGGCGTCTTCAACCTGGACGGCGAGTATTTCGCACTCCGCAATCGCTGCCCCCACCAGGGTGGCGCGCTGTGCGAAGGCAAGCTCTGGGGTGTGCTGCGCGCCGACGTGCCCGGCGTCTTCGACTATCAAGCCAGCCGCGAAATTCTCACGTGCCCCTGGCACGGCTGGGAGTTCCACGTGCGCACCGGCCAATCGTGGTGCGATCCGCGACGCCTGCGGGTCCGTCGGTTCGACGTGACCATCGAGGACGGCAAGACGCTCACTGCCGAGGCCGACGCGCCGTCCGCCGGCCTGGTTCGCGGCCCGTACCTCGTCGAAACCTACCCGGTCTCGATCGAAGGCACGTACCTGGTGGTCGACCTGGATACCCGCCACGCCCGTCAGCGCGCGTAACTCGCGCGCTGGAAGTCTGAGTTACTGGCCGATCCGTCCGTCGATCCGCTCACGCAGCAGATCGGCGTGACCGAGGTGGCGGGCGTACTCGTGGATCATTTCTAGCAGCACCTCGCGGAGCGAGATCGACCCCTGCCCCTGGCCAACACCCCGACGATTGGCGCCGGTGATGTCGAGACTGGCTGATCCGGCCACGAACTGCTCGGCGAACTCCACCTCTGCCCGCCAGGCGTCCCAGGCCCCCGCAACCACCTGGGGGTCGGGAACAGCGCCGTCGAAGTCCCCGTCACGGTCGGTGTCGGAGCAGAACAGGCGGGGTACGTCCTGTCCGGCCATGACGATCCGGAAGGCGTGACGCTCCATCTCCGCCAGGTGGCGTACCAGCCCCAGGAGCGACATGGTCGAGGGCTCGACGGAGCGCCGCGCCAGCGCCTCGGCAGCCAGACCCGAGCACTTCAACTCCAGGGTGAGGCGGACGCAGCGCAAATACTCGACCAGCGCGGTGCGCTCGTCGCCCAACGATGGTCCGCTCTCACGCGGGTCGTCCTTGAGATCGAGGAACATGTCGGCTCGTCGGCTCGTCGCCATCAAGCCATTATGGGCCTTTGTGCCAGAGTAATTTTCCCCCCTCTCCTCGAGAGGAGAGGGGGGGCCAGGGGGCTGAGGTGCGAACTCGTTGAGGTTTGCTACCCTGCCTGCCAATGGCTACGAAAGTCGAGCCGCATATCCTGTGGACGAGTCCAGGCCAGCAGCCCAACGGCCTGCAAGCCACTCCGGAGGGACTCTGGGTCATCGATCAGATCGACCCGAATGTCATCTACTTGCTCGCCTACGCGGACGGCAGCGTCCTCCGCAAAATTCCCACGCGAGCGCTCCACTCGAGCGGGATCACCATCGATCCGACCGGCAACATCTGGATCGCCTCGACCTTCACGTACGAGCTGATCTGTTTCGACGGCAAGACCGGCACGGAACTGATCGCGCACCCGACGCCGCCCTACGACAAGAGCGGCGGCGCGCATGGCACCGAGTGGCGCGACGGCAAGCTGTGGTTCAACGTCCCCATTACCGGGAAGATTTTCTCCATGGACCCCGCGACCGGCCAGATCGTCCACTCCATTCCCTGCCACGGCGACCGCGCCCATGGCATCGCCTGGGATCCGATCGATGCCAGCCTGTGGTCGATCGACAGCAACAAGCGCGTCATCTACAAACTGAACCCGTACACCGGACAGATTCTGGATGCCGTCGGGTGCAGCGGCCCCGAGCCGCACGGCATGACCATCTGGGAAGGCAGTTTCTGGATCTGCGATGCGGAAACGCGGCAGGTCTATACCGTCCCGATGCCGAAGAACCGATGAGTGACGGACGCATCGCCATCCTGACGCAAGCTCACGGTCCCTGGCGACTCGAACGCTATCCGCTGCCGGATCCGGAGCCAGGCGCGATTCTCGTCCGCATCAGCTACGCCAACGTGTGCGGGAGCGACTTGCACTGGTGGCGCGGTGAGGGCGTGATCCCGGAGGGCGGCCGGTCCATGGGTCACGAGATGACGGGGCACGTGGTCGCGCTCGGCGCCGGAGTCGACACCGACTCGACTGGCCGGCCGCTCCATGAGGGTGACCGCATCATTTACAACTACTTCTTCCCATGCGGGCGGTGCGTCGCGTGTATGCGTGACATGCCGGAGTGTTGCCCCAACAAGGGTCGGCCGGGGAACGGCAAGGCCGCGCAGTTTCCTCACTTCGTGTCCGCGTTTGCGGAGTACTACTACCTGCTGCCAGGCCATGTGTGCGTCAAAGTGCCCGACGAACTGTCCGACGCACTGGTCGCGCCCATCAACTGTGCGCTGGCGCAAGTGCTGCAGGCCCTCGACAGCGGCGGCTTCCGCCAGGGCGACAGCCTGGTGGTGCAGGGTGCCGGTGGACTGGGACTGAATATGATCGCCGCGGCGCGCGACATGGGTGCCGGGCAGGTCATCGCCATCGACGGCATCCCGGGCCGACTGCAGCTCGCCCATGAGTTCGGCGCCGATCACACGCTTGACCTCCGCGAGTGCCCCACGCCCGAAGACCGCATCGCCGCCGTCCGAGAACTGACCAATGGCCACGGCGCCACGCACGTCGCCGACGTGGCCGGCGTGCGCGGCGTGGTCGCCGAGGGCATCGAGATGCTCGGCCATGGCGGCACCTACCTGGAGATTGGTTCGATCGTTGCCGGCTTCGCGTTCCCGCTGGACCCGTTGCACGCCTGCCGACGCAGCCTGCGTTTTATCGGCTTCTCCCAGTACGACCCGCGCATCCTGCCGCGCGCGCTCGACCTCGTGTTTCGGAGCCGCGCGCGCGTTCCCTGGGACCGCGTGATCTCACACACCTTCCCACTGGATGCCATCCAGGAAGCCTTCGAACAAGCCGAATGGGTCGGCCGCGACCCGACCGACGCCCGCATCACCCGCGCCGCCGTCACCCCCTGACACGAGGCGACGGCTGTTCCAGGTCGAGTGCCTGACTCGGACCGAACTTGGCACGGCCCTCCACCTCGCGCGTCGATACCGCGACCTTCGACTTGGCCTGGCCGACGCCTCGCTGGTCGTTCTCGCCCAGCGCCTCAACACCCGGCGGGTGGTCACGCTCGACGAGCGCGCGTTCCGGACCATTGCACCCCTCCAGGCGGCGTATTCACGCTCCTGCCCGAAGACCGCTGAGCGGACAAGCGAGGGTGGCTGACGTTCGCCGGCACCGCTAACATGCGTTCCGCAGTCCCGGAAGTACAACTCTTCACCAATTGGACGGCGTGGCAGGCCAATGCGTCCATCCCGAACCCGAGATTTCCGCCGCGGGCAGCGATCGCCCTCGGCGGTCCGTGTGGAGCCCACGACGGTAAACGCCATCGAGACCGCACCGCCTGGCGAGGTCGAAGCGCGCGAGATCGTCGTCTTCAGCGTGCGCCGCGACGCGAAGTGCGGCGAGTGCGACGCAGAGCTGTTCAAGGGCAGCTTGCTCCGTCGCGAAGGCGACGGGGTGCTGTGCCTGAAGTGCGCCGACCTCGACAGGCTCGATTTCCTACCCCGCGGTGATACCGCGCTCACTCGCCGCGCGAGAAAATATTCGACGCTCCAGGCGGTCGTCGTGGAGTGGTCGCGGAGTCGCCAGCGCTACGAGCGCCAGGGCGTCCTGGTCGAGCCGGACGCGCTGCTCAGGGCCGAAAACGAGTGCCTGGCGGACTCCGATTCGCGCGCCCGCCAACGCGCGCGCGCCGCGATGAAACGCGACGCAGCGGACGGCTCGTTCGTTGCCAGCTTTGTGGCGGCCATCCGAGCGGACTACCCGGGCTGCCCCGCGGCCGAGGCCAAGCAGATCGCCGAGCATGCCTGCCAGCGCTCGAGTGGAAGGATCGGCCGGACCGCGGCGGCCCGGGCGCTCGACCCCGCGGCCGTGCGGCTGGCGGTGCAGGCCCACGTTCGGCACAGACATACCAACTACGACCGCCTGCTCGGCCAGCTCTGGGATCGCCGGGACGCCCGCGACGCTGTCCACGACGACGTGGCCGACGTGCTGCGCAAGTGGGCTGAGCCGTCGCTCGCTGGCGGCTCGTCGTCTGCGACGCGGTCGCCAGGCCCGTGAAGGTCCTGATCTCCGTCGACATGGAGGGCATCTCCGGCGTCGCCACCCGGCGCGAGACTGCCACCGGCTGGCCGGCCGGAGCTGGCAAAGGCAACGACTACGAACGTGCCCGCGCCTGGATGACCGCGGACACCAACGCGGCCATCGCCGGCGCCTGTGAGGCCGGCGCAGACGAAATCCTGGTGGCGGATGCGCATGACGGCATGCTCAACCTGATCTGGGAGTCCCTCGACCCACGCGCGGAGTTGATCCGCGGCTACGAGAATCGGCGCGCGGCGATGATCGAGGGCATCGATAGCTCGTGCGACGCCGTGTTCTTCGTCGGCTACCACGCGCGAGCGGCCGACGGGCGCGGCATTCTGAGTCACACGTTCACCGGACCCGCCACGCTGTGGGACGTGCGCCTCAACGACGCGCCGGCGAGTGAGGCACGCTTCAACGCGGCGTTGGCCGGCCAGTACGGCGTACCGGTCGCCCTGGTCACCGGCGACGACGTGATCTGCGAGGAAACGCGGGCGTGGCTACCACAGGTGGAAACGGCGGTCGTGAAGTACGCGATCGATCGCTTCACCGCACGCTGCCTCGCCCAACCAACCGCCCTCGAGCGGATTCGATCGGCCGCGAGTCGGGCGATCCAGCGCGTGAGCGAGATGCCGCCGTTCCAGTTGGCGCTGCCGATCAAGCTCGAGATGGTGCTCAGCGACTCGTCGATGGCCGCCGCCGCCGCGAGCATCCCCGGCGTCGAGCGGTGCGACGACCGGACGGTGACCTACATGGCCGACAGCGCGCAAGCCGCCTACGACGTCTGCCGCATCGCGCTCGTCCTGGCCGGCGCCGTCGCCCAGCGGGAGCAACTGTAGCTCGGACACTTGCTGCACGCTCAGCGTGGAGTGTTGCACGGGACGTGGCGGCCGAAACCGCCAGCGCGGCGATACCGCACACGTGCCGAACACGGCCGATCCACGCACCACCCTGGCTTTCAGCTTGACAGATCGAACGACTGCCCCAGTCCGTGACTCAGCGCCCACTCGTAACCCCAGGTGGCAATGAAGAGATCCTGCACCGTGCCGCCCTCGAGGTGATAGATGACCGTCTCACCAGGCGCCCGCCGTGGATTGGCGCCGTCGCGGATCACCGCCCCGAGCGGCGTGACGTCCGATCGGCCAAAGGCGCCGCGCTCGATCAGCCCAGCGTAGGGCGGCCTGGGGGCGGGCTCTTCGGCCAGCGTTTCCCAACTCGCGGCGACCACGCGCGCCTGCTGCACGAACTCGGCGGTGTACTGATTTGGCGCCATCGAGATGACCAGTGCGCCGGGCTTCACCCACTCGGGTTCGAAGAGCGGCTGGCGGTCGTCGAAGTGGCCTGGCGCGCACAGGTCCACGATGTCCGCGTCTCGCAGGGCGACTTCGGCCGACTCAACGGGCTCCACCGGCAGCCCGATGCGCGCCGTCATGTCTCTGGCGAATGCGTCGCGGTGCTCGCGCGTTGGACTCCAGACACGAATGCACTCCAGGGTCGGCAGCGCCCGACGCATGGCCGTTACCTGCGGCTGCGCCTGCCAGCCCGAGCCGAGCAGCCCCATGACGCGCGCGCCCCTCGGCGCCAGGTACCGCGCCGCCAGCCCGGCCGTGGCGCCCACCCGCAGCGAATTGAGAATCCCGTAGTCCAGGATGGCCAGCAGCGCCCGCGTGACGCCGTCGAAGAGTAGAAACGCACGCGTGTGGGGTGGATTCCCGAAGATGCGCATGCCGCTGCGCAGACCCTCGCCGGCCAGGAGACTGACCCGCATGCCTTCAAACTCGCCTGGCACCCGGTCCACCATCCTGGACTGACGTATCTCCCCCCGGTACTGCGCCCCAACCGCCGCCTCGACCGCATCCAGCGCCCCGCCCATCGCCGCGGGATCATCCCGCAAGGCCCGAAAATCACTCGCGGTGAGGACGCGTGTGCCCGTCATCAACATTTCGGGGCGTAATTCGAGCCACCCATCGCCCCCATCATAGCCGCGCTGCGCCGTCCCTCCTCCGTCACGGGTCAGGACATGCTCCCCCCTCTCCTCGGGAGGAGAGGGGGGCTGGGGGGGGTGAGGTGCGAACTTTGCGGAGCGGCGTATGCTGTGCCCGCGACGCAAGACCAAGCGAGGAGGACCAATGCCAGCAACCCTCAACGGGCGCGTAGCCCTGGTGACCGGGGCAGCGTCCGGCATCGGCCGGGCGAGCGCCCTCGCCTTCGCCAAGGACGGCGCCCGCGTCGTCGTCGCGGACGTCGCCACCGAACCGGGCCGCGAAACCGTCGACCTCATCGAGGCCGCGGGCGGTGAGGCGATCTTCGTGCCCGCCGACGTCTCGCGGCGCAGCGACGTCGAGCACCTGGTCAAAACCACGCTGGAGACATATGGCCGCCTCGACAGCGCCCACAACAACGCGGGCATCGAGGGCGCCGCGCCGCCCGGGACGACCTTCCACGACTATCCAGACGAGATGTGGGACCGCGTGCTCGCCATCAACCTCAAAGGCGTCTGGCTCTGCATGCAGGTGGAGATCACCCACATGCTCACCCAGCGTGCCGGAGCGATCGTCAACACGGCGTCCATCGCGGGCCTGGTCGGCGGCTTTGGCGGAGCGTACAGCGCGGCCAAGCACGGAGTCGTCGGACTGACGAAGGTGGCGGCGCTGGAGTATGCAGCCCGTGGAATTCGCGTGAACGCGGTGTGCCCCGGCGGGATCCGCACGCCCATGCTCGAGCGCGTGTTTGCCCGCCGGCCCGAGACGGAGCAGATATTTATCGCGGGTGAACCGGTGGGGCGGCTCGGAACCCCTGAGGAAATCGCCGCCGCGGTCGTGTGGCTCTGCTCGGACAGCGCCTCGTTCCTCACCGGAGTCGCGCTGCCAGTCGACGGCGGCTGGGTCGCCAGATGACCGCTGCCCACCGTCCGCGGATCGCCGCCCTCGGTTTGCACCACGAGACCAACACGTTCTCGTCGTTTCCCACCACGTACGCGTCGTTCAGCACCTCGAGCTACGGCGGTGTGCTGCGCGGCGAGCAGATCGAGCGCAATCAGCGCAGCTCCCACTCCACCTTCGCCGGCTACTTTCAGGCCGCCGACGACCTGGACTTCGAGCTCGTGCCGCTGCTCTTCGCCGTCAACGACCCGTGCGGCACGATCGAGCGGCACGCCTTCGACGAGATCGTCGGTGAGATGATGCAACTCCTCGAGCAACGTGGACCGTGGGACGGCGTCCTGCTCAACCAGATGGGTGCCGCCGTGTCGGAGGAGTATCCGGATGTCGACGGCGAAGTCGCCTCCCGGACCCGCGCGATCGTCGGCCCCGACGTGCCGGTGGTCATGACCCTTGACCTGCACGCCAACATTTCGAGAAAGATGGCTGAGTTTACCGAGGCGATCGTGGTGTACCGCACCAATCCGCATATGGATGCGAAGGAGCGGGCGGTCGAGGCCTGCGACATCCTGGTGCGCACGATTCGCGGCGAAATCCATCCCGTCGCTGCGCTGGAGATGCCGCCGATGGTCATCAGCATCCTGCGTCAGGACACCCGCGAGGAGCCGATGCGCGGCGTCATCGCGGATGTGGAGGAGGCCGCGACGCTGCCGCGGATCATCCACACCAGCATGGCCGAGGGCTATCCGTGGGCGGATGTGGAGGAGATGGGCGCCGCGTTCTACGCCGTCGCCGACGGTGACCTGGCGGCGGCTCGGGCGGCGGCCCGCTGGATGGCCGAACGTGCCTGGTCGCGTCGAGCCGACCTTGCAACCGCGCCCGGCCTGTCGCCCCGCGCGGCGCTCGAGCACGCGCGGCGCGCCCCGAAAGGCCCAGTGGTGCTGCTGGATGTGGGCGATAACGTCGGCGCCGGGAGTGCCGGCGACTCCACGTTCATCCTGGCGGAGGCGCAGCGCCTGGGCGTGCGCAGTCTCCTGGAAACCTTCCGCGATCCCGAGGCGGTCGCGGCGTGCGTTGCCGCCGGTGCGGGTGCAACGGTGACGCTCACACTCGGCGGCAAAACCGACGCGCTGCACGGTGCGCCCGTCACGGTGACCGGCACCGTCGGCCGCATCTCAGACGGTCGCTTCGAGGAACCGGAGCCAATCCATGGCGGCTTTCGGTTCTTCAACAACGGTCCGTCGGTCGTGCTCGAGACGGTCGATGGACACACGCTGCTCCTGGTCACCAACCGCTACCTGAACACGAGCCGCCAGCAGTACTACTCGGTCGGCGTCCGCCCGGAGGAATTCAAGCTTGTCGTCGCGAAAGGCGTTGTCTCGCCTCGACCGGCGTATCAGCCCATCGCGGCCGAGATGCTGCTGGTCAACACCGGCGGCGCGGCCTCGGCAGACCTGTCCACCTTCAAGTACCGTCGTCGTCGCCGCCCGCTCTACCCGTTCGAGCCGGACGCCGCGTATCCCTGACCATGCCACAGGCCGGGCTCTCCGACCCGTATCAAGTTCGTCGCTAGAATGCCACGGGCCGGTACTGTAAGCCCATGCAGCCCATCCGGATCGGTTTCGTCGGCGCTGGCGCCATCGCCCGACAGCGGCACTTACCTGGCTTGCGGGCGATCGACGGCGTGGAACTCGTCGCCGTCGCCAATCGGAGTCGCGCATCGAGCGAGCGCGTCGCCGCGGACTGGGGTTTTCTCCACGTCTGCGACGATTGGCGAGCTCTGGTCCAGTCCGACGACGTCGACGCGGTGTTCATCGGGACGCCCCCGTACCTCCACTGCGAGGCAACGCTCGCAGCTCTCGACGCGGGCAAGCACGTGTTCTGCCAGGCACGCATGGCCCGCGACTACGCCGAGGCCCGAATGATGCACGAGCGAGCGCGGCGGAGCGACCGGGTCACGATGCTGTGCCCGCCGCCACATGCGCTGGCGGGTGACTACGTCGTCAAGCGCCTGATTCGCGACGGCCTCCTGGGGCGGCTGTACCACGTCAGCGTGCGCGGTCTGGGCACTGACTATGCCGACCCCGACGCGCCGCAGAACTGGCGCCAGGACGCGTTCCTGTCGGGCTACAACACACTGGCCCTGGGCATGTGGATCGAGGTTCTGCACCGCTGGGTCGGACACTTCGCCAGCATCGCCGCGCAGACCGCCTACCACGTCCCGGAGCGTTCGGCGCCAGATTCCGTCCACCCGGTCGAGGTGCGCGTCGCCGATAGCCTCGGGATCGTCGGCACGCTGAGGAGTGGTGCGCTCGCCGTGCTCGACGTCAGCGGCAGCACGCAGTTTGCGGGTTCGCCGCGCATCGAGCTGTTCGGCAGTGACGGCACGCTGGTGTACGACGTGCGTGGGGATCGGATCTTCGCCGCCCGCCGCGGCGAGCCGGAGCTGCAACCGGTGCCGATCGTGCCCGAGGAACAGCGCCACTGGACCGCCGAAGCGGACTTCATCGCCGCGATCCGCACCGGAGTACCCGTCACGCCCGACTTTGAAGAGGGACTCCGCTATATGGAGGTGACCGACGCAATCTATCGTTCCGCCCGCACCGGCCAGACGGTTGCCCTGCCACTATGAACCTGGATCTCGTGCTCGCCGGCGCCCAGGTCGTCGACGGCACCGGCGCGCGCGGATTTCCCGCCGATGTTGGAATCGCGGGCGCACGCATCGTTGCCCTTGGTGACCTGTCCGCGAGCGATGCGGCGCAACGCATCGACGTGTCCGGTCGGGTCGTGTGCCCCGGGTTCGTCGATATGCACGCCCACTCCGATCTGACGCTGCTGGTCCGACCAACTGGCGACAGCAAACTCCTGCAGGGGATCACGACCGAAGTCAACGGCAACTGCGGCTTCAGTCCCGCTCCGCTCAGCGATACGAGCGCCCCGACCGTGATGCAGTTGCACGGCTTTTTCGGCAGTTACGTTCGCGATCTCGGCTGGGACTGGCGCTCGCCAGATGAGTATATCGCGCGGCTGAAATCCAACGGGCTGAGCCACCACGTCGTGCTGCTGGTCGGTCACGCCACCGTGCGCATTACCGCCATGGGCATGGCCCAGCGCCCGCCCACGGCAGCCGAGGTCGCGCACATGCGTGAGCTGATCCGCTCCGCGATGCAGGCCGGCTACTTTGGCATGTCATCTGGTCTGGTCACTCCGCCAAGCGTGTACGCCGACAGCGACGAGCTGGTGGAACTCGCAAAGGTCGTGGCGGCTGACGGCGGGATGTATGCCACGCACATGCGCGGGGAAGGTCACTCGTTACTCCGAGCGACCGCCGAGGCACTCGAAGTGGGCGAGCGATCCGGTGCGCGCGTGCAGATCTCCCACCACAAGGCCACGTTCCGTCCGTACTGGGGGCGCGTTCGTCAGGCCATCCAGCTCAGCGAGTGGGCCACCGCGCGCGGCCAGCTGGTCGGGTTCGACGTGTACCCGTACACCGCCGGCAGCGCCAACCTGACCCAGATCATTCCCGACTGGGCCCACGCCGGCGGCCTCGATCAGCTGCTGGAGCGTATCCGTCAGCCGGCCACACGCGAGCGAATCCGCGCCGAGGTGCGCGAGCAGGACCGCGAGTGGGATCAGACGTTCGTCGCCGGAGTGCCACCGGGTGCCGCCCAGACGCTCCAGGGTCAGTCGATCGCCGCGATTGCGGCGCATCGCTCGATCGATCCGATCGACGCCCTGTTCGCGGTGCTCGACGAGTCGGCGGGGGAAGCCGCGATGGTCCACTTCGTGATGGACGAGCAGGACGTCCGGTTCGTCATGCAGCATCCGCTCAGCATGTTCGGCACGGATGGCTTCGGGCTGGCACCCACCGGGGTCCTGGGCCGCGGCCAACCGCACCCGCGGTGCTACGGCACGTACCCGCGCGTCCTCGGACACTATGTGCGCGAAGAGCATGTCCTGGGACTCGAGCAAGCCATCCGCAAAGCCAGCTACGTGCCCGCCGAACAACTGGGCCTGACACGCAAAGGCCGGGTCCAGGTGGGCGCCGACGCCGACCTGGTGGTCTTCGATGCCGCGACCGTCATCGACACCGCCACCTATGCCCAGCCGCACCAGTTCCCGACCGGCCTCGACTATGTCCTGGTGGACGGCCAGATCGCCGCCGAGCGCGGCAAGGTAACACAAGCCCGCGCCGGCAAAGTCCTCCGCCGGCCGTAGTGCGCGAGAGCCTCGTGAAGTTTGGCGTCTGCGGTCGGAAGTTCCCCGACGCGGCCAAACTCGGTCCCGAGCGAATCCTCGACCGCGTCCACGCGCTGGGCTTCGACGGCGTGTTCTTTCGCTCCATCCTCGACCTGGATCCGAACCTGGACGCGGACCACCTGCGCGACCTCCGAGGGCGCGCCGATGCCTACGGGCTGTACTTCGAGGTGGGGCTGGGCAAAGTCAACCCGTTCAATACGCCCGAGACACCGGCGATCCGCGCGCTCGGCGCCGGCGACTATCGGCTGGGCATGGAGCTGATGATCCGCGCCGCACAGGCCATCGGCTGTACCGAGCTGTGGGCCGACACCGCCAACTCACAAGATGCGAGTTGGGGGCTGCACCGGATCGACCGGTTTCGCACCGACGTGACCTGGCCAGATCAGCTACAAGCGACAGAGCGCTTCCTCAGCGTTCTGGCGCCGCTGTTGCGCGATCTCGGCTGCCGCATCGACCTGGAAACGCACGAGGAGATCACCACCCACGAACTGGTGGCCCTGATTCAGGCGATCGGTCCAGACGTGCTGGGCGTAACGCTCGATCTGGCCAACGTGGTGATCCGCGGTGAGGACCCCCTGGCGGCGACCCAGCGCGTCGCGCCGTACGTGCACCTGACCCACATGCGCGACGTGATTCTGTACGGTGTTCCGGATGGCATCGAACGCCAGATTCGACCCTGCGGCGAAGGTGTCATCGACTGGCAGCGCGTCCTCGCGCTGCTCGCCGAGCACACCCCGCAGCTTCACCTGAGCGTCGAAAACGTCAGCGGCCCGAACCGCGCCCACATTGCGATCTACGATCCGCGGTGGCAAGCCAGCCATCCGGATCTGTCCGCGGATGAACTGGCGACACTCGTGCGCCATGCTCACGAGACCGATGCGCGTGTGCGCCGGGGTGAGATCACGGACCCCTCCAGCTACTATCCTGAGGCCGGGCTGAGCTCGGACGAGCAGGTCGAGTTCATCCGCCGCTGCCACACGCACTTACGCCAGGCGCTGCCCGTCCCGACCAGCCATGGTTAAAGCACCGTACGACGCAATCGGGGTAAGGATCGGCGGGATGGGCGAAAACCTGCCACCGCTGAGCCACGACGTCGCACTCCGGGTCGCCGAAGCCGCCATGCGCGGTGCGACGACCGCCATCGACCTTGCCCTGGACGGCAACCGGATCGGTGCGGCGCGCGGCATCGTGACGCCGGCGCGCGCCAGGAATGGCCTCCGCGGGCCCTGCTAATGCGAGAACAGTACGACGCCATTGTCGTCGGCCTGGGCGGAATGGGCAGCGCCACGGCCTACCACCTGGCCAGTCGGGGGCAGCGCGTGCTTGGCCTGGAGCGCTTCGGCATTCCCCACAGCATGGGCTCCTCGCACGGCATCACGCGCATCATCCGGCTCGCGTACTACGAACATCCGGCGTACGTGCCGCTGCTGCAGCGCGCCTTCGATCTCTGGCGTTCGTTGCAGACAGACTTCGGTGAGCAACTCCTCTTTGTGACCGGCTCCATCGACGCCGGTCCGCCCGGCGGCGCGGTCTTCGAGGGCTCACTCGAGTCATGTCGCCTCCACGGGTTATCCCACGAAGTGCTGAACTCAGCGCAGGTCTCCGACCGGTTTCCGGCGTATCGGCTCCCCTCTGACACGGCCGCCCTCTTCCAGCCCGACGGCGGATTCCTGTTACCCGAACGCTGCGTCGTGGCACACGCCAACGCCGCGCGCGCCCTCGGTGCGGACCTCCACACCGGCGAACCCGTGCGTGGCTGGGAAGCGCGCGGCGACGGGGTCCGCGTCTGGACAGACACGGCCACCTATACCGCCGAACGCCTGGTGCTGACCGTCGGCGCGTGGGCTCGAGAGCTGGTCGGGCCGCTCCTGCAGGGTCTGGCAGAACCCGAACGTCAGGTCCTGATCTGGCTGGGGATCCGCCGCCCGGAGCTGTTCACCCCGGCGCGGTTCCCGGTCTTCAACGTGCTGGTGCCGGAAGGTCGCTTCTACGGCTTTCCCGAGTGGAGCGTGCCCGGCTTCAAGTTCGGCAAGTACCACCACCTGGCCGAGCAGGTCGATCCGGATAGCATCGACCGGGTCGCCAACGCCGCGGACGAAGCCGCGCTGCGGATCTTCGCCGAACGCTACTTTCCCGACGCGGCTGGCGCGACCCTGGATATGCAGGTGTGCATGTTCACCAACACCCCCGACGAACACTTCATCGTCGACGTCCATCCGGAGTACCCGCAGGTGAGCATCGCCGCCGGCTTCTCCGGTCACGGCTTCAAGTTCTGCAGCGTCATCGGCGAGATCATGGCGGACCTGGCACTCGACGGTGCGACCTGTCACAACATCGACCTGTTCCGTCTGCGTCGCTTTGCTGCCACCCCGTGTTAGTCGACCTGCTGGTTACAGCCCCGCATGCCCTGACAACTTCGACTACACCTACGACGGGATCTTGCGCGCCTACGAGGACAGTCTGCAGCGGCTCGGGCTGCCGCGGATCGACCTGGCGATCGTGCACGACCTGGACCTCGGCTACCACGCGCCGCAGGCGCGCTGGGACGCACTGCT
>DATGER010000049.1:0-14805 GCA_035309865.1 Chloroflexota bacterium
CAGGTAGTCGTCTCCGCGGTGACCGCCGACCTGGTCCGCGAGGCCCTCTCCCCAGTGCTTGGCTTGCGCGATCTGGGGCTGCACCAGCTGAAGGACGTCGATGGGGCCGAGCGGGTTTGGCAGTTGGTGCATCCGCGGTTACGGTCGGACTTCCCACCCCTCCTCTCGGTCCCTACCACGCTGCACAACCTGCCCAACCAGCTCAGCAGCTTCGTCGGACGCGAGCGGGCGGTCGCCGAACTCGACGGATTGCTGGCTACCGCTCGCCTGCTGACACTGACTGGTCCCGGCGGGATTGGTAAGACGCGGTTAGCGCTCCGCGTCGCGCTCGACTTACTGGCGGATTATCCGGACGGCGTCTGGCTGGTGCGCCTTGACGCGCTCGCTGATTCCGCGTTGGTCGCAGGCGCCGTCGCTAACGTGCTGCGCGTCCGGGAGCAGCCGGGGCGGGTGCTCCAGGAAGTCCTCGCCAATGCCTTGAGCGCACGCCACCTGCTACTCGTGCTCGACAGCTGCGAGCATCTGCTCCCTGCCTGCGCCGAGCTTGCGGATGCGCTCCTGCAGGCGAGCCCGCGGCTGCAGATCGTCGCCACCAGCCGCGAGCGACTCGGTGTACCCGGGGAGGTGGTGTGGCAGGTGCCGTCGTTGGGTTTGCCCGCCTCCGAGTCCGCGCCAGCCGCCGATGAGCTGAGCACGTATGAGGCAGTCCGTCTGTTTGCCGACCGCGCCGCCGCCGCGCGGCCCGGCTTTGCCGTGACCAACCTGAACGCGGATTCGGTCGCCCAGGTGTGTCGGCGACTGGACGGGTTGCCGCTGGCGCTCGAGCTCGCCGCCGCGCGGATGAACGCACTTTCAGTCGAGCAGCTCGCCCAGCGACTTGACGATCGCTTCCGCCTGCTGACTGGACCCACCTCGCGCGCCGCGCGGGTCGCTTCCGGAACCCTGAGCGGGAGTCGGACGGCGTTGCTCCGCCAGCAGGCGCTGCGGGCCACGATTGACTGGAGCTACGACCTGCTGAGCGAGCCGGAGCGGGTGCTGCTCCGACGACTGGCGGTCTTCGCCGGTGAGTGGACGCTGGAGGCCGCTGAGGCCGTTTGCGCGGGTGAAGAAACAGTGTTCGACCAGGTGTGTTCGCTGGTCGACAAGTCGCTGGTGCGCGTCGAAGCCAACCCGACGGGCCGCTACCGTCTGCTCGAGACGATCCGCGAGTACGCCCTGGAGCGCCTCGAGGCCAGCGGTGAGGCCGAAGCTTTGCGGCGCCGCCACACGGAATACTTCCTGGCGCTCGTTGAGCAGGCGGCGCCGGAGCTGCGCGGGGCTGGGCAACTCGTCTGGTTCAAGCGCCTGGAGGCAGAGTACGAGAACGTGCGCGCCGCCCTTTTGTGGACCCTGGAGCGGCCGGATGCCGACCTGGCGTTACGTCTGGGCGGGGCGCTCTGGTACTTCTGGTGGATACGCTCGCATTCGAGCGAAGGCCGGCAATTGCTCGAGCGCGTGCTGGCCATCAGCACTGGCGCCACCCTCGCCCGCGCGACAGTGCTGAACGCCACCGGCTATCTGGCATCCGCATTGGACGAGCTCGACCAGGCGAGCGCGCTTCACGCGCTGGCGCTGGCAATCTCGCGGGAGTTGGGTGATCGCCCAGGCGTCGCCATGTCGCTGCGCTGCCTGGGCCGCGTCGCGCTGCTGCAGGGCGAGTATGCGCGGGCGGATGAGCTGCTCCACGAAGCCCTGGCGCTGCTACGGGAGTTGGGCGACCGTTGGGGTATCGGGCTGGCCTTGAATAACCTCGCGAACCTGTCGCTCCTGGAGGGCGCTGCCGAGAGCGCGGGGGGCTGTATCGCCAATCCCTGGCCGTGCGCCGCGAGATCGGCGATGCCGTAGGCATTGCCGTATGTCTGAGTTCCCTCGCGAACGTAGCGCAGCGGCGGGGCGACATGGAACAGGCGGTCGCACTCGCCGAACAGGCGCTGGTGCTCCAGCGCGAGTTGGGCTCGACCGGCGAAATCGCCGACTCGCTGCGCGTCCTCGGCTCTGTCGCGCGAGCTCGGGGCGACTATGAACACGCCGCGAGGCTGTTCGAGGAAGCGTTAGTCCTTGAGCGACAGGCGGGTCGACCGAGGGGCATGGGCGTGGTGCTGCGGAGCCTGGGATCCGTCGCGGCGCGACAGGGCGACTACGGCCGGGCGGCGGCGATGATTCGAGAGGCACTGGCGATCCTGCGCAAGGTATCGGATCGGGCGGCGATCGCCACGACGCTTGAGGCCCTCGCGTATGTGTCCAGCGCGATGGAGCTGTCAGCGCCCGCGGTGCGTCTGCTCGGCGTTGCCGACGCACTGCGAGACGAGATTGGCGCACCCCGGACGTTCGTCGGGCAGGCTGAGTACGACCAGCATCTGGGTGCTGCTCGAGCCCTGCTCGGGGAGGCGGCGTTCACCTCCGCGTGGGCGGCAGGCCGCGCACTCCCGCTGGACCAGGCGATCGCAGCGGCGCTGGATGGGCGGGCTACGGAAGGCTCTGTCCTCTACCCTTGATCTTGATGGCGGCCCTGCGCACGCTATGGAAAGCACTGGTCGGTCTCTACGAAGACACGCTGGTCCTGGTCTTTGGCAATGTCGGCGCAGTGGCGCTCAACCTGCCCATCGGGCTGATGCTGTTTCTTATCGTGGTTCCGTTCGCTGGCACGGGTGCTGGTTCGGCTGAAGGTGATGGAGGCATCGCGCAGTGGCTGCTGCTGCTGATCGCGTGGATGCTGCTGTTCCTGCCGACGCCCGGCAACGTGGCGCTGAGTGGCCTGGCACTCGTCGCGGCCGGCCCCGACGTACCCCGCATGACCCAGTTCTGGGCGAGCCTCAACGCACACTGGCGTCTCGGTCTGCGCTGCCTGCTGTTGAGCCTGATTGTCCTGGTGGCGCTGCTGGCGAACGTCTACTTCTACGCCGTCCTGAGCACTGGCTGGCTCCGCTTCGTCAGCATCGTCTGGCTGTATGGCGCACTGTTCTGGCTGAGCCTGCACCTGTATCTGGTGCCGTTGCTGGTGTACGTCAGCGAGCCGCGGCTGCTCGACCTGTACCGTCGCGCCGCGTTCGTGGCGCTGGGGCACCCGGCCTACACGATCATGCTGCTGCTGGTGCTGCTGATCGTGGGATTTGCGAGCGTCGTGTTCCTACCGGTCTATGTGCTCGCGGCCGGTGTCTTTGTCAGCCTTGTCCAGGCTCACGCCCTGCGTGAAATTCGGCGTCGCCATGGCGAAGTGCTGGAAGCGCCCGTGGACGAGGGTGGTCGATTGTGAGCTTGCAGGGCGCCGATCGCGTCCTGGGCGGCCGCTACCGCCTGATCCGCGAAATCGCTCGGGGTGGCATGGCTGTCGTGTGGGAGGCGCACGACGACCTGCTGGATCGCCGCGTGGCGATCAAACTGCTCCACCCGCAGTTCGCCGTCGACCCTGAATTCCTCGAGCGGTTCCGCCGCGAAGCGCGCGCCGCCGCCAGGTTGTCGCATCCGAACATCGTGTCGATCTACGACGTCGGCGACGACGCCGAGGCGCATACGCCGTTCATCGTGATGGAGTTCGTCGCGGGCGGCAATCTCAAGGACCGCATCCGCCAGGCCGCGCCGCTGGCAGACGATGAAATTCGGTCCGTTGGCGCCGCGGTGGCCTCCACCCTCGAGTACGCACACCGCCGCGGACTCATTCACCGCGACGTCAAACCCCAGAACGTCTTGCTCGGCGAGGACGGCCGGCCACGCCTGACCGACTTCGGCATCGCTCAGGCAGTGTCCTCGACTGGCCTGACGCGTACGGGCGCCGTCATGGGCTCCGTCCAGTACCTGGCGCCCGAATTGGTGCGCGGCCGCCCGGCAACGCCTCAGTCGGACCTGTACGGGCTGGGCGCGGTGCTGTACGAGATGGCCACCGGCCGCGTGCCCTTTCAGGGCGAGACCGACCTGGCGACCGCGCTGGCCCACGTCGAGGACCTCCCGACAACGCCGCGGGCGTTGAACGTTCGACTGGCGCCAGATCTCGAACGCACCATCCTGCGAGCGCTGGCGAAATCGCCTGACGACCGCTGCCACACGGCGGCCGAAATGGCCGCGGAGTTGCGCGAGGCGCGGCCCGTGACCGCTGCTGCGCCGGCCCGCGGCCAGGCCGACGGACCGACCCAGCGCATCGTGACCGTGCCCGCTCCGCCTCCACCGCCGCCGGTCAAGCGGCGGGCGACGCCAGTTGTGCCGGCCACGGGTAATGCCCGTCGAACCGCGCGGCCGCGGCAGCCTCGCGGCGCCGGCGCCGGGCTGCTGGTGCTGCTCCTGGCACTGGCGGGGGTCCTGGTCGCCCTCGGGGCGGGCTTCTTCGGCCTGGCCACGCTCAGCCGTGAGCCCCCACCGACGCCAGTCCCGACGCCGCGACCAACGACGGCCGCGACCGGCGTGCCGAAACCGGCAGTTGCACCGAGCGCGACACCCGCGCCGAGTGCGACGCCGGAACCCTCGGCGACCGTGGAGCCTTCGCCCTCACCCGTACCCCCGACCCCGTCGCCAGTTCCACCGAGTCCGACGCCGGCGCCGCAAGCAACACCCACGGTCCGCGCCATCGCGGTACCGCAGTTGCGCGGCAAGACCCTCGCCGGCGCCCAGGCTGCCCTGCAAGCCGCTGGACTCACCGCCATGGTGCGCGGGGTGAATGCGAACGTCGACAAGGACGTCGTGACCGACCAGATGCCCGATGTCAATACCACCCTGCCGCCAGGTGGGACTGTGACCATCCTGGTCGGCACCGGCTTGACCACGGTGCCCGAGGTCGCGAACCTGCCGCGCGATCAGGCGCTGAAGCTGCTCCAGACCGACAGCTTTCGCGTCACCCTGCGCGATCGCCGCGATCAGAACATCCCCGCGGGCTTCGCCATCGAAACGGTTCCCAAAGCTGGCGCGGTTGTTCCCCGCGGGTCAGCCGTCGAGTTGGCCATCAGCACCGGCCGCTAGGCCAGAGTGCTACCGTGTGAGGAAGCCATGACGGACACTGCCCCGCGATCCTTTGCCGCCGACGTTGACGCCCACGGTAGCGCCGTCGGCGAAAGCCGACCGATTCCTTTCGCTACGCGCCCGGTGCTCCAGGGTACGCTGGGCATGGTTGCCGCGGGCCACTACCTGGCGGCGGCGATCGGGCTCCGCCTCCTGGAAGCCGGTGGCAACGCCGTCGATGCTGGCGTCGCCACGGGCTTTGCGCTTTCGCTGCTCAAACCCCAGAGTGTTGGCATTGGCGGCGAGGGGCCGATCCTGATCCACCTCGCGGAGCAAGGGCGCAGCGTCGCGATCACCGGCCAGGGCTGGGCCCCACGCGCGGCCACCATCGACTGGTTCCGGTCGCGCGGCATCTCGCTGATCCCGTCGGACGGGTTTCTGCCCGCCACGGTGCCCGCCCAGTTCGCCGCCTGGTGCACCGCCCTGCAGCACTTCGGGACCGCGTCGCTGGCTGAGGTGCTCGGACCGTCGGTCGAAATGGCCGAGAGTGGTTTCCCCATGTACTCGGCGCTGCGCAACGGCATCGCCCGCGTGGCCGACCGCTTCCTGGCTGAGTGGCCAACCTCAGCTGCCATTTACCTCCCCGATGGCCGACTGGCCGAGGATGGCGAGTTAGTCCGCAATCCGGATTGGGCCCGTACGCTCAAGGGCGCCATCGACGCGAGCCTGCGCGAGGCCGGCCGCGGCCGAGAAGCGTCGATCCAGGCCGCGATCGACTACTTCTACACGGGTCCAGTTGCCGAACGGGCCATCGAGTTCGCTGCCAGCAACGCGTTCGTGGACGATTCTGGCGAAGCGCACACCGGGCTGCTGTCGCTCGACGACTTCGCGGCCTACGGCGCAAATGGCACGTCGATCGAGGATCCGGTCCACGCGACCTATCGCGGGGTCGACGTGCTGAAGTGTGGGCCCTGGAGCCAGGGTCCGGTCCTGCTGCAGCAGTTGAAGCTCCTGGAGGGTTTCGACCTGCGGGCGTTGGGCCACAACACGGCCGAGTACCTGCACGTCTATCTCGAATGCGCGAAGCTCGCCTTTGCGGATCGCGAGCGCTACTACGGCGATCCAGAATTCACCACCGTGCCGATGGGGCTGCTGCTGTCGGACGATTACGCGGCCGGGCGGCGCGAGATGATCGACCGCCGCCACGCCAGTCTGGACCAGCGCCCGGGGTCCGTTGCCGTGGCCGCCGCCGGAGGCCGGGAACGGTGGCCCGTGGTCACCGCCGACACCACCCACGTCGATGCTGTCGACCGGTGGGGGAATCTCTTCGCCGCCACCCCCAGCGGCGGCTGGATCGGGTCGTCGCCGGTGGTCGAGGGACTCGGTTTCCCGCTGGGGACGCGCGGCCAGATGTTCTATCTCGACGAGCAGCACGCGAATTCGCTGGTGCCGCGGAAACGTCCGCGCACGACGTTGTCGCCCTCGCTCGCGCTGCGAGATGGGCGAGGCTGGCTGGCGTTTGGCACGCCAGGCGGCGATCAGCAAGACCAGTGGTCGCTGCAGTTTTTCTTGAACCTGGTCGATTTCGGCATGGACATGCAGGAGGCCCTCGACGCCCCGACCGTCCAGACCACGCACTTCCCGGGCTCGTTCTACCCGCACCGGGCCGACCCCGGTGGCGTCCGCATGGAGTCGCGCATCGCCGCCGACGTCCGCGACGAGCTCGTCGCCCGCGGCCACCAGGTGAACGTGGACGGGCCGTGGAGCCATGGCCAGGTAACCGCCGTGGCCCGCGAAACCAACGGCGTCCTGAGCGGCGCCGCGTCCCCCCGCGGCCGCGTCGCGTACGTGATGGGCCGCTAGATCAAGCTCGCCGCCGAAACTGCGGATCGAGCCAGTCGCGGAGGGCGTCACCCAGGAAGTTGAAGGCGAACACGGCCAGGAAGATCGCTACGCCGGGGCCGACGCTGCCCCACCACATCAGGTTGGTGATGTAGCGCTGGTTGTAATTGATGTCCTGACCCCACGACGGGGACGGCGGCTGGGCGCCCAGCCCGAGAAACGACAGCACCGCTTCTTGCAGGATCGCGAACGCGGTCGTGAGCGTCGCCTGGACGATGAGCGTATTGGCCAGGTTCGGCAGGATGTGCATGAGGGCGATGCGAATCGGCGAGACCCCGAGCGCCCGCGCGGCAGTTACGTAGTCCAGCTCACGCAGCGACAACACCTGGCCTCGAGTCAGGCGCGCATAGACCGGAATGGAGATGACGCCGATGGCAATCATCGCGTTCTGGATCTGCGGCCCCAGCGCAGCGGTGATGGAGATGGCCAGGAGCAGCCCGGGGAAGGCCAGCAGGGCATCGATCAGCCGCATCAGCAGCAGGTCGACCGCGCCGCCTGAATAGCCCGCGATCAGGCCGATCGAGACGCCCACCCCGACGCCAATGCTGACGGAGATGGCTGCCACCGACAGCGACAGCCGGGCCCCGAACAGGACGCGCGCCATGACGTCGCGGCCCAGATCATCGGTGCCCAGCCAGTGCACGGCACCTGGCGCCTGAAGGCTGTCCGAAACGTCGCCGACAACGGGATCGAACGGCGTCAGCAGGGGCGCGAAAATCGCCACCAGCACCAGGACCACAACGAGTCCGCCGCCCAGCGCCAGGCGCGGGTGGCGGCGCAGCGTCGCGAAGAATCCCGCGCGACGAACACTCGCGTCGACGGGCGCGGCGGCCTCAGTGCGCTCGAGCCCAGATGCGCTGACGGTCATCGCGACCTAGCGGCCCCGGGTGAACGAAATGCGCGGGTCGAGCCAGCCATAGACGATGTCCACCAGGAGCGTGCTGATCATGTACGACAGCGCCGAGAGGAGCACCACCGCCTGGACGACTGGATAGTCACGCCCGCCGATGCTGTCCACTACCAGCTTCCCGACGCCTGGCCAGAAGAAGATCTGTTCGGTCACGATCGCGCCCTCGATGAGCGCGCCGACCTGCAGCCCAACCACCGTCACTACGGGAATCAGCCCATTCTTCAGCGCGTGCCCGACGATGATCGCGCCCTCGCTCAGTCCCTTGGCGCGCGCGGTGCGAATGTAGTCCTGATTGAACACGTCGAGCAGGCTCGAGCGCACCTGGCGCATATTGATCGCCAGCGTTGCCGCCGATAGCGTCAGCGCGGGCAAGACAATACGCCGCAGGTTCTCGAGGGGGTCGTCGATCGCCGGCGCGTACCCGCCAGGCGGGAACACCCGCAGCACCAGAGAGAACAGCAGGATCAGCATCAGACCCAGAAAGAAGTTGGGCACCGAAACCCCCGCGATCGTCACGCCGGTGGCGAGTAAATCCAACGCGGAGTTGCGATACAGGGCCGAGAAGGTGCCGACAATCAGCCCCGTCGTCACCGAAAACAGCAGCGCGACGCCGGTGAGCTCGAGCGTGGCCGGCAGGCGCTCGACGATGGCTTCGCCGACCTGCTGGTGCGTCCGGATCGATCGGCCAAAGTTGCCCTGCAGGGTCTGCCCGAGCCATACGACGTACTGCACGGGCAGCGGTTGATCCAATCCGAGCGAATGCCGCATCTCGTTCAGAATCTCAGGGTCGCGCACCTCGCCCGAATAGGCGAGCACCGGATCCCCGGGCGCCAGGCGCAACAACAGAAACGCGATCACGGTCACGAGAAACGCAACCGGCACCATCAGCACAATGCGGCGAACAATGTAGCGCGTCACGAGTTTGACTCGTGCGACTCGCTACTACTTCGACAAACTTGCGTACTGGAACCGCGGAATCTGATCGGGGTAGGGCTCCAGCCCGGTCAGCTTCTTGCTCGTCAGCAACTGGGCAACGCCGAAGCGATACCAGACGTGGGACGGGTCGTCGACCGCGTAGATCTGCTCCGCCTTGCGCAGTGCGTCTTTGCGTTTCGCCTCATCGGTCGTCTGCCGCTGATCGTCCAGCAATTTATCGACGTCTTTGTTGGAATAGCTCCCGTCGTTGTTCGGCCGGCCCGTGTAGTTGAAATCGTAGGTGTTGCCATCGGGATCGACGCGCCCGCTCCAACCCACGTACGTCATGCCCTTGAAGACGTGATCGGCTTGCTGCTTCAGGATCTGCGCGAATTCGAGTTGCACGATCTGCGCGTCGATGTCGGCCTTGCGGAGCTGGGCCTGAATGAGCTGCGCTTGCTGCAATGTGGCCGGATCACCCGACGGCACGAGGAATTCGAAGGCCAGCGGACCCTTGCCAACTGCCTGCACCAACGCCTTGGCGCCCTCGGCATCGGCTTTCGCGTATGGCTTGAAGTTCGCGTCGAAGGCAAAGTGCGCCGGTGCGATGGTGCCGTAGCCAACCACGCCAATGCCGAAGAACGCCTTGTCGAGGAGTTCCTGGCGGTCCATCGCCATGGACACCGCCTTGACGTAACGCGAATCGTTGAAGGTGAAGCCCTCCTTACGATTCGGCACCAGACTCCCAAACGACAGCCCCGGCACCTCCTGGTACGTCAACGTCGCGTCCGTCTTGACCGAGGCGACATCTTTTGGAGCCACGTTGTTCATCACGTGCGCGTCGCCGGTTTTCAGATTGGTGAGTCGCACGCTGCTATCGGTGATCGGTTTGATCGTGATCTTGTCGAGCAGCGGCAGCGCGTTGCCGCCGCTGTCTTTACCCCACCAGGACGGGTTCTTTTCCATCGTGATGTGGTCGTCTTTGACGGCCTCGGTGAGCACGAACGGCCCGGTCCCCGCCTTGAACGCTTTGCGCGTGAAGTCCTGGCCAGCCGCATCGGCCACTTTTTGCGAGACCATCATCCCCGCGCGGTCGACCAGCAGCGACAGTAGCGGCGAAAACGGCGTCGCCAGGTTGAAGCGGACGGTGGCGGCGTCCACGACGTCGACGCTGGCAACCGGCGCGAGCTCACCTTTGCGGGCGGACGCGTCGGTAGTCCGATAGCGGTCGATGTTCCACTTGACCGACGCCGCGTCAAAGATCGACCCGTCGTGGTACTTGACGTCGGTGCGCAAGGTGAACGTCACCTGTTTGCCGTCGGCCGACGTGTCCCACTTGGTCGCCAGCCAGGGAATGATTTTGCCGGTCGGATCGACGCGTACCAGCGAGTCGTAGATCTGGTAGTGCGCGTTGCGATCGACGAACGCCCGTGACAGCAGCGGGTCGAAGTCGATCACGTCGTTTTCGAGGGCCATCGTGATCGTGCCACCCGCCGCGGCCGCTGGCTTGGCGGCTGCCGCCTGGGTCGGCGCGGCCTGAGCGGGCGCAGCCGCGGTCGTGGCGGCAGGCTTGACGGCCGAACTGGTCGGGTTCGACGGCGTCTGGCTCGCGCCACCACCACATGCGGCGACGAGGCTCATCGCCCCGACGCCCAGAAGACTGGTCAGAAACTCACGGCGGGACGCCATCGTCTCCACTCCCTTGCGTACAGTTGCCGAGGCAAAGCGTGCCACCCGATGGCGCCGCCGGCGTTTGTGCAGCATAGAATTGGACAGACCATTTGTCAAAGAACGTACAGGTGCGGCTAGATCGGCGCCGCGGCGGCGTGCTGCTTCACCCGACGTCGCTGCCGAGCCGCTATGGCATCGGTGATCTTGGCCCGGCCGCCGCCGACTTCCTCCACTTCCTGGCGCGGGCGCGCCAATCGCTCTGGCAGGTGCTACCCCTCGGGCCGACTGGCTTCGGCGACTCGCCGTACGCCAGCCCGTCGGCATTCGCCGGCAACCCACTGTTGATTTCGCCTGAGCCCCTGGTCGAGCAGGGCTTTCTCGTGGAAGACGAGCTGGCCGAACTGGCCGAGTTGCCGACGGACCACGTCGATTTCGGGCGCTTGTGGCCCCTCAAAACCCAGGCCCTGAAAACCGCGTTTGCGCGCGCCCGCGAGACACTTCGCCCACGGCTGACTGAATTTCGCCAGACGCACGCCGCGTGGCTCGAGGACTTCGCCCTGTTTTCAGCACTCAAGGACCAGTTGGGACGGACCTGGACGGATTGGGAGCCAGCCTTACGGGCCCGCGACCCCGGCGCGCTCGCCCAGGCACGCGACGCGCTGTCAGAGCGAATCGAGTATGTCGCCTTCTGCCAGTTCGTCTTCGCGTCACAGTGGGCCGCCGTGCGCGCCGAAGCCAGTGCGCTCGGGATCGCCATCGTCGGCGACATTCCTGTCTTCGTTGCCCACGACAGTGCGGACGTCTGGGCCAACCAGCACCTGTTCAAACTCGACGAGCGCGGCCTGCCACTCGTGGTCGCCGGGGTGCCCCCGGACTACTTCAGCGCCACCGGCCAACTGTGGGGGAATCCGCTGTACGACTGGGAAGCCATGGCACGCGCGGGCTACGCGTGGTGGGTCACGCGCTTCCGGCACCTGCTCGAGCTGGTCGATTTTGTGCGGATCGACCACTTCCGCGGCTTCGAGGCGGCCTGGGAGGTACCCGCGGGCGCCACCACGGCGGTCGACGGCGCGTGGGTCAAAGGTCCGGGCAGCGCCGCGTTCGAAGCCATCGGCGCCGCATTCGGCGGTAGCCAGCCGCCCGTCATTGCCGAGGACCTCGGGGTGATCACCGACGAAGTGCGGGCCCTGCTCCAGGCCACCGGCTTCCCCGGCATGAAGGTCCTCCAATTCGCCTTCGGCGGCGACTCACACAATCCCTACCTGCCGCACAACTACCGCGACCCCAACTGCGTGGTGTACACGGGTACCCACGACAACGACTCAACCTGTGGCTGGTACGCCAGCGCCTCGGAGAGCGAGCGCGCCGCGGTGCGGCGCTATACCGGCACCGACGGCTCGCAGATTTCGCGTGACCTGATCCGTCTAGCGCTCAGTTCGACTGCCAATACCGCCATTGTGCCGCTGCAGGACGTGCTGGACCTCGGCACGGAGGCGCGCATGAACACGCCCGGGCAGCCAGAATCGAACTGGGCCTGGCGTGTCCAGGTTGATCAGCTTGACGACGGCCCCGCCGACCGTCTCGCGGAAATGACCACCACCTATGGCCGTTCCCAGACTGACCAGTAGCGCTCCGCGAGACCGAACGCGTCACGCTGCACCCCGAACCGCGCGAAGAAGCGCGCCAGGTTCTCGATGTCCCGGTGGAGCAGCCGAAACGCGTTCGTGTTGACGCGCGGATCGACTGCCTGTGGGAAGTCGATTACCACAGCGTCGCCGTCGCCGCGATACAGCACGTTGTATGGCGACAGGTCGGCGTGCACGATGTCGTAGGCGAGCCACAGCAGCACGTTGTCGAGCAGGCGGTCAAAGAGTGCCTCCGCTTCGGCGGTGCCGAGCCTCACATCTTTGAGGACCGGCGCCGCGCCGTCCTCGTCGCCCACGAATTCCAGCAGCATGCCGCCCGAGGATTGGGCCAGCGGCTCGGGCACGTCCGCGCCCGCCTGGTGCAGCGTCTTCAACACGGCCCATTCGTGGTTCGTCCAGAGGCTGGACTGCACCTGCTGGCCGAACGTGGTCTTCCTGGCTGCGGCGCGACGCGCGCGTGCATCGAGAATGACCCGCCCCTCGCGGTAGACCGAGTCGTCGCGGAACGAGCGGAAGGAGCGCTCCTTATAGACCTTGGCGGCGACCAGATCCGCCTTCAACGCCGGCCCGGCGCGACAGCAATACACCGTCGCTTCTTTGCCGCTTTTGATGGGGTACAGGACGTTTTCGATCAGACCATCCGCGATGAATGGCTCGAGTGCGTCATCGAGAGTCTCGGTGTGCAACTGTCGGCGCCTCGCGGCTTCCGTGTGGGAAACCTGATACGCGGCCACGAAGACAGACAGGCAGGCATACGACCCCTTGGCCGCGCTGTCACCGGCAGCGAGCGCGCTCAGCGAGCGCGAGGTGCTTCCGAGGGACGGGGTGCATGCAGCGGCGGTGAGGCAACAACGATGACAGCCATCTGACATGCCCTCCCTTCGAAGAAAGCAGTGACAGTTTAGCACGCGTATGCTGCTCGTATATGGCCATCCACGCACCGGGCCGCGATGCCGGTCCGGTTTCACGGGCGCACAGTGGCATTCCCGGTCCCGACGATCCGCTCTGGTACAAGGACGCGATCCTGTATGAGCTGCACGTCAAGGCCTTCTTCGACAGCAACGACGACGGGATCGGCGATTTTCGCGGCCTGATCGAGAAGCTCGACTACCTGCAGGACCTCGGGGTCACCGCCCTGTGGCTGCTGCCGACGTATCCGTCCCCCCAGCGGGATGACGGCTACGACATCGCCGATTACCTGAACATCCAGCCGGCCTACGGCAACCTGCAGGACTTCGAGGCGTTCGTCGAGGCCGCCCACAGCCGCGGGCTGCGGGTCATCACCGAGCTGGTCATGAACCACACCTCGGACCAGCATCCGTGGTTTCAGTCGGCGCGCACCGGGCCCGAGTCGCCCTTTCACCAGCACTACGTGTGGAGCGATACCGACCAGAAGTACAAGGACGCGCGGATCATCTTCACCGACACCGAGCCGTCGAACTGGACGTGGGATCCGCTGGCCCGCCAGTACTTCTGGCATCGGTTCTTCAGTCACCAACCTGACCTGAACTTCGACAACACGGCAGTTCAGGACGCGATGATCCAGGCGTTTCGCTTCTGGCTCGACAAAGGCGTCGACGGCCTGCGTCTGGATGCCATCCCGTACCTCTTCGAGCGCGAGGGCACGAGTTGCGAGAACCTGCCCGAGGGCCACCAGTACTTGCGGCGGGTGCGCCAGGAGATCGACGCGGCGTACGCCAATCGCATGCTCCTGGCCGAAGCCAATCAGTGGCCGCCCGACGTGCGGCCGTACTTTGGCGACGGCGACGAATGCCACATGGCGTTCCATTTCCCCGTCATGCCGCGCATGTTCATGTCGGTTCGCCGCGAGGACGCGACGCCGATGTACGAGATCCTCGACCGCACGCCGCCGATCCCGGACAACGCGCAGTGGGGGCTCTTCCTGCGCAACCACGACGAGCTGACGCTCGAGATGGTCACGGACGAAGAGCGCGACTACATGTACACGGAGTACGCCAAGGACCCGCGGATGAAGGCCAACGTCGGGATCCGGCGGCGGCTGGCCCCGCTGCTGGACAACGACCGCCGCCAGATCGAGCTGTTCAACGCGCTGCTGCTCTCGCTGCCGGGCAGCCCGGTGCTGTACTACGGCGACGAGATCGCGATGGGCGACAACATCTGGCTCGGCGACCGCGACGGCGTGCGCACCCCGATGCAGTGGACCCCGGACCGCAACGCGGGCTTCTCCGCCGCCGATCCCGGCCGGCTCAACCTGCCGGTGATCATGGACGCGGTCTACGGCTACCAGTCCACCAACGTCGAGGCGCAGACCACCAGCACCTCCTCGTTGCTGCACTGGACCAAGCGGATGATCGAGATCCGCCGGCAGAACCCGGCCTTCGGCCTGGGCACCTACCAGGAGCTCGGCTCGACGAACCCGTCGGTCCTGGCGTTCATCCGCGAGCTGCCGGCCAGCGAGGCGCCGCGCGGCGCCGGGCGCGAGGACGACCTGGTGCTGTGTGTGATGAACCTCTCGCGCTTCCCGCAGCCCACCGAGCTCGACCTGCGCACCTACCAGGCGATCGAGCCGGTCGAGTTGATCGGCGGCGTGCACTTCCCGAAGATCGGAGAACTGCCGTACCTGCTCACGCTGGGCGGTTACGGGTTCTACTGGTTCAAGTTGCAGCGGGCGTAGCGGAGGGCGTGCGGATCGAGGCCCGGTGCACTGATAACGCGCCGAAAGGAGGGTAAGAGGCGCGGTACCGAAGTGCCGAGGACTGAAGTATGGACGAGCATGGCGGCTGGTAGAACTGCGGCAGGTAGATCAGCGGTTGGTGC
>DATGER010000050.1:0-65458 GCA_035309865.1 Chloroflexota bacterium
TTTGCGATAGGCGTCCTGAACGCCTCAGCGAGGCGTCAAAACGCGGAAGGCTCTATGTGGTTAGGGCTTCCTCACGCTGAATGTGGCCGCAACGGGCGATTGTCAGGGCAGCGGGCCGTTGCGCTAAGGCGGGGTCAGGGTGCGTGCTGCGGGGCAGTGTAGCTTGCTCGCACCGTTGGAGTGCAAGCTATAGCGTCAAGCCAGCGGCGCGTTTGCAGCTCGATTCTGGTTGCGTTACGGTGGTGAAGCCCCGGTTCCCGCCTTTCGGCGTTGGCCAGAGCTCCCTCTCAACACAGAGAAGATAGTCATCGCGTGTGAGCAGCCGAGTCCCGCCTTCGGCGTTGGCCAGAATTCCCTCTCAACACAGAGAAGATAATCATCGCGTGTGAGCAGCCGAGTCCCGCCTTCGGCGTTGGCCGGAGTTCCCTCTCGACACAGAGAAGATAGTCATCGCGTGTGAGCAGCCGGATCGTCGCTCACGCCAACTTGTCTCGGTACACCTGCCCGGCTTTCATCACCAGTTGCAAGTGGGATTCGGGGTCGGCCAGGACGCCGATGTCCTCCAACGGGTTGCCGTTCACGATCAGCAGGTCAGCATACGCGCCCGGTTGAATCGTCCCGACCTGGCCATCCATGCGCAGCAGGCGCGCGCCCGTGACCGTGGCCGAGCGGATGATGCTCGCGGGTGGTTGGACCGCCGCCCGGATCGTGAATTCGCGGCTTTGAAACCGATGCATGGCGCCGAGCAGATCGGTGCCGTACGCGATCTGCAGACCCGCCTGATCCGCCAGTTCAAGCGCGTGCAGCCCGGCGTCGCGGACGTCTGAGATCTTCTCGTAGCTCACCCTGGGCAGGCCGCTCTCCAGGCCATGCTCGGCCAGCGCCGAATAGGTCACCAGCGTCGGCACGTAAAACGCTCCGTGCTTGAGGAACAGCGGCGGACTGCTGGCGTCCATCAGGTTGGCGTGCTCGATCGTCCGCACCCCGCACTCGAGCCCGCGGTTCACGGCGCGCGAGGTGTACGCGTGGCCGAGGACGTAGATATTGGCCGCCTCGGCCTCCTCGACCGCGGCGCGGATTTCGTCGAGCGAAAATTGGGTGCTGTCCACACGGTCGGTGGGCGACGCCACGCCACCGCTGAGCATGAGCTTGATGTGGTGAGCGCCGCGTTTGATCTCCTCGCGCACCGCCCGCCGCACCTCGGGCACGCCATCGCACAGCGCGGTCCCGTTGGTGTACGAATAGCCTGGCTCGACGGCGGTTCGCCCCCGGCTCCGGCCGTCGCCGTGGCCGCCGGTCTGTGAGAGCGCTTTGCCACCGAAGATCAGCCGCGGGCCGTCGATGAGTCCCTCGTCAACGGCCCGTGCCAGGCCGAAGTCGCCGCCGCCAACGTCGCGGACCGTCGTGAAGCCACGGTGCAGCATGGCGCCGAGGAGGATCCTGGCGTGGGCGCCGAGATAGAACGGGGACCACTCTGACGTTTCGGCGAAGTTGGCGGTCGCCGCCGTGACGTGTACGTGGCAGTCGATCAGTCCGGGCATCAGCACCCGGCCGCGCACGTCGACCGTGCGCGCGTCGGCTGCCCGGACGGCATTCGCGGCGTCGACCTCGACGATGCGCGCGTTTTCGACGAGCACGGATCGATCGGCAAGGAGCGTGCCGTTTTCGGCATCAAGCACCGCGGCGTTCTGGAAGAGGATCTGCGTCATGGAGGCGCCGATATAGTATTCGCAACCTATGCACGAGCTCCTTCAGGAAGCACAGCAACTGCTCGGCGACGCCGTGCGGCTCCGGAGGTCCATCCACCGCGAGCCCGAACTCGGGCTGGACCTGCCGCTGACCCAGGCGAAGGTCCTGGATGCGCTGCGCGAGTTACCGTTGGAACTCCGCACCGGCCAGCGCACGACGTCGGTGATCGCCGATTTGCGCGGAGGGTTGCCCGGACCGGCAATCCTGCTGCGCGCGGACATGGACGCGCTGCCACTCCACGAGGACACCGGACTGGACTTCGCGTCGTGCACGGCGGGACGGATGCACGCGTGTGGACACGATGCCCACACCGCGATGCTGGTCGGCGCCGCCCGCATCCTGGCTCGCCGCCAGGCCGAACTGCGCGGCACGGTGCGGTTCATGTTTCAGCCTGGCGAGGAGGGCTACGCCGGCGCGGCGGTCATGCTCGCGGAGGGCTTGCTGGACATCGAGCCAGCGGCCGCCTTTGCCCTCCACGCGACGCCCCGCTGGGCCGCCGGCACCATCACCACCCGGCCAGGTCCGGTGCTGGCGTCGGCCGACACGTTCAGCATCGTTGTTCATGGTCGCGGGGGGCACGCCTCCGCACCCCACATGGCCGCCGATCCGGTGCCGGTGGCGTGCGAGATTGTCATGGCCCTACAGATGTTCGTGACACGCTCGGTCAACGTGTTCGCGCCTGGCGTGGTGACGGTTGGCAAGATCGAGGCAGGCACGACCAACAACGTTATTCCCGAGACGGCGACGCTGGTCGGCACGGTCCGGACGGTGTCGCCGGCCACCCGGACGCTCATTAAAGATGGGCTCCGCCGGGTTGCGCGAGGCGTGGCGGATGCGCACGGCGTCAGGGCGACCGTGGACATCCACGACGGCTATCCGGTGACGGTCAACGACGCGGACTTTGCGCGCTTCGTGTTGCAGGTCGGTGGACAGTTGCTCGGCCGCCAGAACGCGCCGGAGCAGCCAACACCGCAAATGGCCGCCGAAGATTTCGCGTACGTTCTGGAGCGGGTGCCGGGGGCGATGGTGTCGCTGGGGACGCGGCCGAACGGCGTGGCCGAAGGCGCGGCCGCCAACGCGCATTCGAACCGCTACCTGCTGGAAGAGGAGGCGATGATCACCGGGCAAGCCATGTACGCCGCCGTCGCACTCGAGTTCCTGAAGCCTGGCGTCGGCCACACTGCGGCATGACCGCTGCCTCGCCACACACGAGCGCAACCCTGCGCCATCTAGCGTACTCGGACCAGGGCGGACGCCCGCACGGCATCCAGATCATGGTCCACAACGATCACGCGTATATCGGTCAGGCCCGCTATGGCGGCTTCTCGGTCGTCGATGTGACCAATCCGCGCGAGCCGCGACCAGCCGGCTTCATTGAGACCGCACCGGGCACGCTGAACATCCACCTTCAGGTGCACGACAACCTCCTGCTGGTTGTCGATGGCGCGAACCTGTTTTCGATCTATGGCAGTGCCGAGGCGTACTACAGCCAGTCGATGGAGGGCTGGTCCAGTGCTCGCTTCGGACAGCGCGGCGTCGACTACATGGCCGGCATGCGCGTGTACGACATCTCCGTGCCGACCGCGCCGCGCCAGATCGGCTACTTTGAGATCGAGGGTCTCGGTTTACATCGGATCTGGTATGACGGAGGTCGATACGCGTACGCGTCCGCCCTGCTGGATGGGTACTCCGATCACATTCTGCTGATCATCGACATGTCCGATCCGAGCCATCCGGTGGAAGCCGGGCGGTGGTGGATACCGGGCATGTGGCGCGCGGGCGGCGAGAGGCCAGATTGGACCAGCGGCCGCGTCGCCCTGCACCACGCGGTCGTCGCGGATGGCATCGCCTATGGCTCGTGGCGCGACGGTGGACTGATGATCGTCGACGTGCACGATCCGGCGCGTCCCGAGCTGCTGGCCCATCGCAACTGGCGCCCGCCCTTCGGTGGAGGCACACATTCCGCGTTGCCGCTGCCGGATCGCAACCTGCTCATCGACGCTGACGAGGCGGTTCTCGAAGACTGCGCGGATGGGACCAAGTATGTCTGGGTCTTCGATGTTCGCGAGAAACGCAATCCCATCTCGATCGCTACGTTTCCGGTTCCGTCGGAGCAAGACTACTGCAAAATCGGGGGCAAGTTCGGGCCGCACAACCTGCACGAAAATCGCCAGAGCAGCTTTCAGAGCTCGGAAATCATCTTCGTGACCTATCAGAACGCGGGGCTGCGCGTCTTCAACATCGCCAACCCCTTCCGTCCAGAAGAGATCGCGGCATTTGTCCCCGCGCCCCCACCCGGCCTGACGCCGCCGCGCCCGATCGCCTCCGCCGATGTCTTTGTCGATCGACGTGGACTGGTCTACCTGACCGACGCCGCGAGCGGTTTGCACATCCTGGAGTTCGCGCCATAGGCGCGCGCCTCTCCTGGTACGCACATGCCTGGACAGACGCGGATCGAGATACGCGGTTCGGACTTCTGGGTGAACGAGGCGCCGACCTGCGCTGGCCGGAGCTGGGCGGGTCACCGCATTGAAGGGCTGCTGCTGAACGCGCGCATGGTGCAGGCGACGTTCGACGACCTCAACCCGGCGACGCGAGATCGGTGGAACTATCCAGACACCGGCCGCTGGGATCCCGAGCGAAACGTGCGCGAGTTTCTGGAGATGTTGCCCGAATATCGTCGCCACGGGCTGCAGGCGGTGACGGTCAACTGCCAGGGCGGCAGTCCAGAGGGCTATTCGCGTGAACAACCCTGGGAGAACTCGGCATTTTCATCGGACGGCGAGTTGCGCGCAGCGTACGCCGATCGATTGCGGCGCGTGCTCGAGGGCGCGGACGCGTGCGGCATGGCCGTGATCGTCGGCTATTTCTATCAGGGTCAGGACGAGCGTCTGCGCGACGAAAAGGCAGTCCTGCGGGCGGTGGACGAAGCGACCGACTTCCTGCTGGACGGCGGCTGGACCAACGTGCTGGTCGAGATCAACAACGAATGCGACACCCGCTACGAGCACTCGGTGCTCCAACCGCAGCGGGTGCACGAGTTAGTCGAGCGCGTCAAAACGCATGCCCGATCGGGACGTCGCTTGCTGGTGAGCACCAGCTATCGCGGGGGCGGCCGCATACCGGATGACAACGTCGCGCGCGCGGCCGATTTCATTCTGCTGCACGGCAACGGCACAGCCGACCCGGCCCGCATCGCGGATCAGGTCGGGCGGACCAGGCTGCTGCCGGCCTACGCTGGCCAACCGATCGTGTTCAACGAAGACGACCACTTCGACTTCGACCGTCCCGTGAACAACTTCATCGCCGCCATCAGCGCCCACGCGTCCTGGGGTTACTTCGACCCCGGCGCCGGCGCAGGCGGAGCCGGCGCCGCGGGCGACTACGTCCACGGCTACCAGCTCGTCCCCGTCAACTGGCGGATCAACACGGAACGCAAGCAGGCGTTCTTCAACCTGCTCGCCGAAATCACCGGCTAGTCGCCGTTCGCGTGTCGCGGCGCGCGATAGAAGATCTCCGTCACGACGACCCCCGAGTCGGTCTGCACGGCCGTATACATGTTGCCGTCGGGGGAGAGAAAGTTGTCGTAGTGGGCGACGATGCCGCCTCCCAGTTCGGCCGTCTCGGTGCCGGTGTAGTCGGCGTTGACGGTGTACGTGCCGGTGAGCAACTGGTTGCGCAGGACAAACCCGTTGAAGCTCCCGGAGTAGGTGGCTCGGGTCCCGCCCTTGCCGTCGTAGCTCGTAGCTGGTCACACTGGGCGCCGTGGGTCTGTTCGTCGACCGCGTGCAAGCAGCGCTGCCGGCATTTGCCGTCACGCCGCAGAACATCGCCGCGGTGGCGCAGATCTGCTGGCGACTCGGGGGGATTCCCCTGGCGCTCGAGTTGGCCGCGGCGCGAGCCACCGCGCTGACTGTCTCGGAGATCGCGGTCCGGATGGATGATCGGTTCCGGCTGCTCACGGCCGGAAACCGCACCGCGCTGCCGCGCCACCAGACGCTCCGGGCAACGTTGGAGTGGGGCTACGATCTGTTGTCCGAACCGGAGCGGTGTCTGCTGCGCCGTCTGGCGGTGTTCGCTGGCGTCATGCCACTCGAGGCCGTGGAGGCCGTCTGCTCCGACCCCGCGACGACGGAAACGGTCTTTGACTCGCTCGTGCAACTGGTTGAAAAGTCGTTCGTGACCGCCGAAGCGCAGGGTAGCACGACAGAGTACCGGCTGTTGGAGACGATCCGCGCGTATGCCTGGGAGCGGCTGGTGGCGTACGGCGAGGGATCAGCCCTCCGGAACCGACATGCGGCGCACTACCTCGCGCTGGCTGAGACGGCTGAGGAGCATTTCGAGAAGGCCGACGCGGCGGATTGGCTGAATCAGCTCGAGCAAGAGTCGGACAACGTCCGGGCGGCCTTGCGGTGGTACGCGGAGAGCGGGCAGGTGCAGGCCGGTTTCGAGCTTGCCGGGGCGCTGCGGTTGTTCTGGCAAATGCGGGGGTATATGGCAGAGGGGCGAGAATGGCTCGGGCGTTTCCTGTCCCCGCCGAATGGGATCGGCCGCACTGCCGCTCGCGCGAAAGCGCTGCGAGCGTCAGCGCTACTGGCTGAGTGTCAGGGCGACCAAGCTACCTATCTCGGTCTGCTGGAGGAGAGTCTGGCAATCCGCTGCGAGCTCGGGGACGCACTGGCGGTCGCCGACTCCCTGGTCTTCAGGGCGAATGCGTTCCTGCGCGCGGGCGACTACCCCGCCGCGCGCGTGCTCCTTGACGAGAGCATGGTAATCAACCGCGCGTTGGAGAACTGGGAAGGCGTCGCTGAGGCCCATGCGCAGCTTGGCCGCATCGCGCTCGAGGGCGGCGACGTGCTTGAGGCCCTGGCACGCTACCGCGAGAGATTGAAGCTCTATCAGCTGGTCGGTGATCGTCAGGGCGAGGCGTGGGCACTTGTGGAATTGGGGACCACGACCTTGCGGCAACCCGACGTCGCGACGGCCAGCGCCTATCTGGTCGAGGGACTGACGGTGTCACAGGCGCTCGAGTACAAGTGGGGCATCTTCCATGCGCTCGGCGGGCTCGCCCACGTGGCCGCCGCGCAAGGTCAAACGGTGCGCGCCCGGCGTCTCGCGGGCGCCGCATTCGCGCTGAAGGCAGCGATCGGCGCCAGTAGCGGGTACCTCACCGAACCGGACCTCGGGCCAGCGCGTGAGCCGGTTTTGGCAGAGGCGTGGGCCGATGGACAGCGGATGACGTTGGAGCAGGCGGTCGCCGAAGGGCTGGCCGCGGACCCTGGATAGATAGTCGTGCGTCTCGATGAAGCTCGAATCCCAGTCCCATCCGCACTTTCCGAACCTCGTGTGATGCCTCACGGCGCGTCCTCCCTCGGAGCTTCTGCTGGGGTTGGCCCATTCGGGCCTGAAGTCACCGTAGGCGGGGCCGCCTGACAGGTCCCACAGAAGCCGTGACGCTAGCCCGAAAAAGCGCTGAAAACAGCTAACGTCTGAGCAGCAAGCTCGCGGCGGCGAGGCCGGCGAGCGCGAGACAGAACCAGCCGGGGATCACCAGTTGATTGAGCATCAGGGCGGCGCCGGCGGCGAGGCCGGCTATGCAGATCGCGGCTTTGAGCAGGCCGCCGGAGGCCTGACGCGCGGCGCCGCGCCGGCTGCGCGGGCGGGCCGTGCCATTGCCGGGATCGTCGGCGATTCGCACGGCGATCTGGCCCGCTTCGAGCCTGGCCAGGACGCGCTCCAGCGTCGCCGGCAGGATCAGCATGGTGCGGCTGGCATCCAGGATCTGGGTCAGCAGTTGCTGGGCGGTCTGGCCCGCGCCCTGACCCGAAAGCCCCAGGAATTTCTGTGCGTACGGCACCGCGACGGCGACCAGATTGAATTCCGGTGCCAGCCCGGTCGCGAGCCCCGACAGCGTCCCGATCGCGCGCCCGGCGAACGCAAACTGGGCCGGAATCCGGAACGGCTGGCGATAGAAGAGGTCCTCGATCTCGTGCGCCACTTCGGAGACGCTCAGGTCACGCACGTCACCCAGCGTCATGCCGTGGTACTGCTCCATCATCAGTCCGACGCCACGCTCGATGGCACTCAGATTGGCGCCTTCGCCGATGAACCCCAGCCGATGCAGCGCCGTCACCATGGCGTGCGGGTTGTTGACCACGAACCCGAGGAACAGGTCCTTCAAGCCCTGTTTCGTCCCGCGGTTCAGCGATCCGACCATCCCGAAGTCGACGAAGGCAACGGTCGGTTCGGTGGGTGACAGGCCCGGCTGCACGAAGATGTTGCCGGGGTGCGGGTCAGCGTGAAAGAAGCCGACCTCGAAGAACTGGTAGAAGTAGGCCTCGACCGTCCGCTTCGCGACGGCAAATCGACTGACCCCGGCGGCGTCGAGTTGGGCGTAGTCGTTGATCTTGATGCCGTCGACCCAGTCCAGCACCAGGACGCGGCGTGAGATGTAGCCGTCGATGACTTTCGGAATGACAATGCCTGGCTTGTCCTTGAAGATCTCGGCGAACTTGCGAGCGTTGGCGGCTTCCTGGACGTAGTCGATTTCTTCGTAGATCGTCCGCCTGAACTCCCGATAAAAGGCCCGCAGATCGATGAACTCGCTGGTGTTGACAAAGCGCGAGATGACCCAGATGACAAACCGGATCGTGCTCAGATCCATGTTGACCAGTCGGGCGATATTCGGTCGCTGCACTTTGACTGCCACGTCCTGCCCGGTCGTGGCCAGCACGGCCCGGTGCACCTGGCCAAGCGACGCCGCGGCCGTGGCCTCGGGATCGATCGAGCTGAACAGGACGTCGATCGGCTGATGCAGCTCCGACTCGATGACGGACACCACGTGGGTAAACGGGGCGGGTGGCACTTCGTCCTGCAAGGAGCTGAGCACGTCGAGGGCGCGCTGCGGGAGGAGATCGGCGCGCGAGCTGAGGAATTGCCCGAGTTTGATCATCAGCACGCCGAGCTGGACGGCCGTTTTGCGAAACGCGATCAGCACGTCGATGAGCAGCTCGAGGTCGGGCTGGACGTCGCTGTCGCCCTGTTCGCGGGCGCGCAGGACGCGGCGCCGTTCCCGATAGATGACCCAGATCGTCCACAGCAGCAGGCGCGCCACGCGCACGAACCGGATGGCCTGGGTCAGCCGATTGACCCGCAGCCGCTCGGACCGCAGATGCGGTTCCGACCGCCTATGGGGTGGTGGCGCAGCCGGCCCGGTACCTTCGGCACGGGTGGACGTTGCGGTCGGGGCGCTCAGACTCACGGCACGTACTATCCCGCATTTGCGCGTAGGCTGACGAGTTCCCGTGTCGCTCCCGCATCGTTCGTTCGTTTCGAGTGCATGCACGCTGCGACACGTCCCCTCGAACCGCGTGAGGTTGCTCGGTTGCTCCGCTGAGCAGGGACTGCCATCATCGGTGAGCTAGAACACCTGCCTGACGACATGCTGGCCTGGCACCCGGCCCCTGGCGAATGGTGCGCTATGGAATGCATCGGCCACATCATCGAGGCCGACCGCCGCGGGTTCAACGGTCGCATCCGCAGCATGCTCGACACGCCCGACCTGACGTTCGTGGAATCGGACCAGGAAGCGGCCGCACGCGAGCGCAACGACTGCCAGCGCACCACCGCCGAGCTGCTGGCCGAGTTCAACGCCGTGCGCCAGGACGGCGTGGCACTGGTCGAGAGCCTGACCGCCGCCGACCTGGAGCGTGGCGGGATGCACCCGGCGGTTGGCAGGCTCTACGTCCGCGACCTCCTCCACGAATGGGTCCACCACGACCGTAACCACTTCCGCCTGCTGCGCTGCCTCGGGCGTCGCCCCTGTGGCCAACGCAGCGCCGCGACCGATGCCAGCCTGCGGCGGGAAGCCTTGCCGAAAGCATCCTTCGCCGTTCCTTCTCAGGATGAAGCGCCTGAGCGGCCGAAGCGCTCCCAGCTGACCAGCGTTGAGAGATCGTCGCGGCCGATAGGAACCGAGGTGAGGCCGGCGGGGTTGGCGCTCAGGCGGAGGGCCTGGTCGTCCGCCGGGTAGCCCAGCGAGATGGCGGTGTGCAGGCCGCGCTTGGCTGGCACGTCGAGCAGTTCCATGGCCCGCGCGGTGTTCGCCTCGGGATAGAGCGAGCCGATGCACGTGCCGACGCCGTGCGCCCAGGCGGCCAGCATCACGTTCTGCGCCAGACGGCCTTCGTCGAAGCTGCGATGGGCGTCTTCCATCACCAGCACGATCGCCGCCTGAGCGCCGGCCAGGTGGCCGGCGAAGGGACCGCAGGTGGCCAGCCTGGTCAACGTCTCCCGTTCGCGGACGACGATCACATGCCACGGTTGGGTGTTCTTTGACGACCCGGTCCACCGCGCGACTTCGAGAACATCCAGCAAGACGTCCTGCGGGATTGGCTGCGGGGAAAAACGTCGGACCGAGCGCAGGCTGCGCAGAAACGCCGTGGTCTGGTGGGCTGTGTTCATCAACGCTGATTGTGCCTCTAATGCGCGGCGGGCCTGGGCGCTGAAATGTGGCAACCCGCTGTCTGCACGCTTCCGGCCCGGACAGTCCGCTGCTCGCATGCCGCCGCCTGTGGCGAGCTGCCGCTCGCATGCCGCCGCCTGTGGCGAGTCGTTGCCTGCACGCGGCCGGTTGCGGCGGAGCCCCCAGCAGTCACGTGCGCGCCCGAGCAAGCAGCGGTCCGATCGCGCCGGGCGACAGCGGGGTCGCAGTCACGTGCACACCGAGCGGGAGCAGCGCGTCAGCCACGGCGTTGGCCACGGCCGCGTGGGCGCCGACCGCGCCGCCTTCGCCCAGGCCCTTGATGCCGAGCGGGTTGAGCGGTGACGGAATCTCCAGGTGGACCATCTCGACCTGCGGCACGTCGCGCGCGGTCGGCAGCGTATAGTCGAGCAGGCTGGAGGTCACGAGTTGACCGCCGGCGTCGTACACGAGGTGCTCCATCAGCGCGCCGCCGAGGCCCTGGGCGATGCCACCGACGATCTGGCCCTCGGCGATGGTCGGATTGATCAGCCGTCCGGAGTCGCTCACCACGACGTACCGATCGACCCGGACGGCACCTGTCTCGCGATCGATGTCGACCACCACCGCGTGCACGCCGTACGCAAACGGCGGACTGTGGTTCTCGTAGTAGTGACGCGCTTCGAGACTCGGCTCCAGCTCGACCGGACGGCTTTGCCCGGCTTTGCCCGGCAGGCAGGCCTCGGCGAGCTGGGCGAGCGACAGCGATTGGTCCGCGACCCCGCGCACCCGGGCGAAGCCGTCGACCCACTCCACATCCTGGGCCGACACCTCGAGCAGGTGCGCCGCCAGCGCGATGCACTTGGCTCGCACGCGCCCCGCGGCGATCGCCGCGGCGTTGCCCGCCATGACCGCCGCGCGACTGGCGAACGTGCCGAGTCCGTGCGCGATCCGCCCGGTATCGCCACTCGCGACCCGCACGCGATCGATCGACACACCGAGCTCCTGGCCGACGATTTGCGCCAGCGCGGTGGCCAGGCCCTGGCCGATCGCGACCGCGCCGGTGATCACGGTCACGGTCCCGTCGGTGCCGACCCGGACATCGGCGCCCTCAAATGGACCGGTGCCGGTGATCTGGGCGTAGACGGCGAGGCCGATACCAGTCAGGCGTCCCTCACGCCGATCTGCAGCCTGGGCCAGGCGTAGCTGTGCGTAGTCCAGCACCTGCAGGGCGGTGTCCAGCGCGAGGGGGAAATCGCCGCTATCGAAGCGCACCGGACCGTCCACGGACTGCAGGCCGGTGTCGAACGGGAGTGCCTCCGCCGGAATCAGATTGCGGCGCCGGAGCTCGGCCGGATCCAGCCCCAAGCGGTGCGCGGCGATGTCGAGCAGACGTTCGCGCGCGAAGGTGGCCTCCGGCTGTCCAGCGCCGCGATAAGGTGAGCTGGGGCTTTTGTTGGTGACGACCGCGATCGAATCGATCTGCAGGTCCGCGATACGGTATGGACCTGGAACCGAAGCGGCGGCGAGTGACGGATTGACGAACCCAAGGGCGCGAACGTACGCGCCCATGTCGGTCACGATTCGATCGCGCAGCCCGAGAATGGTGCCGTCACGACGCAGCGCCAGCTCCAGCTCGTGGACTTGCTCGCGCGCGTGGACCACGCTGAGAAAATGTTCGCGCCGCTCTTCGATCCATTTGACGGCCCGCCCGAGCCGGCGGGCGGCGAAGGGCACGAGCAGATCCTCCGGGTAGAAGTCCTCTTTGACGCCGAAGCCGCCGCCCACATCCGGCACCACGACGCGGATGCGGTCCTCCGCCATGCCCAGCAGACGGGCGGCCAGCGTGCGCGTGGTGTGCGGCCACTGACCGGAGACCCAGATGACGAGCTCGCCGGAGATCGGGTCCTCCTGGGCGATGACGCCGCGCGTTTCGATGGGCACCCCGGTGTAGCGCTGCATGGCGAGCCGCTCGCTGACGACGACTTCCGCGTGCTGAAACGCCACGTCGACGTCGCCGGTACGCAAGGTCCACGCGGCACAGACGTTGCCGGGGCTGTCGGCGTGCAGTTGTGGCGCGCCGCTGCGCACGGCTGCGTCCGCGGACGCCACCGCCTCCAGGGGTCGCAGGTCGACGTCGACGAGCTCGAGCGCATCTTCGGCGATCGTGCGTTGTTCGGCGATGACGACGGCCACGCCCTCGCCGCAGTAGCGCACGCGATCTCTCGCCAGGGCGTACTGCGGACAGGATTTGAGACACGGATCGGTGAGCAGGACCGGAAACGACGGCGGCGCGGGACCGAGCGCGCTGGCGTCGAAGGCGTCCACGACTCCAGGTAGCGCGCGCACCCGCTCGAGACTGATCCGTCGCACCGCGGCGTGCGCCAGCGGGCTCCGCCAGACGGCCATGTGCAGCAGCCCTGGCAGCGTCAAATCGTCGATGTACGCAGCGCGGCCAGTGAGGAGGCGCTGGTCCTCCGTGCGCCGAACGCGCGCGCCGAAGAGGTTCCGGGGCGTCACTCCGAAGCCGCCCCTGGGTCCGGTGCACCGCGCACACCGTCCGGCGAGCGACCGGAATTCTTTAGAAACACAGAACCACTACTCGCCACGAGCCTCATCCATGGACAGCTCATCGAGCTTGCCGAGCGGTCGGCGTCTGCTGTCAGGATCACCGACGCTCGCCCCGATCGAGCTCATCGAGCAGGCCGTGCCGGAAGGTCAGCATCACCGAAGCTCGCCCCGATCGAGCTCATCGAGTAGTCGCCGCTTGACGTCAGCATCACCGAAGCTCGCCTCGATCGAGGTGCGCGCGAGCTGGCGGAGTGTTGCGTTGTCCCAGCCGTAGGTGCGGGCGCTGGCGGCGTACTCCGAGACGAGTGAGTGACGCATCAGCGCCGGATCGTCGGTGTTGATCGTGACCGGCACGCCAGCCAGACGGAGGGCGTCGAGTGGATGGCTGGCGCGATCGGGATACGTCCCGAGCTGGACGTTGGAGCCGGGGCAGATGTTCAGCGGGATGCGCCGCTCGGCGAGCTCAGCCACGAGGTCCGGTGCTTCGATCGCCCGAACTCCGTGGTCGATGCGGTCCGCGCGCAGGAACTCCAGGGCGTCGCGGACGCCTTCCGGACCGCTGGATTCGCCGGCGTGGACGGTGCGGTGCAAACCGGCTTGCGCCGCCCGACCAAACGCCTCCGCAAACCGAGGACCGGTCCGTCCGGCGGCCGCTTCGTTCCCATCGATCGACAGGCCGACGACGCGCGGATGCCGACGCTGCACCAGCCAGTCGACGAGCTCGAGCGCTTCGGCAGCGCGCTGCTGCCGCAGCAAGCTGAGGCACAGTCCGATGCGCGGCAGACCGTCAGCCTCGGCCTCAACAAAGCCCGCGTCCAGGGCGTCGACAAACGCATCGAGTCGGTCGCGCCAGGGCGACCAGTGGCTGGGATTGACGATCACGTCGGCGTAGCCTGCGCCAGCCTGAGCCTCGCGTTCGGCGACGGCGTACGCCGCCCGGGCGAGCTGCTCGGACGTCCGCACCAGGCCGCACGACCAGTCCAGGATTTCCAGAAATGCGCTCAGGTCCAGGCCCGTGACGTCGAAGAGTTGTTCCGCTGGACGCGGCAGTGTCTCACCGGACTCACGCGCCAGCCGCTCCAGGTCGGCCGGCTCGAAGCATCCCTCCAGGTGGACGTGGACCTCCGCTTTCGGCAGGGACGTGATGAACTGCTCCAGAGCGCTCACGTTCGCTCCTCGCGCCAGTACGGTAAGCCGAGTGCGCGGGGGATGCCGAGCCGACGCTGGAGTCGCTCGCCGCTGGAGAGGGACACGACGACCACCGTGAACAGATACGGCAGCATGTTGAGGAAGAACGACGGAACGGTGCTACCCAGTCCCTGAGCGCGCAATTGGAACCCATCCACGAAGCCGAACAGGTACGCGCCGGTCATCACGCGGATCGGATCCCAGGTGCCGAACACCACCAGGCCGACGGCGATCCAGCCGCGCCCGGCAGTCATGCCCTCCACCCAGGTGGAAGTGTAGCCGAGCGACAAATACGCACCGCCGACCCCGGCCAGGGCGCCGCCGACGAGGGTATACAGATAGCGCCGCGAAGCAACTCCAACACCCATGGCGTCAGCGGTCGCCGGGCTCTCACCAATGGCCCGCAAGTTCAACCCGGGCCGAGTGTGATAGATGAAATACCACAGCACGGGAACCAGGATGAAAGACATGTAGACGACGGGATCCTGGGTGAACAGGATCGTGCCCAGAACCGGAATCTGTGATAGGCCAGGGATGAGGATTCGGCTCAGGGTCACCGGCGCCTGAGCCCCCACGAACGGCTTGCCGATGAACGCCGTCAAGCCCGAACCAAACAAGGTGACGGCCAGTCCAGAGACGATCTGATTGGCGCGCAACGTCACGGCGAGGAACGCGTGGACCAGCGCCAGCGACGTCGCCGCGACGACGGCGGCAGCGAACGCCAGCCAGATGTTCTCGGTCTCGATGTCGACGATGTAGCCAAAGAGCGCGCCCATGAGCATCATGCCCTCGACGCCGAGGTTCTGCACGCCCGAACGCTCGGTCAGGGCTTCGCCGAGCGCGGGCAGGAGAATCGACGTGCCCGACGCGATCGCCGCCAGACAGATGGCGACCAGCAGCTCGCCGGTCACGGAACCGATCGGCCATGCGCGGCCGCCGCGGGGCTGAAGATCCGCAGCCGGTAGCGGGTAAAGACGTCTCCGATACCTAGCACGAAGAACAGGATCATCCCCTGCAGGACCGCCCCAAGCGCCTGCGGAATGCCCTCCTGGGACACGGCAAAGCCGCCGTTGACCAGCGCGCCGAAGAGGACCGCCACCACCAGCACGGCGACCGGATGAAGTTGGGCGAGCCAGGCGATGATGATCGCGGTGTAGCCGTAGTTCGAGGAGAGCTGGCCGTTGAGCAGGTGGATGATGCCCGCGATCTGCACCACGCCGGCGACGCCCGCCATGCCGCCACTGACCAGCATCGCGGTGAGCATCGTCCGGCGGACGTCGATGCCCGCATAGCGCGCGGCTTCAGGGTTTTCACCCACGACGCGCAACTCGTATCCCCAGCGCGTGCGGGCAAGGACGAACAGCAGTACCACCGCCGCGACGATCGGCACGAACAGTCCGGTGTGCAGCTGGCCATCCCCCATGCGCGCGAAGGTCGCACTCTCCGGGAACCGCGGACTGTTGGGGAAGTTGTGTCCGGCCGGATCTTTCCAGGGTCCGTACACCAGGTAGTTGACCCACAGGATGGCGACGTAGTTCAGCATCAGGGTGGTGATAATCTCGCTCACGCCGTGCCAGGCGCGCAGCCAGGCTGGCAGCAGCGCCCACGCCGCACCGCCGACGAATCCGGCCAGGAGCATCGTCGGCAGCAGGAGGACCGCCGGCCAACCGGCCGGTCCACCAATGAGCTCCACGCCGGTGGCGGCGAACGCGCCGATATAGAACTGCCCTTCACCGCCGATGTTCCACAACTGCACACGAAAAGCGACCGCCGTGCCGAGCGCGATCGTGGCCAGCGGAATCGCCGCGGCCAGCGTCTGCGAAATGGGGTACGCACCGCCGAATGAGCCGTCGACAATCGCCCCGAATGCCTTGAGGGCGCTATAGCCCGTCGCCTGGACCAGCACGCCGCTCGCCAGGGCACCGAGGATGACCGCGGTCGACAGGACCAGGATGCGCTGAGCCAGCGGCAGGTTCGCCCGCCGCTCCAGTCGGATCGAGAGGGCCATTCCTCAGGCGCCCGCGCCAGCCATCATCAAGCCGATCTGCTCGCGGTTGGCGCCACCGGCAGGCATGCTGCCGACGATCTCACCCTCGTAGATGACGGCGATGCGGTCGCTGAGCTGCAGCACCTCGTCGAGATCCTCGGAGATCAACAGCACCGACGCACCCCGGCCCCGCGCGTCGACCAGCCACGCCTGGACTTGCTGGGTGGCGGCCACGTCCAGCCCACGAGTCGGGTGCACCGCCACGATGAGGCGCGGGTTCAGCGCCATCTCGCGTGCCAGCAGGAACCGTTGCAACTGGCCCCCGCTCAGCAGCCGGGTGATCGACTCCGGCCGCGCCCCGCGGATGTTGAAGCGTTCGAGCAGCGACCGGGTGAAGCGGACCACCCGCTGCAGCAGCAGCAGGGGACCGAGCGCCAGCGGTGGTTGGTCGTACGACTTCAGAACGGCGTTGTCATTCAGGGGCAGGTTCCCGATCAGGCCCTCGCCCAGCCGGTCCTCTGGGATGTGCGCCACTCCGAGGCGCATCCGGGAGCGTGCGTCGGAGTCGGTGACGTCGGTCCCGTCGAGCCAGACCTTGCCCTGGGTCGGCAGCCGCAAGCCGGCGACGACCTGCGCGAGCTCGCGCTGACCATTGCCCGCCACCCCGGCGATCCCCAGGATCTCGCCGACGCGGACGTGGAGGTTGACCCGCCTCAGCGCCGGCAGGGCGCGGGCGTTCAGCGCCGAGATGTCCGCGAGCGTGAGTCGGGGTTGCTCCGTCCCGACTGGCGCGCGGCCCCCGGACGCCTGGCTGGTCACCAGGTCCTCGCCCACCATCATTCGTGCCAGGTCGCGCGTCGACAACGCCCCGCTAGCCAGTCCCCCGGCGACGACCGCGCCACCGCGCAGCACGGTCACCCGGTCGGCCACGCTGCGAATCTCTTCCAGCTTGTGGCTGATGAGCACGACGGTGCGGCCCTCGGCGGCGACCTGGCGCAGCGTGCGCATCAGGTCCTCGGACTCCTGCGGCGTGAGAACGGCGGTCGGCTCGTCGAGAATCAGGATGGTCGCACCCCGCTGGAGGGTCTTGAGAATCTCGACCCGCTGCTGTTCGCCGACCGACAACTGCCACACCGCGCGTGAGGGATCGATGTGCAGGTGGTAGCGCTCGCCGAGCTCCCGGGCCTGGTGAATGAACCTGCCGGCATTCAGCCGGAACGGCACGCCCTCGAGTCCGAGCAGCAGGTTCTCCGCGACGGTCTGACTGGCAACCAGACGGTAGTGTTGGTAGACCATGCCCACGCCGTGCCGGATGGCGTCGCGGGGCGCATGGAACGTGACCGGCGCGCCGTCCACGCGGATGTGTCCCGCATCTGGCCGATACAGACCGGCCAGGATACTCATGAGCGTGGTCTTGCCGGCCCCGTTTTCGCCCAGCAGCGCGTGCACCTCGCCCCAGCGCGCGGAGAAGTCGACATTCATGTTGGCGATGACACCGGGAAAGCGCTTGTCGATCCCAACCATCGCCACTGCCATGTCGCTCTGGTGGGTCATGTGACCCGTAAGCCTAGCGGACCCGGCCGGCCGCATCGCGTCGCTCGCTCCAACTCGCCCTTGCCCAGGTGAATGACGGAGCTTCCTGGAAGCGAGCGAAGCGATGCGGGGACCGGTGCGCCGGTTGGCTGAGACCTGTCAGGCCGCGAAGCGGTGGGGTTGCAGTCCGCGCACCCCTGGGCGACAGCGGAACAGGGCGCCGGCCAGCGGCTGGGCCTGCAAGCCCTCCGCGCCCAGGCCGTAGCACATCGTGGTGATGTACAGGTCGGTCAGGTCTGGCCCGCCAAAGGCGCAGCAGGTGACCATCTTCGGTGGGACCCGCACCACGCGATCGACCCGGCCGTCGGGCCAATAGCGTCGGAGGCTGCCCGAGCCGTGCAGCGCGACCCACAAGCCGCCCTCGGCGTCCACGGTCATCCCGTCCGGCAAACCCTCGCCTGGCGGGATCGTGATGAGCCGTCGCCGCTGGCCCAGACTGCCGTCGGCCGGATCGAAATCGAACACGTCCACACCCTGCGTCACGGAATCGATGTAGTACATCTGGCGGCCGTCCGGGCTCCAGCCCAGGCCGTTGGAGAGGGTGATCTCGCCGACCATTCGGCTGACCTTGAAGTCGGGGTCCAATCGGTACAGCGCCGCCACATGCGGCGTCACCGCGAAGGCCATGGTGCCCGCCCAGAACCGTCCGCCCGGGTCGCACTTGCCATCATTCATCCGATTGGTCGGCACGTCGAGTTCCACCGGCGCGACGAGCTGGACTTCGCCGGACGTTTCGTCGAGCACGCCGAACCCGTCGCGCAGCGCCAGGACCAGCCCGGCGCCGTCGCGACGTAACGCGGCCGCCCCGACTGGCTGCCCGACGTCAAGCGTCACGTCCCGACCGGAGCCCGGATCGTAGCGGTGTACCGCATGGCCCATGATGTCGACCCAGACCAGCGTGCCGCTGGTGTCATCCCAGACCGGCCCCTCGCCGACCAGGGCGTGCGCATCGAGGACGAGCTCGACCGCGAGATCATCGACTGATGTGGTTGTCATAGGTGTGGTCCCACAATGATTCTGAGGTGCCGACCGGGGTCCTCCGCAAGCGCGCGCAGGCCGTCTTCGACGACGCGCGCCAGTGGCACTCGGCGGGTGATCAGCGATTGCACCCGGACCCGATCTTCGGCCAGGAGTCGGACTGCTTGCGGCAGGTCCTCGTCGTAGTGATGCTGCACCGAGCCGACCAGACGCTTTTCGCCCAGGACGATCTCGAGCGTGCTGAGTTGAACGCGTTCGGGATGGATGCCGACCAGCACGATGCGCCCGCCTTTGCGCGCCGCGTGGACGGCCACGTCGGCCGTATCGGGTGCGCCGGCACACTCGAAGACGACGTCCGGGCCGACGCCGCCGCACGCGTCCTTCAGGCGAGCGGTGGCGCCCGATTGGGCCGGGTCAAAGCTCGCCGCTGCGCCGAGCTCGATAGCCAGGTTGCGCCGCGATGCGCGTGGCTCGAAGACGTAGACCGCGTTTGCCCCGGCGGCGCGGGCGACCTGCAGCACCAGCAGGCCGATGGTGCCGCCGCCAACGACAGCCACCGTCTCGCCGAGCTGCAGTTCACTCTTGCGGACGGCGCGGACGGCCACTTCGGTCGGCTCGACCAGGGCGCCTTCCTCGTCGGACAGGTTGTCCGGCAGGCGGGCGAGCGTGGCCGCCGGGACGACCGCGAACTCGGCCAGGCCGCCGTCGGCCATCAAACCCAGCGCCGCCCACTTGACACACAGCGCGTACTCATGGCGCCGGCAGAAGAAGCACGCCCCGCAGAACAGGACGACCTCGGGCACGACGCGCTCGCCGATCTGGACGTTGGCGACGCCCTCACCCAGCGCGTCGACTGTGCCCGCGAACTCGTGCCCGAGGGTAATCGGGGCGGTCCGGCCTGTCAGCGAGTTCGGGACGTCGGTCGGGATGATGGTCGGGCCGGCGAGGTACTCCTCGACGTCAGTGCCGCAGATGCCGCACCAGGCCACCCGCAGCCGGACCTCCCCGGGCCCCGGCCGCGGTCGCGCCACCTCGTCCACTCGAACATCGCCACGCCCATGCCAGCGCGCGGCTTGCATACGCGACAGCATACGCGGCGCCGCAGCGCTGGTCGGCGCTCACCCCGCGAACAGTTCCTCCTGGGATCACTCGAAGGTCACGGGCCGCTCGGGATCGGCGTCGATCCAGTGCTTCCACGCCGGCGGGAGCTGCGGCGCTCGCCGCAGACGCGAGACGAGGCTGCGGTCGACGAGCCAGGCTTGAAACGCCAGACAGATGGTGACGTCGTGGTCTGGCCGCCAGACGACCTCAATCGAATCGCCGGCGCCGATGTCACCGGCCTGGATGATCCGCAGATAGGCGCCGGGCCGCTGCGCAGCCACAAATGCTCTGACCAGGGTCGGGTCCGCGTGGCGCAAACCGAGCTTGTAGCACGGTGACCGCGGCTCGGAAACCTCCAGCACCGACGAGCCGATCGCCCAGCGCTCGCCGATGAGCGCCGCGTTGGGGTCGATGCCGACGGTGGTCAGGTTTTCACCAAAGGCCCCGGGCTCCAGCTGCCGACCGAGGTGGTGCTCCCAGAAGGCGAGGTCCTCTGTGGCGTACGCGTAGATGGCTTTGTGCGGACCACCGTGGTTGACGCGATCCGCCGGAGCATCGCCGTCGAGATTGACGCCGCGAGCCCGCACGCGGCCGACGACCGGTGACTTCCAGATCCCTGATGTGACGGCCCGTCTGGCCGTCTCGAACGTGCGCGGGCTGCCCACGTTGACCGAGAGCACCCGCGCGACCGCCGCGCTCATGATGCTGATGTGGGGTCGAAATCGTCGCGTGTGGCGTGGAGCACGTCGCGCAGGTCGCGCCACAGGTCGTCTCGCGACGGGCGGCCCCAGAACCAGTAGCCGTAGTACACGGAGTGGACGACCAGGCCGGGCGCCAGGACCAACGTGTGCGGGACCATGGGATCGTGTTCGGGGTCGGTGACCTCGCGAATGTCGAGGTCGCGCTGGATGTGTCGACCGGGGTCGGACAGAAACGGCCAGGTCGCGCCAGTGGCCTTGCGCATGTCGGCGCAGGTCGCCGGGTCATCGGTGGTGATCGTGACGATGCTGGTGTAGGCGACGTCGATGCGCGGCAACAGTTCGACCAGCTCGCGGTGCTGCTGGTGATCCTTCGGGCAGAAGTGGCCGCGGGACAGCACCAGGATCATGGGCTGATCGGCCTGCAGGTCGCTGAGGCGGCGTGCGATGCCGTCGTGATCGGGAAGCTCGTAATCGGGGAAGTGCGCCCCGGGCAGAATGTCAGATCGCATCTTGGCCTGTATCTAATGCTTGCTTGACTAACTCATCCGTTAGCCATCGACCACAACCTAGCACACCTGACTAACGTTTGCAAGCCACGTGCTAACATTAGGTGATGGCCACCCGGCGGCGCCCATTGGCGACCCCAACTCAGTCCACCCTGGCTGCGCCCACGCTCGCCGACGCCCAGGCCGCCGGCTTCCCCGTCGGCGGCGAGCCGCTCGCGCTCGACCTGGCGGACACCCTCATCACCGTCTCGGACCCGCCCCTCGATCTGCTGGCGGATGACGCTCGCGCGCGGCAGTTCTGGACGCTCCAGCGGGCTCGCCTGCCGGCCGGCGCCGCGGCGCCGGATCTGGCGGCCACGCGCGCCCTGCGCGGCGCGATCCGCGCGCTGCTGGAGGCGAGGCTTGGCGCCCGCGAGCCTTCGCCCGATGCGCTCGACACGCTCAATGCCGCCGCCGCCTCGGCGCCTGGCAGCCCGCGCCTGGTGGTCGGCGTTGGCGGCTTGGCGGCCGGCTGGCGCTGGCACACCGAGGACGGTCAAGCGCTGTCTCTGGCCACGACCGCAAGCTCTGCGATCGACGTGCTGACGGGTCAGGCCGAGCGGCTGCGGCGGTGCGCCAACCCCGGCTGCAGCATGCTGTTCCTGGCAGACTCGGCGCGACGCCAGTGGTGCACTCCGAACATCTGTGGCAACCGCGCGCGTGTGGCGCGCCACTACCGTCGCCATCGGACGGCGCCCGGTAGCATGGGCAGCGCCAATTGTCAGCCAGCATGATGCCGAGAGCTACGTCTGGGCCCTGCTGGAGGGCGGCGTCGCCGGCTACGGGTATCTGCACAAGGTTCGCGTTGGGGACGTCGACCAGTTGGTGCGGGCCATGCGCGAGGTGGTCACGGCGGAGCAGTCGGCGTGCTTTTGGGCGTTGATCAGCCTCCATCGCGCCGGCCGCGGCGATCAACTCCGTCGGTTGGCTGGCCAGCGCGACGCGCTGGGTGTTGCAGCGACACCGGCTTCCTCGTCGATCAGGTCGTTGAGCTCGCGCGCGATCGCGGCTTGATACCGAACGCCCTGGACACGGTGGGGACCGCGACGCCGGCTGCGGCGGCGACGCGCGTGTCGAGCGCCTGGCGCGGTGACTGACGCAGCGCCTGGCCGACGCGCGGGCGGCACTCGCCGTAGGTCAGGCGGCCACCTGAGGTCACGCGCGGCGCGCGAGTACGAAGGAGAGCCGCGGCAGCGGCAGGCCAGGCATGCCAGGGAAGGTGGTGAAACGGCCGAAGTGCGCCGCGGCATCACCCGGGTGCATGATCTTCGAGGTCGCCCAACCGTGGTCCGCCAGTAGCCGGCGCGGGTCGTCGGTGCCAGATTGAAAGCTCGCGCCCTTGAGCGATGGGCTCAGCTGGCGCAGTCCCGCAAGGTACTGATTGCGAGTGGTGACCGAGACTTCATCGACGACGTCCATGGCGAGGTGGCTCCCGGGCGGACTGAGGTCACGCATCGCGTCGAGCACTCCGAGGGCAGCCTCTGGCGCCAGATACGGGAAGAGCCCTTCCGCTAGCCAGGCGGTCGGAACCTCCGATCGAAGACCGGCCGATGTGAGCGCCTCTGGCCAGTCCGCGTGGTCGAAGTCGACAGGGAGCGAACGGCGCTCGCACCCGGGGACCGCGGCTACCCCGGCCAGAATCGCCGCTTTGGCCGCCAGGAGCGACGCCTGATCGAGCTCCCATAGACGCACGCCTGGCGGCCACGCGAGCCTGAAGGCGCGACTGTCGAAGCCGGCACCCAACAGCACAACCTGCGCTACCCCGTGCCCCCGGCCGAGAGTTGTCGACAACCAGTCGTCGAAGACCCGCGTGCGGATCACCGTGTACATCGAAGAGCGGTCCCGGACTGCCTCTGGCATCGCCTGCATCGCCGCCATGGCCTCGGGACCGGCCAGCACCTCCGCCAACGGATCCCGAAACAGGGCGTCGGGCCGGGCGGTCTCGCGAGCGCGAATGGAGGCGGTTATTCGCGCAGTGGCGGCGACGTCGTTCTCCATGCGACGACTCTAGCCGCTCGCCACCCGCGACGCCGCCGTCGACGACCGATTGATACCTCGAGGGTGTGCTCGATAGCGTGCGGCACATGGGGACCACAACGGTCAGGTTGCTCACGGGTTCATGTTCAGCGGCCGGAGGCTTGTCAGCTCGACCTGCATATACGGGTACAACGGCAGCGATTCGAGCGCGTGCTGGGGCTGCGCGCGGACCCCAGTCGGGTCCACAACCTCGGCTATGTGGCCCTCGCCGCCGGCCAGACCGGCACGGCCGCGGCTCGGTTCGCCGAAGCGCTGCGCGCGTTTCGCCGAGTCGGCGATCAACGCGGCGTCGCCGAGTGTCTCATCGGCCTGGGCTGTGTGCGGGCCGCGCAGCGCAGATCGGCGGACGCAGCCGAGTTGTTCGGCGCCGGTGAGGCGCTGCTCGAGGCGCTCGGCAGCGCGATATGGGCCTCCAACCGCGCCGACTATGGGCACTGGACGCGCATCGCACGGGCAGGCGTGGACGCGGATGCCTGGCTGACCGCCTGGACCGCCGGTCGGACGCTCGAGGTGGAGTCGGTGGTCGAGGCTGAGATCCTGGCGTCCGTCCGGACGTTGGCGGCGGCGGCGCCAGGAACGCAGCACGGGAGCGGGCTTGGGCTCACGGCGCGTGAGCGGGAAGTCGCCGGGCTGGCGGCGCAGGGCCTGTCGAACCGCGCGATTGCGGAGCGGCTGGTCATCGCCGAGAAAACCGCCGCCAACCACCTCCAGAATGCGCTCGACAAACTCGACGTCCATTCGCACGCCCAGCTGGCCGCGCGCGCCGCCGAGCTGGGGCTCACGGCGTCCGCCTGACCGCGAGGTACACGCCGGCGAGCACGAGCCCGCACCCGACCAGAAAGCTCGGGGTGGGTCGATCGCCCAGGAGCAGGCTGGCCAGCACCAGGCCCGACAGCGGCTGCAGGAACATGAGCGCGCCGGCTCGGGCGGCGGGCAGCGCGCGCAGGCCCCAGAACCACACGCCAAAGCCGAAGAACGTGACCAGAACGCCCAGGTAGACCAGCAGCGCCCAGCCCAGTGGCGTCGGCCACATCGGCGCGATCGCCAGCTCCCCGACTGCCAGCGGCAGGCTCGCGAGGGCTCCACCGACACAGCTGATGCTGCAGAACGTGAGCGGCGAATAGCGTTGCGCCAGCCCTTTGCCGAGGACGGTGTACACCGCGGCCGCCGCGCTCGAGAGCAACACGATCAGGTTGCCAGTCAGCCCACCGGCGAGATCCTCCGGCTGGCCGACGCCGAGCCCCATAATGGCCGCCACACCGGCCAGCGCCAGCAACAGGCCGACCAGCGTGGCGGCGCCGAGGCGTTCGCGGAGCAGCGCCGGCGCGAAGAGGGCGATCCACAGCGGACCGGTCGAGGCCAGCACCGTCGCGGTGGCGCCGCTGGTCTGGCCGGTGCCGAGTGCCTGCAGCACCTGCACCCCCGCGAAGCCGATGACGCCGAGACCGGCCATGCGCCACGCGTCCGCCAGCGGAACGTGGCGCAGCGCCCCCGGGCGGAGCACGCCTGCAAACAGCGCCGAGGCGAGCAGCAGCCGCGCGGCGGCGAGGCTGAACGGTCCGAAGCTCTGGAGCGCCAGCTTGGTGGCCGGGAGCGACCCGCCCCACATCAGGTTCAACACCACCAGCGCCGCCAGCGCCAGACCCGGTGTCGGAACCGCGCCGAGCCGGGACCTGACGCTTACGCTTGCCACGGGGCCGACTGAGCCATTCGCAAGAGCGTAGCGGAAGCGTGAGCGGCGCCCCACGAGCGTCGTACACTCGGGCGGACGTGCGCAAGATTCGATGGGGTGTCCTGAGTACCGCCCGGATTGGCACCAATCAGGTGATTCCGGCCATGCAGCAGGGCACCTACAGCGAGGTGACGGCCATCGCTTCACGCGAGCAGCAGCGCGCCGAGACCGCCGCGCGGGACCTGGGAATCGCCAGAGCGTATGGGTCGTATGCGGAGCTGCTGGCCGATCCAGAGCTCGACGCCATCTACATTCCGCTGCCCAATGAGCAGCACGTGCCGTGGTCGATCAAAGCGCTCGAGGCCGGTAAGCACGTGCTGTGCGAAAAACCCATCGCCCTCAACGCAACCGAGGCCCAGACGCTGGTCGATGCCGCCGCGCACTACCCCCAGCTGAAGGTGATGGAAGCGTTCATGTACCGGTTCCACCCTCAGTGGGAGCGCGCGAAAGCGCTCGTGGCCGGTGGCGCGATCGGTGAGCTGCGCACCATCCAATCGCTGTTCGCGTACTCCAACGTCGATCCGACCAACATCCGCAACCGGTTGGAGAACGGCGGCGGCGGACTGATGGATATCGGTTGCTACAACATCTCGCTGTCGCGGTTCATGTTCGGCGCGGAACCGGCGCGCGTATGCAGCATGATGGAGTACGACCCGGTGTTCAAGACCGATCGCCTGGTTTCGGCGATGCTCGACTTCGAGAGCGGGACCGCGAGTTTCACCTGCTCTACGCAGCTCGCGCCGTATCAGCGGGTCCAGATCGCCGGGACCACCGGCCGGATCGAGATCGAGATACCGTTCAACGCGCCGGCGAACCGTCCGTGCCGGCTGTGGTATGCGCACGATTCGACCGTTGACGAGGTGGTCTTCGACATTGCCAACCAGTACACGCTGCAGGGCGATGCTTTTTCCCGGTCGATTCTCGACAACAGTGCGGTCCCAACGCCGTTAGCGGACGCCGTGGGAAATATGCGAGTGATCGACGCTGTCGTGCGTAGCGGGCGTGACGAAAGGTGGGTCCAGGTCAACCCAGCCCACCCCTGACGCATCCGGCGGTCGGTCGGGCGCCTGGTGACACTGGAATCTCGGTCACGTGCTTGCCTGGAGCGCTCTGCTGGCGACCGCGGTCGTGCTCGCGTCAATTCGGCAGGCTGTCGCGACCAGGGCCCGGGCGTCCCTGCCCGACGAAGCTACGCCGGATCGGCCGTAGCGATGAGCTCGATTAGCCGGAGTCCGGGCGCCGAAATATGGCGTCCACGCCGTCGAACCCAGACGATCTCGCGGCGCATGGGCGGCTCGATCGGCACCCCGCGCACGTCCCGGCGCCCGGCCAGGCACATCGCCGGCGCCAGGGCGACGCCACTGCCGGCCGCGACCAGCGTCAACAGCGCCTGCTGACTCCGGATCTCGATCGGGCCGCGCACGACGACCCCGAGCGATTGCGCCGCGGTGTCCAGCTGCGCCCGCAGCCCCATGCCCGGCATGGACAGCAGCAGGTCCGGCGCGCCAATCAGCGCGGTGAGGTCGATCCGCTGGCGGCGGGCCCACGCGTGGTCTGGTGGCACCACGGCCAGGATGTCCTCGGCGAGCAGGGGCTGGGCCTCGACCCGCGAGTCGAACAAGGGCAGGGGCAGCAGTCCGAAGTCGACCTCGTCGGTGAGCACGTGGGCGACGACGTCGCTGGTTCCCAGCATCTCCACGCGCACGGACGCGGCGGGTAGCTCCGCTCGCAACCGGCTGAGCGCCGCCGGGAGGAGAAAGTTGACCAGCGTCTCGGTCGCGCAGACGCGGACGCTGCCGCCGACTCTGGACGCGGGTCCAGCGAGCGCCGTGGCGGTGGTCGCGAGGTCGTCCAGGACGCGATCCGCGCAGTCGGCCAGTTGGAGCGCCGCATCGGTGGGCACCACGCGCCGCCCGACGCGGTGGAAGAGCGGCACGCCGAGCTCACGCTCGAGCAGGCGGAGCTGCTTGGAGACGGACGGTTGGGCGACGTGCTCGGCGACTGCGGCGGCGGTCACGCTGCCGGTGCGCAGGACGGCCCGGAGATAGCGCAACTGATGCAGTTCCATAGCTAGCTGCTATGCATCGTATGCCATCCATGTCTTGGACGCATGATCCACCGTGGGGGTATGGTGAGCCCATCCCCGTTGGAGCCGCCGAAATGACCGCCCCCGTGCCCACTTCTGACCTCGTGCGCCGCCAGTTCGGTGCGGTCGCCGATGCGTACGTCACCAGCACGTACCACGCCTCGGGCGCCGACCTGGCGGCCCTCGTTCAGGCGGCCGGCCTGCGCGGTGACGAGCACGTGCTCGATCTCGGCTGCGGGGCCGGGCACGCCGCGCTCGCGGTCGCGGCCCACGCGGCCGAGGTCACCGCGGTGGACGTGACCCCCGACATGGTCGCCACGGCCAGCCGTCTAGCCGCGCAGCGTGGCGTCACCAACCTCACCGTGCGCCTGGCTGACGTGGCGCAGCTGCCGTTCCCGGACGCGCGTTTCGACCTCGTGACGAGTCGTGTCGCCGCGCACCACTTCGCCGACCCCCGCCAGGCGCTCGCGGAAGCGTTCCGCGTCCTGCGGCCGCACGGCCGCCTGTTGCTGATCGACTCGGTGGCCCCGGAGATGGCCGCCCTCGACACGTTCATGCAGTGCTTCGAGTTGCTGCGCGACGCCTCGCACGTGCGCAACTGGCGCCCTTCGGAGTGGGTCGAGATGCTTGGCGACGCCGGTTTTCGGCAGGCCGAAGTCCTCGAGCGATTCGCCATTCCCCTGGACGGCGAGGCCTGGGTCGAGCGCATGCGCACGCCGACGCTGAAGGTGGAGACCATCCGTCGCCTGTTCGCCGAGGCCACCCCTGGCCAGCGCGCCGCATTCGACCTCCGAACCGCCGAGCCCTGGGGCTTTGACATCCCCCTGGCGCTCTTCCAGGCGACGAAGCCCCCAGGGCCGTAACTCAAGCGCTCAGACGTCCGGGAGGCGATTGGCGCTGGCCTCGCCTCGCGCGGTGCGCCGCTGCTAGCCCGCCCCGAGGCGTTCGACCGCCGTGAGGCCCTGGTCGATGGCGCCGACCAGCTCCTGAATTTGATCGGACGTGATGGTCAGCGGCGGCGTCACCAGCGCGTGATCACCCACCTGTCCGTCCACGCCGCCCTGGCCGGGATACACCGCGGCGCCCGCGTCGATGCACGCCCGTCCGAACGCGAAGGCCACCCCGGCCGCGATCGGAAATGGCGTCTTCGTCCGCTGGTCGCGCACCAGTTCGAGCCCCTGCAGCAACCCGATCCCGCGCACGTCGCCGAGCACCGCGTGCCGGTCTTTTAGCCGGGCCAGACCATGCGCCAGTTCGGCGCCGCGCTCGGCCGCGGCCCGCACCAGGTCGTGCCGCTCCAGGTAGCTCAGCACCGCCAGCCCCGCCGCGGCGGTGACCGGGTTCTGGCAGTAGGTATGGCCCGCGACAAATGGCGTGCCCGCCTCGCGCAGCGCGGCAACAACGGTCTCGGACGCCATGAGGACCGACAGCGGCGCGTAGCCGCCGCTCACGCCTTTACCCGCTACCAGGATGTCCGGCACGACGTCCCAGTGTTCGACCGCGAACCAGCGTCCGGTGCGGCCGAAGCCGTTCATCACTTCGTCGGCGATGAACAGCACGTCGTAGCGATCGCAAATCTCGCGAATGCGCTGGAAGTAGCCGGCCGGCGCAGGTACGCCACCCATCGTCGCGCCCACGATCGGCTCGGCGATGAAGCAGGCCACGTTCTCGGGTCCATACCAGCGGATCGTCCGTTCCAACTCATCGGCGCAGCGCAGGCTACCCGCCGCGCAGTCTTCGCAGCGGTACGCGTAGGCGGGCGGAATCTTGGGCATGTCCTGGAGCAGCGGCGCAAATTTGCGGCGCCGACCGGTGTGCCCGCTGAAGCCGGCCGCGCCGAGCGTCAGCCCGTGGAACCCCTGCCAGCGCGAGATCACCAGGAATTTTTCCGGCCGCTCACGTGCCAACCAGTACTGCCGCGCCAGCTTGACGGCTGCCTCGGTCGCCTCCGAGCCGCCGTTGAACAACACCACCTCGTTCAGGTCGCCCGGTGTCAGCTGCGCTACCCGCTCGGCCAGCTCGCCGACGCGGGGTGTCTGGAACTGCGTCCAGGGGGTGAAGGCGAGCGTCTTGAGTTGTTCGGCGACCGCGTCGGCGATTTCGGCCACGCCGTGGCCGATGGCGGTCACGCAGCCGACCCCGCCGGCGGCGTCGATGAACCGCCGGCCGGCGGCGTCGTACAGGTAGATGCCCTCACCCCGAACGACCGTGGGCAGGTCGCCCCGGATGGCGGGAAAGAAGGCCGAGTGCGAGCTGACAACTGAGGCCGCGACCATAGGACAAAGTTCTCCCCTGTGCTCTTGCCGAACGATCGCGCTGACCGCGATCCTGCTTACAGCATATGGCCACAGTCAACTCGGTCCTGGGTCCGCTCGACACGGCGGAGCTTGGTTTCACGCTGACCCACGAGCACGTGTTCACCGCCTCGGCGGGCATCTGGCACACGTATCCAGAGCTCTTCGGCGACACTGACAAACTCGCCGACGAGGCCGCCGCGATGTTGACCGAAGCGCGCGCTGGCGGCGTGCAGACCATCGTCGACCTGTCCACGTTTGATCTCGGCCGCGATGTCCGGTTTCTGGCCGACATGGCGCAGCGGACGGGCGTCAACATCATCGCCGCCACGGGTATCTGGCGCGACATCCCGCGGGCGCTCTGGAATCGCAGCCCCGACGAGATCGCGGCGTTGTTCGTGCGCGAGATCGAGCAGGGCATCGAGGGGAGCGAGATCAAGGCCGGCATCATCAAGGTGGCCAACGACGCCGAGGGGGTCACGCGCGAGGGTGAGCTCATCCTGCGCGCCGCCGCCCGCGCGGCGACGCAGACCGGCGTGCGCGTCTCGACCCACTCCTACGCGCCGGGGCGCGTCGGCGAGCAGCAGGTCGCCGTGTTCGAGGACGAGGGATTCGATCTCAACCGTCTCTATATCGGCCACAGCAACGATACGACCGATCTCGAATACCTGCACGGTCTGCTCCGCAAGGGCGTGTGGCTCGGCCTGGACCGCCACCAGACCATGGCCCCGATTGGCCCTGACGCCGAAGGCCGCGCGCAGACGCTGGCCGCGCTGATCAAAGCCGGCGTCGGCGATCGCCTGATGGTCTCGCACGACTGGTCCGTGCTCGGCGTGAGCCGCACGTCCGACCCCTTCGCGAGCCGCAAGTACAACCCCGACGGCTGGCTCTACGCGAGCCGCAAATTGTTTCCGCGCCTACGCGAACTCGGCATCACCCAAGCGCAGATCGACGCGCTCAACATCGACAACCCGCGCACCTTTCTGAGCGGGTAAGTGATACGGGTCGGGGGCCCTGCTGCCTCGGCCCGAACGAGCGGCAACCAAGGCGCGAGGGGCCGCAGGCTCCCCCGACCCGTATCAGTTCAAGGCACTAGCTTTGGGGAATGTCGCCGATGATGTTGCTGAGCGCCCAGTTCATCTGGTTTGACTGGACGTAGGCGTCGTCTTTGGACTGGCCGGCTTCGGGCGGTGGGCCTTCGTAGAAGTCGCCGAGGGTCTTGCCTTCGGGTGCTTTGACGGTGCCGTGGTTGTCCGTAAGCGGGCCCTTCCAGATGTTGAGCGTGCCGGCTTTGATCTGCGCCTGCGCCGCCAACGCGAGCTGGGCCACATCGGTGGGGACGAGACTGCTCGGTGGCGTCGCTTCGACCAGGCCATCCTTGCTGTGGTAGTACGCCTGGACCGGCTTCCAGGTCCCGGCCATCACGGACTTCACGCTGTTGATGTAGTGCGGCCCCCAGAGGAAGCGGTCATTTTGCAAGATAGCCTGCGGAGCGAACGACGTCTGGTCGTAGTCGACGCCGACCGCGAACTTGCCGCGCGCGGCCGCGGCCTGCGCCAGCGAGGGTGAGTCCTCGGTGCCCGTCAGAACATCGGCGTTCAGGTCCAACACGGACTCCGCGCCGGCTTTTTCCTTGGGCGGATCGAACCAGGTGTTGACCCACACAACGTGGATCTTCGCATCGGGGTTGGTCGTCTGGACCCCGGCGGCAAAGGCGTTCAAGAAGCGCACGACTTCGGGGATCGGAAACGAGCCGACGAACCCGAGCGTGTTCGCTTTGGTCATCTTGCCCGCGATCAGGCCCGACACGTAGCGCGGCTCCTCTTCGGCCGCGTAGTACGTGGCCATGTTGGGCGCGACTTTGAACCCCGAACAATGGTCGAACTTGACGTTTGGAAACGCCTTGGCCGCTTCGAGCATGTAATCCATGAAGCCAAAGCTGGTGCCGTAGATGATGTCGAAGCCCTTGCGCGCATAGTCTTCGAAGACCCGTTGAGAATCGGCGGTCTCGGGCACGTTTTCGGTGTACGCGGTCTCAACGCTCGAGCCCAGGGCCTGCTCCAGGGCCTTGCGGCCATCGTCGTGGGCGTTGGTCCAGCCGTGGTCGTTGATCGGTCCGGTGTAGACGAAAGCCGCGCGGATCGTCTTGCCGCCCGTGGCCACCGCCGGTGCGGTCGACGGGCTGGGCGCCACGGCCGCCGCTGCCGATGGACTGGGGGCAGCCGCCGGCGAGGAGGCAGGCGCCGCGGGTGCCGCCGAGGGCGCCGCGGCAGGCTTGGCCGTCGCCGGCGCGGCGGCCGCGGGCGCAGTGGTCGGCGGGGCGGGTGGCGCGGCTGGCGTGCTGCAGGCTGCCAGGAGTCCACCCGCGGCACCGCTGATGAACAGCACGCCGCCCAATTTGAGTAGCCGTCGCCGGCTTACGGGTCCAGATCCAGCGTCCATCTGTTGTCCTTCCTAATCGAGCGTCCGCCAAACAGTACCGGGCGCGGCGCCGATTGCGTATAGTGGCGGCAATTGGGCCGGCGACCACAACCGTAGGGGGCACCGTCATGGGCGAGCGATCGAGAGGCAAAGACAAAGGCAAGGCCAAGAAGGCGCAGAAAGCCGCCAAGCCCGACAAGCGGCCGCACGTGCAGCAGAAGGAGCAGCAGGACGCGACCCGTCCCCCTGTCTGACGGGCGCGCCAGGTTACGCGGGGCGCGGCGCAGCGGGCGACGCCGCGTGAGCAGACGCTCATGGCGAGGCTGCCCATACCGCGTTATAGTGGGAATGGCGTTGCTTGCACCCGACTCTTCCTGAGTCGTCGTCCCATGGGCCGCTGACCCGCGTGGATGCTGCTTTAATCTATGCACTCTTCGGTGCGATGGCTCTAACCCTGGTGGTTCTGGCTGTCGGCGGTATGCGGCGGTGACCCGGCCGAGCGACCGGCCCTACGGGTCTGAGAGAGTGCCCTCACGATGAAGCGGATGCCGTCCAAGCAGGTCCTGCGTCTCCTGGTGCTGGGCGGGGCACTGGTGCTGGTCGCGATCGGTTTTGGCCTGCTACGGCCGGGCTCGTCACCCCCGGACAAGCCGATCACGCTCGACGCCCTGACCCAGCGCGTCGAAAGTGGTGACGTGACCGAGATCCGCGTCACCGACGACGGTGGCGTCGCCCGGACGCGCTCGGGCGAGGCGCTGAGCTTCCATACCGGTCGGGGTCAGTCGGTGCTGAAGGTGCTGTCGGCCTTTGGCGTCACGCCCGATCAACTCGCCAACGTGACGTACACGGTCGCCGATCCGCCCGCGCCGTGGATCGGTCTGCTGCTCACGTTCGGCCCCCTGGTGCTGTTTGGCGCCATCATGCTCTTTGCCTGGCGGCGGATGGGTGATCGCGGTGGCAACCCGATGATGTCGTTCGGTCGCAGCCGCGCCCGCACCGTCCAGAATCCCCTGACCGCGATCACGTTTCTCGACGTGGCGGGCGTGGAGGAACCGCGCCAGGAACTCCAGGAGATCGTCGAGTTTCTGAAGGAGCCACAGAAGTTCGTCGCGCTCGGGGCCCGCATCCCGCGCGGCGTGCTGTTGGTCGGTCCACCCGGCACGGGCAAGACGCTGCTGGCCCGCGCGGTCGCGGGCGAGGGCGGCGTGCCGTTTTTCAGCATCTCGGGCTCGGAGTTCGTCGAGATGTTCGTCGGCGTGGGCGCCAGCCGCGTCCGCGACCTGTTCGACAAGGCCAAGCGCAGCGCCCCGTGCATCGTGTTCGTCGACGAGATCGACGCCGTCGGCCGTCAGCGGGGCGCCGGCCTCGGGGTCGCCAACGACGAACGTGAGCAGACGCTGAACCAGATCCTGGTGGAAATGGACGGCTTCGACGACCACGCCGGCGTGATCGTCATCGCCGCCACCAACCGTCCCGACGTGCTCGACCCGGCGCTGCTGCGGCCAGGGCGTTTCGACCGCGTCGTCGTGGTGCCGTCACCCGACTTCGTGGGGCGCAAAGCCATTCTGGACGTCCATGCGCGCGGCAAGCCGTTCGAACCTGGCGTGGCGCTCGATACCCTGGCTCGCCAGACGCCCGGTTTTTCGGGCGCCGACCTCGCCAACGTTCTGAACGAGGGCGCGATCCTGGCGGCCCGACGAGACAAGAAGACCATCGGGATGGCTGAGCTCGAGGAGGCCATCGATCGGGTCAGCTCCGGCCCGGAGCGCAAGAGCCACGTCATGTCTGATCGGGAAAAGGAGCTCACGGCCTACCACGAAAGTGGGCACGCGCTGGTCGCCCACTTCCTGCCGCACCACGATCCGGTGCACAAGATCACGATCATCCCGCGTGGCCTGCGGGGCGGGTATACGCGCTTTCTGCCGACCGAAGATCGGTTCTACATGACCCGCAGCGACTTCATCGACGCCGTCACCGCCGCACTTGGCGGGCACGCCGCCGAAGCCGTCGTCTTCAATGAAATCAGCACTGGCGCCGGCGACGACATCCAGCGCGCGACCAACATCGTGCGCAAGATGGTCAAGGAATGGGGCATGAGCGACCTGCTCGGGCCGGTCGCGTTTGGCAAGAAGCAATCGATGATCTTTCTCGGTCGCGATCTGGGCGAGCAGAAGGATTACTCGGAGCACATCGGCGAACAGATCGACGATGAGATCCGGCGTTTTCTCGATGAAGGCTACGCTCGAGCGACAGCCATTCTGCGCGAGCATCGCGACCTGCTCGATCGTCTGGCGAAAGAGCTGCTGGGCAAGGAAAGCCTGGACGCGGGGGCGCTGGAGGCTATCTTCCAGGCGGCGTAGCCGCGCGGCTAGGGCGAGCGTGACCCGGCGAGCGCTTCCTTGAGGTAGCCGCTGTACCAGCGGGCGCTGTCTTTCAGCGTGCGCTGCTGGGTGCGGAAGTCGACGTGGATGATGCCGAAACGACGCGAGTAGCCCCAGGCCCACTCGAAGTTGTCGAGCAGTGACCAGGCGAAGTAGCCGCACAGGGGAACACCTGCGGTCACGGCGCGTACGGCCGCGGCGACGTGCTCGACCAGGTAGCGGGTGCGATCGCTGTCGGGCACGCGGCCGCCACGGGGTGTCGGATCCGGGTAGGCCGCGCCATTTTCGGTCACCGCCAGGCTCCCGACCGGGTACTCGGCCGCGAGGTCGCGCAGGAGGTCGAAGAGGCTCGCCGGCTGGACGACCCAGCCCATCTGGGTCACCGCCGCCAGCGGCGGGCGACGGGCCGCGGCGCCCAGGAGGGCATCGGTCTCGTCAGCAACGACGCGGTGCGGGTTGTAGTAGTTGACCCCCAGAAAATCGGTCGGCACCGCGATCGAGCGCATGTCGGCCTCGGACGCGCTGTCCAGGAACGTCAGGTACGACATGCCCCCGTAATGCGCGAGCATGTCCTTTGGGTAGCCGCGCCCATACAGCGGATCGAGGAACCAGCGATTGAGAAATCCGTCGTATCGGCGAGCGGCGGCCTGGTCGGCGAGGGTGTCGGTGGCGGGGAGCACCGAGGTCACGTTGAGCGTGATGCCGACGCGAGCCCCCGGACTGTTGGCGCGCACCACCGGCACCGCGCGTCCATGCGCCAACAACAGGGCGTGGGCGACGCGCAGCGCCAAGCCAGCGTCGTGCAGACCGGGCGCATGTTCGCCGGTGTAGTGACCCAGAAACGCACTGCACCACGGCTCGTTGAACGTCACCCAGCGCTTGACCCGGTCGCCGAGACGCGTGGTCACCGCGGCGGTGTAGTCCACGAACGCATCGACGGTCGCCGGGTTGGCCCAGCCGCCCTGGTCCTGGAGGGCTTGCGGCAGATCCCAGTGGTAGAGCGTCGCCCACGGCTGGATGCCAGCTTCGAGCAGCGCATCGACCAGGCGGTCGTACCAGTCCAGGCCGGCGGGGTTAATGGCGCCGGCGCCCAGCGGCAACACGCGCGGCCAGGCGATGGAAAAACGATAGGCATTCAGGCCCATCCGGCGCATCAGGGCGACATCCTCGCGCCAGCGGTGGTAGTGATCGCAGGCCACGTCCCCGGTCTCGTCGTTGTGGACCTTACCCGGCGTGTGGCTGAAGTGATCCCAGATGGATGGTCCGCGGCCGTCCTCGTCGACGCCGCCTTCAATCTGATACGCGGCGGTTGCGGCTCCCCAGGCAAAGTCGACGGTGCTCATCTGACGGCTCCAGCGGTGCCGTGGCGTCGGCGCATCAGCCGGCCCGCGGCAGAGCAGCGGCTGCGCTCGACTGGCGAATGACGAGTTGTGTCGGCAGCCACACGTGTTCGGGTGGCGCCTCGGGTCCGTCCAGGCGCTTCAGCAACAGGTCGGCGGCAGCGGCGCCCAGGTCGTACAGGGGTTGGTGAACCGTGGTCAGCGACGGGACCAGCAACGAGGCGATCGGCAGGTCGTCGAAGCTCACCAGCGACACGTCCTCAGGCACCCGCACCTCCAGCTCGCGAGCCGCCTGCAACGCCCCTGATGCCATCGTATCGCTGGCGACGAAGACCGCCGTGGGTGGCTCGGCCAGCTCGAGCAGCGCGCGCATCGCCAGCCGACCACCGTCCTGGGTGAAGTCGCCCAGCGCGATCAGCTCGGGTCGAATGGCGAGGCTCGCCTCTACCAGCGCTTGCTTGTAGCCGTCGCGACGATCCAGCGCGGCGGCACTGTGGAGCGGGCCGGTGATGGTGCCGATCCGGGAATGCCCGAGGCCAATCAGATGCCGGACGGCCGCCAGGGCACCCTCGCGGTTTTCGACGTCGACGGAGTTCAGGTCGCGTAAGTAGGGGTGGCGGCCGACCAGCACGAGCGGGGTGGGATCGTGAATGAGCAGCGGGAGCACGGGATCGTCGATATTGCTCGACATCACGATGACGCCATCGACGTGGTGGCCGCGCAAGACGCGCTCGTAGAAGTCGTGCTCCATTTCGGGTGTGACCGTCGAGAGCATGAGGATGTAGCCGTGGGTGTTGCAGGTTTCGGAGATGCCCTGGATGACCTGGGGGAAGAACGCGTCGGAAAAAATGAAGCTGGTGCTGCCAGGGATGAGCAGGCCGACGGCGTTGGTGCGACTGCTGGCGAGGCTGCGGGCGGCGGCGCGGGGAGCGTAGTGGTGCTCCTGGATGACCTGCAGGACGCGGGCGCGAACCGTTGAGCGAACGCCGGGGTGGTCGTTGATGACGCGGGAGACGGTGGACCGCGAGACGGCGGCGAGTTCGGCGATCTCTTCGATGGTCAGGCGAGTCACCCGCGCATTCTCCTCTGCTGAGACCGTACTCAGCGGTGGCCTGGAGCGCCTGGATTACGCGGCCCAACTGGAACCGCTCCCAGCCCCGGCTATCCTGCGTCGCCGCGCCCTCGCGTGTCAAGTTGCTTGGGAGCGCTCCCAGTGCCGGCTGATAACTGCAAGTTGACACTTGCGGAAGTCACTACTTACGATCGGGCGACCCCCGCCAGCAGCGCGAGGCTGCTCGCACCGATCAGCCACAGGCCAACTTCCCACGTCGCCCCGGGCGGCAGGCGCGCGACGCCCCCGATAAGCGCCACCAGCGCCAGCGCACCGCACGCCCCAACCACGCTGTTGGCTGCCGCGCGCCAGGCGGGCCGCAGCGTCACGAGCAGGGTCGCGACCACGCCCAGGCCGCCGGCGACGGGAAAGAAGTCGACCAGCGCGCGCAACAGCTGCACTTCGAGCGGCCCGCCCACGGCGCCGGGCACCAGGCGGCGCAGGTCAGGGGTGGTACCCAGGAACTGATTGAGGAACGCCCCAGTGAGCATGATGCCCTGGCTGCCGAACCAGGGCATGAAGTACGCCGCGAGCAGTCCCAGGCCGCCAACGAGGGTGACCACCCGCGCCATCGGCATGCCGCCGCCCGGGTGCCCCGGCGCCTGGCGCAGCTGCTGGCCCGGCATCGCCCCGTCGGCGGTCCAAACGCTGGCCCCGCACGCCGGGCACGTCGCGGGTTCGTCCACCCGGCCGAGTGTACGGCCGGTGGGGGTTCGCCTGGCCGGTGGGCAGCATGCGGCCCGCCCTGGAGGAACCTGGTCACCCGCGGCGTCGAGGGCGGCTGCGACGTGGGACGGTCGGGCACCTGAACCGATTTGCGCGTGGCACCGTAGCTTTGCGCGGGTTGTGACCCTGCCTCTATCATGCGCGGCAACCGGGCGACCCCGGATTTGTCACCAGGGTTCTGACGATCCTGGCTGTTCTGTTCGAGGAGGTTGTCTATGCGCATTCCGATGCGAGGCGCGCTACGGGGTTTGGCCCCCGCGCTGCTGCTCGCGGCCGCGCTGTTGGCGCCGGCGATGCACGCTGGCGCGCAGTCGTCTCGCACGCTCGTGTTCGCGCAATCGGGCGACGCCGTGAAACTCGACCCGGCGCTCATCGAAGATGGCCTGTCGGCCCGCGTGACGGAGCAGATCTTCGAAGGTCTGGTTACCTTCGACGGCGCGACCACGCGCATCAAGCCAGCCCTGGCCGAAAGCTGGGACACCAGCGCCGACGGCAAGGTCTGGACGTTCCACCTGCGCCAGGGCGTCACATTTCACGATGGCACGCCGCTCGACGCCGCCGCGGTCAAGGCCAACTTCGATCGCCAGCAGTCGGGGCTCGGCGACCCGTCGCACAAGTCGGCTGAGTTCATCTACTGGTACAACGTCGTCGCGTTCAATGACCTGTTCGACCACACCGACGTCATCGACTCGTCGACGTTCCAGATAACGCTCAAGGATTCCAACGGCGCGTTCCTCCTCGATCTGGCGCTGTTCCCGTTTGCCATCGTCAGCCCGGGCTCGCTGGCGATGCTGGCCTCCGGGGCGATCCCGGACATCACCGGCGCACCGGTGGGCACCGGCCCCTTCAAATTTGTTGAGTGGGTCCGCGGTGACCACATCACGCTGGCTGCCAACGACAACTACTGGGGCGGCCGGCCACAGATCGACCAGGTTGTGATTCGGGTCATCAACGACAATGCCGCGCGCTTCTTCGAGTTGCAGGCCGGCAACATCGACATGATGGAGTTCCCGAACCCTGACGACGTCAAGGTCGCGCAGAACACCCCGAGCCTGCAGGTCCTGTTCCGACCATCGCTGAATATCGGCTTCATCGACTTCAACGAATTCGAAAAGCCATACGGCGACGTCCGCGTGCGGCAGGCCCTGTCGGAGGCCGTCAATCGCCAGGCGATCGTCGACTCGCTGTACGGCGGCACGGGCCTCCTCGCCAAGGAATTCCTGGCGCCCGGCATGCTCGGCTACAACGACGACGTCCAGCCCATTCCGTACGATCCCGCGCACGCCAAGCAATTGCTGGCTGACGCGGGTATGCCGACCGGGTTCACCACCGACTTCTGGTACATGCCCGTCGACCGACCGTACTACCCGAACCCGCAGGCGATTGCGCAAGCTGTCTGCAATGACTGGGCTCAGGTCGGCGTCAAGTGCAATCTGAAGACCAAGGACTGGACCGCGTATCTGGACGATGCGCGCAATCACAAGCTGTCGACTTGGATGGCCGGCTGGACGGGCGACAACGGCGATCCGGACAACTTCCTCTTCTACTTCTACGGCACCAAGCCCGGCCCGACCGTCGCCAATAACAACACCTGGGACAACTCGCAGGTGCGTGACCTGCTGCTGCAGGCGCAGCGTTCAGTCGACGATGGGCAGCGCGATGCGCTGTACAAGCAAGTCGCCACGATCGTGCGCAGCGAGACGCCGAAGATCCCGATGGCGCATACCACGCCGCCGCTGTTCGCGCAGTCGTACGTGCAGGGCTACGTGACCAATCCCACGGGCACCGAGCTCTTCAATACGGTGACGCTGGACGGCAAGCCATAGCGCCTGGAAAGTTGCGCGTCGCTGTCTTGTACGGGTCGGGGGAGCCCTGCGGGCCCCCCACCGCCAGTCGCTGCTCCCGCGCTGCGCGCGTACGCGCTCCTTCGCGCGGCGACCCCCCGCTTAAGAACCAGCGAGCGGGTACTCCCCCGCTGCGCGGCTACACGCGTGCCGCCTGATGGCCAGCGGCCAGCCTTTGTTCGTGCGAGGGCACACAGTGTCCGAGTACCCGCCAGCTGGTTCTTAAGCGGGGGGTCGCCGCGGGAAGGAGCGCGCAGCGAGCTTGCGAGCGGAGCAGCGACTGGCGGCGGGGGGCCGCAGGCTCCCCCGACCCGTAGCTCAGTCACGGATCACTTGTAATGCTGCGCTACGCGCTTCGCCGTGTGTTGGCGCTGGTGCCGGTGCTGATCGGCGTCAGCGTCATCGTTTTCTTGTTCCTGCATTTGATTCCAGGGGATTCGGCGACGGCCATCCTTGGTGAGCACGCCACGCCGGATGCCATTGTCCAACTGCGCGCGGCGTATGGGCTGGATCAGCCGTGGCCGACGCAGTATGTGATCTTTGTGGGCCACATTCTGCACGGCGATCTGGGTAAATCCATTCGCAGCAACGTTCCGGTCACGTCTGAGCTCTCGCAGCGGCTGCCGGCGACGGCCGAGCTGAGCGCGGTGGCTCTGTTGTTCGCGCTCGTGGTTGGTATGCCAGCCGGCATCATCTCCGCGTGGCGGCGAGGGTCCGTGTTCGACCACGCCAGCGTTGTGGGCGCGCTCACCGGCGTGAGCATGCCGATTTTCTGGCTGGGCTTGATGCTGGCGTGGCTCTTCGGCGTCGAGTTGAAGCTGTTGCCGTTTTCCGCGCGACTGGACACGGGAGCGCGGTTTACGCCGATCACGAACCTGTTGCTGGTCGATGCCGTGCTGCGCGCCGACTGGCCGATCCTCGGTCAGACCATCCGGCATCTGTTGCTTCCAGCGCTGGCGCTGAGCACCGTGCCAATGGCCATCGTCATGCGCATGACCCGCGGGGCGATGATCGAGGTGCTGCACCAGGACTACGTGCGTACCGCGCGGGCCAAAGGCCTGCGCGATCGCGTGGTGGTGGGCGGCCACGCCTTTCGCAACGCGCTGCTGCCGGTCGTGACGATTGTCGGGCTGCAGGTCGGCGCCCTGTTGAGCGGCGCGATTCTGACCGAGACGATCTTCTCCTGGCCAGGGATCGGCCGCTGGGTGTACGAGTCGATCCAGTTGCGCGACTATCCGGTCGTCCAGAGCATGACCCTGGTCATCGCGGTTATCTTCGTGGTGACGAATTTGCTGGTCGATCTCAGCTACGCGTGGCTGGACCCGCGCGTGCGCTACCGCTGAGCCAATGAGCACCACCATCGCGCGCGCTGCACCGGGCGGCCCGGCTCGCCCCGCACCCGCGGTGGCCATGCCCGTTGCCCTGTCGACGAGCATTCGCTCGCCCCTGCGCGACAGTCTGCGGCGCTTCTTTGCGAGTGGCACCGCGGTGCTCGGGCTGGCGGTGGTCCTGGTTTTCGTGCTGATGGCGATTGGCGCCCCGTGGATCACGCCGTATGGTGCTGATCAGCAACTCCTCACCGATCGACTCAAGGCGCCTTCTGCCGCGCACTTGTTTGGAACCGACGATCTCGGGCGCGACGTCCTGAGCCGGGTCGTTTTCGGGTCGCAGATCTCGCTGCGCGTGGGCATCTTCGCCGTCGCGCTGTCGCTGGTGACAGGCAGCGTGCTGGGACTGATCGCCGGCTACGCCGGCGGGTGGCTCGACGGCCTGTTCATGCGCGGCATGGACATCGTGCTGGCGTTCCCGGCGACCCTCATGGCGATCGGCATCGTGGCGATGCGCGGCCCAGGCCTGGAGATGGCGCTGGTGGCCATCGGCATTGTCAACATTCCCACCTACGCGCGCCTGGCGCGCTCGATGGCCCTGTCGCTGCGGGAGCGCGACTTTGTTATCGCCGCCCGTTGCCTGGGGGCCAGTGGGCCGCGTCTGGTCGGCCGGCACATCCTGCCCAACTCGCTTTCGCCGCTCATCGTGCAGGCCACGCTTGGCATCGCGACGGCGATCATCGAGGCCGCGGGCCTCGGGTTTCTGGGACTGGGCGCCCAGCCACCCACGCCCGAATGGGGCCTCATGCTGACCAACGGCCGGGCGTTCTTGCTGAACGCGCCGTGGGCCATGATCTTCCCAGGCCTGGCGATCCTGTTGACCACGCTCGCCTTCAACCTGGTGGGCGACGGCGTGCGCGACGCCCTCGACCCGAGCATGCGCGGCTAACGGCAGGACGCCTGAATAAGTCAGGGGGAGGGGAAGAGATCCCCCATCTGGCCCCCCACGAATGGGGGACCGGCGGCCGACACTTGTATCAACGCGCCCATCAAGCGACCCGTCGACAGGCGAGAACGCGTCTGGGGGCTGACCACGATCCAAGGAGGCATCGCACAATGCGGCGATTACCGTTGTTCTCACTACTGGCCCTGACCCTGGCGGCTGTTTTTGCGCCGAGTGCCAGTGCATTCAGTCTGCCGACGTCGACATGGACGCCGGGGGTTGACCAAACCGTACCGATTCAGCCGCTGTTGCAGGTAGGTGCGCAGGTCAGTCCCCTGACCCGGGTCCGGGTCATCATTCAGAAAAGTAATCCGCTTGCCGATAGCCGGGTCATCGCCATGGCGGCTCATGCCGCGGTCGTCGAAGAGTTCGGCGTTATTCCGGCGTTCACGGCTGACCTCACTCTGCAAAGTGTTCTGGCCCTGGCGACCAATCCCAATGTCCGCTATGTGTCACTGGACGCCATCACCAATAAACATAGTGCGATTGACGCGAGCAATCTCCAGACGATCTATCCGCTGGACATTGCCGCACCAGCGGTTTGGAACCCGACCAGTGGGACCGGCGCGACGGGTCGGGGCGTGACGGTCGCAGTGATCGACACCGGGCTGGACCTGCAGCACGCCGATTTTCACGGCAACGCTTCGGCGATCAATGTGAACGCTATTGCGGCCGGCAAGACGGTGCGCCCCGACTATCAAGGCGACAGCGTGGGGTACGGCAAAAACATCAATCCGAATTCCGCTGGAACACAGGACGGTTACGGCCACGGCACGCACGTGGCCGGAATCATCGCCGCTGAAAATCCAAACGGCCAGTACATCGGTGTCGCACCGAACGCTTCGGTCATTGGGGTCAAAGTCGCCGATGACGGCGGCATGGCCTTCGAATCTGACCTGCTGCGGGGGCTCGATTGGGTGTACCTCAATCAGGCTGCCCGCCACATTCGGGTCGTCAATCTGTCGGTGGGCACCGGGAGGCCCGGTAGCTACGCGACCAGCCCGATCGACGCGGCTGTGGAGCGGTTGTGGCACAACGGCGTCACCGTGGTGGTGGCCGCCGGCAACGCGGGCAATGCGCCCGACGCCGTCTCGTATGCTCCCGGCAACGACCCGTATGTGATCACGGTCGGTTGTCTGGATGACAATCTGACGGCCAGCACCACCGCTGACGACAGCCTGTGCCCCATCAGCAGCCGTGGATTGACCCAGGACGGCTTCGCCAAGCCTGACGTGATCGCGCCTGGCCGAAAGGTCACCAGCACGCTCGCCTCCGGCAATCCGGTACTGGCGCAAGAGTATCCAGAGCGCATTACCCCGGACGGCCGGCACCTGCGGATGAGCGGGACGTCGATGGCGACGCCGGTCGTCAGCGGTACGGTCGCCCTGCTGCTCGAGCGGTTTCCAAATCTGACGCCGGATCAGATCAAGAACATCCTGACGAGCTCGGCGGGCAGCTACCCGGGCGAGCCGGACCACGCCGGCGCGGTGAATGCGCTAGCCGCCTTCACCCGGGCGCCCAGCGCTTCCTCGGCGCCCAACATGGGCGTCGCCGCGCTGCCAGGTCTCAATCTCGCCACGGGCTTCGGGTCGGTGCTCTTTGACGGCTCCCGCTGGGTCTCGTCAACGTGGGACGGCTCCCGTTGGGTCTCGTCAACGTGGGACGGCTCGCGCTGGGTCGCCTCGTCGTGGGACGGCTCGGGCTGGGTGTCATCCTCCTGGGACGGCTCGCGCTGGGTGTCATCCGCGTGGGACGGTTCGCGTTGGGTCGGCTCGTCGTGGGACGGCTCGCGTTGGGTCGCCTCGTCGTGGGACGGCTCACGCTGGGTGTCATCCTCTTGGGACGCTTCGCACTGGGTCGGCTCGTCGTGGGACGGCTCCCGCTGGGTCGCCTCGTCGTGGGACGGTTCGCGTTGGGTCGTCTCAACGTGGGACGGCTCACGCTGGGTGTCATCCTCGTGGGACGGCTCGCGCTGGGTCGGCTCGTCGTGGGACGGCTCCCGCTGGGTGTCATCCGCATGGAACAGCTCCACCTGGGACGCTGCCGCGCTCGACGACTGACGCCCCTGCGGCCTCCTGAGCACATCGCGTCGACTCCTTCCGGGGTCGGCGCGATTTGCGTTTCCTCAAGGGGCGGCGGAAGTCGGTCGATACTCGAACTGGATAGCTGTGACCAGAATCTTGCAAGCCTGTCACGCGTTTCTCGGTAACCGGGTGTGGTTGGTCAGGGGCTATATCGCGTTGACCTGGGTCCTCGTGGCCGTCGTGGTCTGGCTGGCGATCACGCTGCCGACGGCCTCGACCGAATGGGCCCCGTGGGGGGCAGGGCTCCTGCTGCTGGCGGCCATATTCAGCGAAGGCCTCGCCGTCATGGTGCCGGACCGCGAAACCGACGACGTCTCGCTGGTCTCGGTCGCCACCATCCCGCACGTGATGTGCGCGCTCCTGTTGCCGCCTGCAGTGGCGGTCTGCATCGCGGGCGGCGCCATGTTCCTCGACGAGTTGCGCCATCGGCGGCCCATCGACCGGGCCTTATTCAATACGGCGTGCACGGCATCCAGCGTTGGACTGATCGCGCTCACCGCGAATCTGCTGGGCCTGACCGGCCGGCAGCTGGTCGAAGGTGACGCACGTGCGATGCTGGCGGTCGTCCTGGTCGGCGTCGCCTACTACGCGGTGAACACCGTGCTCGTGGCTGGCATCGGGGCGCTCGCTTCTGGCCAGTCAGTGCGCGATATGCTCTCGACGAACGCCCGGTTCACGGTCCTGACGGAGCTCGCCACGTCCGTGCTGGGCGGACTCGCCGCGTTCGTCTGGATGGCCAATCCGTTCTGGCTGCCCATCGGGCTGTTCCCCGTGGCCCTGTCACAGCTGACGCTGCGGTACATTGCCGCAAGCAACGTCAAGACTCGCCAGCTGGCTGCCCTGGACCAGCTCGGGCGCGCGCTCGCGGGAACGTCGACGCCTGACCAGGTATTCGCCGAGGCCAGTGCCCATCTGCGTCGGGCGCTGGCGATCGAGGGCAGCTTCTTGATGCTGTCCTCCCTCGACCCGTCCGTCGATCTTGCGGAAGGGTTAGCCGCTGGACCCGCCGAGCACCTCGTGCGGCGGGAGCTCGCCGGCCTGGTGGTGCAGCATGGCGTGCTCGTCAGCCGCCGGCCGGGCGTCGCTCGGCACCGAGGTGACGCCGCACAGCTCGCACCTTTGCACTGGCTCGCGTTTCCATTGACTGGCGCAGAGCACCTGCATGGGTGCTTCGGCATTGTCAGTGCCCGCACCCACGCCTTTGACACCCAGGACCTCGGATTCATCCAACTGGTCGTCGAGCGTGTCGCGCTGACCCTCGAAAATGCCCGCCGAGCCGCGGACGCCCTGGCATCCGAGCAGCTGGCGCTGCGGACGAGCGAGAACCGCTTTCGTTTGCTCGTCGGCAACGCGGGTGACGTCATCGCCATCCTCGATCGTGAGGGCGTGATTAGCTATCAGAGTCCCGCTGCCGAGCGGGTCTGGGGCTTCCGCGCCGATCAGTTGCTGGGCACCAAACTGTCCTTGCTCGTCCCGACCGAGGATCAGGCTGGCCTGCAGGCGCTGCTCGAGGGCACGCTCGAAGCCGAGATGGAGACCACACTAACCGCCGAATTGCGATTGATGCGGCCGGACGGCTCCCGGCGGGTCTGCGAGCTCATTATGAGCAACTTGCTGCGGGATCCGGGCGTGGCCGGCATCGTGGCCACGTTCCACGACGTCACCGAGCGCAAGGCCTTCGAAACCCAGCTCTCGCACATGGCGTTGCACGACCCGCTGTCTGGCCTACCGAACCGAGCGCTGTTTCTTGACCGGCTCGAGCGCGCGCTGCTGCACGGTAGTCGGGTCGCCCGACCTGTTGCGGTGCTGTTCCTCGACCTCGACGACTTCAAAGTGATCAACGACAGTCTGGGCCACGGTGTGGGTGACCAGTTGTTGACCATGGTCGCCGAGCGGCTGAGCCAGGGCATCCGGGCCAGTGACACGGTCGCGCGCCTCGGCGGCGACGAGTTCACCGTGCTGCTCGACGATGTCGCGGGCCCGGCCGAGGCCCTGGAAGCCGCCGACCGCATCGGCGAAGCGCTGCGCGAGCCGTTCATGCTCGAGGGCCGCGAGATCGTGGTCCGGTGCAGCATCGGGGTCGCACTCAGCAGTGACGCGCACGATCGTCCTGAAGGCCTGCTGCGCAACGCGGACATGGCCATGTACCGCGCCAAGCGCGATGGCAAGGCCGGCTCGGCGATTTTCGACCACGGCATGGAGTCGCGCGCCGTTGAGCGGCTGGAAGTCGAAACGGAGCTGCGCCAGGCGCTGCTGCGCGAGGAGTTGCGTGTCTACTACCAGGCGATCCGGTCGCTGGCCGACGGACACATCGTCGAATTCGAAGCGCTCATTCGATGGGCGCACCCGGATCGCGGCCTGCTCGCGGCCGGAGCGTTTGTGCCCCTGGCTGAGGAGACCGGTCTGATCGTCCCGATCGGCGAGTGGGTGCTCGAGCAGGCCTGCAAGCAACTGCGCGTCTGGCAGCAACAGTTCCCGACCGATCCACCGCTCGGCATGAGCGTGAACCTCTCGGCTCGCCAGTTCCAGAGCGCGACGCTGGCCCAGGACATCGAAGGCATCGTGCGACGCGCTGACCTCGACCCCAGCACGCTGAAACTCGAGATCACCGAGAGCGTCGTCATGAAGGATGCCGAATCGGCCATCGCCACCCTGGTGGCCCTGAAGGCGATCGGCTTTCGGGTGGCCATTGACGACTTCGGCACCGGCTACTCGTCGCTGGCGTACCTGAAGCGCTTCCCGGTTGATACCCTCAAGATCGACCGGTCCTTCGTCGACGGGCTCGGGCACGACCCGCAGGACACCGCCATCGTACGCAGCGTCGTCGCGCTGGCCAAGAGCCTGGAGCTGAGCGTCACCGCGGAGGGCATCGAGACGCCAACCCAGCAAGCCCACCTGACGCGGCTTGGCTGTGAGCGCGGCCAGGGGTACCTGTTTTCCAAACCGGTGCCCGTCCCGGAGTGTGACGCACTACTGCGCGGAGATGCGCTCAGGGTGGTTCAGCCGCGCTTCACCGCACGCGCCGGGTAACCTGGGGAAAACCCCGGGGAGCTACCCACTGACGACTGAGCTGAAGGCCGCGGCGTGCCGCGCGATCGATGCCCGCCGCGATGACGTCGTCGCGATCGGGCGGCAGATCTGGCGTGCGCCGGAGCTGGGTTTCAAAGAACATCGCACCGCGGCGCTCGCCGAAAGCTGGCTCGCGCGACTCGGATTGCCATGCACGACGGGCCTGGGATTGACGGGCGTTAAAGCCGTCCTCGAAGGCGTCTCGCCAGGTCCGACAGTCGCCATTCTGGGTGAGCTGGACTCGCTGCTGTCGTGGGAGCATCCCGACCACGATCCTGAGACCGGCGCTGCCCATGCTTGCGGGCACAACGCTCAGATCGCCGCGCTGATCGGGGTGGCCCTCGGTCTGGTCGAGGGTGGGGTGATGGCGGCGTTGGCCGGGCGGGTGGCGTTTATCGCCGTCCCCGCCGAAGAGTTCGTGGAGATCGAAGAACGCCTGCGGCTGCGCGCGGCAGGCCGTATTGAGCTCCTGGCCGGTAAGCAAGAGCTGCTGCGGCTGGGCGTCTTCGACGACGTGGATATAGCGATCATGGTGCACGCCACCGCCGAGCCACGGGACGGCCGTCTGGGCGTTGGCGGCACCAGTAACGGCATGGTCGCCAAGTTCGTCCGCTATGTCGGGCGCGCGGCGCATGCCGGCGGCGCGCCGCACCGCGGGGTGAATGCGCTGTACGCGGCCCAGGTGGCGCTCGCGGGGATCAACGCGTTGCGAGAGACATTCCTCGACGACGATCACGTTCGCGTCCACCCGATCATCACGCGCGGAGGCGACGTCGTGAGCGCCATCCCGTCGGACGTGCGGGTGGAGACCTTCGTGCGCGCCGCCAGCGTCGAGGCCATCGCCGTCGCCCACCGCAAAGTGGACCGGGCGCTCAAAGCCGGCGCCCTGGCTCTCGGCGCGCGCCTGGAGCTCACGACGGTGCCCGGGTATCTACCGATGTATCAGGATCAGCGACTGGTGGAGTTGTTCAGCCGGAACGCCGAACTGCTCGTCGGCGCGGACTCTGTTGGCCAGGTTGGTCACCGCACCGGGGGCACCGACATGGGCGATCTCAGCCACATCCTGCCGGTGCTGCATCCGTTCGCCGCCGGCGCAACGGGCACCGTGCACGGCGCGGATTTCACCCTTGACGACTACGACGCCGTGGCGATCACGCCGGCCAAAGCGATGGCGTCGACGGTCGTCGACTTGCTGGCCGACGATGCCGCGCGGGCGCGCCAGGTCATCGCCGAGTTCCGGCCGCGGTTCACCCGGGCGGGCTACCTCGAATTCGTGCGCAGCCTGGCGACGACCGAGACGTACGAATCGGCCGACTGAGGCATACTTGCATCACAGACCGAGGAGGTGGCCAAGTTGCTGACCGTACACAATCCCCAGGGGTACCCGCCGCGCGTCACCCCCAAGGACATGGCGCCGCGCCTCGACACCCTCGAGGGCAAGACGGTCTACCTGGTCGATTGCCGCTTCGACGATGCCGACCTGTTCCTGCAGCAGATGCAGGGGTGGTTCCAGGAGCACATGACCGGGGTGAAGGCCGAGTTGATCCGGCTCTCGAGCGTCTACACCCGAGACGATCCAGCGACGTGGGAGAAGATCAAAGCGACCGGCGATGCCGCCATCGTTGGGGTGGGCCATTGAAGCACGTGTGCGCCGGCGGTCGCCGTGCACGCGATGACCATCGACAGCAAGTACGGAGTACCCACGGTCGCTGTCCACACCAACGTCTTCGAGCGGGCCGTGCGGTCGGTCGCGCGGGTCAATGGCATGCCCCGGACGCGGGCCGTGTTCGTGCCGCAGCCGGTCATGGGCAAGTCGGCCCGCGAGCTGCGCGCGTATGTCGACGGCAATGACCCGACGACCGGGCGGCCAGTCATGCAGGAGGTCATCGAAGGCCTGACGAAGCCGTTCGACGCCGACGATTTAAAGAGAGTCGTCTATGAGCGGACGACGCCTCGATTGGTGGAGCCGGATACTGAGGCGAATCTGCACCGGCTGTTCCTGGACAACCACTGGACCGATACGCTGCCCATCGTCCTGCCGACGGAGGAGCGCGTGGCCGAAATGCTCGCGCATACCAGTCATCAGCCCGATGAAGTGGTCGGCCACATGCGGCCGACCCAGTTCCGCGAATACTGGGAGTACACCGTCGAGAAAGTCGCCGTCAACGCCGTCATGGCGGGTGCTTCCCCGGAGTACTTCCCGGTGATTCTGGCCATCGCGGCCAGCGGGGTCTCAGGTCGGGCCAGCACGACGAGCTCGGCGGCGGCGATGGTCGTGGTCAACGGGCCTATCCGCAACGAGATTGGCATGAACAGCGGGACGGGGGCGCTGGGCCCCTACAACCACGCCAACGCCACCATCGGGCGCGCGTACGGATTGCTCTCGCAGAATCTCCAGGGCGGCTCGGAGCCTGGGCTCACTTATCTGGGCTCGCAGGGCAACAACTACGCCTACACCTGCGTCACGTACGCCGAGAACGAGGAGCGCAGCCCGTGGGAACCGCTGCATGTCCAGCACGGCTTTCAGCCGGCTGACAGCACCGTCAGCGTGTTCGGCGGCTGCCGCCACACCGCGTTTACGCTCGGCCTGCGGGAGGCGCACTGGCAGGACCACGTCCGCAGCATGCTGCGCGGTATGGATCCGCACGAGCAGCCGTGTCTGGTGCTGGACCCGATCACGGCGCGACTGTTCATCGACCGCGGCGGTTTCGACACCAAGGACAAGCTGATCGATTGGATCTACAACAACGCGTGCATGCCGGCCGGTGAATACTGGGATTACCAGCTCATCCAGAACTACATCTACCCGCGCGCCACGTACGGCGAGGAGCCCTACGCCAGCAAGCTCAAAGTCCCGGCCGACGAGCTCGTCCACATGTTCGAGCGCGACGAGATCGAGGTCGTCGTCGTCGGCGGTGAAACCAACGGCTACTGGCGCATCTTCGGCGCACGGTACGGGAAGACGGTCTCCGTCGACGCCTGGCGCTAATTTACGCACGTCAGAAGACGGCGACTGGATTGACCGGTGAGCCGGTCGCATTGCTCAGCCGCAAGGGGAGGATGTTGATCGCGAACTCCCACCGCTGCCTCGCCTGACAGGCCAGCGCGAGGTCGTCGAGCCAGGCGTTGTCGAGGATCCACAGGCCCATGCCGACGATGCCGACCTGGTGGACCGGGTTTGAAAAGCGCGGGTAGCCAGTCGGCATGACGTCGTTGCCGGTGTCCGAGCCGAGGACCGCCACGTCGCGGGCGTGAAGGAATGGCAGCAGCTCGGGCAGCGGCCCGGCGCTGCCGCCCTGGTTCGGGTCGACCGGGCCGGTCCGCTCGCGGTGCCCGAGCTGGCCGGTGCGCAGCAGCAGCACGTCGCCGGCGCCGACCGTGAACCCGCACTGCGCTTCGGCGCGCTGCACGTCATCCAGCCCAACCCCGTCGCCACGCGCGACGAACTCCACGCCGCGCAGCATCGGTGCGTCGACGAGCACGCCGCGGGTGATGATGCCCGTGCGCGCCGCCTCGACGCTGTGGCTGGTCGCGCCTTCGCTGGTGCTGACGCGCTGGGCCGGCTGGCCGTTGTACAGCCGGCCGTCCCAGAAGAAGTGCGCCAGGCTATCAACATGCGTGACCGTGTGCCCGTGGAAGACCAGGCCGATGTAGTCGGCGCAGGCCTGGCGATCTGGCCCTTCGCCAGGCCGATACTGGTCGCCGCTGGACAGCATGTAGTGCTGCGGGGGCCGCGGTACGTCGGGCGCGGCCGCGTAGGACACGCGGTGTGCGCAGCTCACGGTGGCGCCCTCGCGCACCAGGCTCAGCGCGTGCAGGGTGCGCTCGGGGGTCACCAGATTGAGCGTTCCGCGCTGATCGTCGGCACCCCAGCGGCCCCAGTTGGAAAGCGACTGCATCCAGCCCAGCAGCTCGTCCTGGGCGGGTCGGGTGATTGTCACGCGCCCAGCGTAAGCGGGATCCAGGGTCGACTGCCACGCTAGACTTCTTTCAGGTCGTGCTCCGCGTTGTTCGCACCTCACCCCGCTGGCCTCCCTCTCCTCCCGAGGGGACGGGGGAAGAATCCCCGTGACCGCGGCCCCGGAGCGCCGCGCGGCGCGGAACGGCGTGGCCCAGACGGCGGCACCGCCCCGTACGGCGCCATCAACCCGTTTGAAGTCCGCCATCGCTGGCCAGGCAGATTCAGCGGCGGCCGGCGATGACGCGGATCTCAACGATCCGGGTCTGTACCTGAACCGCGAGCTGACCTGGCTCGAGTTCAATCGGCGCGTCCTGGCCGAGGCCGAGGACGCCCGCAACCCGCTCCTCGAGCGCATCAAGTTTCTGGCGATCACCGGCTCCAACCTGGACGAGTTCTTCATGAAGCGCATCGGCGGCTTGAAGCTGCAGGCAGCCGCGGGCGTTCCCGAGCCAACCATCGACGGCCGCACGCCGCTCCAACAGATCGCCGAGTGTCACGCGTGGCTGCGGACATTCGAACCCCACCGACTCGCCGTCGAACACGCCCTCCACGAGGCGCTCGCGCAGCACGGCATTCGCGTGCTGCGCTGGAACGATCTCCCCCCGGTCGAGCGCACCATGGTGCGCGAACACTATCGGCGGAACGTGTTCCCGCTGGTCACCCCGCTGGCGATCGATCCGGCGCACCCGTTTCCCTTTGTCTCGAACCTGTCGCTGAATCTACTCGTCACGGGGTTTCTTCGACCCCTCGAACGCGTGGAGCAGATGATTGCGCGGGTCAAAGTACCGATCGGCCAGGGGATTCCGCGGTTTCTGCGCGTGGGCGCCGGACCCCAGTTCGTCCGTCTCGAAGACGTCATGGCGCACACGCTGGACCTGCTCTTCCCAGGTCTGACCGTCACGTCGTGCGAGCTGTTTCGCGTGACCCGCAACGCCGACACCGAACGCGAGGAAGAAGAAGCGGACGACCTCCTCGAGTTGATCGAGTCGGAGTTGCGCGATCGACGGGTCGCACCCATCGTGCGCCTGGAGATCGAGACCGGCATGGATCCGGTGCGCCGCGGGATGCTGACGGCTGAGCTCGGGCTGCACGATCCGGACGACGTCTTCGAGACCTCAGGCATGCTGGGTGCGCGCGACCTGATGGAACTGGTGAGTATCGAGGGTGCGTCGACCCTGCACGATCAACCGTTCCACCCGGTGGACACGCCGCGCTTACCCGTCGGGCGCAGCGTCTTTCACAGCATCCGCGATGCTGGCTCGGTGCTCCTGATGCATCCCTACGAGTCCTTCGCTGGCACCGTCGAGCGATTCCTGCGCGAAGCCAGCCACGATCCCAAAGTGCGGGCGATCAAGATGACCCTGTACCGGACATCGCGCGACGCGCGGATCGTCGGGTACCTCCAGGAGGCTGCCCGCAACGGCAAACAGGTCGCAGCCGTGATCGAGCTCAAGGCCCGGTTCGACGAGGCCGCAAACATCGCCTTTGCCGAACAACTCGAGGCCGCCGGGATCCACGTCAGCTACGGCGTCGTCGGCTTCAAGACGCACTGCAAGGTCATCCTGGTCGTCCGCCAGGACTACGACGGACTCCGCCGCTACGTGCACCTGAGCACGGGCAACTATCACCCAGAGACCGCCCGCATCTATGCCGATATCGGGCTCCTGACGGTCGACGAGTCGATCGCCCAGGATGCGAGCGAACTCTTCAACTACCTGACCACCGGCTTTGGGCCCGGACGCGGCTACTTGAAACTCCTGCCGGGCCCGGCCTGGTTGAAACCCGCGCTGCTGGCGCGCATCGAGCGCGAGCGCGCACTCGGCTCCGAGGGTGTGATCTGCTTCAAGATGAACGCCCTCGAGGACGCGGACATCACGCGCGCGCTGTACCGCGCCGCGCGCGCCGGCGTGCAGGTTGACCTCATCATTCGGGATACCTGCCGGCTTCGACCGGGCTTGCCGGGCCTGTCCGAAAGCGTCCGCGTCGTCAGCGTCGTGGGGCGCTTCCTGGAGCATGCGCGGGTGTACTACTTCAAAAATGCTGGCGACGAGGAGTTCTTCATCGGTTCGGCCGACAGCATGAAGCGCAACCTGGAGGGCCGGGTCGAAGTGCTCGTGCCCGTCGAGGATCTGCTGGGCCGGCAGGCGTTGCGCACCATGCTCGACCTGCAGCTGGCGCCGAACCGCAACCAGTGGCGCATGCAGCCGGATGGCGACTATGTCCGCTCGACCGCGACCGAGGCGCCCGATCTCGGTTGCCAGCAGGCACTGCTGGAGTGGATCGCCCGCCGCGAGGCCACGCCCTCCCAGGCGTCCCGCCGCCGCGGCGTCCGCCGCTTCGCTCGCCGCGCCGCCGCTAGCCCGGCGTAGCGGCGCGCGCGCGTAGACGCTGACGTGTCGCCGGCTATCGGCGGTGAACGGCTCACCGTTCCAACCTCCCCACCGCTGGCGTAGACGCAGACCCGCGAGGCGGGCCATCAGATCGAACTCGGGCGGATGCGCCAGGCGCACCCTGATCGGGCTGAAGACGAGGCCATCTGCGCCGATGCGGACGTGGTTCTCGTCGAGAATCTGCGTCACCGGGTCGTAGCGGCAGACGTCCAGCACGACGTGATCGGTCCCAACGCGCTCCGCGTCGACGAACTGGTGATCCGGTCGACCGGGAGCCGTCGGGATCTCGCACTCGACGACGAAGACGCCATCCGCGGCCAGGTGGCGGGCGGCGTTCTCGAAGCAGCGAACCTGGTCGTCCTGCGTCAGCAAATTGCCGATCGTGTTGTAGACCAGGTAGACCAACCCGTAGGTGCGCCCGGTACTGACGCGCGACATGTCACCCATGGTGACCTCGATCGTGTTCCCGTTCGGCTTCTCGCGCATCCGGTCAACCATGTGTGTCGACAGCTCGATGCCGTCGACGCGCACCCCGGCGGCCCGGAGCGGCAACGCGATGCGGCCAGTGCCCACCGCGAGCTCGAGCGCGTCGCGCTGGCCGGCGAGCCGGGCGAGAAATGCGACGGTCTCGTCCTCGTCGCCTCTAGGCTCGGCGTCGTAGCGCTTCGACACGTCAAAGCCGAAGCTCGTTCTGGGGTCGAAGCCTTGCATGGTCATCCTTCTGGTCCTGCGGCGAGGCGGGCAGCCCGCGCGTGAAGGTAGCGTCGCTGCGGGAGGTTGGGCGCGCGATCTGCCGCTGCCAGATACGAATCCCGAGCGCGCGTGACATCGCCAGCCATCTCTTGCAAGTGGGCGCGCACCGTGTGCAGCCGGTAGTCGTCGGCCAGTCGCGCATCATTCTGGAGCTCACCGAGCAAGTCGAGTCCAGCGTGCGGCCCCTGCGCCATGCCTACCGCGACGGCCTGATTCAGCTTCACCACCGGGTTATCCGACGCGCGCAGCAGCACCTCGTAGAGGGCGACGATCTCGTGCCAGTCCGTTGCGGCCATGCTCGGCGCTTCGTCATGGACGGCCGCGATGGCTGCCTGGATCTGGTACGGTCCTGGCTGTCCGCGCCGCAGCGCCTGGGTGACAAGCTCGATACCTTCCCTGATGTAGGCACTGTTCCAGAGGGTGCGATCCTGCTCGGCCATGGGGACGAGCTCGCCATGCAGGTCGGCGCGCGCCGCCCGCCGCGCGTCGGTGAGCAGCATCAGTGCCAGGAGGCCTGCCACCTCCGGATCATTCGGCAGCAGCTGGTGCGCGGCGCGACCCAGCCGAATAGCCTCGGATGACAGGTCGGCCCGATACAGATTCGACCCGGATGTGCTGGCGTAGCCCTCATTGAAGATCAGGTACAGCACGTGCAGCACGGCACTGAGGCGTGCGCTGCGCTCTTCGGCCGCGGGCAGGCGAAAGGGGACCTGGCTGGTCTTGATGGTTTGCTTCGCCCGCGTGATGCGGCGCGTCATGGTCGCTTCAGACACCAGGAAGGCCCGGGCGATCTCCAGCGTGTCCAGGCCACCGACCGCCCGCAGGGTGAGCGCGATCTGCGAGGCGGTCGACAGCGCGGGATGGCAGCACATGAACAGCAGAATGAGCGTGTCGTCTGTGTCGGCCGCGGGCTCGTCTGCCGGGGGCGCCACCCTGTCGGCGGGCAGTCGAAGCCGATCGACCGTGGCCTGCCGGCGCTGACGGGCCTGCTCACTGCGTAGCAGGTCCGTCAGTTGACGGGAGGCGACAGTGATCAACCAGCCAAGCGGGTTATCAGGCCGACCCGCTTTTGGCCAGGTCGTGGCGGCCGCGATGAGCGCCTCCTGGGTCGCGTCCTCGGCGGTGTCGAAGTGCCCGTAGCGGCGGACCAGCGCGCCGAGGACCCGCGGCGCCAGAATGCGGAGCAGGTCCTGCGCGGGCTCGGCGTCGGCGGCAGATGGGCTCAGATGTCCAGCTCCTGGCGGGAGTCGGCGATCGGCCGCACATCGATAACCGAAGCACTGGCGTACGCGGGGCCGGGGCATTTCGACAGCTCAACGGCGAGCGCCGTCGCTCGATCGAAGCTGTCGCACTCCACGATCCAGTAGCCGGCCAGGACCTCCTGCGTCTCGGCGTACGGCCCGTCGGTGACAACTGGCGCGCCGTTCTGGAGCTGGATCCGCCTGGCGTGCACGGGCGCGGTGAGGCCGCGCGTCTCGACCAGCTCTCCAGAGTCGACGAGTGCCGTGTTGAACGCCTCCATAAACGCGCCCATCGCCGCGAATTCCTGGGCCGACCAGGCCGGCGTGTCCGAGGCGCGGCCGGACATGGCATCGTAGTCGTGCTGCGAGCCGTAGAGGAGAATCATGTACTTCACCGGTTTTACTCTCCTTCCGTTGGACACCGTCACTGTGTCCGTACATTTGACATGTCGGCGCCGGCGGCTCAATTCGGACATCCGTCGATCGCCGTGTCCTCTACGGCGCCGGTGCGTTCGTCGTATACGTGAAAGGAACCACGATCGATGAAATACATGTTGATGTTCTGTGGCACGGAAAAAGATCGGGCGCGGCAGGAGCGCTTGACGGCAGAGGCGTACCAGCAGGAGTTCGGCAAGGTCATGCAGTGGTTGCAGGACCTCGGTCCGAAACTCGTGACCAGCGGGCGGTTCCAACCGCCCGCCACCGCGACGACCGTTCGTTTCTCCGACGAGGGCGCGCCGGCTATCACCGACGGCCCGTTCATCGAGGCGAAGGAAGCCATCGGCGGCTTCGCCGTGGTGGACCTGCCGGACCTCGACGAGGCGCTCAAGGTGGCCAGAGCCTGGCCGGCCGGTGGCTGTGTCGAAGTCCGGCCGTTCATGGAAGCGCCGCCACGTCGTTAGCCGAGCGCAGCGTTCCCGACGCCGTCCTGGCCGCGACGTTTCGGGAAGAGGGGGGACGGCTGACTGCCGCGCTGGTGCGCGTTCTGGGCGACTTCGACCTGGCCGAGGAGATCGTCCAGGACGCGCTCCTGGTCGCGCTCGAACGCTGGCCGACGTCCGGCGTCCCGAACAATCCGGGGGCGTGGCTGCTCACCGTGGCGCGCAACCGAGCGCTGGACCAGTTGCGGCGGGACGCTCTCTATCGCGACAAACTCATGCAATTGCAATCGCCAGTGACGCAGGAGCCGGACGATCGGCTGCGGTTGATCTTCACTTGCTGTCATCCAGCGCTCTCGCGCGACGCCCAGGTCGCGCTGACGCTGCGCACGGTTTGCGGGCTCACGGTCGCCGAAATTGCGCGCGGCTTTCTGACCACTGAAGGGGCCATCGCCAAACGGCTGGTCCGCGCCAAACGCAAGATCGTCGATGCCGGGATCCCGTACCGCGTGCCCGCTGCCGACGATCTGGAAGCGCGGCTCGGCGAGGTGCTGGGCGTCCTGTACCTCATGTTCAACGAGGGGTACCTGGCGACCGCTGGGGGGGTCGCGGCGCGGCGGGACATCGCCGATGACGCCGCCTGGCTGGCCGCGCTGCTGGTGGAGCTGTTGCCTGGCGAGCCGGAGCCGCTCGGGCTGCTGGCGCTCATGCGCCTGCACCTGGCGCGCGCCTCCGCCCGCTTCGATCTTGCTGGAGACATCGTGGTGCTCGAGGAGCAGGATCGCTCGCGGTGGGACCGCGCACAGATCGCCGCGGCGGTCGCGCTGCTGGCACAGGCCGCATCCCGCTTGCGGCCTGGCCCGTACCAGGTGCAGGCCGCGATCGTCGCCTGCCATGCGCAGGCCCAGTCATGGGTCGCGACGGACTGGCTGCAGATTGTGGCGCTGTACGACCTGCTCCTGCGCTTGACGCCGTCGCCAGTCGTCCGCCTGAATCGCGCCGTCGCGCTGCGGCACGTCACGAGCGTCGAGTTCGCGCTGGCCGAGGTCGACGCCCTCGCGACCGAGCTGCACGGCTACGCCCTGTTTCACGCCGTACGCGCCGACCTCCTCCACGCGTCGGGTCAACCCGAGCTAGCCCGCTCCGCCCTCGAGCAAGCGCTGATCCTCACCGCCAACGAGCCCGAACGCCGCCTCCTCCAGCGCCGCCTCGCGGGGATTTAGGGGCCGCATGCCGCTCTCGATCCAGCGTTGGAAGAGTGAGACTTGCGCTTCGGGCCAGGCGCCGTAGCAGGGCATGCGGCCGGCTTGGAGTTGCGCGAGGATGGGGCGCGCGTGCTCGCGGACGGCCTGGTTGGAACCCAGGTCGAAGGCCCACTGCATCGACGTGATGTCGCGCGGGGTGAACAACGGGCGGATGTCACGCTGGAACCGCGGCGCGACGCCCTCGGCGAGCGGCGCCGCAGGCGCGGACACACGCGGCGATCGCCCGCCCCAGGTGGCGGCCAATCATGTGCGGATACCCACCGCGCTCGTTGGTATACCGCGGCGGCCCGCCGAACACTTCGCCCAGCCACTGCGCCACCCACTCCGGGTGCTCCGCGGACATTTCGGCCAACACCGGCGCCAGGATCGGATCGTGTTTGACGTGGCCATATAAAAGATCTGGCTCAACCGCGAGAGGCCCGCCGCGCCGCCGGCCCACTCGAACAACGTGGGAGCAGAAGACTCGGCACCCATAGTGAGATCGGGAGATTAACACTCGAGGCGGCCTCCTGGCGCGCCGACCACGCATGTCGGAAGATGGTCGAACTATGACTGCAGTGAACACCTGTGCCAGCGTGGCGCGGGCGGCGATTGGCGTGCTTCTGGTCGGTTCGACCTTCGCGGGTGCCGCCGGCGCCCAGACCCCGCCGATCACCTCCCAGGGGTGGACCCTCACGCCCGCCGGCCGGCAAGTCGCGCTCGGCGACCGCCCGCTGAGCCTCGCGCTCAGTCCCGATGGCCGCACCTTGCTGGTCGGCAACGACGGCCAGTCGACCCAGTCGCTGATGGTCGTCGACCGCCAGTCGGGGACGGTCGTGCAAACCATTCCATACGCGGCGCCCGAGGCCCTCTTCCTGGGCGTCGCGTTCAGTCCCGACGGCAAACACGCGTTTGCCTCGGCCGGCGGCAACAACAAGATTCGCACGTATGACGTGGGCGATCAGCAGCTGGTCGAAACGGAGTCGCTGCCACTGCCGACGACCAATGCCGACGGCAAGAAGATCAATCCGTATCCGGCTGGCCTGGCGGTTGCCGCCGACGGCAGCACCCTCTTTATCGCCAACAACCTGGATGATTCGGTCTCGCTGGTCGACGTCGCCGGCCGAACGGTCAGGACGATGCTACCCGTCGGCCACAACCCGTACGCGGTCGTGTTGTCCGAGGACGGCCGCGAGGTGTACGTGAGCAATTGGGGTGAGCAGAGCGTGGCGGTGGTCGACGGCGCCGGCAGCCAGGTGCTGCAGCGGATTGCCGTCGGCACGCATCCGAGCGCCATGGTCTTGAGCGCCGCGCGGCACGAGCTCTATGTCGCGAACACGGACAGCGACACGATCTCGGTCATCGACACCACCAGCCACGCGGTCGTCCGCACGATTTCCCTCGCGCCGTACGCGGGTGCGCAGCAAGGCAGCAGCCCGGACGGACTGGCGCTCGACGGTGACACGCTGTACGTCGCCAACGCCGGCAACAGCGACATCGCAGTCGTCCATCTGGGCGCCCCGGACGAAGTACGCGGCCTGATTCCGACGGCCTGGTACCCAACCGCGGTCGCGGTGGCGCCCGACGGCGGCGAGGTCTACGTGGTAAATGCCAAGGGCCTCGGCACCGGCCCCAATGGACAGGCCGGTCCGAATCCCTACAAAGCCAGCACGCCGGCGAGTCAGTACGTCGCGTCGATGGCCGTCGGGAGCCTGTCAATTGTGCCAGCGCCGGAGCAGGCCGAGCTCGATCGGTATACGCAGCAGGTGGTGACGAACAACGGGTTCGACGAGCGCGCCCAGGTACGGGTGGTCGGCCCGGACCAAACCGTCGAGCAGGTGGTGCCGCGCCGCCCAGGCGATCCCTCGCCCATCAAACACGTCATCTACGTCATCCGTGAGAACCGCACCTACGATCAGGTGCTCGGCTCGCTGGGTCGCGGCAATGGCGATGCCTCACTCAACCTGTTCGACGATGCTTCGGCGCCGAACACGCGCGAGCTCGCCAGGCGGTTTGTCACGCTCGACAACTTCTACGCCGATGCCGAGGTGTCTGCCGACGGCTGGAATTGGTCCACCGCGGCGGAGGCCAACACCTACGTGCAGAAGAACTGGCCGGCCAACTACTCAACGGGCCGTAATCGACCGTATGACTTCGAGGGTGGCAATCTGTCGACGGCGCCCGGGCCCGTCCCCGAAAACGCCTACATCTGGGATCGGTTGGACAGTGCGGGGGTCTCGTATCGCAACTACGGATTCTGGATTGCCAGCCCCGGCCGCGTGGCGTCGACGGCGCCGAAACTTGGTACCCACACCGACCTGGCGTACCCCGGTTACGATCTCGCGGTCTCCGACCAGACGCGCATGGACGAGTGGCTGAACGAGTTCAAGGGTTTCATGTCGCGCGGCGACCTGCCGACGGTGGAGCTCGTCCGGCTCCCGAACGATCACACCGCTGGCACCCGGCCGGGCTCGCCAACACCCCGGGCGTACATGGCGGACAACGATTACGCGCTGGGCCGGCTGGTGGACGCCGTGTCGCACTCGCCCGTCTGGCCCGAAACCGCCATCTTCGTCCTCGAGGACGACGCCCAGAACGGGCCGGATCACGTCGACGCCCACCGCACCGTCGCGCTGGTGATCAGTCCTTACACCCAGACCGGGACCGTCGATTCGACCTTTTACAGCACGTCCTCAACGCTGCGGACGATCGAGCTGATCGTCGGCCTGGCGCCGATGACGCAGTTCGACTCGGCCGCGACGCCGTTGCTGGCAAGCTTCACCGATGCGCCAAAGCTCGACGCGTACACCGCGCTCGTCCCAGCCCAACCGCTCGACGAGCAAAACACGGCGGCGAGTCCGATGTCGGCGCAGTCCGCCGCGATGGACTTCAGCGTCGAGGACCGCGCGCCAGAGCAGGCGCTCAACGAAGCGATCTGGCAGAGCGTGCGCGGCGCCGACAGCAGCATGCCGCCGGCGCGCACCGCGTTTCGCGAGCGACCTGCCGAACTGGACACGACGATGGCCGACGACTGATCGTCGCGGACTGGCGCACGCGCTTTGGACTCAACCTCGCCAATGGCGGCCCGTACGCCGACCCGCGCACGATGGCCGATCTCGCCGTGCTGGCCGAACGCTCCGGCTGGGATGGGGTGTTCCTCGAGGACTACCTCGTCTACCAGAACAGGACCGGCACGCCGACGTACGACCCGTGGGTAACGCTGGCGGCCATGGCGATGGGCACGGAGCGGATCCGGTTGGGCACGAACGTCACCCCACTGCCGCGGCGTCGGGTCGCCAAGCTCGCGGCCGAGGCCGTCACGCTGGACCACCTCTCGGCTGGGCGGCTCACGCTCGGTCTCGGGCTCGGCGACGCGTGGGACGTGGCGCTGGCGAATCTGGGCGAGCAGACCGATACCCGCACCCGCGCGGCGATGCTCGACGAAGGGCTGGACGTGCTGGTCGGCCTGTGGAGCGGCGAGCCATTCACCTACCGCGGGCAATATTTTCAGGTCGAGAACGTGACGCTGCGCCCACGCCCGGTGCAGACGCCGCGCATTCCGATCTGGATCGGCGGCCAGTATCCGAAGCCAGGTCCCGTCCGTCGCGCCGCCCGGTGGGACGGCTCGTGCCTGTTCATTTCGACGAACTACAGCGCGGCCAGCATCACACAGCGTGATTGGACCCCCGAGGACGTGCGTGCATTTCGGGCCACGGTCGCCGACCTGCGCCCCACCGGCGCGGATCGGTTCGACATGGCGGTGACGGTCAGCGCGCGGCAGGCCGATTGGGACGCCGAGCGGACGAACATCAAAGCCCTCGGCGAGGCGGGCGCGACGTGGTGGATCGAATGGATCGCGCCGTGCGACCGGCCCAGCGCCGAAGCCGCGATCGCGCGCGGCCCGCTCAGACTCTGACTACTGGTCAGCTTCGACGACCGCGACCTGAGCCTGCGCCTGGCGAAGCAGCCTGCGCAGCGCTTCGACACAGGTGCCACACAGCGAGATGCTGCCAAATCGAACGAAGCGGCGCGCGGTGCCGACGCCACGCGCTTTGCGTGCGTCGAAGCCGCGCCCACAGCGTGAACAGCGGCGCGGCGGCCCGCGACGTTCGGCGACCTGCCGGGCGAGCTGGCGATGCTCGACGAAGCGATCGACCGCGTGCCCGGCCCCGGCTGGATCGGCGACGACGGCGTAGGCGCGCGCCGCCAGCGCCGGCGACGCCTTGCGGCCGGCCTCGACCAGAATGATCGGACCACGCAGAAACGCCAGCTGCGCCTCGAGGCGCGGCCCGCACTGGGCGACCAGGAGTGGCTCGCGCCGGTGGAGCGTGACCAGCTCAGCGTCGTCTTCGAGGCGCCGAACACGGTGCCCAGCCCCGCTTACGCTGGCTTCGATCGCCTCCGCGACCTGCCACTCATCCGCCCACACCAGGATCGTTGCGCTGACGCTATCGATCTCCGGCGTCATGGGGGTCTCGCCGAAGTCCAGCTGCATTGAGGTTTACCTGGTGCCCATCTCCTGCAATTTTAGCAATTCAGGTGTAAACGACCCCCAGGTATTGTGTAAACGAACCGGCCGGCCACAACCTGTTGATCGTTGTGTCGCCTTCGTGCCGCGGCCAACCTGGCCGCGCGCAACCGGCGCGGCCTACTCTGAGCCAGTGCGTTCGCGTGCCCGCGGCAGTCCAGCCAGCGAGTTCCCAGTGTTCTGCGCGGCAGTCCGGACCTGGTTGCACGCGGCCGAATGCCTTGATCCGTCGCTCGCGGCGGTCGCCGACCTGGTCGCCCGAACGTCGCGCGACGTGATCGCGGCGGACCAAGTCGCCGAGATGGCCGCAGACACCGGCGATATGCACGGCCTGCTCGGCGCCACCGGACTGCTCAGTTTGTGGCGAGACCTTGCGAACGCGCCGCTGCGCGCCGCGGGGGAGACCGCGTTGTAGGCTAAGGGCAGCCGTCGCAAAAGGAAGCTGCCATGTCTGTCTCACATCTCGAAGTCACCCGTCGAAGTTCGTTCGCGTTCGATTACGAGCGTGTGGACGGCCGGCTGCACTTTGCGGTCGATCCCTCTCATCCAGCCAACGCGCGCATCACCGACCTTGACCGCGCGCCACGGGACGCGGCAGGCCAGGTGCGTTTCTGGGCCGATTTTGTCCTGCTGCAGCCGGCCGACCTCGCGCGCGCCAATCGACGCCTGCTCTACTACGTCGTCAACCGCGGGTTGCGCACGGGCGTGCCGTTCAATCGCTCCGCTCCACGTCTGCCAACGCTGCCGCCCACCGACGAGATCGACGTCGGCGATGGCTTCCTGATGCGGCGCGGCTGGACCGTGGCGATGTGCGGTTGGCAGTGGGACGTCGATCGCCAGCCCGGACTTATGGGCCTCGAAGCCCCCCAGGCGCTCGGATCCGATGGACGGCCGCTGCAGGGCCGGATCGCGATCGCGTTCCAGCCCAATGCGGCCCACTCGCACCACCTGTTGTCCCACTGGCCGCTGCACCCGGCGCCAGGCCAACAGACCCTGGCGCATCAGCCGTACCCCGCCGCGGACGTGAACGAAGCTGCGGCCGAGTTGACCGTCCGCGAATCGTTCGCCGGCCCCAGCACCGTCGTCCCCCGAGAGCGCTGGCGCTTTGCGCGTGACGAACACGGCGTCCCGGTGAGCGACGACAGGTACGTGTGGCTGGCCGGCGGTTTCCAGCCGGGCCGCTGGTACGAGGTGATGTACACGACCCGCGTCTGCCCGGTGGTCGGCACCGGGCTCCTGGCCACGCGCGACTGTGTCGCCTGGCTGCGCCACGACGCCTCAGCCGATAACCCCGCCGCCGGACGCATCGACTTCACGTACGGCAACGGCCGCTCGCAGTGCGGTCGGTTCCTGCGGCAGTTCGTGTACGACGGCTTGAACCTCGACGAGTCCGGCCGGCAGGTCTTCGACGGCTTGATTCCGCATGTCGCCGGCGCGCGGCGTGGCGAATTCAACCAGCGGTACGGTCAGCCATCTGAAACCAGCGCGCGCGGGTTCGGCGGCCTGTTCCCGTTTACCTCGGACGAACTGACGGACCCCGCCACCGGCCAGACGGACGGGCTACTGCGTCGCCAACGTCAACTCGGCGGCGTGCCGAAAATCTTCACGACCAACACGGCGTCGGAATACTGGCGCGCGGACTGCTCATTGATCCACACCGACCCGGCCGGCACGCGCGACGTCGAGCCTCCAGCGGAGGAACGCATCTACGTCATCGCCGGCCACCAGCACGGCCCGGGTCTCGCGCTGCTCGGCAACGTCACGCCGATCGGCGCGCGCGGCGCCAACAGCTTCAATATGGTCGACGGCAGCACCGTCGACCGGGCCTTCTTGATCAATCTCGACCGTTGGGTGTCCGACGGGATCGAGCCGCCGCCGAGTGCCTTTCCCCGCCTGGCGGACGGCACGGCCGTCACCCGCGAAGCCGCGCTCGACGTGTTCCGCGCGTTCCCAGGGATGGCGCTGCTCGATCCTTTGGCGCTTCCGACGCTCAGGCGTCTCGATCTCGGCCCGGACACCGACCGTGGCATCGGCCAGCTGCCGCCAACAACGGGCGAGCCGTACCCGAGCTATGTTTCCGCGCTCGACGCCAGCGGCAACGAGGTAGCCGGCGTTCGCGTGCCCGATCTGAGCGTGCCGGTCGCCACCAATACGGGCTGGGTGCCGCGGCATCCCGAAACTGGCGGCGCCGGCGAGTTGCTGGACATGCAGGGCACCTCCTTCCCTCTCGCCCACACGCGTGCGGAGCGTCTGGAGCGCGGCGACCCGCGGATGTCGATCGCCGAACGCTATCGCGACCGTGACGACTACGTCGCCCGGGCGCGGGTCGCGGCCGAAGCTCTGGCCGCGGCTGGCTACATCGTCGCGGAGGACGTCGACGTGGCCGTCGAGCTGGCCGCGCAGCGCTACGATGTCCTGGCCCGCCAGCCCGTGGGCGCAGCCCGCTGAAAGGAGCATGAGCCGTGGCCGTCACGCTGTCAGCACCAGGCGCCCGAACGGGAGGACACGCGGACGCCTACGCGCGCCTCGAGGAGTGCATCGTCTCGCGGAACCAGCGGGACGCCAGCGACGTGTTCTTCGAGCTCGTCAGGGAGGGGCGCCCGCTGCCAGAGCTGCTGCGCGAGGCGGTGCGGATCCACGCGCCGTATACCCACGTCCCGTACCACCAGCGCCTGGACGACGGTGTCGTCAAGTTCGTCAACAACGACCACTGCCTGCTCAGCGCGCGCGCCACGTTGCGGCTCACCGAGCTCATGCCAGCCGGCTTCGAGCGGCTCCCGATGGCCCAGACCATCTGGTACCTGCCCACTGGCCTCGACCCCTGGAACCAGCTGTTGGGCAACGCGCCGGGCCACTACACGCGCATGTACAAGCTGGACGTCAGCGCGGCGCCGCCGCCGCCGAGCGTGCACTGGGAGGACCAGGAGCCGCTGCACCTGGCTGGCACGTTCGACGAGCGAATGAACGAGTGGCTCACGCTGGTGCAGCGCGGCGAAGTCGTGCGTGCCTATCGCGTGTTTCTCGGACTCTTCGAAGACCGCGCCAACCGCCGCAAGTTGCTCGCCCAGCTCGTCTTCGCCGGTTTGATCGACGTGCAGGATCGGATGCTGTTCAACCGCTCCTACACGACTGGCCACAAGGCGTATCGGGCTCGGGCAACGGTCGAATTGGGCAACGCCATCGGGTGGTCACGCGCCCACGCGGTGCTCTACGCCGGCGTGCCGGACATCGCCGTCGGGCCACGCTGGCACTCGACCTACGAAATGGCGGCCAACGTGTGCCAGGCGCTGCTGGATGGGCGGGACCACGACTTCCGGCAGAACCAGGGCCGGCTCAGTCCGGTCGAGCAGGTCGCGCTCGAAGAGATGATCCTCAGCGGGCGTGAGCCGCACGTCCAGTATCAGCTCACCGACCTCTTGAAGGCCGGCAAGGGTCCGCGCCAGATCCTGGACGTGATCCAGGTCGCGGCGGCGGAGTTGATGGTGCAGTGCGGGGCGCCCGAGAACTATTCGATGCCACAGCACGTGGCCGAGTACTGCAACACGCTGCGCTGGTTTCTCGACAATTTCGACCATCCGCACCAGGTCAAGCTGCTGTACGTGGCGGCGTCGCTGGTCAATTGCGCTGCCCACAACCAGGCGGCTGACCCGAAGAACGGGAAGCGCCCGGTGCGCCGCGCACGCGGCATCGACGGCTGGGGGCAACAGCGTCTGCTCGAGCGGCTCGATCTGGCCTTGCTGGCGCGCAACACCGACGAGAGCCTGGCGCTCGTGTCGGCGTACGTGCGCGGCGCGTTCGACCAGGCCCACCTGATCCAGGTCCTGGCGACGGCCGCCGCCAAATTCGGCAACGACCCGCACAACCAGGAGATCTGCCTGTCGTTCCTCGAGGACTACCCGAAGAGCAGCGCCGACGATCGCGAGCGCCTCCTGTTCGGGTGCGTCATGAACCTCACTGGCTACCGCAAATACGGCGACCCCCTCGAGGCCTACAACCGCTACGCCTCGGCCTTCGGCACCCCCGTCGCCCCCGACCTCCCCGGCGACGCCCCGCCCGAGGCGCTCCTCCTCGACGACTAGATCCCCCGCGCGATCCCGCCGCACGCCTCGCTGCGCTCGCTTGCCATCGATCAC
>DATGER010000051.1:0-38103 GCA_035309865.1 Chloroflexota bacterium
CGACGTTGGGGCTTGGCATCGTCGGTGCCTCCCGAGAGGGCAGGGGTAACACGCCGATGGTGCCACCCCAGCTCACTCGTCGGTTTGAGGCGAAGCTTCGCTAGTACTCACGCCGGTCACGCGCAGCAGGCCGACGCGCAGCTGCAAGCTTTGAGTCGCGGGGTGGTCGTTTCAACGGACCCGCCCTACTACGACAACATCGGCTACGCGGACCTTTCAGACTTCTTCTACATTTGGCTGCGCCGTTCACTCAAGCCCGTCTTCCCTGACTTGTTCGCGACGCTCGCCGTGCCCAAAGCCGAGGAATTGGTTGCTTCGGCCTACCGCCACGGAAGCAGGGCGAAAGCAGAAGCGTTCTTCCTGGATGGTATGACGCGGGCAATGCATCGCCTCGCAGAGCAGTCGCACCCAGCCTTCCCTGTCACCATCTACTACGCTTTCAAGCAGGCGGAGAGCGATGGCGCTGACGGCACAACGAATACCGGCTGGGACACTTTCTTAGCGGCAATCATCGAGGCCGGATTCGCCCTCAGCGGCACTTGGCCGATGCGGACCGAACTTGGTAACCGCATGATCGGCTCAGGCACCAATGCCCTGGCCTCCAGCATCATCCTCGTCTGCCGTCCCCGCGCAGCCGACGCACCCACTGCCACGCGACCCGAGTTCATTCGCGCGCTCCGCGCCGAACTGCCCGAGGCGCTCGCGCATCTCCAGCGCGCCAACATCGCCCCAGTGGATCTCGCACAGGCGGCCATTGGCCCTGGCATGGCGGTCTACACCCGCTACGCGCGCGTCGTAGCAGCCGGTGGCAAGCCACTCGCAGTGCGTGAGGCGCTCACACTTATCAACCAGATGCTCGACGAGGTTTTAGCCGAGCAAGAGGGCGACTTCGACGCCGACAGCCGCTGGGCGCTGGCCTGGTTCGAGGAATACGGTTTTACTGAAGGCGAGTACGGCGTGGCCGAGACGCTCTCCACGGCGAAGAACACGAGCGTTTCGGACATGGCCAGGGCCGGAATCCTGGTTTCGCGGGCGGGCAAGGTGCGGCTGCTCAGGCCTGTCGAGCTACCCGCGGATTGGGACCCGGCGCATGACCGGCGCCTCACAGTCTGGGAAATGGTGCACCAGATCATCCGCGCCCTGGAGAGCGGCGGCGAGAGTGCGGCGGCGGAGCTGTTGAAGAAGCTCGGCGGCGAGGCCGAGCGGGCGCGCGAGTTGGCCTATCGGCTCTACACGGTCTGCGAGCGCAAGAAACGCGCTGCCGAGGCTCTCTCCTATAACGGCCTCGTGCAGAGCTGGCCGGAGATCAGCCGCCTGGCGCGTGAGCAAAAGCCGCCAGACGGTGAGCAGGGCTCGTTGTTCCCGTAGGAGAGTGGCGCTATGGCGATGACAAACTACGAGCGGATTGGCAAGGCTATGGAGCTTCTGCGCGATGGCCTGGCGCCGTTTGTCGAGCGGGAGCTGCGGGCGGCGTACGGGGACGATTGGCTGAGCAAAGCAACCGCGAGCTGGCGTAGCGAAATGGTCGTGCCCTCCAGCCAGGACAAGACCCTGCTCGACGTCGCCGCCCTGCTACGCCTGATGTGGGACCAGTGGAACGAGGTCTTCCGCAAGACCCTGGGGTTCGCCGACCGCAGCCTGGTGAGCGAGCTGCGTGACTACCGCAACAAGTGGGCGCACCAGAACGCGTTCTCAAGCGACGACACCGACCGCGCCCTCGACTCCACGGCACGGCTCCTCACAGCCATCTCAGCGCCGCAGGCCGACGAGGTCGGCAAGATGAAGATGGAGCTGCGCCGGCTCATCTTCGATGAACAGATGCGCGGCGAGCGCCGGAAGACCGCGGGGACGGCTATCGAAAGCCAGGTCACAGGCACCCTCAAACCGTGGCGCGAGGTGGTGAGCCCTCACGCGGACGTAGCCAGCGGACGCTACCAAACGGCTGAGTTCGCCGCTGACCTGTGGCAGGTGCATCTTGGCGAAGGCTCGGACGAGTACCTGAAGCCGGGCGAGTTCTTCCGTCGCACCTATCTCACCGAGGGCCTGACGCAGCTGCTCACCGGCGCGGTGCAGCGTCTCACCGGGCTGGGCGGAGATCCGGTTGTCCAGCTCCAGACGAACTTTGGCGGGGGGAAGACCCACTCGATGCTTGCCCTCCTCCATCTTTTCTCGGGCGCGCTGACCAGCGAGCTGCTCGGCATAGACGCGATCCTGCAGAGCGCGGGCGTGGAAACACTGCCAACGGTGCGGCGCGTCGTGCTTGTGGGTACCAGGATCTCGCCAGGCAATCCCGTTACCAAGCCCGACGGCACCGTCGTGCGCACTCTTTGGGGTGAGCTGGCCTGGCAGCTTGGCCATGCGGCCGGGGGTGTCGCCGAAGCAAAGCGAGCCTTCGCCCGCGTCCAGGCCGATGACGAGCACGCCACCAGCCCCGGTGACGTGCTGCGCGAGTTGTTCAACACGTACGGCCCAACTCTGATCCTCATCGACGAGTGGGTGGCCTACGCGCGCCAGCTCCACGACTCCGCCGATCTGCCGGGTGGCAGCTTCGAGACCCATTTCACATTTGCCCAGGCACTCACGGAGTCGGCGAAGCTCGCGAAGCAGTGCCTGCTCGTGATCAGTCTGCCCGCCTCGGACAGCACCAGCTCACCGCACGCGCAGGTCGACGACGTGGAAGTTGGTGGCGAGCGGGGGCGGGCGGCGCTTGAGCGGCTACGAAACGCCGTCGGGCGCGTCGAGGCCTCGTGGAGGCCGGCAAGCGCTGAGGAGGGGTTCGAGATTGTGCGACGGCGTCTGTTCGAGCCGCTGGTCGAACGTGAGAAGTTCGTCGCGCGAGACACGGTGGCGCGGGCGTTCTACGAGATGTACCGTACGCAGCAGCAGGAGTTCCCACCCGAGTGTCGCGATGCCGGCTACGAGCAGCGGCTCAAGGCCGCGTACCCAATCCACCCGGAGTTATTCGATCGCCTCTACGCGGACTGGTCGACGCTCGTGAAATTCCAGCGGACGCGCGGCGTGCTGCGGCTGATGGCCGCGGTGATTCATAGCCTGTGGGAGAAGGGCGACCGGAATCCGCTTATCCTGCCCGCCACGGTCCCGATCGAGGACCCGAGGGTGCAGTCCGAATTGACCCGCTACCTGCCGGACAACTGGGTGCCGGTGATCGAGAAGGACGTGGATGGACCAAGTGCGCTTCCGCTGCGCCTTGACGGTGAAGTACCGAATCTGGGCAAATTCGCCGCATGCCGACGCGTGGCGCGGACCATCTACCTCGGCTCAGCGCCGACCGCGACCGCCGCTAACCGGGGCATAGAAGACCGCCAGATCAAGCTGGGCTGCGTGATGCCCGGCGAAGCCCCGGCAGTCTTCGGCGACGCGCTGCGCCGCCTGACGGGCGCCGCGACCTACCTCTACCAGGACGGCGCACGCTATTGGTACTCGACGCAACCGACCGTCACGAAACTGGCCGAGGACCGTGCCGAAGAGCTCACCCGCGACCCCGACAAGGTCGCGCGGGAGATGGACAAGCGCCTGCGGGCCGACCTGCGCGAGACCGGCGACTTCCGCCGCGTGCACCCAGCACCACAGTCCGGGCAAGACGTACCGGACGACCTCGACGCGCGTTTGGTGGTACTGGGACCCGAGTATCCCTATTGCAAAGAGACTGGCAATGCAGCGGAGGCCGCCGCGAAGGTGATCTTCGAGTCACGGGGAAGCGGGCCGCGCCTCTTCCGTAACACACTGGTCTTCCTCGCGGTCGACCAGACACGGATGCGGGACCTCGACGAAGCCGCGCGGCGCTACCTCGCGTGGGACTCGATCCTCGCCGACAAGGATGCACTCGACCTCTCTCCGCACCAGGTGAGGCAGGCCGAGATCCAGAAGACCTCTGCCGACAGCACGGTGACTGCCCGGCTGCCCGAGGCGTATCAATGGCTTCTTGTACCGCTGCAAGCCAAGACGCAAGCCGAAGTGGAATGGCAGGCTTACCGTCTCACCGGAACGGAAGCGCTGGCAGTACGCGCGAGCAAGAAGCTGCGCAAGGACGAAATGTTCGTCACCGCGCTGGCGGGGACGCGCCTGCGCATGGAGCTCGACCGCGTGCCGTTATGGCGCGGCGACCACGTCCCGATTCGACAGCTGGTCGAGGACTTCGCCCGCTACCTGTACCTGCCCCGGCTCAAGGGGCCGGAAGTGCTCATCGGCGCCATTCGCGATGGGCTCGGATTGTTGCTGTGGCGGCAGGAGTCGTTCGCGTACGCCGATAGCTTCGACGAGGCGTCAGGACGCTATAGAGGGCTGGGCGGCGGAGAACGGCTTCCGCTCGCCGACGACAGTTACGCCGGGCTCCTCGTGCGGCCAGAAATGGCCGTGAAGCAGCTGGAGGAAGACGCACCTTCAATTCCCCCCGTAGTGACACCACTTATTGGAAACGGGGCATCGGCGCTACCAACAGTCACGCCTAGTGGCGACGACACGACGGGAACAGGAACCGGACCAACGACAGTAGTTTCACACGCCGTGAAGCGCTTCCACGGCAGCGTCACGCTGGACTCGACGCGGGTGGGACGCGATGCTGGGAAGATCGCCGATGAGGTGATCGCACATCTCGTCGGGCTCATGGGCTCCCATGTCAAGGTAACGCTCGACATCGAGGCCGAGATTCCGAACGGGGCACCGGAGAACGTCGTACGCACGGTCACGGAGAACAGCCGTTCGTTGAAGTTCACGAGCCAGGGGTTCGAAACCGAGTAACAGTTCCGGCTTCTTGTTCAGCCGACTCGAAGAGACCGGTACCAAAAGAATGAGGCAGATTAGTAAGGCGCACAGCTACTGTCGCGTTCAGCTACAGTTCCTGTAGACGCCTATCCAACTCGACGCGGCTGCAAGAAACGAATCCCGTCTTTGCATTTCGGAATGCCGCTTGAAGCTCAGTCGGCAGCGGATCTGCGCGACCCTCGTGCAGGTCAGGACTGGCGAGGCTAACGACTAGGCAGTGGGGCGGCCGCCTAAGCAGCGCGTGACTTTCGTGCTGACGACGGGACGGTCAGCCGAGGGTTGGACAATCGACCGGGCGCGTTCCCGCGACGGGTCGAGTCTATGCGACGGCGCGGCGCGGCGCGGAAAGCTTTGGCTGTTGACGACGCGGTCTTGCCTTCGTCGTCGGTGGGACCGATCCTCGCGGCGCCGCCGACCTACTGACTGCGCGGCCCCTCCGTCCATACGTTAGGGCAGCCGTCGAACTATCGTCGAGCACGCCATCCCGGAGATTGGCAAGCAGTGCCTTCTTATCGGGTGTATACATCGTCAACCTCCTTTTTCTCAGGCTCCAAGCGATCATAACGGAAACGCAGTTGCGGCGCGACTTGTTCCCAAGCTTCGTGAGTGTGCAATCGACGGGCCGCGGCCTCCGACAACTGACGTTCAGCCACCAGACCGTCATACTTGGGCTGGAGCGCGTTCAGGGCTCCGGCAATAGTATCGACCAACTCGTCAAAGAATGAAGTGTCGCCCTCATCGAGACGTGGTTGAGGATGGCCTCGGTCCTTGGTCATAACGTACAAAGTGCCGTCGAGTCCTATTACGATCATTGTCTTGAAGCAAGCACTGCCGTGCAGCGTAACAGCGTCCTGGGGTGAAAATGACTCGCTCAGCGGGTGTGAGTGTATTTGAACGTAAGCACGACCCAAAACCAGCATTTCCAGATGCTTGCTGATGTCTGTTCTGATGGCAGAACCCTTTACGAACGGCCCAATCCGCTTCCCCGTATCGATCCTGACCACCGCCGCCCATTCTCTGTCAACCCGGGTTCGCCTACGTATCTCCGCGATTGAGGCGACTATCGTTTCGATCGCATCGCTATTGAGGTGATGTGCACGCATCAGTTGATAGGCCCGCTCGTCCACTCCTGACGGCGGCCCGCCGATCTCAAAATCGAGGGGTGTCCCGGGTACTCGTAGTCTCATCGCAACATGCCGCATCGATTACACGGCCACCCAAGCCGCTGAGAGCGGCCGCTTGGAGGCATTTCTGTCTGCAGGTCAGGGGTTAGCAGGCGAGTCGGATGGCTGGCGCCTGTTGCCCTGCGTGAGCCATTGCCGTGTAGCTCAGCTCAACGTCAGGTGACCGCTCCACGTTCTTAGCTGAAGGGGTTTCCTGCCTACGCATCATCCAGCCCCTCATCAGGTCCATCCTCGGACCTAGGTATCGCTGAAGGCGTGTGCTGCGATCGCGCGCGCGCGCGCGCCACCTTGCCGACAACAGTCCCCAGTGCCTGCCACACTTCGGCAAACTCGGCTTCGTCCAACAGCGCGGCGTCCTGCTCAACGAGCCCGACAAGCCCGAACAGTCCCATTGGCCGCACGTCATCTCGGGGCTGTGCTGCTCCACTTGCCCCCGACGATACTGGCGTCGTGGCATTCGCGGATGCCGCCACCTTTCCTCGGCCTGGAGGACGACCCCTCGCTCGGGCGGCCTTCTTGGGACCATCCTGCATCCCGCGCTCTCGCGGCGCATCCAGGATCGTCATACCCGCTTCCCGGCAAAGGCCCAAGAGCAGCATCACTTGGCGCTCATGCTGCGAGCGCGGTTGGTAACGCTGGTAGGCATTGAGAATCTTGCCTTGCGGGTCAACCGCCGGGTCGATGTTCTCGAAGTCCTCGCGGTACGCGCTGCGCACCGACTCTTCGAGGAGCTTCCGGTACTCTTCGTCCGGGGCAACCGCTAACGCGCGTAACGTATCAGTGGGACGGTTCTCTTCGTCGATGAACTGCAGAAACTTTAGCGTCGCTACCACCCGGCTCTGCAAGGATTCCGACACCCCGGCCCCTGCGAAGAACTCTGGCGAAAGACGCGGCGGCGTGTTCATGCGGCGCAGCCGCTGCAACACCGCGACGATGTTGGCGAGCGGCGCGTAGGGCCGGAATGCGCCCTTACTCTCGATAACCATTACATTGCCTCTGCTGGTAGGGATACGGCGAATATACCGCGTACCATGTGACGTGTCAAATGCGCGCCCGTCGCCGTCTGGATACGTTACGCCCCCCCACTATTGCATCCGTGTTGCACCAGATGCAAGATGCGAAATAGGTCCTCAGACAGAAAGGAGGCCCATCATGTACGTGAATGTATCGTGTCGGAGAGTGGTATCCAAAGGCGGAGCAGCCGTGGAGGCGGACGGACTTCCGCTTGTGGCATTCGGCCCGAATGAGGCAGCGGCCCTGGCGAAACTCCAAGAAGGAGTCGGGATTTGGTGCCGTAGCCTAGACCGGCAGGGCTTGCTGGCCGATGCCTTGGGCCGCGCTGGGCTCCGGGGCGAGGAGGACGGTCGTAACGATCTGACCATCGCGATGCAACTCCGAGAAGCCGAGCCTGATGTAAACCAGGAACATGCGGGAGCATCGAGACAATTGGCTGAGCCGTGAGCCCCGGAAGAAGACCCAGGCGTCCGTTTACTTGTGGTAAAGGCGGACCTGATGAGGCGAGTGGCAGCGTGCTTCGGTCTGGCGACCAACCGCTAGGTTGGGCCGAGGAGCTGCCCAATGGCCTGGCAGAACTCTGGGAGTTCGCCGAGCCCGGCGTACTTGAGTGGGATGCCGAACAGGGGAAGTGATTCGCCAGCGATCCAATCTGCCATGAGCTGAGGCCGACGGCTATCGACGTACCACCAGGGACTGTGGCAGGAAGCGGACGAGCGATTCGAGTTGTCCACAGACTTTCTGATCCGCTGTCAGAAGGTCAGCACGATCATGGTTAGCCCAGCTATACAGATGGTTAGCCCAGCTATACAGACGCCGCCTGGGGACCGTCAGTCGCCTCCGGCCACAACCCCCGGATTTCCCAGCGCCCTACGCCTAAACTCCTGGCCGAGATGAACCTGCGGGTCCAGCTGGCGTCCGCACGACACGGCCGAGGCGGCGGCACGCGAGCGCAGACTGATGCTCGGGACGAGAAGCGGGACGCGTTAGTGCCCTGGGCTATCTTGTAAGGTTTCGCCGCTAGCTGGGCTAACCATGATCGTGCTGACCTTCTGACAGCGGATCAGAAAGTCTGTGGACAACTCGAATCGCTCGTCCGCTTCCTGCCACAGGTCCTGGTGGTACGTCGAATAGCCGCCGGCCTTAGAGCGCCTTGGTCCGTGAAACAACCAAGCGCTAACACCTTCTTGCTTCGCAACTTGCATGGCTGGAATCAGATCGCTGTCACCTGCTAGGAGCGCGATGTGAGAAATCTGTCCCTTGCTGCTCAGAAGGGCAAAGTCGAGTCCCAACAGCAGGTCAATCCGTTTCTGCTGGAAAATCGGCCGACCGTCTCGATCTACTCCGCGATAGACGAGTCGGCCCTCGCGGAACTCAAAGCGCCTGAGTGATTTCAGTGCGTCAGCAAAACGTCGGAAGGCTGCGTAGCGACTGCGTTCTTCGGGCGTCGGCGTGTTCGACTGATACGGTGGGCAGTTGTAGTACAGGGTTCTCAAGAGATCGATGGGCTCAGGTGTCGACGCTGCGATCACCCCCTTGACCTCTTGAGACAAGAGTTCCAAGTCGATGCCGATCCCGCCGCACTCGTTCCGGGCGAGGTTATCTAGGTAGGCGCCATCGATGAAGATTGCAAGGCGGGACAAGGCGAAAACCCTCCGAGACAAAAAAAGGGACCGTGAGCGTAAACTCCTACGGCCCCTGGCGATTAGGGTATTCGCATACTAGCCTGGAGTGCGTTCCCGCCGTCGCGGGAACGGACACCAGGAAGAATTCTGGCCCCATTATGCTTCGGACGGTTCAATTACGCAATAGCGCAGATGTGCTATTGGCATGTTCGCAATGTCTGTGATGCGCACGGCCAGTGGCTCGGGCGAGAGTTAGGGATCCCGTCGAAGGCCATGAGACTATGAAGAATTCCTCGTTCGCGTAAGGAACGCTATCGTCGGAAGCAGCCACCAACCCGAGATTTCCTCGCTCAGATCGTGATCTCGAAAAAAGACCTGGACAAAAAGAAGGGGGTACGTTTGTACCCCCGTGCCAATGGACGCGCAGCGCGGTTACGTGATGGACCGCCGACCACTGATCAGCTGCGCCGCGACGGCAATGACCACGGCGCCGACAAACGCGGGGATGACGTCGACTCCGAACAAGACGAACCCGGGATCGTGAATCCCCAGCCGCGCGAACAGCCACGTCCCGATGAACCCGCCGATCAGGCCCGACAGCACCGCGCCGAACCAGCCGCCCGGCAGTCGCCCAGGCACGACCGCGTCCGCAGCCCAGCCCACCAGACCAGCCATGATCAGGGTCAGAACAAGTCCGATGGTGAACCCGACCGCCAGAATCGAGCCGGCCCCGAGCACAAGCACCAGCACGATCAATAACACCAGACATCCCATGCCGACCAGACGCGGAGCCGTCGGGAATTGTTGCGCTCAGCGGCGCCGCCGAGGCGCGTGGTCGACTAGCCGCAGCGCCCCCGCGAATTGTTGCGCTCACGGGCGCCGCCGCCGCGCATGGACGACCACGTTGCCGCCGACGCGCTTTTCCTCGCGGATGTCGAAGGAACTGGCAATGCGCTGGATGCGTTCTGGCGCGCGGTAGTCGCGGAACAGGTTGACGACGAGCCGCCCCCGCGGCTCCAGCAGGTCGCGCACGTGCCGCAAGAACGGTCTGCCGAAGGCGCGCCGGGCCAGTCGCTCGCCACGGAAGAGGTCTACCGCGACGTAGTCGAAGCGCTCGGCGCAGGACTGCACATAGTCGAAGGCATCGGCCACCACGATCTCGAGCCCTGGCAAAGGCAGCCAGCCGACAGCGTTGGCTGTTGCCAGGATGGACTGGTCGTCGTCGACGCCAATGATGCGCAGTTCACCCCAGCGCCGCTGCAGCAGCCTCGCGACCGTGCCCCCGCCGAGCCCCAGGATCAGCGCCCGGCGCGGCCGTTCGTCGTCGGGCACCATCGCCGCCCAGTAGCCGCCATCGATCAGGCCGTCTTCGGGCGAAATCGACTGGACAACACCGTCCACCAGCAACGCCGCCCGCCCGCCGTCCTCGCCAATCCGGATGCGACTGGTCAGTGTCAGTGGTGAGTAATTTACCGCGGGTACAGAACATGCGCTATGGACCGCACGCTATGGCTACCCCGCCGCCGCCCCCCGAACCCGTCGAGCTCGTCGAGCCGGGCCCGCCGGGCGAGCCTTCGAACCGTTGGCCGTGGCTGGCCCTGGGCCTCGGGCTGCTCATCATCGGCGTGGCCGTCGTGTTTTTCCTGCTGAACCGGCCGCGGACCGTCAATGTTGCCCTCGACGGGGCGCCGAGTCCGGCGGCACTGGCCGCCTCGCCCGGTCCGCCGGCGACGCTGGTGCCCCCGACGCTGCCGGCTTCGGCCACCCTCGCCCCGACGGCCACCGCGGCGCCAACGGCGACGCGGCCCGCGGCGTCGCCGACGCCCCTGCCCGCGCCAACCCCGCCGCCGGTGGTCCAAGCAGCCCCGCCTGCCCAAGCAACACCGCCACCGCCACCAGCAGCGGTGCAACCCACCCAGCCGGCCGCCCCGGTACCGCCACCGCCAACCGCGCGACCGGCACAGGCCGCACCGCCCAGCCCCGCGCCGTTGGTCGCTCAGGTCTCGGGCGCTGGCGGCGCTGGCAACACCCGCGCCGATCTCGACGCGGCTTACGGTCCCTCAGCGGGCGAGACCCCTGACCACCGCATCGTCTTCCGCAAAGGCAACTTCGAATACCACGTCAGCTTCGTCCCAGACGCCAATGGACGGGCGGCCTTGATCGCGGCGCTGCCGACGCCCCAGGCGCTCACGCTGGATCAGGCGACGGCCGAAGCGCACAAGCTCCTGCCCAGAGACGCCCAGCCGCCGAACCCGTCCCCCGAAACGAGCCCGCAGTTCGTGGTCGAGCGGTACACCAGCCTGACCCTCGCCCAGGCGCTCCCCGCGGACGTGTTTTCGGCCAATAAAGGCCTACCAGGCGAGTTCCTGGTGGTCTACGTGCGCGACCCTGCCCAGGCCGCCCGGATCACGCGCTTCATCATCGGGCCTGGCGCCGACCCGAACGCGCTCATGACTCAGGGCAGCTGAGCTACCGATTGCGTCGGCTACCCCGCCGGGGGCCGCCGACGAAGAAGAACAGAAAGATAAAGGCGGGCCAGAAGGGCATCGGCCCCCAGCTGTGCGTCGGAAAGACAAACATCCACAGGAAGGCCAGCGCGCCGATCACGATCAGCAGCGCGCCAAAGGCGGGTCCGAACGCGGCGCGTTCCGTGTACTCGCTCGGGGCAATCGCCACCGACCGCGCCGGGTCCGTGTTGGCGAGCGCTGGCAAGTCATGCAGTGGAATCGCCAGTTCGCCAAACGTGCGCGCCTTCAGGGTCTGTGCGACACGCTCATCGAGCTCGTCGCTGGTCAACCGCCCGTCGACATAGTGCCGCTGCAACTCAGCGACCGCCCCCTGTCGGTCGGCGTCCCCAACTCGCAATTCGGCCCGCGGCCAGACCCGCCCAGAGGCGTCCATACGACTCCTTAACGATATATCGAAGGCGACGAAGGATGTCAAGAAATCCGGGAGATCTCTACATTGCGGCCGCCCGCATCGCTTCGCTCGCTCCCGACGGAGGTGCAGAAGACGCTGAGGTGGAAAACCACCAGCCTCGGGAAGTTACCGTCTGGTGGAAGCGAGCGAAGCGACGCGGGCAGCTGAAATTGCTCAGGCTTCGAAGGACCAGCGCGTGGGCGAGCCGGTGAACTCGCCCGCGCGCAGGCCGAAGACCCATCTGGGGTGGACCCGGTAGGCGCAATTGACGGCCGGGTCCAGCATCTCGAGGCCGTAGTCCGTGCCGTATTTGGCGTTTTCGGCGGCCAACAGGGTTTCCAGGTCATACGTGTCGGTGAGCAGCTCGGCCTCGCCCTCGACGACGACGGGATTGGTCGGATCTTCCGTCGTCAACACGCAGCGCGGGTCGGCCGCCAGGTTGCACGCCTTGCGTGACCCTTTGCTGCTGCTGAACCACAGTGCGCCCGCGTACCACACGGCCCAGACCGGCATGACGTGCGGTCGACCGTCGGGCCAATGGGTCGCCAGCCAGAAGTTGCGCGAGGCCTCGAGCTGTTCTCTGGCCCACGACCAGGGCAACAGCCCGATCCCGTCCTCAGGGCCGGCGATGCCATAGCCCGGCATATAGGGTCGGCTGGCAGTCGGCTCGACCACGGGCGGACTTCAGGCGTACGCAGGCGCCACGGCCGGCACGACCTCTTCCGCGAACAGGCGCATGGAGCGCTGGACAGTCTCGGCCGGCAGGCCGCCAATGTCGAACCACGCGAGGACGTCGGTCACGCCGAGCGCGGCCTGACGCTTCAATTGGGCGATGCACCAGTCAGGCGTGCCGTACACGACGCGGTCCCACCAGGCGTCCTCGGACATCGATTGCTCGAAACCGTCGAGGCTGTTGCGGCCACCCGTGATGCGCTCTTCGCCAAGTCGCAGCCGCTCCGCGACGCCGCGCTGCCAGCGCGATTGCCACAGCGCCGCGCGCGCCTCGGCTTCAGTCTCGGTCACCAGGACGTGGCGCAGCATGCCGATGCGCGGCGCCCGAGTCGCGTCGTCGGGTGCCGCCGCGCGCCGCGCTAAGAACCGCTCTGTCCAGGCCGGAAGCTCGTCCCAGGCGGTACTGGAGCCTGACAGGATGATGTCGCACCCGTGCGCGGCCGCCCAATCCAGCGAGGTCTGGCTCTGGACGGCGAGCCAGATGGGCGGATGCGGCTGCTGCAGCGGACGCGGCAGCACCGTGATCGGATGGCGGACCGGGAAGTGCCGCCCATCGAAGGTAAAGTCGTCCGCGGTCCAGGCCAGGCGCATCACCTCGAACTGTTCTTCGAAGAGTGCCCGACTCTGGTTCTGATCGACGTCCAGGCCGCGGAACTCGAGTGGCTGGTACCCACGGCCCAGACCGATTTCCAGGCGGCCGTCGGTCAGCAGATCGGCGATCGCGATGTCCTCGGCCAGTCTGAGCGGGTGCCAGAACGGGGTGACGATGACCGCCTGGCCAAAGCGCACGCGGTGCGCGCTCGCGCTCGCTCTAGCGATGAGCAGCAGCGGATTGGCGGAATACCCATAGTTCGAGAAATGATGCTCGGCGACCCATACGGTATCGAAGCCAAGCTCATCGGCCAGATCAATGTGCGCCAGCGTTTCGCCGAATCGATCGGCCGCCGGGGCCATCGACGGACTGCCAATCAAATGAAACGTCCCGTAGCGCATAAGTACCGTTAACGGTACTACCCCCACGGCATCCATCCCTTTTTTGCGACCCAGCACGTGCTTACCGGTGTAGGTTTCGCTCCGCCAACTCGGCGTGATGTGAAGCGATTACGCCTGGAGGCCTTGCATGAATCGCCGAATCCGCGCCCTGGTGTTTATTGTCAGCGCTGCCGCGTTATCTCTCGTTTCTGTGACTTCCGTGTTCGCCAACGGCCACTGGGACATGATGGTCAGGATGCACTAAGACCACTGGTACTGCCGCGAAGACGTAGTCCAGGCCGCTGGGTTACGCTGCGGCGATGGCCGGCGAGCGGCTCAGCGGGGGACAGGCGCTGGTGCGCTCGCTCGTCGGCGAGGGTGTCGAGGTCGTCTTCGGCCTCCCCGGCGTCCAGCTCGACTGGGCCTTCGACGCGCTGTACGAGGCGCGCGATGCGATCCGCGTCTACCACACCCGCCATGAACAGGCGACCGCCTACATGGCCGACGGGTACGCGCGAACGACCGGTCGGGTTGGCGTATGCATGGTCGTGCCCGGACCTGGCCTGCTGAACGCGACTGCGGCGCTGGCAACGGCCTACGCGTGTTCGTCGCCGGTGCTGTGTGTCACCGGCCAGGTGGACTCGCGCGGCATCGAGGGCGGCTTCGGCTTGCTGCACGAGATCCCGCACCAGGAAGCCGTCCTGGCCTCGGTGACGACCTGGTCCGGACGAGCTCTCGCCGCCGTCCAGATACCGGACCTGGTCCGCGAGGCCTTTCGCCGTCTCAGATCCGGGCGTCGGCGACCCGTTGCGCTGGAAGTGCCGCCCGACGTTCTGCAGCGCTTTGACGACGTGCAACTGCTGAGCTCAGTCCCGCCCGAAGAGCCGACCGCCGATCCAGACGCACTGCGCCAGGCGGCCGAGGTGTTGTCTGCCGCCGAACGGCCGGTGATCTACAGCGGCGGCGGTGTCCTGGCGGCCGGCGCCTGGGCCGAATTGCAGGCCCTGGCGGAGCTGCTCGAGGCCCCGGTGGTGATGTCGGTGGATGGCCGCGGCGCGGTCTCCGATCGCCACGATCTCGGGCACACCGGGGTCACAGGCCAGGCGCTGGTGCGTGACGCCGACGTGGTCGTTGGCGTCGGCACGCGGTTCTGGCAACCGGCGCGGGTGTGGGGTCTGGCCGCCGGCGTGAAGGTGATCCGTATCGACGCCGACCCACACGAAGTCGACCGACATGGCCGGGTCAGCGTGGGCATCGTCGGCGACGCAAAAGCCGTGCTGGCCGGTCTGGTCGAGCGCCTGCATGGCATCGCCCGGCGCCCGTCTCGCCGCGCGGCGCTGCGCGCCGCGAAGGCCGCCGCCGAGGAGCGCCTGCTGGCGTTTCAGCCGCAAGTGGGATTTGCCCAGGCGATCCGGGCCGCGCTGCCCGACGACGGGATCACCGTGAACGACCTGACCCAGGTGACGTTCTTCGGCACGATCGGCTTCCCGGTTTACCGGCCGCGCACCTTCATCGGGCCCGGGTATCAGGGCACGCTCGGCTCGGCCTTTGCCACCGCGCTCGGCGCGCAGGTTGGCAATCCCGAGCGGCCGGTGCTGGCCATTGCCGGCGATGGCGGGTACCTGTATGCCGCCGCCGAACTGGCGACCCAGCGACAGCATGGCCTGAACGTCGTGTCGGTCATCTTCAACGATGGCGCGTACGGGAATGTCAAACGGACCCAGGAACGCGTGTTCGCTGGCCGCATGATCGCAAGTGACCTGGTCAATCCAGACTTCGTCGCGCTCGCCCGCGCGTTCGGCGTCGCGGCCGAGCGGGTTCGGCAGCCGGCGGAGCTGGAAGCCGCGCTCCGGTCGGCGCTCGCGGGGCACGCTCCAGCGCTGATCGAGGTCGAGGTGGGCCCAATGTCGGACGTCTGGCCGGTGATGGCGCCGGCCGGCGGCGCGTACCCCATCTTTCTCGAACCCGTGTGAGGGGTCGATGGTTCCGTTTCAGTCGCGTTCCGCCGGCGGACCGGGTCTGCCGAACGCAACGGTGACGCCAGCCCGTAGAATCGCCCGCGGTGCTCCCGCAACACCGGCTTGGACGAGTCCTCATCGCCCTCACATTCGTCGTGTGCATCGCGGCGGGTGCGCTGATCAGTTTGGCGCCCTCAAATTCATCCGAAGAGGACCTGATGGCCCTGGCGCCGCTGCCGCGCGACACGCCGGAGCCGATCGCTTCGGCGGTTGCCCGGGCCGACGCCACCGCGGCGATCGCTGCCACCGCTGCGCCGACGCCGATTCGCGCCCCCGCCACCGCCACCCAGTTCGAGCGCGTGCTGCACCCGCTGCTCCTGGAAGCGATCCGCCATCGCCAGGCAAGTGCCGCCGCGGATCCCACCTACTGGAAGCGCATCGACCCCCACCTGAACTCCACGCGCCTGAACTTCCTGCTCTTCGGCTACGGCGAGACCCACGAACCGCCGCTGACCGAACGCGCCTTCATCGGTTCGCTGACCGTGTTTTCCTACGACTACGCCACGCGCGAGATCGACCTCGTCTCGCTGACGCATGACATCCGTGCGCCTGAGATCGAGCGATACTTGCATTCCCTTGGCCAGCCGCAGGTCGGGCCGATCAAGATCGACCAGGCGTATGCCACGGGCGGCTTCAACCTCATGCGGCGCACCCTCGAGGACGCCACCGGGCTGGCGATCGACTTTCAGCTCGCGTTCAAGGAGTCGGCGATTGCCGGCGCGACCGACAGTGTGTTCGGCGGGCTGGATGTCGACGTGCCGATGGCCTTCAAAGTTAACGCTTACTACCTGGACGGACAGAAGTATCCAGCCGGGGAGTTCCAGAAGGGCCGCCAACGGCTGACGGGAACTCAGGTCATCCAGTTCATCAAGACGGTGCCCGTCGAAGAGCACTACGATCTGGCCCTGGAGCACAACGCGCGCAAGCACCTGGTGTTCCGATCACTGATGGAGGCGATGAAGGAGCACTCTGGAGACGTTGCGTTTCTGGGGCGGGCAGCGCTCTTTTTCAGCAGCCAGACCGCGCAGGACTCGATTGCCTACGACTTCGACCTGCGCACCCTCACCGTCGACAGCCTGCGCAGCCTGATTGCTGACCTGGCGCGGCCAGGGTCCGGACCGCGCGACGATTCGGTGCCGAGTGTCGCCCGCACGCTCTACGTCGTCGATCCGGCGAGTGGCGATGGTGGCGTCCAGTGGGTCCAGGCCAACGCCCACACCAACGGCGTGACTCAGCGTGATATCGCCCAGCATCGCTACGGTGAGCTGGCGATGGAGGTGCCTTACCACGGCGATCCCTACGCCGACGACCTGGCCGGCCAGTACTGGCCAGATGTGCGCAATTTGATCGCGACCCGCCTCGCCGACTAGCCGGCGGCCAGTGCCCGCAAGGCCTCGGCCGGGGCTACCTACGCGACGCCCGTAACTCCCGGGACCGGTTTGCCCTCGCGCGCGGCGAAACGTTCTTCCAGGAACCGCCGGTTGGCCAGGAGCCGGTCGGTGTCCTGGCGCTGGAGATCCTGGGCGATCTCGTCCAGTTTGGCGTCCAGCAGGTCAAGTTGCGCCTTGAGCTCCTGGTACGGCGTCTTGCCACCCGGGCTCAGCGGCTTGTCGGCGGCGGCTTGTTTCGGCAGCCCGAGGTACGCGCTGAGCGTCCGCGGCAGATAGTCGTTCGCGGTCTGGCGCACCAGATACAGGTCCTGCGAGAAGGGCGGGAAGCGATCCGCATAGCTCAGCAGCACATCTACCTTGCGGCGGATCTGCTCGACTTTGACCTGCACGTCGATCGGCAGTTCGGCCCCTGGCCGCAGCGACCGCGGGTCCGCGGCCGCCGGGCGGCGGTCGTGCGCCTCCCGGGCTGGCTTCGGACGCTGCATCGGCGCTGGCCGCAGCTGTTCCGACCGGCGCCCACTGCCCCACTCCGCACGGCGGGCATAGCGGCCGTCTTCGTGCCAGAACAGCCACGCCCCGAGGGCGATGAGCAGCACCGGCCAGGCCGCGCCGAGCACGCTAAAAACCGCGCCCACCGCCAGGATCAGTACGACAAGCGCGATGATGGGAACGAACAACAGCAGCCACATGGCTCAGGCTCCCTGGCCGCTCGCCGGCAGCGTCAACTCAGACACCAGCCCATTGGCCCGGGCTTGCGCCAGCTCCGCGGAGCGCGACCGCTCCACGTATTGCTGGGCCCGAGCGACCTCCGTCGACAAGGAGTCAATGGTCTTGCGCATGTTTTCGAGTGCAGCGAGCTTGAATGAGTCAATAGTATCAATTGTCGCGTAGATATTGTTGAATGCCGCCTGCAGTTTTTCAATACTGATCGTGGTATTGGCGGCCTGGCCGGCAATTTCGAGCGTCTGCTGCCGCAGCATCTGCGACGTCGACTCGATGATGTTGCCGGTGGTCGTGTTCAACGCCGTGACCTGATCGAGCACCAGCTTCTGATTGCCCAGCGCCAGCGCCGCGATGATCGCGGTCCGCAGGGCCGAGACCGTAGTCGTCGTCGCGCGCTCGACGCCCTTGACGAGCTCCACGTTGTTCTTGCGGATCAGGTCCAGGGCGAGATATCCCTGCACCACGACCGACAACTGGGTCAGCAGGTCCTGGCGCTTCTGGCGCACGTAGAACAGCGCGTCCTCTTTGAGGGCCCGTGCTTTGTCCGGGTCACGCGTTTCGAACCCCGCGATCTTGACGGTCAGGGCGTCGTCGAGCGCGGCCGCCATGTGGGCGTACTGCTCGAGGCGGGTCTTGATCGCCCACAGGTGCACCCGCTCCTGCTCCAGGGCGGCGTTGTCGCGCATCAGCTCGTCCTGGCCGCGGTACAGGCTGCCGACGATCGCTTCGATGTGCTGTTGCGACGACTGGTAGCGGCGGAAGTAGTCGTTGACCTGTGAGCCGAACGGGACGCGCCTGAAGCGGCCAAAACCGCCCCGCCGATGGAGGTGGCGCGACGGATCGAGATCCTCGACCTGTTGGCGGAGTGCGACCAGGGCATTCGAGACCTGCGAGCCCTCGGCCATGGGGCCTTGCTTGAGGGCGGCGGTTGGTCGATCGAGGAAGCGGCTGGAGGCCTCGGCCGAGCGACGAATCTCGTCACGGCCCATACGACTGATGGAGGCGACCTTGCGTTCGAACTCAGGCGACTGCGCCTCGAGGGTGGTCAGCGACTCGATGTAGGCGGTGACGGCGGTGTTGATGCGCGCGGCGGTGGCGTCATCGACCTTGATGGTCGAAGCAGCCTGCGCCGGAGTGACAGACGGGATCGGCGACGGCGGCTCGAGAACCAGTTCATCAGCCGTAGTGTCAGCCTCGGTGGCGACGGTCATTCGGAGTTTTTTGAAACCTCCTGTTAGTCAAGCCATACGACGGACCGGGAGGCGCTACGGTTGCAGCGGCTGGCCTATTTGAGGGCGAAGTACAGGCGGTCGGTCTCCGTGGCCTGGTTGTCGAACAGGGTGAGGGAATCGACATCCGAGGCGCGAACGGTGAAACACACGTTGCCGCGGACGCTGCCGCCCGGGGTCATCAGGTTGGGCGGGACCATGTCGGGGATCGTGCCGCAGGCGTTGTGCAACTGGTCGTAAGTGGTCTGGGTCCCGCTGAGGAGCGCGAGCCGCATCCCGCTGAAGACGCCCGTGCCCTGCCCGGCGAAGGTGGCCTGGACCCGGACGACGTAGTCGCGCTGATCGGACGCCGGCGCGATGGTCGAGGGCACGGCGGCGTGAATCCCGGTCCAGGCATCGGGCGTCACCCCGGTGACCGCCAGCTGCCAGCCGTCGGCCAGCGTGCCAGTGGCGCCCAGAGGAAACGGCTGTTGCAGCGAACCCGGGCCAGTCCGCGGACCGACCGTCGGGACCGCGGCACTTGTCGACGTCGTGCCACCCGGGATCGACACGGCCGGCAGCGGGGTCGGCGTCGGCGCCGCCGAGATGCCAGGCAGCACGTACGGGATCACCGGTGGCGCCGGCGTCGGATTGGGACTGGTGACCGACGGCGTCGTCTGTTGCTGGGGTTGCGGCTCGGGCTGCGTTTGATCGTCCGCGGCGGCCGGTTCGGGCGGCGGTGTGAGCGCAATACTCGTCGCCGCGAGCGCCTGGCCGGAGCTCGGACCGACCGTCACCGTGTAGTTCCCGACCGGTAGCGCCGGTCGGTTGCCGAACGGATCGCCGCACAGATTCACCTCCAAGGTGAGTCTGCCTTGCGGCGAGACCCAGACGCTGCCCCACTGCAACCGGGACTGGCCATTGTCGTCCACCACATCGCCGACCAGGTGCTGCGTGGCCCATGCGTCGAAGCCGCTGCCGCGGACCTCGACGTAGCGGAAGCCCAGCGAACTCGGATCGCAGATGACCGGCGCGTAGTCTGAGGCCTGGAGGTTTGGCCCGACAGGTGCCTGCGGCTCCGCCGGCGGAGCGCTCAAGGTATCGGCGCCGTCGCTCTGCGCATAGGACGGACCGTAGGCGCCGACGGCCCCGACCAGGGACAGCCAGGCGGCTAGAACGAATCGAATCAGTGAGCGCACGATGAGCGTCCTCCGCTCGCATTGTGTCTCGTTCCGCCGTGTGGCGGCTACAAACGCGGTCAACTCACATGACAGCCTGGCATCTGCGCGCACAGGTCAGGCGCGCCGGTGCGGATCACAGGCCGGATCGCGACAGGCCCGACGTTTCTGATCGGCGCTCGCCGCCGCCGGCGCACCCGCCGCCAGATCGATGGCCTCGAGCAGGCCGCTGGCTGACCTGCGGGCGCCAGATAGCCATACGGGTTCCAGACGTGCGCGTTCCTGTCGCGATCCGGCCTGCGCAGCGCATCATTGAGCTGAATGCCGCGATCCGGCCTGCGCAGCGCATCGTTGTCCTGGATGCGCGCAGCGGCGTGGCCTGGCTGGCTACTGACGTTTTGCGTTGCATGCGGCGGCCCGAGCCGCGAGGCGGGCGTGCCTGCTACGCCGGCCCCAGTGGCCGCGACGGCACCGGCGGCCGCGCCGCCGCAGCCAGCGGCCGTGAGTCCCGTGGCTTCGCCGTCCGCGAGCGCCGCGGCGTCGGCCAGCGCATCTCCGGCCGCGCCGGCAAGCCCCGACTGGCTGACCTACCAGCATGACGCCGCCCGCTCGGGCCGGGCCACGGGCGCCTACAACCCGGCGAGCACCACCCTGCTCTGGGAGTCCGACCCGCTCGACGGCCAGATCTACGCGCAAGTCCTGGTGGCCGGTGCGCGCGTGTTCGTCGCCACCGAGAACGACACGATCTACGCCCTCGACGCCGTGACTGGCCGCGCCGTCTGGTCTCAGCACCTCGGCGAACCGGTGCCGCGAAGTGCCCTGCCCTGCGGCAATATCGACCCGACCGGGATCACCGGCACCCCCGTCATCGACTCCGCGGCCGGGGTACTGTACGCCGTCGACTACCTCAGGCAGCCGCCGCACCACGAACTGGTCGCCCTGGACCTGAACAGCGGCGCGGTCAAGTCTCATCAATCGATCGATCCCCCGGGCGCCAATCCGCTGCCGCTCCAGCAGCGTGGGGCGCTGGCGCTGGCGAACCAGACGGTCTACGTCCCGTTCGGGGGCTTGTTCGGCGATTGCGGCGACTACCACGGCTGGATCGTCGCCGCGTCGCTCGCCGATGGCGCCGAGCGCGGGGCGTACCAGGTCCCGACCCATCGGGAAGGCGCGATCTGGTCCGCCCCGGCGATCGGTCCCACCGGCGACCTGTACGCGGCCACGGGCAATGGCGACTCGACCACCGACTTCGACCAGTCCAATACCGTCCTGCGTCTGTCGCCCGAGTTGAAGCTGCTGGACTACTTCGCCCCGCGCGACTGGGCCGATATGAATCGCCGCGATGCCGATCTCGGTTCGACGGGGCCGGCGTTGCTCGACAACGGCCTGGTCCTGCAGATCGGCAAGACCGGGATCGGCTACCTGTTGCGATCAGACGGTCTCGGCAAGATCGGCGGGGAGATCATGTCGGCGTCGCTGTGCGCCGGCGGCGCGTACGGCGGCGCGGCCCACTCCGGCTCGATGGCGTACGTCGCGTGCCGCGACGGGCTGTACGCGGTGCGTGTCCAGGCGCAGGCCTTCAACGTGATGTGGCGCGGGCCGCAGTTCAGTGCCGGGGCGCCGGTGATCACCGACGACGCGGTCTGGACCCTGGACGACGGCACGTCCAGTCTGTACGCGTTCAATCCGCAAGATGGCAGCGTGCTGTTCCGGGCACCCGCCGGGCAGGCGTCGAACCCGCCGCATTTCTTGAGCCCAGCAGCGGCCGGCGGTCGGATTTTCCAGTCCCGGGGCCGGACGATCGCCGCGTACGGCACGAAGTGAGGCCCAGTTCAGGTCAGTCCTGCGTTGGTGCGCCACCGTGCCAGCCACCGGTGATCAGTCGCGCGCCGCGCGCATAGCTCAGGTACGACGCCGCCCACTGGATCAGCACCAGCACGCGGTTCTCGAAGCCGATCAGGAAAAAGATGTGGACGCCAAGCCAGGCCAGCCACGCCAGAAAACCTGACAGATGCAGCCCGCGGATCTGCGCGACCGCCGCGGCCCGCCCGATCGTGGCCATGGTGCCGCGATCGAGGTAGTGAAAAGCCCGCCGCGGCTTGCCCTGGAGGCTGCGCCAGATGTTGGCGGCGGCCTCCTGCCCCTGCTGGATCGCCACCGGCGCGATGCCGGGCAGCATCGTGCCGCGCGGCGTTTTGAACACGGCCAGGTCGCCGATGACGAAGATTTCGGGATGCCCGACGACGCTCAGGTCGGGCTCGACGGTCACCCGCCCGCTGCGATCCAGCTCGAGCCCGAGGTAGCGGCCCAGCGGTGAGGCGGCCACGCCGGCGGCCCAGAGGGTGGTGTGGGTGGCGATGTTCGCGTCGCCAATCTGCACGGAGTCGGCGGTGACCTGGGAGGCGAGCGCGCCCAGACGCACCTCGACGCCCAGGTGTTCCAGCGCGCGCTGCGCGCTGGCGGACAGATCGGCGGGGAACTGGGCCAGCACACGCTGGCCGCTTTCGAGCAGGATGACCCTGGCCTGGCGCGGGTCGAACCGCCGAAAGTCGTGGGCCATGGTGTGCCGCGCGATCTCGGCGATCGCCCCGGCGAGCTCGACGCCGGTTGGTCCGCCCCCGACGATCACGAACGTCAGCAGCGCCTGGCGGGTAGCGGGGTCGGACTCGCGCTCGGCCAGCTCAAACGCCAGCAGGATGCGGCGGCGGAGCTCGAGCGCGTCGGCCAGTGACTTCAGGCCCGGAGCGAGCGGCTCCCACTCGGGATGTGAGAAGTACGAGTGCTGCGCCCCCGTGGCCAGCACCAGGAAGTCGTAGGCGAACTCAGCGCCATCGGCGAGCTGGACTGAGCGCCTGGCGGGGTCGATGGACGTGACCTCGCCCAGGAGAACCTCCACGGTGCGGTACTTGTGCAGGATTGCCCGCAGCGGCTCGGCGATATCCCCCGGCGACAGCGCCGCGGTGGCGACCTGGTACAGCAACGGCTGGAAAAGGTGGTAGTTCACGCGGTCGATCAGCACGACCGAGACCCCGTGGCGCCCTAGCGCGCGCGCCGCGTACAGCCCGCCGAACCCGCCGCCGATGACGACCACCCGCGGATTGCCGACTGCCATCAGACTGAGCTAAGCGTAGCTCGCGCGCACGGTGCGGCTCTGCAGCGGGTTGCTAGACTCTGGGCCCGTGGCCGTCCTGGACTGGTTGCTCGATTCGGACGCGGCCATCCGGTGGCAGACGTTGCGCGACCTTGGCGACGCGCCGAGTGAGGTCGTCTCGGCGGAGCGGGCGCGGGTGACTGTTGAGGGCTGGGGCGCGCGGCTGCTGGCCCTGCAGGGTGCAGACGGCCAGTGGGCCGGCGGCGCGCTCTTCCCGGCGCGGTGGTGGAGCGAATCCGCGGGTGACACGACCGAGTCACCGTCGCTGCGGGCGTCCCAGCCGTGGACTGCCACGGCAAACAGTCTCGCGCTGCTGCGGGACTTCGGGGTCGACCCCGCCTCCGACCGGGTGCGCGGCGCCGTGGCACAGGTCAGCGAACACTGCCGGTGGGAGAACGCCGGGCAGCCATTCTTCAGCGGCGAGGTCGAACCGTGTCTCAACGGCCTGACCGTGGCCCTGGGTGCCTATTTTGGCCAGAATGTCGAGAGCGTTGTAGCTCGGCTACTCGGTGAGCAGCTCGAGGACGGCGGGTGGAACTGCTGGACGGAGTACGGCTCGGTGCGCTCTTCGTTCCACACCACGATCAGAGTCCTCGAGGGGCTGCTGGCGCATGAGCGGGCAACCGGCGGCTCGGCCGAATCCGTCGCCGCTCGCCGCCGGGGCGAGGCATATCTGCTCGAACGGAAGCTGTTCCGGCGCAAGAGCACCGGCGCCGTGGTCGACCCCGCGTGGCTGCAATTCTCGTTTCCGACCCGCTGGCACTACGACGTGCTGCGTGGCCTGGAGTACTTCCGCGAAGCCGGCGACCCGCCTGACCCGCGCCTGGACGAAGCGCTTGATCTGCTGCGATCCAAGCGGCAGGCTGATGGCGCGTGGCTGCTGGAGAACACCCATCCTGGCAAAGTCCACTTCATGCTTGAAGACGGCGACGGTCGGCCCAGCCGGTGGAACACGCTGCGGGCGATGCGTGTTCTCCGCTGGTCCGATCGGTGAATGTACCTGGGCATCGATCTCGGCGGGAGCGGGACTCGGGCTGTCCTGGTGGACGGCAACGGACAGTTGCTCGCGACTGGCCAAGGCGGCCCGTCGGGTCACCTGGGCGGGCCTGCCGGCCGACGCCTGCTGGGCCGCGCGCTGGACGCGACCCTCGCCCCGATCGCGCCACTGATTCACGGTGCGAAGTCGTGTGTGATCCACGCGGGCACGACCGGGCTGAGCATCCCCGGCCGCGGCGAGAGCCTGTTCCTGGAGTTCAGCCGCCGGTTTCCCGGGGCCGACGTACGCGTCTCGAACGACGCCCTCATCGCGCTCTGGGGCGGACTCGCTGGCCGACAGGGCGTAGCAGTGCTCGCCGGCACGGGCTCGATCGCTCTGGCGCGTGCGGCGGATGGGCGCGAAGCCCGCAGCGGCGGCTGGGGCTATCTGCTGGGCGACGAAGGCGGCGGCTACTGGCTCGGCCGCCAGGCGATCACGGCCTATCTGCGCTGGCTCGAGGGACGCGGCGGCCCGTCTGCATTATTCGACCTCGTCGAAGCAGCCATCGGCCGCGTCAGCACCGTCAGCGAAGTCATCGCCTGGCTGAACGCCACGGCGAGTCACGTCTCGCGTCTGGCGAGCCTGGCACCGCTCGTCTCGCAGGCGGCGGCCACCGGCGACGCTCAGGCCATCGCGATCCTGGACCGCGCCGGCCAGGCGCTGGCAGAGCTGGCGGTATCCGCCGCGTGCCAACTCTGGCCGGCCGGCCTGACCGATGGACTGGCGGTGGCCTGCTGCGGTGGGGTATGGGCCGCGGGCCGGGTGCTCGAGGCGCCCTTCGCCGCGGCATTGCAGGACGGGCTGCCGAATGCCACGGTCAGCCCGCCTCAGTTGTCGCCGGTCGCCGGCGCGGTGTTGCTTGCGATGGGCGCCAGCACGGCGCCCGTTCCTCAGGTGGTACTTGATCGCCTGAAACGTATCCGCTAGAGCCGCGTGTCGACCGACGTCGAACGCGTCTGGACCGCCGAGCGGCTCTCGCCGACGAGAATCCAGGTCAGTCGGACAATCAACCACGCCAGCAACGCGTACACGACCAGCGCGACGATGGAGTGCACCTCCAGCACGCTGCCCTGGGATGCGGGGTTGCCGAACAAGCCATAGAACGGCGCGACCAGCGGGGTGGTGATGCCGTAGATGAACTGGGCGAAGCCTGCGCTGGCGTTGGCCCCAAGCGCCTTGAGCACAAACCGAATGGCGATCAGGCCCTCGATCAGCCCAAAGATCAAGTAGACCAGCTGGATCACGCGCACGGCGGCGATGCGCTTGTTCGCGTACGGGTCGTACGCAACCGTTTCCATGCGGTCGACCGCGCCGACCCCCTGCTCGACGGTTCTGACTTCGGTCGTCGAGCGTGGCACGCCATTCACCCTCGCAGCAGGGGTGGTCTCGATGATTTCGGTTCGATCTTGCATGGCTGGCTAGGTCTCCCATTTCGAAGTTTTCGCGCTACTGCGTACTAAAGGCAGAGCGCGTGCCAGCCAGCGTGGCATACCTTGTACTATGCCCCGTACCCGGCCCTCGGCGTCTGTCCTCCATGGAGGCTGGGTGCTGGCCAGTGGCGACATCGCCGCCGGGTTCGCGATCTGGGGTGAGCAGTCGCCGATGGTGCGCGCCCGGCCGCGCATCCCGCGCCGCCGCTCCGTGGCCGAAAGCCGAAACGCACTCAACTCGCGCTCTGGCGCGGCACCCCCGGTCGTCGTCCCGGCCCACCCGTTCGCCCTGTCCGACGACGGCGTCCGGCACGCCCTGTCGACCATGGGGCTCACGCGCTGGGCGACCCAGACCAACGTCCGCCTGGTGAACGCGTGTTTGCCGTCGACACCCGAGATCGACCTTCAAAGCGAGCCGCATCGGTCGACCGAGCCGGTCGACGGGTCGGCCTCGGAGAACCTCAGATTGGCGCTCTGGGCGGTGCCGGCCGTGGTCCTGGACGAGGTCGCGACCGTCAGCTTGCTGCCGCGCATCGCCGCGGCCTCGGCGGAAAACCCGGGCGTGATGGGCGACGATCTGCGGGCCTGGATCGTCGCCGCGCGCTTCGCCCTGTCGCTGCTGGCCCGACAACGGTTCTTGCCGCGCGTGTCGCCGCGAGACGACGATCTGGTGAGCCGCTGGTCGCCGGTCGTCGACGATCCCAGCGATCGGGCCACGTTGCGGACGATCGAACGCTCGATGCCCGCCGCGGCGGTGGCGCTCACCTGGGATGCGGCCGCTGCCCGAGCGACGCCCCGCGAAGCCCTCGCCGACTATCTGGCGGCCACCATCGACCGGGTTGCCCGTCGCGCCCGACCGCAGCCGGGCGACCTGGGGCGGCTCCCGGCAACGGTCAGCGCCTGGCTGGCGACGCTGTCACGCGAGGACCCGCTCGTTCACCTGCAGGGTGACGCGGCCCACGTGTTGCGGCGCCAGGTCGGCGGCTGGACCGACGTCAGCGCTGACGCCGAATCCGACGATGCCTTCCGGCTGTGCTTCCGGCTCGTCCCGCCTGGTGAGGCGGGGCCCAAAGAGGATCGCCCCTGGCGTCTCGAGTACCTGCTGCAGGCGACCGATGATCCGAGTCTGCTCGTGCCGGTCGAGGACGTGTGGCGGCACCGCGGCCAGACCGCGCGGTTTCTGACACGCCGCTTCGACCAGCCGCAGGAGCGGGTCCTGGCCGCGCTTGGCCGAGCGTCGCGCGTGTTTGCGCCCATCGAAGGCAGCCTGCGCACCGCCCGGCCCGAGGCGTGCGCGCTGTCCACCCGCGAGGCCGCTGACCTGGTTCGGGATAAGGCGCTGCTGCTCAAGGCGAGCGGCTTCGGCGTGCTGCTGCCGGGTCTCGACACCCGCCTGAACGTCAAGCTGCGCCTGCGCGGCGCGCGGGAGTCTGACCCGTCGCGAACCGACGGCCTGGGCCTGCTCAACTTCAACAGTCTGGTCAGCTACGACTGGCAACTGTCGCTGGGCGACCAGCCGCTCACGCGCGAGGAGTTCGAGATGCTGGCCCAGCTCAAGGAGCCGCTGGTTCAGCTGCGGGGTCGCTGGGTCGATGTCCGACCCGATCAGATCGAACGCGCCCTGGCCTTCATCCAGAAGCACCAGGCGGGCCGGATGCAACTGGCTGAAGCGCTCTCGACCGCCCTGGCGCCCACGAGCCTCGACGGCGTCGCCGTCGCCGGCGTCGAGGCGAGCGGCTGGATCGAGGCGCTGCTCGAGGACGTCCGCCAGGGCGCCACTGTCGACATCGCCGAAGAACCGGACGGCTTCGAAGGCATCCTCCGCCCCTACCAGAAACGCGGCGTGGCCTGGCTCGCCACCCTGCAGCACTACGGCCTGGGTGCGCTGCTGGCGGACGATATGGGGCTGGGAAAAACCGCCCAGTTGATCGCCCTGCTACTGAAGCGGCCGTCGCGGCCGACGCTGGTGATCTGTCCGACGTCGGTGGTGGGCAACTGGCGGCATGAGTTGGCGCGGTTTGCGCCGGGTTTGACGGTGCTGGTGCATCACGGGGCCGCGCGGGCTTCGGGCGATGAGCTGACGCTCGCGGCCGCGCAGCACGACGTGGTCCTCAGCACCTACTCGCTGTTGCACCGCGACGAAGCCGTGCTCGCGCGCGTCGGCTGGCATGGGGTCGTGCTCGACGAGGCGCAGAACGTCAAGAACGCCTCGACCCGCGCGGCGCAGGCGGCGCGCGCGATCGGTGCGCAGTGGCGCGTCGCCATGACCGGCACGCCCGTCGAGAACCGGCTGGCCGATCTGTGGAGCATCTTCCAGGTCATCAACCCCGGTTACCTCGGTTCGGCCGAAGAGTTTCGCCGCGAGTTCGCCTTGCCGATCGAACGGGCTTCAGACGCCGACGCCACCGCGCGATTAAAATCGTTGACGGCGCCGTTCATTTTGCGGCGCGTCAAGACCGACCGGTCCGTCATCTCCGACCTGCCCGACAAGAACGAGATGAAGGTCTACTGCTCGCTGACACGCGAGCAGGCGACGCTATACGAAGCCGTCGTCCAGGACACCATGCGCCAGATCAGCGACACCGACGGCATCAAACGCCGCGGCCTCATCCTGGCGCTGCTCACCCGGCTCAAACAGGTCTGCAATCATCCGGCGCTGTTGCTGCACGACGGCAGCCCGCTGCCGGGTCGTTCGGGCAAGCTGGCGCGGCTGGGCGAGATGCTCGAGGAGGTCATCGCCAGCGATGAGCGGGCGCTCGTCTTCACCCAGTACGCCGAGATGGGCCGCATGCTGCAGGACTACCTGCGGGAAGCGCTCGACCGCGAAGTGCAGTTCTTGCACGGCGGGACCCCCATGGCCGACCGCGACCGCATGGTGGCCGAATTCCAGACCGATGCGCACGGACCACCGGTCTTTATCCTGTCGCTCAAAGCCGGGGGCACAGGCCTGAACCTGACGCGCGCGAACCATGTGTTTCACTTCGACCGCTGGTGGAATCCGGCGGTCGAGAACCAGGCGACCGATCGGGCCTTCCGCATCGGCCAGACGCGCAACGTACAGGTGCACAAGTACGTCTGCGCGGGCACGTTCGAGGAGACGCTGGACGATCTGATCGAGCGCAAGGTCGCGCTGGCCGAGTCGATCGTCGGCACCAGCGAAGCCTGGATCACCGAGATGAGCACCGACGATCTGCGCCAGCTGTTCCGCCTGCGGCGCGAGGACGCGGTCACCGAGGATGAGGCGTGACGTCGTCGGACTATGCATGGTGGGAGCGGCACGGGCCGAGCCTGCCGTCGCACGGCATCAAGGCGCGCACCCGCCGCGGCGCCTTCGGTAAGACGTGGTGGGCGAGCCGCTGGATCGACGCCCTCGAGAGCCTGGTCAACCCGGCCCGTCTGGCGCGCGGTCGGACGTACGCCCGGGCGGGCCGCGTCGTGTCGCTCGACGTCGACCGCGACGGGGTCAGGGCGGTGGTCAAAGGCACCCGACCTGAAGCGTACAAGGTGACGGTCCAATTCACGCGACTGAACGACGCAGAGTGGGAGCGGGTGATCGATGGCATGGCGGCTGAGGCGCTGTACGCGGCGCGGCTGCTGAGCGGTGAGATGCCCGAGCAGATCGAAGAAGTGTTTGCCGGCTCGTCCGTCAGCCTCTTTCCAGCTGTCGAGGGCGATCTGCGAACGCACTGCACCTGCCCGGACTGGGCCAACCCGTGCAAGCACATCGCGGCCGCGCACTATTTGCTGGGCGAGCGGTTCGACGAGGATCCGTTCTTGATGTTCCTGCTGCGCGGACGCAGCCAGGACGAGATCGTGGCCGCGTTGCGGGCCCGCCGCGGCGGGCCTGACGGCGAGGCCAGTCCCGAGGTCGAGCAGGTTGTCGAACCGGATCTGTCGACGTTCTGGAGCGCGCCGCCGCAGGCCGAAGAGGTCGCGCTGCACTTCGCGCTGCCCGAATCTGACGCCCTGGCCGCCAAACGCCTCGGCCCGCCGGCGTTCGTGCGCGATCAAGCCGCGTTCACCGCCGCCATGGAGCGGCTCTACCGCCAGATCGGCGAGTACGCCCTGCTCCTGGCGCTGGACGACGGCGACTCCGGAGGCAGCTAGCGAGGCTCGCTCGGCTCGCCTCGGGGCGTCAGGGTCAGCGGTCAGGCGTCAGCGGTCGCGGACCAGCGAATCCGGCGTCAGCCAGTCCTGCGTGACAGGTGTGAAGGCGCGCGCCGAAGCACAACGCCGGCGCCGATCAGCGGCGCTCCCAGTGCGGGGAAGGCGAGCGCGACCAGGACCTGGTCAGGCGCCTCGCTGAATGAGGCAGTCGCGACGAGCTTGCCGGTGGCGTCACGCACCTCGGCCACGGCATTGAACGACGCCACCTGCCCGGGCGCGCACGCGGTGACCACGCTGCCACACACCGCGGCAATCAAGACCAGGCCCGACGCGCGGACGGACCGCACCCAACAGAGCGTAAGCGTTACTCGCCTAGAATGACCCGGTGACGCAACCTGGCACCCGCGCCGACGGGCGTTCCGCCGAGCAACTCCGGCCGGTAAGTATCGAGCCGCGCTTTCTCAAGTCGACGCCGGCCTCGTGCATCATCCGCATGGGTGATACCTGGGTGCTGTGCAGCGCGGCGGTCGAGGAGCAGGTGCCTTCGTTCTTACACGGCAAAGGCCAGGGCTGGGTCACCAGCGAATACGCCATGATCCCACCGTCGAGCCCGCAGCGCATTCCGTGGAATCGCGGGATCAGCGGCGGTCGCCAGCAAGAGATCAGCCGCATGATCGGGCGCGGTCTGCGCGCGGCTATCGACATGAAGAAACTGGGCGAGCGTCAGATCCTGCTCGACTGCACCGTGATCCAGGCCGACGGCGGCACGCGCACCGCCGGCGTCACCGGGGCGTACGTGGCCCTGGCGCTGGCGATCCACGACCTGTTGACGTCGGGCAAACTTGCGCAGAGTCCGCTGATCACGCCGGTGGCGGCCGTCAGTGTCGGGCTGGTCAACGGCCTGGCGCTACTGGACCTGGCCTACGTGGAGGATTCGGTCGCTGACGCCGACGTGAATGTGGTGATGACCCATGCGGGCCAGCTGGTCGAGGTGCAGGGAACGGCCGAGGGGGCCGCGTTTCCACGCCGGCAGCTCGATCGGCTGCTCGACCTGGCGACCCTTGGGAACTCGCACCTGTTTGCCGCGCAGCGGACGGCCCTGGCGCAGGTGGTCGCACCGGCGGCACTGGCCGCGCTCACCCCAACCCCGGATTGAACGCGTAGGCCCTCAAGATAGGAGGATCGATGCAAATCGGCGTTGTGTTTCCGCAGACGGAGATTGGCGCTGACCCGGGAGGCGTGCGCGCTTATACGCAGGCCATCCAGCAGCTCGGCTTCGCGCACCTGATCGTCTACGACCACGTCGTGGGCGCCGATCCAGCCAGCTACCCGGGCTGGTCCGGGCCGTACACCGTCGAGACCATGTTTCACGAGCCGTTCGTCTTGTTCGGCTACCTGGCCGCGATGGCGCCCGGGCTCGAGCTCGTCACCGGCGTCATCATCCTCCCGCAGCGCCAGGCCGTGCTCGTCGCCAAGCAAGCCGCCGAAGTGGACGTGTTGACCGCCGGCAAACTGCGGCTGGGCGTCGGCATCGGCTGGAACGCCGTCGAGTACGAGGCCCTCGGGACGGATTTTCACAATCGCGGACGCCGCTTCGAGGAGCAGATCGAGGTCATGCGACGACTCTGGACTGAGCCGGTCGTCAGCTTCGAGGGCCGCTATCACCGCGTGGTCGCCGCGGGCCTCAACCCGCTGCCTATCCAGCGGCCCATCCCAGTCTGGATCGGCGGCTCATCGGAACCGGCCCTCAAACGCGCGGCCGCGGTGGCCGACGGCTTCTTTCCGCAGCGCCCGCTCGAAGGCGGCTGGCCGGCGACGCTCGAGAAGCTGCGCGGCTGGCGAAAAGCCGCCGGGCGCGATCCAGCCAGCCTGGGGATCGAGGCGCGCCTGAACGCGACCAGCGGCACCCCCGACGACTGGCGCGCAGTGGTCGAGGAATGGCGGTCACTCGGCGCGACGCATCTGGCGGTCAATACGATGGGCGCCGGCCTGCAGACCCCTGACGCCCACGTCCAGCGCCTGCAGCAGGTACTTCAGGTCGTTCGGCCGTAGACGCCATCCTCGAACGCGCTCATCTGCGTCGGCTGCTCAGGGTGTTCCGGAGAAAGACCTGACCGACGAGTCCGGCGATCACGTAGACCGTCAGAATGGCGGCGAGCGTGTAGGTCTCGAGCACGCCGCCCAGGACGCGCACCGTCGGCAGAAGCTCCTGAAACGGAGCGATGACCGGTTGTGTGACCGCAACCACCGGCGCCGCGACCAGGCCCAGCGGCGGGCTCGCGCCCAACAGGCCGAAGAAACGCAGCACCAGGCGCGCCCCGAGCAGCAGCGCGGCCAGGTCGGCCAGCGAGGACACCAGCCGGGCCGGGCCCGGTGCGTTCTTCGACACGCTCAGGCTGCGGCGGCTGGCGCCAGGTGCGGAGGCTTGTTCACCGTGCGGCAAAAAGGGTGCGCTGGCCGCGCCCAGGGCGAAGCCCGCCACGTGGGCCCAGACCGCCACGTCGCCGGTCGCGCGACTCGCCTGGGTGATCGCCGTGATCCCGGTGAAGAACTGGCTGACGAACCAGAACGCGAGCACCAGCACCGCCGGCAGATCGAACGTCCAGAAGAAAAACAGCACGGGCATGAGCACGCGCACCCAGGCGCCCGGATAGGCGACGAAGTAGATGCCGAGCACCGCCGCGATGGCGCCGCTCGCACCGATCAGCGGCACGCTCTCGCCCGCCGAGATCAGGCACTGCGCCAGCCCCGCCAGTGCGCCCGCTAGCAGATAGACGACGAAAAAGACCGTCGAGCCGACGCGGTCCTCGACGGCCCGACCGAAGACCCACAGGAACAGCATGTTGCCGCCCAGGTGCAGGAAGCCGGCGTGAATGAACTGGCTCGTCAGGAGCGTCAACAGCTGCTGGCGCGGCACGCGGGGATCGGGTGCCAGCGCCGCCACGATCAGGCGCGGCACCGCCCCCCAGCGCTGCACGAACCCGTCGAGCGCCGCCCCGCGCAGGCTGAGCTCGTACAGGAACACCAGCGCGCACGCGGCAATGAGGGCTACGGTAACCACAGGCTGCCGGCGGCGGTCGATGCTGTCGCCGAGCGGAATCACGGCGGGAATCTACACCAACTACGGTGTGAGCCGATAACGAGGCCGGGTGTTAGTTAAGAAAGTTGGGGCGGTGCCGAACGGCCTGGCCGTACGACCCCGCAACAGCTTTTTTCCAAAACCGTCTTCTTGGTCATTCGAGGTCAAAGCCTGGTGCCTATACTTTGCTGTGCCGCCAACTTTCGGCCTGGCTGATCTGCATTTGCATACGCTTGCCTCCGACGGGCTGATGTCGGCGTGTGACCTGGTCGACTTCGTCGAACAACACACCGACCTGGACGTCATCGCGGTGACCGACCACGACGAGACGTCGGCATCTCTGATAGCGCGCGCCTGGGCTGCAAAACACGGTTATCGCGTGCAGGTCGTGCCCGGCGTCGAAGTGACGACCCGCGAGGGACACCTCCTGGCCCTGTTTATTGAGGAACGACCGCCGGCCCTGCGCCCGCTGCAGCAGACCGCGGAGTGGGTGCTGGCCAAGGGCGGCCTGTGCATCGCGCCCCATCCGTTCAGCCGTTGGACGCACAGCATCAATCTGCGCGCTCTGTGTGCAGCCGTGGAGCACCGGCTCCTGGCGGGGGTCGAGGTCCTGAACGCCAGCCTGGCCGGCCGGGCCTCGCGACCGCCGGCCGTGCGTTTCGTGCACCAGCACGGGCTGGCTGGCCTGGGGTCGTCAGACGCCCACATGGTGTCCATGGTCGGGCTGGCGCGGACGCGCTTCGCCGGACGAACCCCGCCCGACCTGCGGCGCGCGATCGAGGCGTCGGCGACGTCCGCGGAGGGTCGCTTCGCGACGCCCGGCGAGATGGCGTCCGAGGCGATCCCACAACTGGCGCGCTCGATGGTGCACCTGCCGCTGCGACGCATCGTCCGCTACGCCCGGGCGCACATCGCGCCGCATCACCAGCCGACGCTAAGATCCGTCCGACATGACTGACGCTCCCGGCGGGAGTGCGGGGTTCGGCCACGGCTCGGATCCCGAAGAGCACGAGGCGCTGTTGCGCCGTATCCGTGAGTTTCTGAGGCACGGCGCCGCCGCGGAGGCAGGCGTCGAAGAATGGGGCGAGTTCGCCGCCCAGCTCCGGTTCTTGCGCGAAGAGTTGCCGCCCGAGGAGCGCAGCGCCCTGCTCGAACGCTGGGATCGGGTGCTGCTGCGCGCCTTGCCAGACCTGCAGCTGCCGACCGACCAGCGTGAGAACCTGCTGCTGGCACTCGAAGCGGCCGCCGCCGAGGGCGCCGCCTGGGCAGCCCTCGAGGATCGAGCCCCGCCCGAGCAGCCGTCGGGAGTTGCGCCCGTCCTGCGGCCGTCGGTCTGGACACTCGACTGGGAGTCCGCTGGTGGCGCCGACGAGGAGGCCGAGCACCGCGAGGACGAGGCGCTGGTCCTGACCGCCGCCGATGCCCGCACCGAGGCGCGCTTCGTGCTCGCGGATCGCCTGGTGCTCGCGCATCTCGCGGCGGACGTACGCGGCCTGCTGGCCGAGGGCCAGCCAGTGCCCGTGTTTCCTGAGGCCGATCAGCCGACGGGCCTGCCGTCGCTGCGCGTCGATGCCGAGGCTGGCTTCGCCTGCACGGGCTTTTCCATTCGCGGTCTGCCCGCCATCGGCATCCAGTCGTCGCGCAACGACCCGCCGCTGGCCTTCCTGGTGCTGGACGCGGAACAGCTCGGCGAATTGCTGGACCGCGCCCGCGAGTTGCTGGGTACGAGCGCGTAGCATCTCGAGGGCTCAGGATCGGCACTCGCGGAAAAAAGATTTGTTCGTGCGCCGGGTGTGGCGTGTATACTTGCGGTTGACCATTCCAACCGCGCGTGGCGCCTGCCATGCGTGCGATACCCCGCCCTGAGGGGCGTGGGAGTCGAATTGGGGGACCGTGCCACCCGACCGTCGCCGACGACGGTTCAGGCGGCCCGACACCGGTCGCTGGCTTACCGAGGCGCTCCCATCGCTTCGAATCGAGCTAGCGTCTCAAGTTCGCGCAACGTTGACCGCCTGGATGCGGCTCTACGGCGAGGCGAACGACGTGCAGGGCCTTGCAACTGGACCGATCGAAACCCGTTTTGCTCGCCTGCGTGAGAACACCGCGGCCGATACGCTGATCGTCTGGACCACACCCGGCCGATGGGCGACCGGTGAGGGCTTGTCGCTGCGTTTTCCGCAGCTCCATCTCGAATTCACGTGCTCGCTCGGCGAGGGACACCTCGTCGCTACGAAAGTTGCGCAGGTCCTCGACGATGCGCGCCCGCCGGATCGCGAGCCTGGCGCCGTCGGGGTGGTGGTGCACGCCGACCGGATCCCCCTGCCGCCCGAGGACGTCGACGCCTCAGAGCCGGACGTGGGCGTCGACACGCTCGAAGAGCACTTCGCCCACCTGGCGGGCCGGCGCTGGGGCGGATTCGCGGCGCCACTGAGCGCCGCGCTGGAAGCCGAAGCTCGCGAGGACGAAGCCCGGACGCAGCGGCTGACGGTGCCCTTCAAAGACGCGGTGCTGACCCGCGGCGGCGAGGAGGACGTCTGGCGCCTCAAAGGCGTGACGGTTGAAGCGCTGCGCGCCCTGGACGACGGCGAGTGGCTCGAAATTCTCGACAACGAAGGGCGCACGCGTACCAGCGCACGCGTCATCGATACACACCCCGGTGCGGGTACGCTCGTGGTGGGCGTCCGCACGGCGTCTGATCCACCCAGATCCGGGTTTGTCCGACCGCGCTCGCGCCGCAAGATCCTGGAGCAGAAGCGCGCCCTGCTCGAAGAGCTCGCCAGCCCGACAGGCAGCCTGCCGAATCTAGTGCGTCTGGTCGCCGCACCCGCCTCGATGCCCACACCGCGACCCGTGCGGCCCTCGCGGTTCATCAATCCGGCGGTGGTGCGCAATCGAAGCCAATCGCGCGCCGTGGCGCTTGCGCTCGGACTCGAAGACGGCGAGGCGTTGCTCATTCAGGGACCGCCCGGGACGGGCAAGTCGACGACCGCCGCCGAGATCGACGTCCAGTTGATCTTGCGCGATCCGGGCGTGCGCATCCTTGTCTGCTCGCACTCGAACCACGGCACCGACAACATGCTGATGAAGGTCCTGCCGTTTCTCGAGGATGCCATCGAGCGCATCGCCCGCATCGGCTTCTACGAGCGCATTGCCAAAGCAGCCCGACCGTACTACGCCGGATCCGACATCGACCTGAGCGATCGCAACATCATCTTCACGACCATCGACGCGCTCGTGCTCCAGGATATCGCGGGCGCTCGCGTCTACGACTACGTGATCGTCGACGAAGCCAACCGCGCGGGCGTGCTGGATTCCCTGCTGGCGCTGGCACGTGGGCGACGCATGATCATGGTGGGCGATCCGATGCAGCTGCAGCCGGTGATGTCCGAGGCGGAGCAACAGATGGTCGCCGCTGCCAACGGCACCGGCCGACGTGGCCGACGCGGCGGCCGGCCAGCGATGGTCGGGGTGGCGCAGCCTGGCGCGCAGCACGTCATCGGCAAGAGCCTGTTCGCCTGGATTCAAGAACGCCGTTTCGCGCCGGCCGCGACCGTGCTGCTGGACCAGCAGAACCGCATGCACCCGGCCATCGGCGAGCTCGTCTCGCGCGTCTTCTACAGCAGTCACGTCCGGACCGGTCCGGCGGCGCCGCGACGTGGCACGGGACTGCCCGCGTTTCCCGCGCCGGTCACCTGGGTCGATACGCGCGCGTTGCGCGGCAACGTCGAGTCGCGCGCGGGCGGGACGTCGCTGTTCAACGTGGCGGAGGCGCGGCTGGTCACCAGCATCACCCGCCACCTGGCGACCCACGCGCCGCCGAACCTGACCATCGGGGTCATCACTGCGTACGCCGAACAGCGCGACCTGCTGCGGCGGTTGATGGGTCCGCACGACTGGCCGCCCGACCGGATGCTCGAGATCGACACGGTCGACGCGTTCGAGGGTCGCGAAAAAGACATCATCGTGCTGTCGCTGGTGCGCGCGAATCGTCGCCGCGACATCGGCTTTTTGCGCCTCGAACAGCGGTTGAACGTCGCGATTTCACGATCGCGGCGGTTGCTGATCGTGGTCGGCGATACGTCGACCTTGCGTGAGGGGTTCTTTGGCCATCTGATCGCGACCGCTCAGGCGGTCGGACAGATCGTCCCGGCGCCGAAGCTGATCGGCCAGTTCCTGTCGCGCGCGCCGCGGCCGCGGCGCGAACGCGACGATCGACGACGCGACGGCTTGCCAGGGGTCGAACGGATGCTGCCGGCGGGCGCGGATGATCTTGCCGAGGCTGGTTCGGACGCGGATGGTTCGCTTGCCGGTGCCGCGGGTGGCCCGGTTGGGGATGGTTCGGTTGCGGGTGCCGGGGCCGGCTCGGGTGCGGATGCCGAGGCGGGTTCGGTTGCGCCCGCGGCGGCGGCTGGACAGGAAGCGCCCGGGGCGGTCGGGTCGCGGCGCCGTCGCCGGCGGGCCTGGGAGCGCCGGCGGGAACGGCTGCGGTCGCTGCACGAGCAGCACCAGCATGGGCGGGCACCGGGCGACGAGGCCGAGCCCTTCGAGGGGGCCGAACCTGGCATGTCTTCGGGCTCTCCGGGCGCTTCGGGCTCTTCGGCGTCTTCGGCGGCTGAGGATGCCGCTGCGGCTGGTGCAGCTGGGCGGGCGGGCGAGGCTGGTGCGCCAGGCGAGCCGACGCGGCCGGGCGAGACGCCGTTGCCGCGGCTGCGCGGTCGCCGTCGCCGCCGCTTCGGCTGGACGCGGGGTGAAGACGCGGCGGCGGTGGCCGGGCAATCGGCCGAAGCGCCGCCAGATGCTGGCAACGATACGGCGGCACACGCGCCCGCGGGGAGCGCCGCGCCGTCGGCGAGCGCCGAGACGCCGGCCCCGGGTCAGCCCACGGTGTTGCGAGATGAGCCAGGCGCAGCGCCGCGGTCCGCGGGTGCCCCGCCGCGCCGGCGCAGCGCGCGCAAGCTGGACACGGCCGCGCCGCCCGCGGCGGACAGTGGCCAACCTCCTTTCGCCGCTGCTGGCGTCCCGCTGACAACTGGCGAGCCGGCAGCGGCCGCTGGAAACGCATCCAGTGAGACGGTGTTCCCCCCAGCACCAGGCGAGCCGGCCGTCACTGGCCGCCGACGGCGTGCGCGCCAGGCGTCGGCGGCTGGTCTAATGGCACCCGGCGAACCGCTGGGCGACCGCGCCGAGCCCAGCCCGTCACGGGCCGCGGCCGTGGAACCGTCACAGACTGGCATGGAACCGTCACTGACGGGCATGGAACCGTCACTGACGGGCATAGAACAGTCACCGACGGCCGTGGAGCCGTCGCCTGCCGCCGCGGCGGCGTCACCTGCGCCGGCGAGAGCGTCACGCGTTCGCGCGGCAGCGTCACGGGTCGCGGTGGAACCGTCACTGACGGGCATGGAACCGTCACCGACGGCCGTGGAGCCGCCGCCTGCCGCCGCCGCGGCGTCACCTGCGCCCCGAAGAGCGTCACGCGTTCGCGCAGCAGCGTCACGGGTCGCGGTGGAACCGTCACCGACGGCTCTAGAACCGTCACCTGAGGTGGCTACGG
>DATGER010000052.1:0-16529 GCA_035309865.1 Chloroflexota bacterium
CGCAGCTCCAGCAGGAGCTGCCAGGGAAAACCCTGAGTGCCGTGGCCACGGCGCACGGCAAGAACCCGGCTGACGTCGCGACCGCACTGAAGACCGCCGCGCACACGCGCATCGACCAGGCCGTCACCGACGGTCGCATCAGCGCTGCCGAGGCAGCCACACAGAAACAGCAGGTGGATGCCCGCATCGACCAGCAGATGACGGACGTCATACCGCAGGCCCCCGCCGGCGCCTGACCTCTACGGATCTCGCCCGCATCGCTTCGCTCGCTCCCGGTCGACGGACAGAGACTCGGTTCTTGATACGCGAGGAACCGAGGGGAGCCGCGAAGCTGCGGGCGAATGCCTATGGTGTTTAAGCCACCGTGATGGCCACGTGAGTACTCAGAAGCCGCGTAGCGTCCGCGGCGGACAGTGCCTCAGCAACGTTGTCTGACCGTGCTCTCGCTGATCTCGAGCTTGACCGGTCTACGCCCGGGCGCGGACTGGACTGCCACCTATGGTGATGTTCTAAAAAGACTGCCATGCGACGTATCAGCGAGCACGTCTACGCGGAGATTTACTTCTGGGGCTGCAATCCGGGCTTTGTGACGACCGGCGCCGGCGTGTTCATGATCGATACGCCGCAGCAGCCGATCGAGGCCGTCCGCTGGCGCGAGCGCCTGCTCGAACACGGGCCGATCCGCCACCTCGTCAACACGGAGCCGCATCCCGACCACATTCGCGGCAATGCGTACTTTCCGGGCGTTGAAGTCATCGGCCAGGAGCGCATGGTCGCCCGCTATGAACAGATGCTGCCGATGATGACGGGCGCCCAGACACTGGACGTCTTGAAGACCGCCGATCCAGACAGCGTGTGGCTCTTCAACCACCCCAGCTACCCGCCCAACCCGCCCACGCGTACGTTTGGCCGGAAGCTTCGGCTGCAACTCGGCGCTCAGCAGATCGAGCTGCTGCATCACCCTGGCCATACGCCGCCCCAGACGTCCGTGTATGTCCCGGCTGACGGCGTTGTCTTCACGGGCGACAACGTGTTTCATCAGTGCAAGACCTTTCTCCAGGAGGCCGACCCCTGGGAATGGCTCGCCGCGCTCGAGAGCATCGCGGCGCTGGACGTGCACACGATCGTGCCGGGCCACGGCGAGCCGTGTGACAGAACCTATCTGGTTGAACAGGCGCAGATCATCCACAACTGGATCGGCGTCATCGAGCAATACGTGCACCGCGGCCTGACCGAGGATGAGGCCGTTGCCCAGCCGCTCGACGTGGCCAGGGATATCGACCCATACCCGATCGGCCAGCGCCTGTTTCCGATGAGCGACAACGTCACCGAGCGCAACATTCGGAACGTCTACAAACAAGTTCTGGCCCGGCAGGGCGTCCTCAGCGGGACCTGAGCTGCCCGCTTCGCTTCGCTCGCTCCGTTTCGATAGCCGGAGGAAAAGCAAATGGTGCAACACCTGCATATGCGAGCCACCAGCCGCGGCGGTTGGTTGAAGCCGCAGCGGTGCGCTGATGATGATGGCTGGCACCTACGCGCTGGTGTCGCGAGCTGCCAGCCATCGCCTGGACCCGCGGCGGCGCGCTCCGCGACATGGTCACCTTCAACGGCGACCATCCTCGGCCTTCACGACTTACGGGTCCTCGAGGGACCGCCTAGACCGCGGGCACGCCGCCCAGGACTTCGAGATTTAGCCCGGGATGTTCGACGAAGGCTTGTTGGAGCGGCAGCGTGGCCTGGAACCAGTCGGCGCCGTCGGGGAGGACTACGCCGCCGGAGCGGAGGCGGTAGGCTTCGGGCTGATCGACGCCGGGCGGAATGGCGCCCCGGTCGCGCCGGGCGGCCGCGGCGGCCATGAGGCGGCGGCGGGTCCGGATGATCATCGCGTCGCTGCTGCCGAGGTGCTCACTGGTGCGATCGTAGATTGGCCCCATGCTCTCGGTGACGGCGTGGTCCTCCAGTGATACCGACGGGATGCCCGTATAGCTCGTCCCGCCGCGTTGCTTCTGGCGGTCGATCTGGAAGTCATTCCCGGCGTTGGCTTCGAAGCGGAACCGCCCGTACCAATCGGTCGAGTCTGGCCGCACCGGCGCATCAACCAGGTTGCCGCCTACCTGTGGCTGCCGCTGCCGGCCCTGGGTGCCCAGCTTGGACATACTCAGGCCGAAACAGTGGTTGTCGTCGATGGGCACCCACGCGCGCACTGCCACCTTGAGGCCCAGCACGCCGGCCGCGACCATGGTGTAGAACGGGAACAGGAAGTGGGCGACCCGCCAGTAGGTGTTGCCGGGATTGGCCGGGCGGAACGTCCCGTAGGTGACGCCACCGTCAATGTCCAGCACCTTGAAGCGCGGCGCGCGGTCGCTCAGGGCGTACTTGGCCCAGGAGCCCTCGGGCGCGGAATCGGCGGAGATGGCGCCCTGGTGCAGGAAGCCGACGTGGGCCGTGTCAATGTCGCCCTCGAGCGCCTGCATCCAGTTGCACTCGCGCTGGAAGATCCCGATGCCGGTCTGGTCGTCCGGCAGCATATTGCCTTCGAGGTCCGGCAGCGACGGCAGGTTCTCGGTGCGCGAGCCCATATAGACCCAGATGATGCCGCCGCGCTCGCGGGTCGGATACGCCCCGGCGCTGACCTTCGTGCGAAAGTCGGACTCGGCGGGCTCGTTGGGCATATCGACGCATCTGCCGGTGGCGTCGAACTTCCAGCCGTGGTAGACGCAGCGCAGGCCGCTTTCCTCGTTGCGTCCGAAGAACAGCGATGCGCCGCGGTGGGGGCAGTGATTCTGCAGGAGGCCGACCTGGCCGTTGGTGTCGCGAAAGGCGATGAGCTTTTCGCCGAGCAGCATGATTCGGCGAGGGTCGCTGTCCGGTCCTGGCAACTCGCTCGACAGCAGGCCAGGGAGCCAGTACTCCCGCATGAGCTCGCCCATCGGGGTGCCCGGGCCGACCCGGCACAGCAAGTCGTTTTCTTCGCGAGTCAACATACGCCGTATCCCTCCATGGGTTGTGGCCTTAGCGTAGCAGGCGTTGCGCGGGCGTCGGTATGCTGCCCGCATCGCTTCGCTCGCTCTATTGGATGGACACTGACAGAGCGCGTTGTGAATCGCTACCGCAACCCGGTTGGCGAAGACCGCGAGCAGTTGCTCCGGTTGTCGATCGTAGCCACCCTGGAAGGAGACTTCCGAGCGGCTTCGACCAACGCGGTGCCGTGCATGTCGAAAGCATCGCCAGCGGCGTGACAGAATCGGAGCGTTGGCCGGCGCAGCGTCGGATTCAATCGGGGAGCATGGGCATGGAAAAGCCCGTGTCGCGGCCGAGGAGGACGGCGCGGGTGATGGCGGCGGAGCCGAAGCGGTTGCGGACCTTGTCGAGCGCGGCGTCGAGGGCCGCGCTGGCTTGCCGATCGAACGGGAGCGTGAGTTGGATGGCGCCGTCGCTATCGAGGTTCGCCACCGCGACGCCGACCAGCGTGAGACCCTGCCGGGTGATCATCGGCATCGCGGCTGACAGCAGCGCCCGGACCGTGTCGAGGATCGTCTGGGTCTGCGCGGTGGGCCACGGCAGCGTGTGCGACCGCGTCGCCCGCGAGTAATCGTCGAAGCGCAGGCGCAGTACGACCGTGCGGCCGACGCGACCGGCGGCGCGCATGCGACGTGTGACGCGGTCCACCAGTCCTACCACGACCGTGTCGATTGCGTCGGCCGATCGCCGCGACCGACCCAGCGCGCGCTGCGAGCCGATCGACCGTCGCCGACGGCCGACGTGGACCGGGCGTGGATCGCGGTTGTGGGCCAGCGCATGCAGGTGGCGACCGGCAGCCTGACCGAGTGCCGCGACCAGCGCGTCTTCATCCAGGCGCGCGACGTCGCCGACGGTCGTCAGGCCGCGATCGTGGAGCTTGCGTGCAGTGACCACGCCGACGCCCCACAGCCGTTCGACCGGCAGCGGATGCAGAAACGCCAGTTCGCCGTCGGTCGGCACCACCAGGAGCCCATCGGGCTTGGCGACGCCGCTGGCCACTTTGGCGAGGAACTTGGTTCTGGCTACCCCGACCGTGATGGGCAGCCCAACGCGTTCACGGACCTGGCTTCGCAACCGCACGGCCATCTCGGTGGGTGTCCCGGCGATCTGCTCCATGCCGCGAACGTCGAGGAACGCCTCGTCGATGGAGAGGCCTTCGACCACCGGGGAGGTCTGATCGAAGATCTCGAAGACCTGTTTGCTCGCCTCAGAGTAGGCCTCGAACCTGGGCCCAACAACGATGGCCTGGGGACACAGCCGGCGCGCCTGCGTCAGGCCCATCGGGGAGTAGACGCCGAACGCTCTGGCCTCGTAACTCGCCGCGAGTACCACCCCCGCGCCGACGAGCACCGGCCTTCCTCGCAAACGAGGCGCATCCCGTTGCTCGACCGACGCATAAAACGCGTCGAGGTCGGCATGCAAGATGGTCGGCTCACCCGGCACAGAACATATGTTCGCACTTTTGGCATCCGACCGCTAGACCTGAGGGCCGTGTACGTGCTTGCACGCAGCGGCGACTGGCGGCGGGGGGCCAGCAGGCTCCCCCGACCCGGACTACTCCTAGGCGGCAGTGGGGCTGATGACGACGTCGTCCGTGGATTGCCAGCCCATGCGGTTGATGCCGTCGAAGGCGGCGGTTTTGTAGCACTCGGCCAGGGTCGGGTAGTTGAAGACGGTGTTGACGAAGTACTCGATGCGGCCGCCGAAGCTGAGGACGGCCTGGCCGATGTGGATCAGCTCACTGGCGCCCTCGCCGATGATGTGCACGCCCAGCAGTTCATGCGTCTCGAGGTGGAAGATGAGTTTCAGCATGCCCGAGCTGTCGCCGATGATCTGGCCCCGCGCGATCTCGCGATAGTGGGCTTTCCCCACCTCGTACGGCACGCCGGCCAGGGTGAGCTCCTCTTCGGTCCGACCAACCATCGAGATCTCGGGGATCGCGTAAATGCCATACGGGAATAGCGCCGGGACGCTCGTGGCAGCGACGCCGAACGCGTGGCACGCCGACAGCCGGCCCTGCTCCATGGACGTCGACGCCAGACTGGGAAAGCCGATCACGTCGCCGGCGGCGTAGATGTGCGGCACGCGGGTCTGATAGTGCTCGTTGACGGTCAGCCGCCCGCGCTCGTCGACCGGCAAGTTCGCCGCGGGCAGGTTGAGCGCTGAGGTCGCCCCGGTCCGCCCGACACTGTAGAGCGCCGTATCGGTGACCACCTGCTTACCGCTGGCCAGATGAATGCGCACGCGATCGCCCGAGGCGTCGCTGGTGAGCTCCATGCCCGACACTTCCTCACCCAGACGCAGCGTGACGCGGCTTTCGCGCAAGTGGTGCGCCAGCGTGTCGGTGATCTCGCTGTCGGCGAAGGGCAGCAGGCGCTGGCGCTTGTCGATCAGCGTCACCCGAACGCCGAGCGCCGCGAACATGCTGGCGTATTCCAGGCCGATGACGCCCGCGCCGACGACGGTCAGGCTCCGCGGCAAATTCGGCAGCAGCAGGACGTCGTCGCTGCTGCAGATCCGACGTCCATCGAAGGGAATGTGCGGATCGCGCGTGGCTTCGGTGCCGCTGGCGATGACGACCTTCGACGCGGTGACATCGCGCGTCGAGTTCGCGCCGTGCTCGTCCATCGAGCTCAGACGGATGGTGTGGGGATCGACAAAGCCGGCCTCTGCGCTGAGCACCTCCACCTGATTGCGGATCAACTGATGCCGCGTGACGTCGATCTCGTGGCGGACGACGTGATCGGTGCGGAAGAGCAGGTCCTCCATCGTGATGTTCTGCTTGACCGCGTACGACTCCCCGTACAGACCCTTCAATCGATAGCCAGACAGATACAGGACTGCTTCGCGCAGGGTCTTGCTCGGGATCGTGCCGGTGTTGATGCAGATGCCGCCAATGACGGCCTTGCGCTCGACGATGGCCACGCGCTTGTTGAGCTTGGCGGCCTGGATCGCCGCGCGTTGGCCGGCCGGACCAGAGCCAATCACGAGCATGTCGTAGGTGAACTCGGACATGTTCTCTTCTCCAGCTACCTCACCCCAACGCCGAGCTTACCGCGCAGCGCGGCGCGGTAACGCCCGGGTACGGCCGATCGACTCGAGCTGTCAACACGTAACAACGTAACAACATACCAGCGTGCGGCGCATGGCCAGGGGGCATTTCGCACCCTCACCCCCCGAAACCCCCTCTCTCCCCGAGGGAGAGGGGCTTTAACTTCTTCAGGTCGAGAAGTCAGGTCAGATAACGGCCGCCGGGACAGAGTCGGCCAGTGGGGTAAGCGTCGGCGGTTGACTCAGGCGGCGTCCGCCCGGGCCACGCAGCGTGCGCGCGACGATATGTGGCTGGAACAGGACCTTCGGCGCGGCCAGCAAGTGGATGACACCGAGAAACGCGCGCTGCACGACCGGATCGACCAGCGCCACCCGCGTCAGCTGATCGAAGTAGCGATGCATCAGCCGCGTGGTCAGGTCGCGCTGCCCGCCCTCGGTCGTCGAATAGCGGTAGTCCTCGGCCGTTGCGAGTAGCCACGGCGTGGTGATCGATCTGGCCAACCGTCGCTGAAACGCGAGCGGCGCCTCAGCGCGGCGGACCCAGTCGTCGAGCACCAGCGCCGTTTCGGCGGCAACGCTCATGCCCTGCCCGTAAATCGGATTCAGGGCGCAGGCGGCGTCCCCGAGCACGACCAGCCGATCTGGCCAGCGCTGGAGCTCGTCGTAGTGGCGCAGCCGGTTTTCGGTGCGCCGATACCCGGCAATCGGCGTCAGCGGCCGAGCGTTTTTGATTGCTTCATAGAGAATGGGCGTGCGCAAGCTGCGCGCGAATTCGAGGAAACCCTCGTCGTCGGTGGGTGGGTAGTCACCGCCGATGCCAGCGAGCGTGACGATCCATCGGCCACCCTCGATCGGGAACAGCCCACCCGCGCGCGTTGTCTGCGGAGCTCGGGCCTGCAAGAACAGGGCGCGCCAGTCGGCGTGAAAGCCGGGCGGTGGCTCGTACTGCCGGCTGGCATAGCCGAGGAACGGATTGACGACCGTCTGACGCGGAGCGGGGTAGCCGAGGGCCTGGAGCCACTCGGGCGCTCTGGAGCCGCGCCCGCTGGCGTCCACGACGAGTGCAGCCTCGAGCTCGTGCGCTGATGCAGGGTCCGCGTCGCCCCGGGCATGTAGCCGAACGCCACGGACAGCGCCGCCGTCAGGGGTGCTCATCAGCGCGGTCACGTCATGTTCCTGGACGACGCGCAGCCGTTCTGAGGCGAGCACGCGGCGGCGGACGCTCCACTCGACGAGCTCGCGGCGGCTGCAAATGAGCGTGAAGTCGAGGTCGAACCGCTGGCCCCAGCCGCCCGGGCCGAGCCACAGCAGATCGCGCGGCCAGCTCAGGATCTCGGCGCCGGCGCTCACGAGGTCGGCGCTGATGCCGGGAAAGAATTGCTCGAGCAACTGGGCCCCACGGCGGAGCAGGACATGCAAATGCCTCGACTGCGGGACCCCCGCGCGGAACTCGGCTTCGGCCGGCAGCCGGTCACGCTCCACGAGGACGACTTCACTGAAGTGGTCCACGAGGACGCGCGCTGCGAGCAACCCTGCCATGCTTCCGCCAATCACGATCGCCCGTTTCGGTGAGCTCATTCAGCTGTCTCCTGTCACTACCGAGAACCGCCCCTCTGAAGGAGCGGGCGAAGCCGAGCGGGCGGCCGAACGCCCGTCAGGTTGAGAGACCTATCACGAATTCGACGATTGCGGAATTTACTTCCGCCGGCGCGTTCTTGCTGCGTCCAGTGGCCGCAACCCGAGAGCATGACTGTCTTGCGCAAGTTAGGTACGAACCTGCCCAGGTTCGGGATCAGTTGGCTCATGCCCGGAAAGTTGACGACCAGGTCGCGGTCGCCGGCGATGTAGAGCGCCGGGGGTGTAACGAGCGCGCCCTGCCACGGCGCCATGAGTTCCCAGCTCAGATCGATGCTGCGGTACCAGTTCAGGCCGCCCGAAAAACCCGTCCGTTCGAACTCCGCGACGTAGAAGTCGAGGTCTGCCTGACTCAGCCATGCGGGCAGCTCAGCCGGGTCCGCCAGGATGTCGAGCATGCCGGCGCCCGGCGGGATCACCGGCGGACGCGGCCCGTCGGGCACCGGTGCGTCGCCTGAGGAAGCGACGAGAAAACGCCGCATGGTGGCGGCCACGTCCCGCGACAGCTCGGCCTCCGCCACTCCTGGCGACTGGAAGTACGCCATATAGAAACCGTCGCCAAAGCGGGAGCGCATCGCGGTGAGCGAACTGACGGGGCCACGCGGCGCGTGGGGCACACTCATGCCGACGACGCCACGCACGCGGTCGGGCCGCAACAGCGCGGTGTTCCAGGCGACCGGAGCACCCCAGTCGTGCCCCATCACCACGGCGTGCGATTCGCCGAGGGCATCCAGCACGCCGATGACATCGCCGACCAGGTGCAGCGTTGCTTACGCCCCGTGGACGCGGTGTACGAAGTCTCTGGCCGCGGGTCCCAGCAACGACCCCAGCCCGACGTACAGGAACTGCACACCGAGCTCCAGATGACGGTCCACCAATGCGGGCGTCGTCAGCGTGCCGCTGACGCGTCCGGCGGCGCGGACACGGCGCAGTGCATCCTCGATGGCGGCGTTGAGCTGCGGATGGTCCACCTGGCCCGGGAATCCCATGGACTGGGCCAGGTCGCCCGGGGCGACGAAGAACACGTCGATGTGCTCGATGCGCAGGATCTCGTCCAGGTTGTGGAGCGCGTCGACTTCCTCCAGCATCACCACCACCAGGGTCTCGGCATTGGCCCGCCGCGGATACTCGGCCGGGTCTTCCCCGAAGACCGCGCGCCAACCGCTCCAGCCGCGATGGCCCAGCGGGGCGTACTTGGCGTGTTGCACCGCGGCCGCGGCTTCGGTGGCCGTATTGACGTGGGGTATCTGCACGCCGCCCGCGCCACGATCCAGGGCGCGGGTAATCGTCGCGGCGTCGTTGCGGTCCACGCGCACCACCGAGCTGTAGCCCGCCACTTCGGCCGCGCGGACCATGTGCTCGATGTCTTCCCAGCCGCCGGGGCCGTGCTCGCAATCGAGGAACACCCCGTCGAAGCCGAGGTGCCCGAGGAGTTCGACCAGACCCGCGGACGAGGCGAACGGCGCGATCACGGTCGCCGGCTGGCCGGCGGCCAGTTTGTGCTTGAGGCTGTTGGTCAGCATGCGCGTCAGGCTACCTAGCTGGGGACCTCAACTACGACTGGTTCGTCGAAGTGCGAGAAATTGAAGGTTCGTGTGATCTCTGGACTCTCGCCATCGACGACCGCGCCGCGCAGGATCAACCGCCGCACCAGGCCGTCGTCGGTCAGCAGCGACTCGGCATCGGCTGATCCAGCGATGGGTGTGCCGCCCACGAGCGCGGTGATTTCGCTGGCCGGGATCCGACCCGTCAGCTTCCAGGCGTGCTGTGAGTCGATGTCGTCAGCGTTTTCGGCGTGGGGGGTTTCGATGGCGCGCAACAGTCGGCTGATGCCGCGGTCCGGATCCAGCATTGGCACCGGTACGAGGGCGCCGCCTAGCGACTCCCACTTCTGCGAGAACGGGCTCAAGATGTAGCCCGCACCATCGACCTGCACCAGCTCCGTTTCGACGATGAGGCCGCCGAAACGCGCCGTCGCCCGCACGCGCAGCTGGTCGGGACGCCCCAGGTCGCCTTCGGCTCTGGTGACCTCCAGCGAGGGCCCAATGCGCATCGCGCCCTTGCTGACGTCGAGTTGGAAATGGGCGCTGTGGAGTGCGGCGGTCCGGCCGATGGCGCGCTGTACCAGCGCCTGGGTGTCGCCAGCGGAGCTTGGCCCCGAACAGGCCACGAGCGCCGCCGCGATCAGCAACAAGTACGGTTTTGGCAAAGCCGGCAGTCAGTCGTTCACCGCGACTGGCTCGCGGACGGCCAGCAGTCCGATCGCCGCCAGGGCGGCGCAGATGGCCCCCGCGCGGAACAACGCGCCGAAGATGTCCGCGCCGATGGCGCTGACCGCGCGCTGGTACTCGGCCAGGGCGCCGAACGCCGCGATCCCGCCAGTAAAACTCGGCGGCGGAAGGTCCGCCAGTCGAGCCGTCAGCTGATTGATGCCCCATCGGGTCAGCGCCGCCAGGCCAATCGCCATGCCCACGACGCGTGCCGCCGTGGCGAGGCCGATCGCGCTGCCCACGGCTGGCAGATCGGCAAAGCCGAAGACCAGGTCGGTCAGCGGCGCGATGACCAGACCGAATCCCAATCCAGCGATGATCAGCGAAGGTGTCATCTCGGGCAGGGTGCTGGTGGCCGGCCACCCGCCCATGCCGTACAGCCCGGCCGCCACCAGGCCAAAGCCGAGCGCGGCTGTGGCGCGCCGGCCGACGCGCGCGGCCGCGGCGGCGCCGAGCAGCGCCGTCGGCGGAATCGCCAGGGTGAGCCACAGCAAGACCTGGGCGGCACCGGGTGGGTCCAGCGCAAGCAGCGTGCTGGCCCAGACCGGAACTAGCACGAGGGGCGTCACCAGCGCGACCCCCAGCAGCAGGTGGAGGCCGAGGAGGACCCAGAATCCGGCCAGGCGGCCCAGGCGCGCCAGAGCGGACGGCGGTCGCCGTCGATACTCGATCCGGACCACCCAGAGTAGTAGCGCAGAGGCGGCGACCGCGCATGCCGGCGGCAACCAGGCCGCGGTTCGCGCCACCTCCCGGGAGATGCCGGCGACGGCCACGCCGAGCGCTAGACCGACCGCCACAGGCGGGAACAGCGCCGACCAGGGCACACGTGGCAGGCGCAGGCGATCGGTCGACGCGGCCACCACGGCGAGGGCCACAAAGGCCACTACCGGGAGGTTGAACCAGAAGGCCCAGCGCCAATCCAGCAGTGCGAGCGCGCCTGCGCCGTAGATCGGCCCGCACACCGCGCCCGCCTCCGCGACCGCCGCCACCACGCCGACCCGGACCAGCCGGCGGTACGGGTCGCCGTGGCCCGCTCGGTGGAGCGCGACCGGGAGCAACACGCCTGCGCCCAGGGCTTGCACCACTCGCCCCGCGACCAGCAGCTCGAGTGTGTCGGCCCGTGCGCATAGAATTGAGCCGGCGGCGAAGACGCCCAGCCCGCTGAGGAGGACCACGGAATGCGCACCGGCGTCGATGAGCCGCCCCGCAAACGGCACCACCGCGGCGTACGCCGCCAGGTATAGCGTCACGGCCCATGCCGCCTGGTCGAGCCGATCGAACGGCACCGATAAGTCGCGAACGACGGCTGGAAGCAGCGCCGCGACTACGGTCTGGTCGAGCGCACCGACGAATACCGCCACGAGCAGAAGAAACTGCGGACTCTCACCCCGCGAACCGGTCATTTCAGCAGCGTGCTACGGGTCGGAGTACCCGTCAGTAGGTTCTTAAGCGGGGGGTCGCCGCGGGAAGGAGCGCGCAGCGAGCTTGCGAGCGAAGCAGCGACTGGCGGCGGGGGGCGCGCAGCGCTCCCCCGACCCGGACGAGTACGCGACACGCAGCTTCGCGGGGTTCCCCGACCCGGACCTCGTACTCAGACCTTTGCGCCGCGAGCTTTGAACACTTCGACCATCGCGTCGTGGGTCTTCTTGACGGCGTCGGCCACGGGCGTGCCTTTGACGACGATCTCCTGGACCATGTCGGGAATTATCAGGCGCGTCTGGACTTCGCCGAGGGCGGCGAACATGTTGGCCTCGGGGGCGGCGGGGTAGCTGATGTCGCGGCCGCCTTTGAGCAGGTCGGGGTAGAACTTGAACTGCGGCTTCGACGTCCAGAACTCGTCCTTGATGCCGTCCTGGTAGATCGGAAACCAGCGTCCGCCAACCTGGCTGTAGACGGCCTGCAGTTGCTTGGGATCCATCAGATAGTGGATGAGATCCTTGCCGCCGTCGGAGTTCTTGCTGGTCTTGAAGATCGACCATGACCACGCGCCGGAGCTCGAGTACGTCCCGCTCTTGCCAGCGGGCACCGCGGCCATCGTCGCGTTCTTGAGCAGGTCCTGGTCGTTGGCGACCATCCAGCCATAAATCGACGGTGGATTGATGACAAAGGCCGACTGTTTCTTCTGGAAAGCGGCGTTGTTGCCGGTGTCATCCCAGGTCGGTGAGTCGGGCGGGATGAGTTTGTCGTCCCACCAACCCTTGATGCGGGTCAGCGCGGCGACGGTCTCGGGGCTGTTCAGGGCAACCTTGCCATCTTTGTCGACCAGCGTGCCGCCGTCGTTCCAGATGATGTTGAGCGTGTTGCCGGCGCAGTCGGGCGTGCGGCCCAGGGTGAACCCCCACGCGTACAGGGTCGGCGGGTTGTTGAGCTTTTTGCAGATCGTCGTCAGATCGTCGAGCGTCTTGGGCGGATCAGGCTGGCCGGTGGCCTGCTGGATCAGGTCCGTGCGCGCAAACAATGGCGATGTCTCGGCCTCGAAGGGGATGCCGTAATACGTGCTGCCGATCTTGTACAGCGGATCGACGAAGCTCCAGAAGCCGCCGGACTGCGTGCTGGTGCCCTTCCAGACGTCCGAGACGTCGGCCAACAGATCGCGGCTGGCGTAGTCGAGCACGTTCGAGGCACCGGTCAGCATGACGACGTCCGGCGGCGCCTTGGCCTCGACGGACGCGGCGAGCTTCTGCGGGAACTGGGAGTTTTCGACGACGACGTATTCAACCTGGGTCTTGTTGGCGGCGCCCCAGGCCTGCATCTGGTCCCCGAGGGCTTTGTCGCCCTCGGGGGTGAAGCTCTGCCAGCCCCAGACGGTAAGTTTGGTGCCGTTGGATTTGGCGCCGCCCGCGGCGGCCGGCGCCGCCGCCGCCGCTGCTGCGGCTGTGGGGGCCGCTGGCGCTGGAGTGGGCGCCGCGGCCGGCTGGGCCGCCTGGCCGCAGGCCGCGAGCAGGAGCACGCCTGCGCCGAGCCCTAAGTCACGGAGAAACGCGCGTCGAGTTGGAGCCGTCATCGTGTGAGTTCCCCTCCTACCCCTTGACGCTCCCAGCCGCCAGGCCCGAGACGACCCAGCGTTGAGAGACCACGTATACCAGTGTCGGCGGCAGCGCGCCGAGCAGTGAAGCGGCCATCATCGGCCCCCACGGGAACGTGTCACCCCGCACGAGTCCGATCAGGCCCAGCGTGAGCGGCTTCTGCGAGTCACTGCCGATGAAGACGAGCGCGTACAGGAACTCGTTCCAGGACAGCGTAAAGGCGAACAGCGCCACGACCGCCAGAGCGGGTAGCGCGATCGGGATCATGATGCGCACCAGCGCCTGGAGCCGCGAGCAGCCATCCACCAGGGCCGCGTCCTCGAGCTCGATCGGCACATTGCGAAAGTAGCCGAGCATCATCCACGTGGCGAACGGCACGGTGAACGTCAAATACACGACCATCAAACCGACAATGTTGTCGATCAGCCCGAGCGAATAGATCACCTGGAACATCGGAATGAACAGGATCGAGGCCGGGACCAGGTAGGTCACCACTACGCCGCGGGCCACCCACTTCCGCCCCGCGAAGGTCATGCGGGCGATGGCGTAGGCGGCCAGCGTGCCGATGACCATCGCCAGCGTCGTCGTCACGAAGGTGATCGCCACGCTGTTTTTCACATACAGCAGAAACGGCGTCTGGCCGAGCACGAACGCGAAGTGCTCGCCCGTTATCTGGCTGGGGAACAGCGATGGCTCGCGGTAGATCAGCAGATTGGGTTTGATCGCCGTGACGACGATCCAGTAGAACGGCAGCCCGGTCCAGAGCGCGAAGACCAGCAGGCCGGCGGTATGGACCAGCCGCCGCGTCACCCGGACCGCTCCTCGGCGAGCATGCGTCGGGTCAAAAACACGATCATCACCAGAAAGACCGGGAAAAACACCAGCGAGATCGTGGCTCCCATGCCGAGGCGTTGGGCGCCCGCCACGCCGATCTCGTAGGACAGCAACGGCACGGTCATGGTGGCGTTGGCCGGCCCACCGCCAGTCAGGACATAGACCAGGTTGATGCTGGTCGCCGTCCAGATGGTGGATAGCAACGTGGTGATGACGATGATGTTGGTCAGACTGGGGAGCGTCACGTGCCGAAAGCGTCCGAAGACGCCGGCGCCGTCGATCTTGGCGGCTTCGTACAGCTCGCCGGGAATGGCCTGCAAGCCGGCCAGCAGCATCATCGAGAAGAACGGGGTGCTGGTCCAGACGACGGCCACGACGACTGCCCAGAGCGCCAGGTTGTAGTTGCCCAGCCACTGCACCAGGTCGTTGCTCAGGCCAAATCGAATGATCAGCAGGTTGAGTAGCCCGACCTGGCTGCCGTCATACATCCACTTCCAGGTCAGGCCCGCGATCAGTGTCGGCACCGCCCACGGCAGAAAGAAGAAGGCCCGCACCGCGTTGCGGCCGGCGAACGGTTCGTTGAGCAACAGCGCCATGCTCATCCCGAGAACCAGCTTGGCCGCGATCGCGACGATGGTGAAGCTGACCGTGACGCGGAGGGCCTGCCAGAACTGCTCGCTCAGGTCGCGCCCGGTCAACAACTGGACGTAGTTGTCGAAGCCAACCCAGGTTGCCGGGCTGCCGACGAGTTTGGCCTCGAAGCTGAGTACGATGGCCGAGAAGAACGGATACGCGATCAGGCCGACGATCACGAGCATGCACGGCGCGAGAAACAGCCACGCTGCCGCCCAGTCGCGCCCGAGGACTCGCCTGGGCGAAATGCCACTCGCTGGCGCTGCCGCCGGCCGCGCGCCGACCAGTGCGTCCTTGGTCTGGACAGCCATCGCGATCAGAGATCCCCTACGGGTCGATTCTACGGCAGGGTCCAATGGTGTACGCTGCGCCCATGCGGGGGGCCGCAGATGACATGGGAGGATCGAGCCATGGAAACGCCGACCAGCGGCCAGCACGCCGCCGAGCCACCGCGTGCAGCGGGTGAGTCAATGAGCGGTGGTACCGCCAGCCCTGGTTCGATGCCGCCCGCACAGCAGCGGACCTGGGATGAGACGAAGACTCAGATCGACACGTACGCCGATCGCGCGCGCGAAGTCTTGCCAGCCGCGCCTCCCGGACTGCTGAACGGGTACATGAGTTTTGCGCCGTGGGTCGCAATTGTGTTTGGCGTCCTTGGCATTCTCATATCGCTCGTGGCGCTGGTTGGTTCATCGATTCTGGGGCCTGTGTTGATCATGTTCGGGTCCCCAGGTACGGGCTTCACGCTCATCGTCGGTTCGGGCATTGCCCTCATCAGCTCGGTGCTTGAGTTGGTCGGCGGATGGTTGATGCTGCAGCGGAAGGCCACCGGCTGGTGGCTGCTCGGGTTCGGGCTGGTCGTGAGTTTCCTGAGCAGCTTGGTCCACGCCACGGTCCTGTCCTTGATCATTATTCTGCTGATCGCATATGTCCATCTGCAGGTGAAGCCCAACTACCGCTAGTCGAGTCGCAGTTTGGCCTCGATGTTTTCGCGGTGCTCATAGTAATGCCGGATCATCTGCCCTTCGATCATCTGCGCGACGGTCCGCGGCGGGCCGTCCGGGCCGAACCTCGGCGCCGGCAGATCCAGCTGCTCGTCCGATAGGCTCTCCACCAGCCGCGCGCTCTGGTCCGTGCGTTGCTGCAGGAGCGCGAGTACCTCGCTCTTCGGCAGGCGCGCGACCATGATGTCCCGCTGAGTCGTCGCGGTGCGCTCCGACGTGTCACCCAGCGCGGTCGTCCGGACCAGCCACTGGTGGTACGCCGCACCTTGCGTCACATGCTCCGCGTCTTTGCCGGGTGACCAGACCCCGTCCTCGACAACCCGCCCCCAGTCCGCGTCGTCCACCTGGGCGACGGTGTGAATCAACGCCGCACCCGCTGCGCGCACGTGCTGCGTCAGGACAGCTGCTCGCTCAGTCATCGGCCGTCAGCGTATAGCGATCGGCTATCGCGGCCCTGGCGTCGGCCGCGTTGGTCGCAAGCCACTGGGCGACGGGTGGCGCCACGCGGGACTCGATGCGGGGCAGCGCCTGGTCGGCGTCCCCGAACAGGACGTGCAGGCCAAATAGTCGCAGGGCCACGCTCTCTTGTTCCTCATACGCGAACTGGCTCGGCGCGTCCGCGGGGAGTGGCCGCGCAACCGCCTCGGTGAGGTCGGCCTCGGCTTGCTGGATCTCGGCGGTGAGGCGGTCAGGAAACTGACGGGTCGCCTCCACGTAGCTCGTCCCGTCGTAGGCGAACACCATCGGCAGGAACGGCGACGCGGCAAAGCTCAGATCGGCGAAATGAGTCTTTCGCCCGGGGCGAGCGGATGCGACGGTCCATGACGCGCCGTCCGCCTGGCGTCGTCGCGCGCAGCGTCGCGGACCCAGGGACCTTGATGTCGAACGTGCGGACGTTGTTCCAGTTGACCGCGTAGGTGCCGCACGTCGCCGTCCCATTATCGCCGCCGGCCAGCGTCTGGAGCCCCGCGGGATCGGCGTCGCCAGTCTGGGCCGCGGGCCACGCTCCCCGGCGCTCCGCGGAATATACCGGCGAGGCCCACAGCAGCAGGATG
>DATGER010000053.1:0-61365 GCA_035309865.1 Chloroflexota bacterium
CGCCGCGGCCGCGAGCGGATGCATGGCGGTCACCATCCCGCGTTCGGCGACCGCTTCGCGTTTTTCAATGATCCACTGGGATTGTGTTCTATTCATTTCGGCGCCCTCGCGACAGAGGCTACCTCAACAGGCGCCGAGCAACGCGGAGGTTCGGCAGCCTGCATCGCGGCGCTCGGTCCGTACAGAGTCTGGACATGCAAGCCGGGCTATTCCCCGAGAGTCGGCGAGCACCATTGATAGGGAGTCAGGGAGGACTTCTTCTGCCGGAGTCGGAAATCTGTCTGCTTGCGAACCGCAAGGGAGCGAGCGCAGCGTCGCGGCACAGCGGCAGATCGCAGAGGCGAGGGGCCCGCGAGCGTTCGTGTCCGGGTTGCTACGCTTCAACGCGAATGCGGTTTGTGGTTTTTGGCGCGGGCGCGATTGGGAGTGGGTTGGGTGGACACCTGCACCGGACGGGGCAGGATGCGCTGCTCGTGGGGCGGGCAGCGCATGTCGAGCGCATTCGCCGCGATGGGCTGCGGCTGATCACGGCGGACGAGACGCACACGGTACAGGTGCCGGCGGTGAGCCGTGCCGAAGATATTGGCTTTACGCACGACGACGTGGTGCTGCTGTGCGTCAAGTCGCAAGACACCGATCGCGCCCTGGTCGACATCCGCGCCGCGGGCGGCGATCCGCGCTCGCTGCCCATCCTGTGCTGCCAGAACAGCATCACCAACGAGCCCGCCGCCGCGCGCTATTTTCAACGGATCTACGGGGTGTTGATCGTCGTGCCGGGCATCTTCCTCGAGCCGGGCGTCGTGCACAACAACAGCCTGAACAACGCCGGTTTCATTGAGATAGGCCAGTTCCCGGTGGGCGTGGACGCGCTGTGCCACGAGGTCGCGCGTGCGTTCAGCGCCGCCAGCTATGCGGCGTACGCCAATCCGAAGGTAATGGCAACCAAGGCCGGCAAGATGTTCAGCAACCTGGGCAACGCGATGGGGGCGATCACCGACGGCCAGGGCGATAGCACCCGGTTCATGTTCCAGGTCCGGGCCGAAACCGAACGCTGTTTTCAGGCGGCAGGCGTCGAGTACGAACCGCCCGACACGTTCGACCAGCGCTCGCGGGAACAGCACCGCCAATCACCACTACCGGCGGGCGTCCGCAACCTCGGCTCGTCGTGGCAGAGCCTGCAGCGCGGCCTGGGCTCGATCGAAGCTGATTTTCTCAACGGGGAGATCGTCCGCCTGGGTCGCCTGCACGGCATCCCGACGCCATATAACGAGGTGCTCCAGGAAGTCGCCAACGCGATGGCCGCGGGTCGCGACAAGCCCGGCAAGTTCAGCCCGGACGATCTCGAACGTCTGGCCACCAGTAGGCAGTCGAGCGGGCCAGCAACGTCACCGCGGCGGTCGCCACCACCGTGCCGTTGATCAACAGGGCCGCGGGCGCCCCGAACGTCGAGGCGAGCGCGCCCATCTCGACGTGGCCAATCGGTGCCGAACCGATGCCGAACAACCAGATGCCCATCGCTCGACCCCGCTGACCCGCCGGCACCGCCAACTGAATGAGGGTCTGTTGCAACACGTCGAACGCGGCCGCGCAGGCCCCAGAGACCACGAGCACCGCGGCTGTCTGGGCCAGGTCGCGTGTCGTCGCCAGTGCCAACAGTGATCCGCCGTACAGAATAAACACCGCGCCGAGCACCGGCTCGCGGCGCACGCGCCCTGGCAGAACCAGCAGTCCCATGACCGCCAGGCTGCCGCCCAGCGCCGCGGCCGCGTTCAGCGTGCCGAAGCCCTCGACGCCGACCCGGAGGACGTCCCGCGCGAACACCGGCACCGCGCTCATATAAGAAAAGGCGAACACTTCGCACGCGATGCTCGCAATGGTCAACGTTCGCACCGCGGAGTTGTCGACGATCAGTCGGGCTGCATCCCGCAACGCCTGCCCGAACGCAATGTGGGCGATCGGCGTCCCACTCGGGGCGGCCGGCCGCACGGCGCTGACCAGCGCCGCCGCCAGTCCCCAGGCGACCGCGATGACCGCGTAGCAGGTCGCAACCCCGGATGTTGAGATCAGCACTCCCGCGCTGAACGCCCCGGCGGCGGAAAACAGACGCGCCGCCAGGGCGAGCAGGGCCACCGCGTTGGTGGCAGCCTCCCGCGGCACGGTGTCGAGGGCGAGCGCCTGGCGCGCCGGCGTGTCGAACACTTGCAGACAGCCGGCGCCGCAGGACAGCGCGACCACCTGCCACAGTTGGAGCGAGCGGGTTCCGGTCAGCCAGCTGAAGAAGGCCATGCCCGTCAAGCCGACGACGGCCACGAGCATGAGCTGACGGGACTTCCGGCTGCGGTCGGCCAGCGTTCCGGCGGCCAACCCGAGCACCAGCAACGGCAACATTCTGGCGGCCAGGGTGAGCCCGACCGCAAACGCACCGCTGCCGGAATCCGTCGAGCTGAGCGCCAGCCAGGCGGTGGCGGTGCGTTCGATGCCCTGGGCGACCGCCGTGCTGAGGCTCGAGCACCACAGCCAGCGGAACCCACCCGACTGGAAGGGATTCAACGGAACCGATCTGGCGAGCTATCGGCGGCGACTGGCTTTGCCGCGCACGACCGGGTTGCGCAGGCTGCCCAGCGTATCGATCTCGATCTCGACGTCATCGCCGGCTTCGAGGGTGAACGTGCTGTCGGGCACGAGCGCGGTGCCGGTGGACAGGATCACGCCGTCCGGGAAGGTGTCCTCCAGGAACAGGGCCGTGACCAGGTCATTGAATCGGCGGGCGAACTCACGCATGCTGGTCGCGCCGGACCAGTACACGCCACCGGCGCGATGAATCCGCATGCGGATACCCAACGCATAGGGATCAGCGACCTCCCAGGCGGGGACAATGCCGGGCCCCAGGGCGCAGCTGCCGTCGTACACCTTGGCCTGGGGGAGATAGAGAGGATTGTCGCCCTCGATGCTGCGCGAGCTGACGTCGTTGGCGATGGTGTACCCGACAATTTCGGCGTGGGCGTTGACCACGATGGCCACTTCGGGCTCGGGCACGTCCCAGGTCGAATCGGCGCGGACGACAACCTGGGCACCCGGTCCGGCGACGCGGCGCTGGGTGGCCTTGAAGAAGATTTCGGGTCGGGCGGCCTCATAGACCCGGGTGTAAATGTCGGGGGTGCTGCTTTCTTCGACACGCGCTTCCTGGGACCGCTTGTACGTGACGCCGGCCGCCCAGACCTCGGTTTCGCCGTCGATGGGGGCGAGCAGCGTGAACGCCGCGGGGCCGAACAGCGGCGCGTTGGCCGCGATGTCGAGCGTGGCCCGGAAGTCGGACGCGGTCAGGCGCAGGAGTTCGGCCAGCGTGCCTGGCAACGCGCTGGTGGCGCCGCCCGCCTGCATGAGGCGCAAGTGCGTCCCGGTGGTGGCCGTTCGGCACCGGACGATCGACGTCATGTGAGCGCTCCTCCGGCGTCTGCGCCGCGGGCGACGCGAGAGTACAGGGACAGAATACCAGTGGTGTGCCGAGACGGCGGCGGGACCCAGCGCGCTCGCCGCGCCGCGAGCACACGGTCGACCTCGTCGGGTAGCGAAGACCGGCGATCGATGCCGACGAGCGCGAGCCGGCGCTCGGGAATGTGAATCTCCACCAGATCGCCGTCTTCCAAAAGCGCAATCGGACCACCGTCAAGCGCCTCCGGTGTCACGTGACCAACCGCCGGGCCCTTGGCCGCGCCCGAGAAGCGGCCGTCGGTGACGACAGCCGTCGTGGCCGAGAGCGCTGGATCCGCGGCAATGATCGTCGTCGCAAAATACATCTCGGGCATGCCGTTGGCCCGCGGACCCTCGTAGCGGATCACGACGACATCGCCCGGCCGCACCCGCCTGGCCAGCAACGCCTCGACCGCGGCGTCCTCGAAGTCGAAGACGCGAGCCGGGCCGACGTGAACGTGCATCTCGTCTGGGACGGAGAAGTACTTGACGACCGCGCCGCCCGGCGCCAGGTTGCCGCGCAGCACGGCGATGCCACCTTCCGGGCCAAATGGCGCGGCCAACGGCCGCAAGACTTCCTCGCGGCTGACTTTGACGTTGTTCAGATAGCCGCGTGTCTCGGCGAAGAAGCTGCTCCGCTCCACGTCGGCCAGGTTCTCACCAAGCGTCTTGCCAGTGACCGTGAGGCAGTCCAGGTGGAGCAAGTCGCGGAGTTCGAGCATGACCGCCGGTACACCGCCGGCGTACCACAGGTACTCCACCGGATAGCGACCGGTGGTCTTCGCGTTCGCCAGCACCGGAACCCGCCGGTGGATGCGGTCGAAGTCATCCAGCGCGATGTCAATGCCCACCTCGGCAGCGATCACCGGCAGGTGGAGCAGGCCGTTTGTCGACCCGCCAATTGCCGCGTGCAGCATGATGGCATTCTCGAATGCGTCGCGCGTCAAAATCCGCCGTGGGGTGATGTCCTCGGCAATCAGTCGGAGGATCTGCTTGCCGGCGGCGCGCGCATAGCGCAGGTGCCGGGTCAGCGGACTGGGGATCAGCGCCGAGCCGGGCAGGGCCAATCCGAGCGCCTCGGCGAACACCTGGCCCGTGCTGGCGCTGCCCATAAACTGGCACGCGCCGCACGTCGGACAGGCGATTGACTGCGCCCGCTCCAGTTCTTCGCGCGGCACCTCGCCACGCTGGACCGCCGCGCCCAGGGCCCACATCTGATCTGAGGTGACGTAGTCGGGTCCGTTGAGTTGTGTCCCGCCTGGCAGGTGGATCGCAGGCAAGTTGCACCGGGCGATCGCCTGGAGGTGGGCGGGCACCGACTTGTCGTTGCCAGAGATCAGGACCATGCCGTCGTGTGGATGTCCGAGGGCATGGATCTCGATCATGGCCGCCATGATGTCGCGCGAGACCAGCGAGTAGCTCATCCCAGCATGCGCCTGCGCGACGCCGTCGCAGATGTCGCTGACGGTAAAGACGCCGGGCTTGCCACCGGCTTCGAACACGCCGTTGCTGACCTCTTCGATCAGCGGCCGGAAGTGGAACGTGCCCGGGTGTCCCATACCGTACGCGCTGTCGACCAGCACCTGAGGCTTGCCGAGGTCCTCCTCAGTCCAGTTCATTCCCAGCCGCAGCGCGTCGCCCTGGAAATTGGCCTGACGCAACCGCTGGCTGCGCAGTTGGCGTGTGTCGCGTGGCAGCATTCGCCTGGGGCTGAGTGTACGTCGATGGTTCGGTTCTTGCCTTGGGCGACCGGATACAGTGCCACCCATGACCAAGACCGCGCCGGTGCGCATGGCCAAACGCGTCAAGCGGCTGGCGCGACTGGCCGCCAAAGTTGAGCACGTCGAGGCGGGCCAGGCGCGCGAGATCGTGCGCTTGCAGGCCGCTGCCCGCATCCGTGAGTTGCTGCCACCTGATCACGATCAGACGCCGGTGTCGCCAGGGCCGTCGCTGCCGGCGCTGCTGATCATCAATTCGAAGTCTGGCCCCAACCACGACAGTTTGCTGCGGGTTCGCGAACTGGTGGATCTGCTGGCCGTACGCGGCATCGCCGCCGAGGTGCGCGTGAAGCTGCACAAGTCGCAGGCCCGCCGCGAGGCGCGCGCAGCGGCCAGAGCCGGATATCCACTCGTGCTGGCCGCGGGTGGCGACGGCACCGTCGCGGCGGTTGCGCGGGGCCTCATCGGGAGCCAGACAGTGCTCGGCATCATCCCACTCGGGACCTACAACAACGTGGCCACCTCGCTCGGCATCCCGGTCGATCTCAACGCGGCGTGCGCACTGATCGCCGCGGCACCGGTGCGCGCCATCGACGTCGGTGAGGCGCAGGCGCGCGGCATGAAACGCCCGCGTGTGTTCCTCGAATTCGGGGCGGTGGGTGTTGCCGCACCGCTTGCCACCGCCGGGCAGGGTTTCGAAAAGGGTCGCTGGGACGCCGTCACGCGGCATCTGCCGCAGGCGATCGACATGTCCCCCACGATGCTCGGCATTCGCCTCGATGGGCAGCGCAGCGCGTACCGATCGCGGAGCATGCTGGCGATCGTTGCGAACACGCCGCGCGCCGGGGCCGGCCTGGTGGTGGCGCCGCTGGCGAAGGTCGACGACGGTCTGTTCGACGTGCGCGTCTACGACGAGATGTCCCAGCCCACGTTGGCCACCCACTTTCTGGCGGTCAAGGTCGGCACCGTCGGCGAGGACCCGCGGGTCCACAGCTCCAGCGGGCGGAAGTTGTTGATCAAGAGCGCGACGCCGCTGCCGGTGGTCGTCGACTCGAAAGTGGTCGGGAGCACGCCGGTCCGCTTTCGTGTTCGGACAGGCGGCTTGCTCGTCATCGCCGGACATGGCGACGCGCTGTCGCGTCCCGCCGCGCAGTCATTGGTCACCGCGATCAAGGACCACAGCGACTCGCCGTGGTCGCTCGAGGACAACGGGCATGCGCCAGAAACGGCCGCCGCAACGCTTTCGACCTCGCGCTCGGTGGGCATGCAACTGGCCAGACGTGGCCGCCCGCTGGGCATCGCCCTGGCCACCGGCCTGGCCTTCGCGCTGGTGCCAGGCCTGTCGCGCTGGTTCAATCGGCGGCGTCGCTGAACCGCTCGCGTCAGCGCTGTCCTTCGGCTCGCTTCCTCACGAGCAGTCCAGGCCGAACTTCATCGCCGCAAATGTTAGAAGCCGACGCGACTTGACTCTGCCCCTGGGGACGGGTTCATTGTGTGTGGCATGACCCCTGAAGAACCGACCATTGTCGAGCGCACAGCGACGTCCTACGCGGCCATCTCGGTGAACGTCACGATGGACAGAATCGGTGAGGTTGTGCCGCCGCTCAACGGTGAAGTCTTTGCCTGGTTGGCCGCGCACGGCGGGGCGCCGAACGGCCCGCCGTTCTGGAAATACAACGTCATCGACATGGCCCGCGGTCTCGAGATCGAGGCCGGCGTCACGGTCGCCCAACCTGTCGCGGGTGACGGGCGCGTCATCACCGGCACGCTACCCGCGGGGCGCTATGTGACAGTGCGGCATGTTGGCCACCCGAGCACCTTGATGGCCGCCACCGCATCCCTGCTGGACTGGGCCGCGCAACGCCAGTTGACCTGGGACGTTTCCCCGAGTCCAGATGGTGAACGCTGGGGTGCGAGGCTAGAGTTCTATCTCACCGACCCCAGCGTCGAACCCGACATGAACCAGTGGGTAACCGAACTGGCCTTCCGCCTGGCGCCCTAAGGCGGCGTCGGACGATTGTCGAGGTAGCCGGTGAGCGACGGCGTGAGGTGGGCCACGAGCGCTTCGATGTCGGCGGAAGCAATGGGCTCGACGCGCAGGACGTAACGCAGGACGGCGACGCCGATCAGGTGCGCGGCGGCGAGGTTGGCGCGCAGGTCCGCGTGCGGGCCGTCCACCAGCCCGGCGATGCGGGCAAAGATCTGACGGACGAGGAATTCGCGCAGCAGGAGCGCAGCGGCCTCCTGGGTCATCGCCGAGCGGAACACCGCCAGCAGTGGCGCGCGGGTCGTCGGCTCGTCCCAGACCGCCAGGAAGGCGCGGGCCAGCCGCGCCGCGACTCCATCGGGGCCATCCTCGGCGATCTGCGCGGTGAACGGGCCGGGGTCGAAGGGCCAGCCAACGGCGGCCTGGAACAGGCCGTTTTTGGAACCGAAGAAGTGCATGACGACGCCGGGGTCGACGCCGGACTCGGCGGCGATGGCGCGGAGTGAGGTCGCGTCAAAGCCGGCGAGGGCGAACTGGCGCCGGGCGACGTCGAGGATGTGGCCGCGAGTCGTGTTCGGGCCGGGGCGGCGGCCAGTCCGGGGCATGCGTTCAACAAGAATTCTACACCTATTGACTTCTTGCGTGCGCGGGAGCTATAGTCGGCGGTAATTCAACGGTAGATGAATTACCAGAAAGGTCTGGCCGATGCCCGCTCCCCGCTGGATGGCGCGTTTCAATCGCCAGGTGACCAATCGCGTGACCCGCCCCCTGGCGCCCTACTTGCCCGGGTTCGGCGTGGTCGTCCATACCGGGCGGCAGAGCGGCCGCCAGTACCGCACGCCCGTCAACGTCTTTGCGCGCCGCGACGGCTTCGTCATCGCGCTCACCTATGGACCCGATTCGCAGTGGGTCCGCAACGTCCTGGCCAGTGGCGGCTGCACGCTCGAGACGCGCGGCCGCAGGTGGCGACTGACTGGCCCGCGACTGGTCCACGACGAGCGCCTGCAGGCCGTGCCACCACCCGTACGCGTGGTGCTAGGCCTGTTACACGCCGACGATTTCCTCGATCTCAGCCTCGAGCGCTAGCCGACGCTCGGGCGCGCTCCAGGAGGAGGTCGCGTTCTCGCGCGTTGCGGGTCAGGGAGGCGGCACGTTCGAACTCGGCGCGCGCCTCGTCGAGGCGGCCGAGCTTGGCCAGGAGGTCGCCGCGCACGCTTGGCAGCAGGTGGTAGGCCTTGAGCGATGGCTCCGACGTCAGCTCGTCCACGAGCTCGAGGCCGACGGCCGGTCCGAATGCCATCCCGAGCGCGACCGCGCGATTCAGCTCGATGACCGGTGAGGGCACGACCCTGGCGAGCGTCTCGTAGATCGCCGCGATGCGTTGCCAGTCGGTCTCGGCCGGGGTCCGCGCGCGAGCGTGGCAGGCGGCGATCGCGGCTTGCAGCGCGTACGGCCCGGGTGTGCCGCCAAGCCGCTGGCCGCGCTCCAGGGCAGCGAGACCTCGGGTGATCAGGAGTCTGTCCCAGAGCGCGCGGTTTTGATCCAGCAGCAGGACTGGCTCGCCCCGCGGGCCGATGCGCGCTCGCGAACGCGAGGCCTGGATTTCCATCAGCGCGACCAGGCCGTGGACCTCCGGCTCGGTCGGCGCTAGCTCGGCCAGGATACGACCGAGTCGGAGCGCTTCCTCGCACAGTGTCGGTCGCATCCAGTCGTCCCCGGCCGTCGCCGAATAGCCTTCGTTGAAGATGAGGTACACCACTTCGAGCACCGACGCCAGGCGGGCCGCGAGCTCGTCTCGGGCGGGCACCTCGAACGGGATGTGGGCGTCGGCGAGCGTCCGCTTGGCGCGCACGATGCGCTGGGCGATGGTCGGCTCGGGCACGAGAAAGGCGCGCGCGATCTCGTCGGTCGTGAGCCCACCGAGCAGGCGCAGGGTAAGCGCGGCGCGGGCCTCGGACGAGAGCACCGGATGACAGGCGATGAACACCAGGCGCAGGAGGTCGTCGCTGACGTCCTCGTCGAGGGCGGCCTCGATGTCTGGCACGCCGATTTCCTGTTCGATTTCGAGCTCGTGGCCGAGCTCTGCCTGCTTGCGTTCGAGCCGCACGCGGCGCCGGATCAGGTCGATCGCGCGATGTTTGGCGGTGCCCATGAGCCAGGCGCCCGGGTTGTCTGGAACACCTGACTCGGGCCATTTTTCCAGGGCCACGACCAGCGCGTCCTGGGCGAGCTCCTCGGCGACGCCGACGTCCCGCACGATCCGGGTGAGCCCGGCGATGAGCCTGGCTGACTCGATGCGCCAGACTGCCTCGATCGCGCGATGGATATCGGACGCCGTTGTCAAGGCGTCCGATATAGACCATCCGGCGTCCCCAGCGCAAGCTTCGCATACGCCGCCCGCATCGCTGCGCTCGCTCGGTTGCGGTGGCAACTTCGGGGCGGGCTGCCCGCATCGCTGCGCGCGCTCGCTTTACGGTAGCAACTTCGGGGCGGGCGGCCCGTATCGCTGTGCTCGCTTTGTAGCAGCGGCTAATCAATGCAGTTTTTCCCTCAAAGCGCAACGGAGCGAGCGCAGCGGTGCGGGCCGCCCGCCCCAACGCTGCACGCGGGGAGATTGCGCTGGCGCCTTTGCTCGCACTGCAGCAGCCGATGCCATGCAATGCAATGTCCCCTGAAAGGCGCTAGCGAGCGAGCGCAGCGAAGCGGGCCGCCCGCCCAACGCCGCACGCGGGGAGATTGCGTTGGCGCCCTGTGCTCGCACTGCAGCAGCCGATGCCATGCAATGCAATATCCCCTGAAAGGCGCTAGCGAGCGAGCGCAGCGATGCGGGCCGCCCGCCCCGTCGCAGTGTGCGGGAGCGAGCGAGTCAGCTCTGAGCGTTTTTAGCGGCCTGCTCGGCGACGCGTTGCTCCTGGGCGCGGAGCTCGGGAGTGAACGCCTCGCCAAAGTCGTCGGCCTCAAAGACCTGGCGGACCTCGATCTCGCTGTCGCTCTCCATGGGATTGGGGCAGCGCTTGACCCACTCGATGGCCTCATCCATGGACTTAACCTGCCACAGCCAGAAGCCGGCGACCAGCTCTTTGGTCTCGGTGAAGGGCCCGTCGATCACGGTCCGCTGGCTGCCCGAGAACCTGACCCGCGCACCTTTCGAGCTGGCCTGCAGCCCTTCGCCGGCGAGCATCACGCCGGCCTTCACGAGCTCTTCGTTGTACTTGCCCATCTCGGCCAACAGCCGCTCGCTCGGCAATTCGCCCGCCTCCGACTCCCTGGTTGCCTTGACCATGACCATCACGCGCATCGTCGTTTCTCCTTGTCTAAATTGAGCGCTCTGCATACACGTCGAACAACGTTCCGCCGGATCGACACCTACCCGACGCGGCGTGCTGGAAAGGCCGCGGCAGCGACGGTGACGACGGCCGCGAGGGCCAGAACGGGGAGCAGCGGCGCGACCGGACGGGCCAGCCCCATGAGGACGGTGCCGAGTGTGGCGCCGACGCCGAGCGCGACCAGGACCCCGATCCAGCGGCCGGCGCCGGGTTGTCGGTGGGCCAGCGCCGCCAGCTCGGCCATGAGCGTCACCAGCGTGCCGGTGACGTATGTCGTAGTGACCCCGGCTACCGCCAGCCGCCGCCCCGCGACGCTCTGGATGCCCATCGCCGCCGAAGACAGCGCGATGAGCCCGTCCAGCTCACCGCTGGTTGCGTCGGGCCCGGCGAGCAGCCAGGCCATCTCGAACGCGGCGAGCAAGCCCAGCTCGACGCCCAGCACCGCGGTGACCTTGGAGGGCCAGTGTTCGCTGCGCTCGCCAATGCGACCCCCGCCGACCACCCAGCCACCCAGGCCCGCCCCCGCGGCGAACCCGAGGAACGCCGCGATCGACCGCAGCGCCTCGAGCGCCTGGCCCTGGCCGATTGCCAGGCCAAGCAACACCAGGTTGCCCGTCATGTTGGCGGTAAAGACGCGGCCGAGGCCGAGGTAGCTGACCGCATCCACCGCCCCGGCCACCAGCGTCAACCCGAGCAAGAGCCCGTCGCGCACGCCGGTGGAAACAGATTTAGTCGGCCCAGCGCATCAGGCGCTGTGTCTCGATTTTGGCCGTATCCAACTGCATGCCAAGCCCGGGCGCGTCCGGCAGCCGGACCACGCCGTGCTGCGGCATCAACGGCGTCTCGAGGAAAAACTGGTGGATCGCATTCCACTTGATCAGGTACTCCAGCAGCGGACACAAGTTGGGTGGTTGCGACGCGATCAGGTGCGCGGTCGCCGGCGTCGAGTGGCCATGCGGAATCACCGGCAGGTCGTACGTGGACGCCAGGGCGCAGATCTTCAGCATCTCGGTGATCCCGCCAGCCCAGTAGATATCTGGCTGGAGGACGTCGACCGCCTCCGCATCCATGAGCTCTTTCAGTCCCCAGCGCGTGTATTCGTGCTCGCCGCCGGAAATCGGGACGCGCACCTGGCGGCGGATGGCGGCGTAGCTCTCGATCTTGTCCGGCAGCACCGGCTCCTCGAGCCACCGCGGTTCGAACTCCTCGAGACGCTCCGCCATGGCCACCGTGTACGGGACGTCCCAGCTCATCCAGCAGTCGAACATGATGTCGACTTCGTCGCCCACGGCGCCGCGCACTTCGCTGACCAGCTGGCTGTTCCGAGCCATGCCCGACGGACCATCGGCTGGACCGTGGCGGAAGAACCACTTCATGGCCCCGTACCCCTCGGCGACGAACTCCCGTGCACGTTCGGCCACACGGCCAGGCTGGATGGAGTAGCCAAGCGTACTGGCGTACGCCGGGATCTCCGTGCGGGTCGGGCCTCCGAGCAACCGATACACCGGCGCGTTGAAGTAGCGGCCCTTCAAGTCCCACAGCGCGCAGTCGACGGCGCTGATCGCCATCATGGACACGCCCTTGCGACCGTGGACAGCGCCGCGATACAGGGTGTCCCAGATCAACTCGTTGGCCAGTGGATCGGCACCCATCAAATAATGCCGCAGATCGTTGTCGATGATGAACGCCAGCTCGCGCGGTATCGGACCGCCGATGCCAATCGCGCCTTCGTCTGATTCGATTTCGACAAAGAACGTCTCGATCCGGTAAGCGCCTTCGGCGGCCTTTGGCAAAATTTCGGGCCCGGCCGCCCGGAACGACGGATAGAGGTCGACAGGTCGAATCAGGCGCTCTTCCCAGAACTCGCCCTCGAATGGCATGCGGCCCGTGACGTGCCGCAGGCGTACATCGCTAATTCGCATGACCTTGCCAGCGTACTCCCGTGTCGGTCGGCTCGCCTCCCGCGTCCCCGCCGTCCTCGCCGTACGCTTCTCACAGTCCGCCGTCGTCGCGTTGATGCGGGGTTCGCGGAATAGGGAAAGGCCGCAGTGCCATCAGCGGCGCCCTCAACGCCCAGGAACGCGTCGACGCTGCTGGTTCGAAGTAGGATGGTCATATGTTGCGACGCAACCGCCTTCGAGAGCTGCTACAGGCCGGACAACCCAGCGTGGGAACGCACATTCTCAGCGCCTGGCCGACGATCACCGAGCTGGTCGGCCAGACGGGTATATGGGACTACATCGAGTTCGTGGCCGAATACACCCCGTGGACGATGCACGACCTCGACAATCTGGGTCGCGCGATCGAGTTGTTCCCGGACTTCACCGGCATGATCAAGATCGAACAGGACACCCGCGGGCACCTGGCCATGCGCGCGCTCGGCTCGGGCATTCAGAACTTGCTGTTCGCCGACGTGCGCACCCCGGCGGAAGCCCTGCAGTGTGTGCGGTCCGTTCGCGCCGAGCACCCCGAGCATGGGGGCCTGCATGGCGTGGGGATGCGCCGCGACGTCCGCACCGTGCTCCACGGCGGGTCGGCCGAATGGGTGCAGGCGCTGGCGGAGTCCGTGGTCGTGCTGATGATCGAGAAAAAGGAAGCCGTCGAAAACCTGGAAGCCATCCTGGCCGTCAAGGGTGTCGACATGGTCCAGTTCGGTCCGTCAGATTACTCCATGAGCATCGGCGTGTCGCGGACAGGCTCCCACGAACGGGTCGTCGAGGCCGAGCGCTACACCATCGAGACCGCGCACCGCCTGGGCATTCCTGCCCGCGCGGAAATTCGAGATGCGGGCGGGGCGCGCCGCTACGTGGAAATGGGCGTTCAGCATTTCTGTGTTGGGTGGGACGTGCGCGTGTTGCACGATTGGTTCACCGAACAGGGCAAGGCGATGCGCGATGTCCTGTCGGCGGGAGTCGGTGCGCCGGTCGAGCCCACCAAGGATCCGGTCACGGTCGGGCACTACTGAACCAGATTGAGGGCCGAGCCGCGCCTGAACCAGTCGAGCTGAGACGCGGCGTAGGAGTGCTGGAGCCACAGCTGCTCGCGTGCGGCGTCGGCGTGGACGATGACGCACTGGACTGGCCGGCCCTCGGCGAGCTCGGCCAGTCCAACCAGGCTGAGGCGGTCGTGCTCGCGGATCCGGTCGTAATCGGTGGGGTCGCTGAACGTGAGCGCTAGGATGCCCTGCTTTTTGAGGTTGCTCTCGTGGATACGCGCGAAGCTGCGCGCGATGATGGCCACGCCACCCAGGAGCCGCGGCGAGAGGGCCGCGTGTTCGCGGCTGCTGCCTTCGCCGTAGTTCCAGTCGCCGACCACGGCCCACCTCTGGCCCTCCGCCCGGAAGTGTTTGGCCGACTGGGCGATCGATCGAGCACGCTCGCCAGTAAATGCGCTCGTGGCGCCGAGGAACATGTTGTCGCTGAATTTCTCCAGATTGCCGCGATAGCGCAGCCACGGACCAGCCGGGGCAATGTCGTCGGTGGTTGTCTTGCCGAGCGTCTTCAGCAGGATCGGCAGATCGACGAAATCGTGCCCGTCCCACGCTGGCCATGGATGCATGAGCTGGAGCCGCTCGCTGTCGGGGTCGACGGTCAGTTCGATGCTCGTTCCGTCTAGCGGTGGCGCGGTGTAGACCTGGCGGCCGGCGGCGTAGCCGGTGGACGGGACCTCGGGGGCTGGCCCGGGGGGCACAAGATAGAAGGTCTCCCCACTGGCGCCGGTGAGCGGGTCGCGTCGGGGATCGAAGGCCAGCGTGCCCGCCAGCGCCAGGGCGGTCACGATCTCTGGACTGGCGATGAAATTCATGGTGGTCGGCTGGCCGTCGTTGCGCATCGGAAAGTTGCGGTTGTAGGACGTCAGAATCGTGTTTGGTTGACTGGCCACGGTCTGGGCGCGGCGCCATTGTCCGATGCACGGACCGCACGCGTTGGCCAGCACGGTCGCGCCCATTGCTTCGAGCGCGGCCAGCTGGCCATCGCGCTCGATCGTGGCGCGGATTTGCTCGGAGCCGGGCGTGACCATCAACGGCACCGCTGACTGGATGCCGTGCGCGCGCGCCTGCCTGGCGACGTCCGCGGCGCGACTCATGTCCTCGTAGGAGGAGTTGGTGCAGCTGCCGATAAGGGCCGTCGAGATGGCGTCGACATAGTGGTTGCCGGACTCCAACAGCTCCGCGGCGAGGCGCGATAGCGGCCGGACGACGTCCGGCGAATGTGGACCGGCGACGTGCGGCTCCAGCCGGGCAAGATCGATCTCGACGAGTCGATCGAAGTGCTCGAGTGGCGCCCGTTCGACCTCCGGGTCCGCGACCAGCAGGCGCACGTGGCGATCCGCCAGTGCGGCCAGCTCACTCCGGCCGGTGGCGGCCAGGTAGGTGGCCATCCGCTGGTCGTACGGAAAAATCGACGTGGTGGCCCCAAGCTCGGCGCCCATGTTGCAGATGGTTGCCTTGCCGGTGGCGCTGATCGATCTGGTGCCGGGCCCGAAGTACTCGATGATGGCATTGGTCGCGCCAGAGACGGTCAACCGCGACGCGAGCTCGAGGATCACATCCTTGGGCGCGGCCCAGCCGCTGAGCTCGCCCGTCAGTCGGACGCCAACCGACGTCGGGTACAGCACCTCCCAGGGCAGGCCGGCCATCACTTCGACCGCGTCGGCGCCTCCGACGCCGACGGCACACGCGCCCAGTCCGCCGGCGTTGGGCGTGTGCGAGTCGGTGCCGACGATCAACTGGCCGGGGAACGCGTAGTGCTCCAGGGTGACCTGGTGGATGATGCCGGCGCCGGGCTCCCAGAAACCGACGCCGAATTTCGCGGCGGCGGTGCGGAGAAACTGATACACCTCGTCGTTCTCCGCGAGCGACTCGCGCAGGTCCGACTCGCCGAAGGCGCGGGCCTGAATCAGGTGGTCGCAGTGGATGGTGGTGGGGACGGCGGTCCGGGTGCGTCGGGTCTGGACGAACTGGAGCATGGCGGTCTGGCCGAGCACGTCCTGCAGGAGGACGCGGTCCGGGCGGAGTTGCACGTAGCTGCGCTGGCTTCGCACCTCACCCCCCTGGCCCCCCTCTCCTCCCGAGGAGAGGGGGGAAAGGCTCATCGCCGCAGAAGCGAGTGGGTCGTCCAGGTGTGCCAGGAGCAGTTTGTCGGCCAGACCCAGCGGCCGGCCGAGACGTTGACGGACCACTTCCAGCGTGCGCTGCATGCGCTCGTACACGGCGGTGGCAAATTCGGGGGTGGACTCGAGGGCGGTCATAGCATCTCTCTCAACCGCTATAGTGGGCCTCAGACTGGTCGGTCGGGAAATGCCGATCTGGCATACCGGTATGCAGGAGTGGCCGCGTGCTCCAACTCTTAGAGACGTTCTGCGCGGTGGCCGACGCGGGCAGCCTGACGCGGGCGAGCGAGCCGTTGCACCTCAGCCAACCGGCGATCTCGCGTCAGCTGCGAGCGCTCGAGCGACAACTGGGCGCGGTCCTGCTGACACGCACGCCGCAAGGGGTGCTGCTCACCGGGGTCGGTCGCGAGGTGCTGATCCACGCTCGCGCGGCGGTTGTCGCCGCGCAAGCGTGCCGCCAGGTGGCTGCCGAAGGTGGATCCGGCGGCGCCACCCAGCTGCGGATTGCCGCTGGCTTGATGGCCACGCAATACGTCCTGCCGCCGGTTGTCGCTCGGTTTCGCGCGCTGCACCCGGAGGTCGAGGTTGACCTGCAGCCGGTGGACCGGCGCCTCGCCGTCAACCGGCTGCTGGGCTACGAAGTCGACGTCGCGATCGTGGCCAGTCCGGTGCGCAGCCCGCAGGTCCGCTCTACCCCGTTGCTGCGCGACCCGCTCCTGCTCGTGTCCACGCCGACCGCCGAGACGTCGCCAGTCCAGCTGACGGGCCTGCGCGGCACACTGGTCCTGTTGTTGGCGGCCGGCACCGGCTTGAACGAACAGATCAAGGCCGCGCTCAGTCGCCGCCATATCGTGTGCCACCTGGTCGAGTACCCGACGGCCGAGACGATCAAGACGGCCGTCGCGCTGGGGATGGGGGTCACCATCCTGCCGGCGTCGGCGATCCAGGTCGAGCTGCGTGCCGGCACGCTGTCGGCCAGATCATTCACCGGCTGGCCCGGGGCGACCAGGGTGATCCAGCTGCTCGTCCGCGCCGAGGGTCGCCCGCCACGCCCCGTCGCGGCGTTCGCAGCTTTGCTCAAACAGAACTATGCGCGAGCCTGACACACGTCACTGTAAGCGGGGCACGTCCGTCGGTCTCGCCTGGCACCCGACCCTGCAGCAGGCGCCGCGATGCGGGTGGCCGGTCGGCCGGGGCGGGGTTCCGTCTCGTCGTGCGGGAGCGAGCGCAGCGAAGCGGTTGACTGGCTCAGGCCGCCGGGGGCTGGATCTCAGAGACGCGGGCGCGAACGGCGTTCTTCTCGTCTTCGCCGCCGGTGGTCCAGCGTTTGTCCAGGTCGATGAACTCGCGCCACTCGTCGGGGACCGCGCTCTCCTCGAAAATCGCGGTCACCGGGCATTCCGGCTCGCACGCGCCGCAATCGATGCACTCGTCGGGGTGGATATAGAGCTTGCGGTCAAGATCGTCCGACTCGATGTAGATGCACGAGACAGGGCAGACGTCGACACACGACTTGTCCTTGACGTCGATGCACGGTTGCGTAATGACGTAGGCCATAGGGCTACAGTTTAGCGTGGTGGCCCTGGGTTCAGTGAGCCGACGCCGCGGGCTTCTCGAGCGCCGCCATAATTTGCCGGTGTACCGCGTCGATCGACTGCATCCCGTCGACCCGGTGCACCAGCCCCTGGGCGGTGTAGTGATCCAGCACCGGCGGTAATTCCTGCAGGAAGACCGTCACCCGTCGCCGGGCCACGTCGGCGTGGTCGTCACCGCGGTGGCTGAGTTCACCCCGCGAGACGACGCGTTCGATCATCTGCTCACGCGGCACCTCGAGGTAGAACGCCGTGCCGATGGCGCCGCCTCGCTGTCGCAACCACGCGTCCAGCGCCTCGGCCTGGCTCAGGGTGCGCGGGAACCCGTCCAGCACCGCGCCCAGCTGCACGTCTGACTCCGCGAGTCTGGCGAAGACAACCTCGGACACCACGTCATCGGGCAGCAAATCGCCGTGGTCCATGACGGCCTGCGCGGCGCGAACCTGCGGGTGGTCACGCAGCAGGTCGCCACTGGAGATGTGCGGAAACCCCAGGGCGTCGCTCAATAGCGCGGCCTGGGTCCCCTTACCGGCCGCTGGCCCGCCAAATAGCAGGATGACCTGTGGTCGCCGCTCGGCATTGAGTGGCATGCAATTCCTCCCTCGCCCGCCGTATCCCAATAGCCTAGCGTGTGAAGCGGCCGCCTGCGGGCTCGGGGATGGGGTTACTATGGACTGCATGCTGGTGGTGACCACCGAGAACGTGCCTGGGCAGCGTGTCCGAGAGGTGAAGGGCCAGGTATTCGGGGTGGTCGTGCGCAGCCGTGGGCTCGCCGGGAACTTCATGGCGGGCCTGCGTTCGCTCGGCGGCGGCGAGATTCCGGAGTACACCCAACTGCTCGAGGAAGCCCGTCGTCACGCCATCGACCGCATGATTGCCAACGCCACGACGATGGGTGGCAATGCGATCGTGATGATGCGCTTCGACAGCGCTGAAATTGGCCAGACCATGTCCGAGATCGTGGCGTACGGCACCGCGGTCGTGTTGGAGCCAAGCTGAACCCGCGCTCCGCTGTGCTCCGCTGGACCAGCCTGCGGCGCGCGCTGCTCCTGGTGGTGGCCGTCGCGCTGGTCGCGAGTCTGGTGCTGGTTGCCTCGAATATGCTGCCGGGCTGGTGGCTCCTGTTCAACTCGGCGGTGCTCGGGCTAGCACTGCTGTTCGAGCGGCGGGGCTACCGTCCGCGAGCGCCGGCGGGGGCCATTCTGCAGCCAAGTGGCGAACGGTTTCTCGATCCCACCAGTGGCGAACTGATGGAGGTCTGGGAGGACCCGGCAACTGGCGCCCGCGAGTATCGCCCGGGCTCGGCGCCGCCGGCGACGTAGCTTCCTGGGGCGAGTCTGCTTACTCGAGCGCTCCGAACTTACCGCGGAGGTAGGCGATGTGCACATCGAGCGCCAGTAGCGTATCGGCCCGACCGGCCGGGTCGAGCGCGATGGCCTTGAGCGCCCGCACGATCGTGTCCGTCTGTTCGGCGGCGCCGAGCTCACCCTGTGCCCATCGTCGCGCGTCCTCGGGTGTGACGTACGCCGCACCAGGGGTCGTCGTTCCTCGGTGGCGGGGCGATGCGGCAATGACTTTGCGAATGCAGCCGAAGAACCGAATTGTGGCGGCTGCCTGGTCACGCGTCGCGACGAGTCTGACTACCTGACCGCTAAAGCCCCAGGATGTCTCGGGTGCCGGATCGCCGGGTAGCGGGTGAGCTGCTTCTCCGATCGACATCAAGCCATCTCCTATCAGCTGCGCACGACGACTGATAGCTGCCTCGCAGGTGCGAGGACGTTGCGGTGACGGTCTGGGCGCGGTCGAGACTCGCGGTCAGGCGCCGGCGCTCAGCGTCAGACTCCAGGCGCAGGTGTCTGACCACGCTTCGAGCCGGTAGTTGCCGCCGTTGAGGTTGACGGTGGTTTTGCCGAGCGAGGGTTGGCCGTCGCTGCGATTCAGGATGTGGTTGGAGAGTGTGGTACGCACCAGGGCCGGCGGGAGCGGGTCGCCGATGGTGATCACGAACTCGCACGGTTGGCGTCCGGCGACTGCCCAGGAGATGGTGTAGTGGCCGCCGGCGAGCGAGAAGGGTTGGGTCGGCGCAGGCACGAGGCTCGTGAAGAGTGGCGTCCCCGACAGCGACACCGGGACTTCGTCGGGCAAGGCTCGGGAAGCCAGCGGCGGCCGCGTGGGGGCGGGTGCGGGCGGTTCGGTTGGCGTCGCGCGTCGTCGCGCGGGCGCGACGTCAACGGCGACCGGCGCGGGTGCTTGTTCCACTTGAGCGACGCTCGCTGCGCTCGCTACGCTCGCTGCGCTCGGCATACGCACCGATGGTGCAGTGCCCACCTGGGAATCTCCGGCGCTGGCGCGGGTGGCCAGGAGGACGACCACGGCAAGTGCGAGCACAAGCGCTACGGTGGGCCATGACCCGCGGCTTCGAGCAGACTTTGCAGGCTGCAACGGCGCCCACGTGGGCAGCGCCGCGATGCGCTGGACGTCGTAGAGCGCTCTTCGGCCTGGATCCAGCAGAACGTTTCTGACGTCAGTCAGGAGTTGCCCGAAGCGCTCGGCCTCCTGACGGGTGGCCAGATCGGGCGCGTTGTGACGCGCGCCGCAGCGGCGCTGCTCGCCAACGACCGCCTTGCGAATCGTGACCGAGTCCGCGCCGGGGTCCACCCCCAGCAACGCGTAGTAGTCGGTCTCCGTCTCCAGGGTTGGCATCAAAGCGAACGCTGAGACAAGTATCGGTCGGGCTACCCGATCGCCATACCCTCGAGCCGTACGCGCTTCTCGTCGACGGAGCTCGACGAGAGGTTGTCGAGGCGATCGATGTTGACGTTGCCAAAGGCGAGCCCGGTGACCGGGTCCGAAAAGGTCGCCTGCATCAGGCCGTCCACGTCGTAGGCGAGCTCGACACAGAACCGGGTGCCCTTCGGGCGGGTAAAGGGCAGCCGGAGCGTGGCCTCGCCAATGATCCGCACGTACTGTGGATCGTCACCCTCGCCCTGGGTGATCCGGGCCAGCAGATGCGTCTGGGCCTCGACTTTGGTGTAGAAGTCTTCCGTCGCTGAGCAGGGCACCCGCGTGTTTTTCTTGAGCACGATCCAGTTGAGCATCTGCTGGGTCACGGGGTTAGCGGCGAGCATCCCCATGCTGTGCGCCGTCACGTCGGCGATCTCGATTTCGACCAGGTTGATCTGTTCAGCGGGGACCCGCGCGTGCGCGCTGGACTCCGCCAGCTCGATTGCGAGCTTGCCCGCCTGGAGCGCGGCGCCGAGGGCGACGACTTCGTCGGGGTGCAGCTCCCGGGACGGCTTGATGCCCGTCATCTGCTCGATCAGGGTGGGGACGCACTTCATCCGGGTGGAGCCACCGACGAGGAGGACTTTGGTGATGCTGGCCCACGTGAGCGTCGCGTCCTGTAGGACGCCTTCCACGACGACTCCGGTCCGCTCGAGCAAGTCGCGGGTCATCTCTTCGAACTGCTCCAGGGTGATCGAGACCGTGTGATTGGGCCCACCCTCCGACACCACCACTTTGGCCGACGACATCTGCGACAGGGTCCGCTTCGCAAGCTCGCATCGGTCGCGCAGATCCTGGGCGGCACGTGGATCGTCCAGCAGACTCGGGCCCCCGGCTTCGGTGAAGCGGTCGTTGACCCACGACATGATGCGGTTGTCCCAGTCGAAGCCGCCGAGGTTCCGGTCGCCGCCGGTGGCCAGAACGGTGAGCGTCCCTGGCGTAATGTCCAGGATCGTCACGTCGAAGGTGCCACCACCCAGGTCGTAGACCATGACTTTGCCGGTGCCGCTGGCTTCCAACCCGTACGCGAGGGCCGCGGCGGTTGGCTCGTTGATGATGCGCGGCACGTCGAGTCCAGCTATTCGGCCGGCGTCCTTCGTCGCTCGCCGCTGAGCGTCGCTGAAGTAGGCCGGGACCGTAATGACGGCCTGCGTGAAGGTTTCGCCGCAGACGGCCTCCGCGTCCTCCCGGAGCCGTCGGAGAATCATTGCCGAGATCTCCTCGGCGCTGTACGACGTCCCGTTTTCGGTGACGAACGCCCAGGCGGAATTGCCCATGTGGCGCTTGACGGACTGCACGACGTTCAGCGGCTCGAGGACCGCCGAATGCTTCGCGGTGCTGCCCACCACCGGGGTCTCACCGTCGAAGTACACGACCGATGGCGTGGTGTAGTCGCCCTCGCGGTTGGGGATCATCTCGGCGACGCCGTGCGCATTGAGCACCGCTACCGCGGAGTTCGTCGTCCCCAGATCTATGCCGAGAATGCGCATCGAGTGCCCCTCATACCACGGCTTCCGTGGGCTGCTCTTCCGGGTGGGACTGGGCCTCCGGTTCGTCGCGAGCAGCGTCCTGCTCGAAGGCTGCCTTGATCGACTCCACTACCTCCGGACCCAGCTCCCCCATCTTCTGGAGGAGCTGCTCGCGCACGCTGCGGCCGCCGGTCAATTCCTCGGCGACGACTTCGACGACGGCGTCGATGTCGTAGCGGAGGGTGACGGCAACGATGACTTCGCCGGCCAGCCCGGGTGGTAAATCGCGCATCTCGACCTTGCCGATCAGGTCAACCTTCGGCGAGAACGGGTCGGGATCCTCGCCCTGCAAGACCTCGATTTCGATGCTTTGCTGGTTGTCTACCCGCGTCGCGTACGTCCGACGCCGCTCGCACGGCACCGGCGTCAGTCGCGGAATGATGATGCTGTTGGTTGGCTGCCCGTCGGCGTTGAGTGCCTTGACGCCGAGACTGTGCGGGGCGACATCGCGGATCACGATGTCGGTGACTTGCGGCGCCCGATTGGCCGGCCGCGCGCCAGCTTCCATTTCCAGGACGTCGGCGGTGATACTCCGAATCGCGGCTCCCAGCGCCACGCACTCGTCGGGATTGATGTCCAGCGAAGGCTCCTTGCCACTCACCTGTCGCAGCAGCTCGCGCACGCAGATCATCCGGCTGGATCCACCGGCCAGCAGCACGACGTCGATGTCTTGCCACGTCAGCCCGGCTGATCCGAGCGCCTTCAGCATGCAGTCCGCGGTCCGCTGCACCAGGTCCGCGGTCAGTTCCGCCAGTTGTTCGCGGCTCAGGTCCAGCCGCATCGCGGCCGAGCCCTGGGCGAGTGTCACCATGACGCTTTGCCGCGACGAGAGGTCGATTTTGGCCCGCTCGGCCCGCTCCAGCAGGTCCTGTCGGGTGTACGGATCGACGCGGAGATCCGTCTTATGCTGCGCCAGGAATTGCTCGGCCATGTAGTCGACGAGACGCTGATCGACGTCGATGCCACCGAGATGGGAGTCACCATCGGTGGCCAGCACCGTGAATTCGTTGCCCTCAACCCGGAGGATCGTGACGTCGAACGTTCCGCCGCCAAAGTCGTACACGAGCAGGTTTTGACGCACGGTCTGTTTGCCGAAGCCGTAGGCGAGCGCGGCGGCGGTTGGTTCGTTGATGATCGCCACAACCTCGAGGCCCGCGATTTCGCCGGCGACCTGTGTTGCGCGGCGCTGCGCATCTTTGAAGTAGGCCGGCACGCTGATGACGGCTCTGGTGATCTCTTTGCCCAGCGCCGCTTCCGCGTCGGTCCGCAACTTCTTGAGGATGAGCGCGGAGATTCCCTCCGGGTAGTACTCCAACCCGTCGATATTCAGTCGGAACGACGGGTTGCCCATCTCCCGTTTGATGAACTGCACGGTGCGCGTCGGGTCGACGAGCGCCTGGTTGCGCGCGAGCTCGCCAACGATGGGTGTCCCATCTTCTTGAAAGAACACGACCGACGGAGTTGTCCGGCGGCCCTCGCTGTTGGGCACCATTTGCGGCTTGGCGTGCGCGTTCATCGCCGCGACGGCCGAAAATGTGGTGCCCAGATCGATGCCGAGGATGATGTCGATGTCGTCGCTCATGGCAACTCCGTCTCTGCGGGGGGAGTGTGACGCAGCACCACGACGTCTTCAGGCCGAAGCAATTGGCCATCCGCCTGATAGCCCCGACGCACGAACTGCGTCAGGTTGTGCTCTGAGGGTAGGGACGTTGGTTCGACTCTGATCGCGCGCTGAACGCGCGGGTCGAACGCGACATGCTGCTCGCAGACGACTGGCTCCACGCTTCTCCGCGCCAGGATCTCGAGGAGCTCGTCGCGGATCGTGCCCAGCAGGGTTTGCGTCTCGGCGTTGCCCGCCGTGCATGATGGTGGCAGGTTGCTTTCGACGCGGTCGATGAGGAGGATGATGTCGACCAGGAGCGGGCGCGCAACGTCAACCAGTGCGGCCGCCATGGAGTCAGCCGGATCAGCCGCAGGACTCATGCCAGCTGAAATTTCCGCCGATACTGCAGTGGATGCCGACCGTGGACGCCGACTACTACGCCTTGTTGCGCGTGGCGCCCAGCGCAGATGCGGCGACTATCCGCACGGCCTGGGCGGCCGAGCAGCGGCTCTGGGGGGTGCGACAGAACGCCCCCGACCTGTCGACGCGGCACGCGGCGGAGCGGCACGTGCAGTTGCTGGGCGAGGTCAAAGACCTGCTGCTAGATCCTGTTCGCCGCGCGCAATACGACCTCGAACGTGCGCGCTCGGTCGCCTCGCGCGCGGGCACGCTACCCGTCCAAGGAGGTTCACCCCTCACGGCAGCTGCGCCGGGGCGAGGCACACCCGCGGCGGCGTCCCCAGGGCGGGGCACACCCGCGGCGGCGGCACGAGTCGCGGGTGGCCGGGGCAGAGGCGTCGGCACCAACGGAACGCAGACCGGGCTGGCGCGCGCGGGAGGCGACGATGCGCGTCAGAGCGATCGAGGCCCGCAGAGGCCCCCGGGCTATCTGGCGCGGCACGGGGACGTGTTGAAGCCGTTGGTCTTCGGGCTGGCGGGCGGCCTGATCACGCTCAGCCAGGTCTTTCACTGGGACGTCTCTTCAATCGCCGCGGTAGTGAGCTGGATGCGGGCGCTCGCCGGCAGCTTGCACGGCTAGAGCGCGTTGGCGCGGATGTAGTCAAAGTTGATGTGCATGCCCAGGCCCGGTTGCAACGACACCGATACATTGCCCGCGGCGTCCATCGGATCGACACTCTGGTGCAACCAGGGTGGCGGCGCGTCGTAGTCGACGAACGGGTGCAGCAGACCGCGCTCGTAATACTGGCCAGGTGAGCCCATCGCACACAGCGCGTGCAGATTGCCAACGCCGTTGCCGTGCACCTCCATCTGCATCCCGAAGGCCTCGGCCAGGTGGGCGATTTTCATCAGCGGCGTGAGCCCGCCGACGTCGCCGACTCCGCCGCGCACCATGTCGCACGCGCCGGCCTTGATCCATTCCGCGCGCGCGTACATCTTGCCCTCGGCCGTTTCGGGGCCGCAGATGGCCAGCGAGGTCTGCTCGCACAGCCACACGAATGACGACATGCTGTGCTCGTCCATCGGCTCCTCCATCCACAAGAAGTTCAGGGCTTCGAGACCTCTAGCCAGCTCGAGCGCTTCGAGCCGCGAGTAGTAGTGGAAGGGATCCAGCATGAGCGGCACGTCGGGGCCAAGCGCGGCGCGCACCGCGGCACACGCCGCCAGGTCGCGCTTGACGCTCGGCGCCCCAGGGATCGGTGGCTGCCAGGTATGCAGCTTGAACGCCGGGTAGCCTCGGGCCCGACACGTCAGGGCAAAGCGGGCGTACGCCTCGGGCGAATCGAGACCACCTTCGAGGTCGTCGCCGACCATCGTGCTGGCGTAGGCCGGCACGCTGTCGCGCGCTGCCCCGAGCAGACGGTGGACGGGCTGCCCGAGCACCTGACCGGCCAGGTCCCAGAGGGCCAGGTCGACAGCGGTCAGCAGGCGGTCGGGCAGGGTACTGAGATTCAGCCGCTGGCGTTCCTTGAGGGCGTGCCAGATGCGCTCACGATACAGTGGATCCTCGCCGACCAGCATCGGGGCGACGATCTGCTCGATGGCGCCCGCGTTGACCCCGCCGAAATAGTGGCCGCTCGCGCCGTCGTCGGTCGTGATGGTCAACATCGACTGCACGGCGTCCTGCTCCGGGCCAGGGTGGCCGTGGCCGTCTGAGTCACGAACGACGTTGGAGCGGTACCGAAACCGCTGAACGTCTACAGCCGCGATCTTCATGCTCGGACTTCCTTGCGCTCATCCATAGGCATTAGTGTCACGCAGCGAGGCGTTCGCGTGCGCTGGCGTTTTTGGACACCTGCACCAACGCCGTGGTTCGCTAGGCGGGCGTACACTCGCGACCACAGACCGGAAGGAGTTCGTATGGCAAGCTGGGAGTTGGGCCGCGGCGAGCGCGGGCCGAGCCGCCGTCGGTTTCTGCGAGCAGGGGTTGTGCTGTCGGCTGGCCTGGCGCTCAGCGCGGCGTGCGGCCCCCAGGCCGGCGGACCGGCTGCGCCCGCGTCGACGGCGGCTCCCGCCGCGACCGTGGCCTCGTCCGCGGCGCAGCAGCCGACGACGGCTGCCAAGCCGGCCGCCGCCCAGCCGGCGGCGACGAGCGCCAGCGCCGGCGCACCTAAGAAGGGCGGCCTGCTGCGGGTCGCGCTGACCGTCGACGTCACGCTGCTCGATCCTATCTACTCCGGCAGCAAGCTGGACCGACAGGTCTACCACAACCTGTACGACCCGCTACTGGTCCTGGACGAGAAACTGGGCATTCAGCCCAATCTGGCGGAGTCCTGGCAGACGCCTGATCCGAAGACCCTGATTCTCAAACTTCGCCAGGGCGTGAAGTTTCACGATGGGACGGACTTCAACGCCGAGGCTGCCCGGATCAACTTCGATCGCATGGCCAACGATCCGAAGTCGGTGCGCAAGGGTGAAGTCGCCAACATCGCCTCGACCGAGGTGGTCGATCCGCTCACGCTCAAGATCAATCTCAAGCAGCCGGACTCGTCGTTGCTGGCGACACTGACCGACCGGGCCGGCATGATGGTCTCGCCGGCCGCGATACAAAAACTGGGGGCCGACCTTCAGCATGACGCCACCGGGGCCGGCACGGGACCTTTTCAGTTCGTCGAGTGGATTCCAGACGACCATCTGCTGCTGAAGCGCAACGATGCGTACTGGAACACGGACGGCGGACCTTACCTGGACCAGATCCGCTACCGGGCGATTCCCGACGACACGGTCAAGCTACAGAGCCTGCAGGGCGGCGAGCTCGACGCCCTCGACTACCTGGCGCCGCGAACGGTACCGATCGCCAAGGCCGACAGCAGTCTTGTGGTGATCGACGTGCCGTCGCTGGCCGCGTTCTGGTACATGCTCAACACTACTAAGCCGCCCTTCGACAACAAGGCGCTGCGCCAGGCGGTGACGTATGCCCTCGACATCGACGCCATCGTCAAGGGGGTGTATCTCGGCGTCGGCGTGCCCGCCAACGGGCCGATCTCACCCTCGAGTTGGGCGTACGACGACACGATCAAGCCCGTCCAACGCGATCTTGCCAAAGCCAAAGCGATGCTGGCTGAGGGCGGCCAACCGAACGGGTTCGAGTTTACGTTCACGATCGTCAACACCCCGTTTGGCGTTCAGGAAGCGGAAGTCGTCAAGGCCCAGCTCGCCGAGGCTGGCATTACGGCCAACGTGCAGGCCGTCGACGGCGCCGGCCAGCTCAACGCCGGCAACAACAAGACCTATCAGATGACGACGTACGCCTGGAGCGGTCGGCCGGACCCGGATGGCAACACGTACCAGTTCTTCCATACGACGCCAGGCGTGTCGCTGAACTGGTCGGGTATCTCGAATCCCCAGCTCGATCAACTGCTCGATCAGACCCGCCAGGTCAGCGACCATGCGGAGCGCAAGCGGCTCTACAGTCAGGCCATTCAGATCCTGCACGACGAGGCGCCGGCGGTCTTCGTCGTCCATCCGGTTGAGCCCAAGGCGATGACTCCCAAACTGCAGGGCTATACGGCGGTGCCCGACGGCATGCTGCGCTTCAAGGACGTCTGGTTGAAGTAGCGAACGGCTGGCGCTTCCGAGCATGTCTGGGCTGATCCTGCGCCGGTTGGTGGCGACGATCCCGGTTTTGTTCCTGGTCACCCTCGGGGTGTTTCTGCTGATCCACCTGGTACCTGGCGATCCGGTCGAGGTGATGCTGGGTGAGTCTCAGGATGCGGTGGCGAAAGCGACGCTGCGCCGCGAGCTCGGGTTCGATCAGCCGCTCTATATCCAGTACGCCACCTGGGTCGGGCACATTGCCCAGGGCGACCTGGGACGATCGATCCGCAGCCACCAGACCGTGCTCGACGACGTAGGCCGGCGAGTCCGCCCGAGCCTCGAGCTCGCCATCTTCGCCATGCTGATCTCGCTCTGCGTGGCGGTCCCGCTCGGGGTTATCACCGCGACGCATCGCAACTCGGCGGTCGACAGTTTCGGCACGACGTTCGCGCTGTTCGGCATCTGCATGCCGAATTTTGTGGTGGCGCTGCTGCTGATCTTTGTCTTCGGTGTCACCCTCCACTGGCTGCCGATTTCGAGCTTTACCGACCCGTTCGACGATCCGGTGGCCGGGTTGCGGTCGCTCACGCTGCCGGCGATTACGCTCGGACTGGCACTGGCGGCGGTGGTGACGCGCACGTTGCGGTCGTCGTTGCTCGAGACACTGGCGGAGGACTACGTGCGGACCGCGCGGGCAAAGGGCCTCGCGGATGGCGCGGTCATGGTGCAGCACGCACTGAAGAACGCGCTCATTCCGGTCGTGACAGTGCTCGGGTTGCAGTTCGGCGCGCTGATTGGTGGCGCGGTCATTACTGAGTACATCTTCGCCCTGCCGGGGGTCGGCCGGCTGGTGGTCGACGCGGTGTTCGCCCGCGACTACCCGCTCGTCCAGGGCGTCGTCCTGCTGATCGCCGTCGGCGTCATCGCCAGCAACCTGGTGGTCGACATCGTCTACGGCTGGCTCGACCCGCGCATTCGCTACACATGATCGGACTCGCCCGCATCGCTTCGCTCGCTCCCTGGTGGAGTCACGCGGTAGGGCGGGCTGCCCGCATCGCTGCGCTCGCTTCCTTGCAGGTGCCAGGGGGAGGTTGGCCGCCACGATGAGCGTGCCGGGCGGGCGGACACACGCGGTACGGCGGGCTGCCCGCTTCGCTTCGCTGCGCTCGCTTCCTTGCAGGTGCCGGGGGGAGGTTGGCCGTCACGATGAGCGTGCCGGGCGGGCGGACACACGCGGTGCGGCGGGCTGCCCGCATCGCTTCGCTCGCTCGGTTGCGCTTCGGGGAGTCGTAGGGACCAGGTCCTGATGCGGAGCAGCGTGGCGGCGAGCGGGGTGCGTTCGGCGGCGGCAGCGCGGGCGGTTGGGACGGGAGTCCCGCACGAGCGGCGGTGGGTCTTCGTGCGTCGGGCTCTGAGCGCGCGATTCGCGGCGCTTGGCGGGGTGGTGGTTGTGGCGGTCGTGCTCATGGCGATCTTTGCGCCGCTGCTCGCGCCGTACGACCCGCTCAAGCAGGACCTGGTCGGACAGCTCGCGGCGCCCAACGCGGCGCACGTGTTGGGCACGGACAACGTCGGGCGAGATGTGCTTGCCCGGGTGATCTGGGGCACCCGCGTCTCGCTGATCGCGGGCCTCGCCTCGGTCGCCATCGGCGTCGTCGCTGGCTGCCTGCTCGGCCTCGGGGCGGGCTACTGGGGTGGACGGCTCGACGACCTGATCATGCGGCTGATGGACGCGGTCCTGTCGTTCCCAGCGCTGGTGCTGGCGCTGGCGCTCGGCGCCGTTCTCGGCGCCGGGCTGGGCGGCGTGTTGATCGCCCTGGGCGTGGTCTATACGCCAGCCTTCGCGCGGCTTATGCGCGGCCAGGTGCTGACCATCCGAACGCGCGAATACGTCCAGGCCGCGCGACTGCTCGGCGCGCCGGACGCGTGGATCTTGCGCAGACACGTGCTGCCGAACGCGGCCACGCCGATCGTCGTCCAGGCGTCGCTGAGCGTCGGCTTCGCGATCCTGGCCGAGGCGTCCCTGTCGTTCCTCGGCCTGGGGGTGCAGCCGCCCGAGCCGTCCTGGGGCAGCATGATCAACGCCGGCCGCGGCTACCTGCAGCAAGCGCCCTGGATCGTCTTTGGTCCAGGCGCGGCGTTGTTTGTGACAGTGCTCGGTCTGAACTTCGTCGGCGATGCCGTCCGCGATGCGCTCGACCCTCGCTCAGGGAGTTGAGAGCTGCGGCTGGGGCGCCGACAGCATCGGCCCGCCGACCGCCGCGTCAAGATCCAGGAGCAGCACGAGCCGTTCTCCGAGCTTGGCGACCCCGAGCACGGCGGTGGGACCGTCGCCGGTCGTCGTCGGACTGGGTGGCTCAACATCCGCGGCGCCGACTCGTAGCACCTCGGATACGCCGTCCACCAGCAGCCCGATGCTCTCCGAGCCACCGTCGACCACGACCACGCGTGCCGAGCGCGCGCGCTCGGTCGTCCCGAGTGCCAGGCGAGCGGCCAGGTCGACCACGGGCAACACGCGCCCACGCAAGTTGATCACGCCTTCCACGCCGGCCTGCGCGTGCGGGACCCGGGTAATCTCGGGCACCCGCACGATCTCCTGCACACGGTGGATCGGCACCGCGTAGTCGCCGCCTTGTACCCGCAAGATGACGACTTGCGCGTCGGTGAAGGCTTCTGATGATGACGACGATGAAGAAGAAGGCGACGTCGACGCCATCCTAGCTAGATCTCGCACGGGAAGGTCCTTTCTGGTCTCAGGCGGCACGGCGACGCGGCGTTGACTTTGTGGCTTGCCCCACCTTCGCTGAACCGATAGCAGCAGGGGCCGTGCCCTGGTCGAGCTTGAAGCGGCCAGCACCGGTCGCGCCGGACCACCGCGGCCGTGTGTTGCCATGGCTCGATGCGCATAGGTGTTGGCCCTTCGTCACGATGCGCCGGTGGCGAGCTGGACGGCTTTGACGATCAACAAGCCGACTGCAACCACGAGATACAGCCGCAGCGCCAGCATCGCCACCTTCCGGCCAGGCGACCAGGTCGGACGATTGAGGAAGGCGAGCGGCGGCATTCGCCAGGTCTCGCGCTCAGATGCCGGGATCGCCGCCGGCTCGGTTGGATGGGCGGCTCGTCCTCGCCACCACCACCACACACCACCGCTCCCGAGCGCCAGGAGCAGCAGCACCGACAGGCCAAGCGTCAGAACGCCAATGTCGACCGTCGGCAGGACGGTGGTCACGACCAGGATCAGCGACAGCTCGAGCAGCACGCTGACGATGACGATGGCGACGACGTTCAGCCAGGTCGGGTTTACCCACGGCCCCAGCACATCTCGGTCGTTGCACAGGAGAACGAGAAAGACCGTCGCGCTCGGGAGCAGGACACCCGCGAGTGCCTGGACTGCTTCCGTGATCAACCCCAGCGGCGCGTTCGGGATCAACACGATCACCGCCGAGAGCGCGACCAGGCCGACGTACGAGCCGTAAAAGGCCTTGGCCTCACCAACCCCGCGGTGCAGCGAGTGGCGCATGCCAAAGACATCGCCGAAGGCGTACGAGGTGGACAGCGTGACCGCGACCGCACCAATGATCGCCGCGTCGAGCAGGAAGATCGCGAAGAAGCCGCCCGCCAGCGGCGAAACGAACTGGGCAAGACCGGCCGCCACGTCACCGGCATCCGTGAACTGACCGGCGAGGGCTGTCCCTCGGAACCCGAAAGCCGCGGCAACCATGAGCGCGGCCGCGCCGGTGCCGGTGAGTAGCGAGCCGAGCACGGTGTCAGCGCGCTCGTAATTGATCCAGCGCGGTGTAATCCGCTTGTCGATCACGTTCGATTGCTGGAAGAACAACTGCCAGGGCGCCACGGTGGTTCCGACGATGGCGATGATGAGCAAGATCGCGTCGGACGACGGTCCACCCTGGATGGATGGCACGAAGGTGCTTCGCACGACCGACCCCCATTCGGGGTGCACCATCCACACCAGTGGCACGGCCGTGAAGTTGAAGATCAGAAACACGAACATGAACCGCTCCCAGCGGCGGAAGCTGCCGGTCACCGTGGTGGCAATCAGCAGGATGGCCGCGACCGGAACGGACACGAGCGGATTCACACCAAAGAAGCTCATCGCCAGGCGAACACCGATGAACTCCGTAACGATCGTCAGGAAGTTCAAAATGAACAGGTCGCCGACGGAGAACCAGCCCCAGAATTTGCCGAAGCGCTCGTTGATCAGACGCGCGTGGCCGACGCCAGTCACGGCCCCCAGACGGAGGACCATCTCCTGGTTGACGATCAACACGGGCATCAGCAGCAACAGGACCCAGAGCAGACTGTCGCCGTAGTTCTGGCCGGCGGAGGCGTACGTCGCTACGCCGCCAGCGTCGTTGTCCCCAATGGTCACGATCAGCCCTGGGCCCACAATCGCCAGGAAGGTGAGCAGCTGCTGTTTCCAGGTGCGCCGCCGCGCGACGTCGCCAAGGCGGATGGTGCCAAGTGCTCCGTGAATGTCGCCGACGTGTGCGTCGTCGAGCACGGCCCAGTTGGACTGCACGGGTTCAGCGCTAGCCGAATTCTCCTTAGGACCGCTTGTCTCGATCACTGCCGGGGCACCCACTCCGGAGGGCACGGTTGCGTTGGGAGGTGGTACGGCCGCCCCCGGATTCTCGACCGGACCGCCTTTCTCGAAGGCCGCGGCGCTTCCGTCGGACGGGGTCCGTTCGCGGTCAGCCATTGGAGTCTGCCTCGGCCCTGCGGCGCCAATCAGGCGGCAGAAGCGTCTCGAGCAGATCGTCGACCGAGATCGCGCCCACCAGCTGGCCGACGCGATCGGTGACGGCGACGGCGACCAGGTTGAAGTCGGTCATCAGCATGGCGACGTCCTGCAGGTCGGCATCGAGTGAGACGCCCCGGCGCAACAGTCCAGGTAGCGACTCGATGGGTTGCCCGACCTGGCCCCGCATGACGTCGACAGCGCTCAGCGTGCCGATCAGCCGACCAGCATCATCGACGACGAACACCGAGCCAAGCAGTTGCGCAGGCACTTTGTCGTCGGTCCGGATGCGCTCGAGCACGTCTTCACGGCTGGTGCCCTGCTGGACGGCAATGAAGTCCGGGCTCATCATGCCGCCGGCGGTGCCAGGGTGGTACTGCAGGAGGGAGCGGAGCTTCAGCGCCTGCGGCTGCGGCACCAGGTCCAGCACCGGCGCGCGGCGCGCCTGGTCGAGCTCGCCCAACAGGTCGACGGCGTCATCTGGCGCCATCCTGCCCAGCACCGCCGCCACGTCGGCGTTGGATCGTGATTCGAGGAACTCCACCTGCTCCTCCGGCTCCAGCTCTTCGAAGACGTCGGCGGTCAGCTCTGGGTCAGCCCGCATCGCCCCGATGATCTCTTCGCCCTGCTCGTGCGAGGCCCGCTCGATGAGATCGGCGATTTGCGCCGGGTGCAGGCGCGCAACCGCGCGCAGCGGCATGATCAGCCCGGACTCAGGCACATGGCCGACGAATGGCTGGATCGTGCTCCAGTCCAGGTACGTTGCTGGTGGGAGCGTCTCGCTGCGGCGCAACGCCCCCGGTAGGAGCCGACGCAACACACCCCGCGGACTCGGGTCGACGCCAACCAGCTGCCAGCCGTGGTCGACGTGACCGATCAGCAGGTCGTTGGCAGTGACGAGCTTGCCGGCGACGACGTCGATAATGGGCCGATCGAGCACGTCGTGGCGCAGCAGCACTTCGCCGGGCCGGCGTTCGAACTGCCCGAGGTCCAGGCTTCTACTGGTCAGCTGGGCAAGCCCAGGGCCGAGCTGGGCAACGAGCTCGGCTGGCACGAAGACGGTGCGATCGCCGATGCGGGCCCGCAGACCGGTGACGCGCGGGTAGCCGCCGGCGTCGAGTCGAACGATGAGGTCGTCGACGCGACCAAGGCGCTCACCAGACGGACCGAGGACATCGCTCCGCACCAGTTGAGTGAGCAGCAGTGGTGGATTCGCGTCCATGGGCGCTCGAGCCTGGTCTGAAAAGTTGGGTTCTGGAGTTTCTGGCATGGCAGTGATCTTGTATCAATCACGTGTGGCCGCCGACAGCAGGTGAATCAACTCGTGCGCCGCATTGTGCCGACCAGGCGCTGGTGCGGGCCGGGTTCCGAGTGCTGCTCGAGACTGCCGGCGAGTTCGAGGTCGTCGGCGAAGCGGCCAATGGTGAGCAGGCTGTGGCGCTCACGGCCGCACGGCGGCCGGATGTGGTGCTGATGGATATCCGCATGCCCGTGCTCGACGGGCTGCAGGCGACTCGGCAGATCGTGGGCGATCCGAAGCTGCATCAAGTACGAGTGCTCCAAGCTTGATGCTCGCGACCGCGCCCAGCTGGTGGTCTTCGCGTACGAGAGTGGGTTGGCGATACCCGGCCACCGCTAGATCGGCGTGGTACTCAGCCTCGCGAAAGAGCGCCTCGACGTGGTGGTCATCCAACGCAGAGGCGAGGGGCGGTGTCGCCCGGCTGGAGCGCAGCGTGCCTGCAGTACCAACGGGTGCTATCGCTAGGCCGCGGACTGGTCGATCCTCTCTCCAAATGCCGCTAGAGTGGCGTGCTCAATTTTGCCCAGCGAAGGTCCATATTTGTGAAACCCCCTAGCTCTCCGCAAGATCCATCAGGCGAGTTGTACTTCGATCTGTCGGGCGACGACCAAGCGCTCTTCCTGGCTGAAATCGACGAGATTCTGCAGCGTTTCGAAGAAGCGCTCGTCGATCTGGAGAGCGCCCCTGACAGCGAGGAGTTGCTACAAGAGATCTTCCGCTCGGCCCACACCATCAAGGGCAACTCCTCCACGATCGGCCACACTCGCATGGCGGCGCTCACGCATGCCATGGAGACACGCCTCGACGACGTTCGAAAAGGTGTCGCCCCGGTCACGCCAGAATTGATTGAAGCGCTGCTCAAAGCCGTCGACGTGCTCAAGCTGTTGCGCGACGAGGTCGAAACGCACCGCGCGGCCGATGTCGACGTGGAGGCCTACGCGGCTGCCGTCGAACGCCGCGCTGGATTGCGCGACCCACTGCCGGCTGAGGCGACGAAGAAGAAGTCGGGCAGGAAGACTACCGCCGCCGCGGCCACCGCGACGCATCGGATTACCGTTGCGCTGGAGGCAAGCAAGTGGACGGCCGTACGTGCGCTGCAGGTATTGCTGGCGCTGGGCGAAATCGGCAAGGTGATCTCTTCGGACCCGCCCCAGTCCGAGATCGAAACCGAGGACGCGCAAATCGGCGACGTCATCGTGGTCGATCTGCTCACCGTTCAGCCGGAGAGCGCGCTACACGAGGCCCTGAATCGGGTACCTGAGCTGGGATCGGTGGTTGTGGAGACACTTCCCGCGCCCGTTGTCACGGAGAGTCAGGCCAACGACGCGGGCCGATCGGCCGGCCCGGTGGAAAAGGGCGCCACGTCCGCCACGCCCGCTTCATCCAAGACCATTCGCATCGACGTGGCCCGCCTCGACGCCCTGTTGAATCTGGTTGGCGAGCTGGTCATCGATCGGACCCGGCTGGTGCAGCTCGGCAATAACGTCGCCGAGCGCTTCGGCGATCATCGGGTCATCGGCGATCTCCAGCAGACCGCGCTCCACATCGGGCGAATCACCGATGAGCTCCAGGAGCAGGTGATGAAGTCGCGCATGCTGCCGATCGAGAGCGTCTTCAGTCGCTTGCCGCGGGTGGTCCGCGACATCTCCGCCAAGCAAGGCAAGCAGGTGGACTTCATCATCGAAGGCAAAGATACGGAGCTCGACCGGTCGGTGATCGAGGAGATTGGCGATCCACTCCTCCATCTCATTCGAAACTCGGTGGACCATGGCCTCGAGCCGCCCGAGGAGCGCATCGCCGCCGGCAAGGCGCCCGTTGGCAAGTTGCGCCTGAGCGCGCACCACGCCGACAGCCACATCGTCATCACCCTCGACGACGACGGCCGCGGCCTGCCGCTGGACGCGCTGAAGCGCAAGGCCGCCGAACGCGGCGCGATCACCTCTGAACAAGCCGACCGGATGACCGACGCCGAGGCGGTCCAGTTGATCTTCGAAGCTGGCCTGTCGACGGCCAAGGAACTCAGTGATGTTTCAGGCCGCGGCGTGGGTATGGACATCGTCCGCGCGAACGTCGAGAAGATCAACGGCAGCGTCGAGGTCAGTACGCGGCGCGGCGGCGGCACCACCTTTACCATCCGACTGCCGCTCACCCTGGCGATCATCCAGGCGCTCCTGGTCCGGGTCGCCGGCGGAATCTACGCCCTGCCTATCCATGCCGTCACCGAGACGCTGCGCGTGGAGCCGGACCAGATCCACCGCATCAACCGCCGTGACGCGATGCAGCTGCGCGGCACCGTGCTCCCCCTGGTCGCACTCCGTCGCGTGTTCGGGATCCATGATTCGGAGAGTCCGGACATCGGGACCTCAGCGCGGCTGGTGGTGGCGGTCCACGCGCCTGGCGGGCGTCAGATTGGCCTGATCGTCGACGGCCTGATTGGCGAGCAAGAGATTGTCATCAAGCCCCTGGGCAACCTGGTGGGCGATGTGCCGGGTGTATCCGGAGCAGCGATCCTGGGCGACGGCAGCGTCGCGCTCATCATGGATGTGAGCTCACTCATCAACCAGTCCGTGCGTGACGGGACGACCGTTGGTGACGCGGAATCGCCAGGTCAGAAGAAGAACAGGAGCAGTCATGCACACCGTCCTACCGCCGCATAGGCTGTCCAAGGACCAGTTGAGGCTGCTCCACGAGCCGGTGGACCGGGCCCTGGCGCGGTCGGCGGAGACGCTGTCGGAATTGTCGGGCGTTCGGATCGCCTTCACGTCGGCGGCAATCGACATGGTCGGGCTAGGCGACGTTCCGACAGCCGTTGGCAATCCGGGTGATCCGGCCATCGGCATCTACGTCGGGATGGAAGGTGACGGCTTTGGCTACGTGCTGCTGTTGATGGACGAATCGATGGCGGTCCAGTTGGCGGCGCTGATGCTGGGTGAAGAACCCACGTCGATTTCCTTCGACGACGAGTTACCTGCCTCGGCGCTGGCGGAGGCCGGCAATGTGGCGTGCTCGTCGTTCATGAATGAGGTGGGCGACGCCACCGGCCTCGAGCTGCTGGCGATGCCCCCCGTGGTGGTCGGCGATATGCGCGGCGCAATCCTGGATGTGGCCATCGCGGATATTGCGCAACTGGGCGACGACGCGCTGTTGATCACGACTGAGCTTGGGCCAGAGTCGGCTTTAACTGGCCGCGACGGGCTGCTGCAACTGCGCCTGTTGGTGATCCCGACCCCCGACACCTTGACCGCGTTGTTGGACGCGCTCGGCAGCAAGGCTCGGGGGGAATAGCCCCGATGGCCGTAGTTGTCTCTACCGGGCCATCGACGCTGGCGAGCCCCGCGGGGAACCCGACGATGGTTGGCCTGGGCGAGGTACGCGTGATCAACGGCACGACGCTACCGGACGAGACGTTGGTGGCGTACGGGCTCGGATCGTGCGTGGCGATCTGCCTGTTCGATGCCGGCTCACACGTGGCGGGGATGGCCCACGTGGTGTTGCCAGGGGCCGACCCGTCCGGCGCGCCAAACGGGAAGTACGCACGGTCGGCGCTCCCGGCCATGATCGCCCGGATGCAGTCCGAAGGGGCCGGCGATCCACGCCGCTACGTGGCCCGTCTGGCGGGTGGCGCCCAGATCCTGAGACTCGGCGGGTCGGGGACCTTGCCGCGGATCGGCGATCAGAATGCGCTCGCCGTTCAGGAGGCGCTGAAGTCGAACGGGATTGCGCTGAAAGGCGCCGACCTGGGTGGCTCCAAAGGCCGCAGCGTCTGGTTCAACCCGGGCGAAGGCGGACAGATTCGGGTCCGCACCGTCGGCAGCGCTGAGCGTTGTTTGTGAAGAAAGGAAGCTAATGGCACGGATATTAGTCGTCGACGACGCGGCCTTCATGCGTGTGCGCGCCTGTAAGGTGCTCGTCGACAACGGCCATGAAGTCGAATAGGCTGAAAACGGCATTGAAGCCATCAAGAAATATGTGGCATGGAAACCCGACGCGGTGCTCATGGATATCACCATGCCCGAGATGGACGGGCTGACCGCGTTGAAGGAGATCAGGAAGCTGGATCCGCAGGCGCGGATTGCGATGGTTACGGCGATGGGCCAGCAGGCGATCGTGATGCAAGCGCTCAAGTATGGCGCCAGGGACTTCGTCCTCAAGCCCATGCAGCCCGATCGGGTCCTTGCCGCACTCGCGAAGATCCTGGCGTAGTCGGGCAGGGAGGGTCGGATGCCTATACGTGTACTTGTCGTCGACGATTCCGCGTTCATGCGCCGGATCATCAGCGAAGCGATCACCGCCGAGCCCGACATGGAAGTCGCTGGCCAGGCGATCAACGGGCTCGATGCGCTGCTCAAGGTCGAGCAGACGCAGCCCGACGTCGTGACGCTCGACGTCGAGATGCCCGAGATGGATGGCCTCGCGGCCCTGCGCCATCTGATGGCCCGCTATCCACGCCCCGTCATCATGTTGTCGAGTCTGACCCAGGCCGGTGCCGTGACCACCATTCGGGCGCTGACCATTGGGGCCGTCGATTTCGTGGCCAAGCCCTCCGGCTCCATCTCGCTCGATTTCCATCGCGTCCGCGACGAGCTGATCCAGAAGATCCGCACCGCGGCGCGGGCGCGTATCCATGCGCCCATCGTTCGGCCAGCCGCGGTCGCGCCCCCGGAGCCTGCCGCCGCCGCCGCCCCGTGCGTCCCCAGCCCGCGGCGACCGGCGGCGTCGCACGGCACCGCGGCATTCGACAGCCTGGTGGCAATCGGCACCTCGACCGGAGGTCCGCGGGCCCTCTCCACGGTGGTGCCCGGCCTGGTCGACGACGGCCGAACCGCCTATCTCATTGTCCAGCACATGCCCGCGGGGTTCACCCGCTCGCTGGCCGAACGGCTCGACTCGACCAGTAGTCTGCACGTGCGCGAGGCCGAGCAGGGTGATCACCTGGTCGCCGGAACAGTCCTCGTCGCGCCGGGCGACTTCCACCTCCAGTTGTCCGCGCACGGCACGGTGCAACTCTTCCAGGGACCCCGCGTGCATGGCGTACGGCCATCGGTGGACGTGATGCTCGAGTCCGTCGCGCAGCACTATGGCGCCCGGGTGGTGTGCGCGATTCTGACGGGTATGGGCGTTGACGGAGCAGATGGCGCCATCGCGGTCCGGGCGAAAGGTGGCTTCGTCATCGCCGAAGATGAGGCGACGTGTGTCGTGTGGGGTATGCCGCGGGCGGTCGCCGAGCGTGGGGCGGCCAATCGCATCGTACCTCTCGAAAACGTCTCAACTGCTATTGCGGAGGCGGTTGCCAGTCGATTATCGCACCATACGACCCTCCAGTTAGCGTGAGTACCCACCACTCCCATGCTCGATTTCGTCCCAACCCCCCCACCTGAATCCACGCCCGATTTTGAGGCGTTCCGCCGCGAAGCCTACAAACTTTCCGGACTCGACCTGACCAGCTACAAGGTGCCGCAGATGCACCGCCGGCTGAGCGTGCTGTTGACGAAGGTCGGGGTGCGAAATTTCGCCGAGTACGCGAAGTTGATCGCGCAGGATCCGCAGCGGCGGCAGGAATTCCGCGATTTCGTCACCATCAACGTCTCGGAGTTTTTTCGTGACGGTGACCGGTTCGGCGATCTCGAGAAACGACTCCAGGGACTGATGGGGCCGGGGGGCGCCCTGAAGGCCTGGAGCGCGGGCTGTTCGATCGGCGCCGAGCCGTACTCACTCGCCATCATGCTGCTGGAGATGGCGCCCGGTCGCCCGCACTCGATTGTGGCCACCGACATTGATGAGACCATCCTGGCACGTGCCCGGTCGGCGTCTGACTATTTGCCGGCCGACATCCGCAACGTTGGCAAGGAGCGTATGGAGCGCTGGTTCACGCTCGACGGCAACGGCCGCCACACACTCAAACCCGCGCCGCGGGCGCTGGTTTCCTTTAAGCAGCACGACCTGCTGAAGGATCGCGCGCCACTGGGTGCTCCATTCGACCTGGTCTGCTGCCGGAACGTCGTGATCTACTTCACCGAGGCAGCCAAGGACCGGATCTACGCCGGCTTCGTGGACGCGCTCCGACCGGGGGGGCTGCTGTTCATTGGCGCCACCGAGGCCATCATGCAACCCACGCCGCTTGGTCTGCAGGTGGTTGGCCCTGGTTTCTACCAGAAGGTAGACCAGGTCATGGCGCGCGCCGCGTAGCTTCTCTTCTCAGCTCAGCTCAGCTCAGCTCAGCTCGCGGGTGCGCGAGCTTCGGAAATCTGCGCGCGAATCATCCGGGCCCACATCGGGTGGGCCTTCAGGCCCGGGTGAAGCAGTGCCTGTGTGAACCAGCTCTGGGCGCGGGCTCGGTCGCCCAGGCGCAGTGCCAGCTCACCACACAAATACTCGATCCGAATCTCATCCTTGGCCGATGCACCTGCGCCCTGGTCGTGTGCCGCGGTGTATGACTCCAGCGCCTCGGCCAGCCACAGTTGTTCGGCGCCGTCGTCCTGTCGCTCGCGGGCGCACCACGCGAGCCGATGCTGCACGGCAGCGGTCCGCAGCGGCATGGCCGCCCGCACCTGGCAGACCACCTGCGCGATCTGCAAGGCCCGTTCGCGCAGCGCCAGCGTCCGCGGGCCACCGAAGTCCGGGCGTTCCCCGGCCCAGTCGCGGTCCACGAATTCGGCGATTGCCTCCGCTACGTGCTCGCGCTGATCCTCCGTAAGCGGCGCAAAGTCGGCGGGTAGCGCGGCGTACAGGTCGATGGGACACACCCAGGGCTCGTAGTCGTACGGGTTGAATGCTTTGTCGTAGGTCTGGTGGAAGTCGGATTCCTGTTTTTGTGGCTGGTCTTTGTTCAGCCGGACGACCTGGGTCGAAAAGTCGGTCTGGCAGATCGGGCACGTGACCATCTTGGCGTACACGGCCGTCGTACCTGGCGCGGGGGCTGCCTCGGCTGGTCTGGGGCTGTCCTCATCCGCGGCGAGCAGGACGGTCAGATCCGGGACCTCGACTCCCCAGGTGTCGGCGAGCGCGGTCAGCTCGGTCGCCGAGAGCCCGGCCCGTTCGTGCAGCGCGCGCACGACAACCCGCACAAACGGCGCCTGCAGTTTGCCCAGGACACTGAGCTGGTTGACCGGGACCACGAGCAGCTGGCTGGCTTCAACGGCCCGCACCGACGCGGAGCGCAGTTGACCCAGGATGGGCGCAACCTCGCCAACGACCGCGCCGGGACCAAGTTGGGCCAGCTCCATATTCTCGTACGGCCGTCTCGGATTGGGTCGGTAGACGATCAGTTTGCCCGCCAGAATGACGTACATCGGTCCGGGCGGATCGCCAAACTGGCACAGCAACTGGCCGGCGGCCAGCGAACGCAGGCTCGGCTTCGGCAGCGTCTCGTCACGGCTGTGCGGCTGCATTGGGTCTGAGGAATCATCGACCACCCCGCGAGCGAGCATGAGGCATACTCTGATGGAAGCCGTGTACTCGTACCGACACAATCGAAGCTGTCTGTGTGCAGAGTGCGCCGGCGGGAGCGACCGCGCGTTGGACGCCAGCGTCGCGCGCCTGTCAGCCAGCATGGCCAAGCCGCCCGAGCCGCTCCCCGAGGTGACCAGCCTGGGCGACCTCGAACGCGCCGCTGGCAAGGCGCCGTGGGAGATGTCCGCGGCGGAATTCAACGCGTCGGCGGCCCTGCGCATCGTGGCCGTCTGGACTCCGGACGCCGAGCGGCTGACGCGATTGCGTCAACCTCCGCCCCAGCGATCGCTGGGATTGAAGCGCTCGTACCTGCGGACCGGCACGGAGCTGCGGCTGGATGTCGAATGGGGGCCGCCCGAGGGGTACGTGCTGCTCGTCTCGCAGGACGAAGAGGCGACCCTGAACGAACCGCATCGCGCGTTCGTCAAAGCCGCCCTCGACCAGGGTATCGGGGTTGCGGCCGAGATTCTGGCCGCGTATCCCGATCTCAGCCCTTAGTACTTGGCGTAGATCGCTTCAACCTTCTGCGTGGCCCACTCGACGGCGCCGTTGATGTCGCCGTCGTTGACGGCGCGGCCGACCATGAGTGGGATGATCCAGTTGGACTCGACTTCACCCGCTGCCTGCGTCGGCGGGCCAGGGTAGCCCACCGAGTGGATGACCTGGTCAAAGTCCTGGAGGACCGTGAGTTTTGGCTCCTCGCCCAGGATCGGCATCGGCTTCTTGCGCAAGTCTTTCAGCACCGGCTGGTTGTAGCCAGTGCTGGCCTTGATCCCGTCCGGCAGCACCTGGTAATAGTCGAGCAGGAAGGCTTTGGCCGCGGGAACACTGCCGGCCCAGTTCGCGATCGCCCACGAGTTGCCCGTGACCGACGTCATCCGACCCTTGGGACCCGCTGGCGTGTTCGAGATGAACACTTTCGCCGCCAGGTCCGGCGTGTCGTGCTCCATCGTGCGCAAGGCACTGATCGGGTTCTGGATCCACGATCCGCGCCCGCTGGCCAGCAGGAGGTTGTTGCCCGTGTCGTCCCACGACAACACCTCGTTGGTCATCGTCTTGGTGTAGGGCTCGATGGCGTACGTCAACATGTCGCGGGTCGCTTGCGAATTCAGCGCGACCGTCTTGCCGTCCTGGGCCACGACCGACCCGCCGTGCGACCAGAGCACGCCAGTCCAGGTGTTGTTGGCATCGTTTGACTTCTGGTTGATGGCGATGCCAATGGGGTTGCCTTTGCTCTTGAGCACGGTTCCCGTCTTCAGCAGATCGTCCCAGGTATCGACTGGCGCCAGCCCGTTGGCATCGAAGATATCCTTGCGGTACAGCGCCGGAAAATCGATGAAGTACTCAGGAACGGCGTACCAGACGCCGTCGACCAGCCCCAGGGTCTCGCCGAACGGGATCCAACCGCCGTGCGCCTCGCCGATCTGCTTGGTCAGATCGCTCACGTCAGTCATCTGCGTGTGGTACAGAACTGGCTCGCCGTTACGCGTGAACTTGTAGATGTCGTGGCCGGACCGGGCGGCGACTTCGGCGGCATTCTTCGCCGCCAGGTCGCTGGAGAGAATGTGGTCGGCCTGGACTTCGACCTTGTTCTTTTTCCCCCAATCACTGGCCCACTGGTCGAACCAGGTGTCGTAGGCCGGGACGAAATGCGACGACATCAGGACCTTGAGGGTCCCCACGTTCGCGAACCCGCCGGGTCCCGCCTGGGCGGGTTGCCCCGCGGTGTTGGCCGCCGCGGTCGGCGCGGCCGGCTGCGTCCCCCCGGCCGGCGCGGCTGAGCTGCAGGCGGCCAGCAGCGATGCCAGCGCCACGCCGCCACTCCCGCCGGCGATCGCTCCAAGCAAGCGGCGCCGGCTGAACACCGGGCTTTTAAACACTCCCGTCGACTGCACGCGGCCGTCCAATGGTGCCACTGGGTCCCACCTCCCACGCTGCCGTTCGCCCCACGCTAATGCCGCGTGAAACCCGGGTCAAGCCCCGACTTGGACCGATGAGTTTTTCGGCCAACGGGGTCTGAGTGGATGTAGGAGAAAACATATGCCACACGTAGTCTCAACCGACGGCACCGCTATCGCGTTCGATCGGGTCGGCGACGGGCCGCCCGTCATCCTGGTCGTTGGCGCGTTCAACGACCGGGCGACGGGTGCGCCGCTCGCAACGTTCCTGGCGCAGCACTTCACCGTGTTCAACTATGACCGCCGCGGGCGGGGCGCAAGCGGGGACACGGCGCCGTATGCCGTCGACCGCGAAGTAGACGACATCGCCGCGCTGATCGCCGAAGCGGGCGGCGCGGCCGCGGTATTCGGCTACTCGTCTGGCGCCATTCTCGCGTTCGAGGCGGCGGCCCGCGGGCTGGCCATCACCAGGCTGGCCCTGTACGACCCGCCCTATACCGTTGCCGCGGGGCCGAATCAGCGTGTCGATCATGCGGCGATCCTCGCCGAAATGATCGCATCGGGTCGGCGTGGCGACGCCGTCGAATACTTCCAGACACAACTGGTCGGCATTCCGGAGGCGGTCGTCGCCCAGATCCGCCATGCGCCGTTCCGGCCAGCCCTCGAGGCGATCGCCCCCACCCTGGTCTACGACGCGGCGATCGTGGCTGGCGGTGCGCTACCAACCGAGGTGGCAGCCACCGTCACGGTACCCACGCTGGTTGTCGCCGGTGGCGCCAGCCCATTCATGCGCGCCGCCGCGCACGCTCTGGCGACCGCGATGCCCAACGGCCAGGCGCGCATCCTGGAGGACCAGACCCACGACATCGACCCATCGGTCCTCGGCCCCGCACTGGAGGCGTTCCTCGCGCCGGCGTTAGCCAACCGCCAGTAGCTGGCCAACCGCGCCCAGCCGCGGCGTAACCGCGTCAGGCGACGCCGTCGAGCCGCTCGGGTGGCGAATTCGGGGTTTCGTCAAACCCGAAGAAGCGCAGGATGGCGCCGCGCAAGCCAGCCGTTTCGGGCGTGGCCGGCTCAGGCGCCTCGGGCGCTGCCGCGGTGGCCGCAGCGAGCGGGCTCGCCGCCGTCAGCTGGACGGCCGGGCGCGGCCGCTCCGTGGGCGCGGCTTCAGGCAGCGGCGCAGCCGGCGACGGCGCGCGTCGGACCGCCACCGGCGGCTGTGGCGGCGCCACGCGCGCCCGTGGCGGCGAGGCACTCTCGAGGCGCCCGCGCTGCCACAGCCGTGCAAGATGCTCGGTTGGCCCGTGCCGCTGCACCGGCGTCGGGGTGCTCACGGGCGGCGCTTCTGGTGTCCGGACTGCCTGTGCCGCCGGGACGTGCGCCCGCGCCGGCCAACTCGCCGGCCGAGCCGGTGCTGCCACCGCTGGCGTGGGCGGGTTGTCCAACCTGACCAGACCGGCCTCCACGAGCCGCGCCACCCCGCGCACCGTCCGCACCAGGCCTTGCTGCTGCGCGATCTGGTCGAGGGAGCCCCCCGCCACCAGCACCGGGATCAGTTGCAGCTCTGCCGCGCTCACGGTCACTCGCAAATCTGTCACGTCGACCAGACGTGGGACGAGCCGCAACGAGGGGACAAGCTTGAGCAGGCGCCGTCCTTCAGCATGCAGCTCATCGAGACGCTGGCTGGATTGATCCTGGCTCAGCAGCGGCTCGATGTCGTCGCTCACGTGTGCGTCGACGTAGGTCAGGTCGCCTTCCAGAATGCCGATCGCGATGCCTTCAAGCGCCGCCTGACCGGTTTCCGTCCCCGGGCTGGTGGCGACGACGAGGCCCCCCCGGAAGACGAGGTTGCCCGTCCCCAGGCTGGCGGCGACGATCTGGCCACCACGGAAGACGAGGTTGCCGGTCCACTGGTCTTGCGTCAACTGCAGCCGACCGGTGCAGCCAACACTGGTCAACAACGCCACCACGTCTGGCAGGTCCGCAAATCGCAGAGAGGTTGTGAGCTGAGTCATGGTCCTTAGCGCAATAAACTCGCGTGCCGCACAAATTGGGGTTTCGTCGCCCTCACCAACCGAATCTACACGCCTCGGCCCCAGGAATCTGTGAACTACGTCTCACTTGCCGGGATCGGGCGCCCGCCCGGCACTATCCTTCGTTAAGGATGGGCACGCCTACCACCGGCATCTCGTCGACGCTGTCCTCCCGCCCGGCGGCGCGCCAGGCGGCCGAGGCCGCGGCGCACGAGCTGTCGCGGCTCAACCGCTACGTGGTGCTCACCATCGTCTGTGTCGGTGTCTTCATGACGACGCTCGACACCGGCATCATCGACGTCCTCAATCCGGTCTTCACCGCCCAGTTTCACCTCAACCTGTACACCGAGTACTGGATCGAGCTGTCGTACGCGATCCCGCTCATTGGCATGCTTCTGCCCGCCGGCCACCTTGGCGATCGCCTGGGGCGCAAGAACGTTTTCTTCACCGGCATGATCCTGTTCGGTGGCGGCTCGGGCCTCCTGACGCTCATGCCGACCTTCGAAACGATGTTCGTCGCGCGCGTCATCGAAGGGGTTGGCGCGGCTTGTATCTCGGCCAATGGCGGCGTGCTGGCGGTGTCGGTATTCCCGTGGAATCAGCGCGGCCAGGTGCTGGGCATCATCGGTACCGCGGTTGCGCTGGGCTTGAAGTTCGGCCCCGTCGTCGGCGGCGTGCTCACCGACAACTTTGGCTGGCGGTCCGCCTTTCTGATCAATGTGGCCATCGGCATTACGTTCGTGATCATCGGGTCGAGCGTCGTGCCGACGTCCCGCCGCGTCCCGGGCCGCTCGTTCGATGTCTGGGGAGCGCTGCTGTTCGTGGCGGCGATGGGGTGCTTTCTGGTCATCATCAACCAGGGGCCGTCGCTGGGGTGGACCAGCCCGCCAGTGCTCGCGCTCGCCGGCGGCTGCGGCGTGTTCGGGGCGGCCTTCTTCTGGGTCTCGACGCACGTTGCCGATCCGACCATCGATCTACGGCTGTACCGGATCCGGAACTTCTCCGTATCGGTCGCCGCGGCGTTCATCAGCTTTCTGGCGCTGGCCCCGGTCAACCATCTCTTGCCGTTCTACATGGAGAATGTGCAGGGGCTGGCGGTCAGTGAGACCGGGCTGGTGTTCATCACGACCACCATCGCCATTGCCGTGACGCAGCCATTCAGCGGGCGTCTGGCGGACCGGATCGGCTCGCGCCCGGTGGCTTCGGCGGGACTCCTGCTGGAGGGCGTGGGTCTGTTGAGCCTGGTCTTCATCCCGCTGCACATGAACCCGGATTGGCTGGTGCCGGAGTTAGTGGTGGTGGGTGTCGGCGTCGGCCTGTTCCGGTCCCCCAACCACCGCGCGCTGTTCGGGTCGGTCCCGCGCGACAAGCTGGGCCAGGCCGGCGGCTACCAGCACCTGCCGCGTCAGTTGGGCGAGTCAATCGGCGAAACGGGGGTGGTGACCATGTTCACGGCCATCGTCCTCGCCAGCGCCGCGGTCGCCGGGATCCACGTGGCGGTCCCGGACGCGGCTCAGGCGGTACAGGCGCAACCGACTCCGCCCGCGGCCGCTCTGGTCGTCCCCGCCGGGGTGGCGCGGCCGCCGTCGGTGATTCAGCCGTATGCGCCAGCCGTCCGGCCCGGGCAACCACCCATTCCGGGCGTCGCTGGCGGCGCCGGGCTGCCGATCAGCACCACGTCCGCCGCCCCAGGGACGACCACCATCGACACCAATACCGCCGACGACACCATCCTCGACGTCCCCGACGACAGTGCGGACAGCGGCGGCGACACCGGACTCTCCCAGGCCGTCACGTCGCTTCCGGCCGAGGTGCAGATGCTTGGCTACCGTCTGATGTGGGGGCTGGCCGGGCTCATTTCACTGGGCGGCGCCGCGATCTCGTGGTTCATGCGCGCGGACGAGGACCTCACCGACGTGGGTCCGCCGCCGCCGGCGGCGACGACGCGCGTGCGCTCACATCCGGAACGCGAAGCGGCGCTATCTCGATAAGTCGCGGACCGCGGGCGTTAAACTCGCTGGAGGGCATGCCCGTCCTGCAGAATCTGCTCGCAGTCGTTCAGAATGCTGACGATCTCCTGGCGCGATGAGCCGTGACCGGCGCGCTGCTGCGGGTCGAGGGCTTGACCAAAGAGATCGGGCAGGCCGACATCCTCGTCGATATCAACTTTGAGATCCGCGAGCACGAGATCCTCGGGCTGATCGGCCCGAACGGCGCGGGGAAAACGACGCTGATGGAGTGTCTGGCCGGGCTGCGACCACGGACCGCTGGCAAGTTCTACCTCGGTGAGGAGTCGCCCCCGGAGTGGAACCCCCGGGGGCTCATGTTCTACCTGCCGAACAATGTCCAGCCGTACGCGGAGCTGTACACCATCGAGGTTCTGAAGTTCTTCGGCAGCCTGTACGACGTGGATCCGGAGCGCTGGGAGCGGATCATCGTCGACGAGTTGTCGCTGCTGCCCGTGCTGCAGAAGCGGGTCAACACGCTGTCGAAAGGCAATATGCAGCGGCTGCTCATCGCCCTGGCGCTCATGTCGCCACAGCCACTGCTGGCCCTCGACGAGCCGTTCGATGGGCTGGACCTGCACCAGACGCGGGCGATGATGTCCATCTTGCGCAACCTGCGGACACATTCCCGAACACTGCTGTTGTGCATCCACCAGCTCGCCGACGCCCAACGCATGTGCGATCGGCTGCTGCTGCTGTCGACCGGGCGCATCATCGGGATGGGCACCCTGGACGAGCTGCGCACCCAGACGGCGCTACCCGACGGGAGCCTCGAGGAGATTTTTCTTGCCCTCACCTGAGAGGCAACGCACCCTCCAGCTTCTGGGCATCGTCATCGCCCGCGAGCTGCGGATTACCTGGCTGTTTTTTCAAAAGGAAGTCCGCGAGCTGGTGGTCAGCCGGGCGCTCTGGGCTATGGTCCTCATCAGCGCCCCGTTGGTTGGCTTCAGCTTCATTCAGGCGGTGCGGCTGTATGCCCAGAGCAGTGCCAACGCCGCCCGGTTGCCACAGCTCACCGCCAACCTGAGCCCACTCGACGGCATCATCGTCCCCACGTTCGGCGCCGTGTACCTGATGAACACGTTCCTGCTGCCGTTTGTCGCCATCCGGTTGATCGGCAACGAAAAGCAGACCGGCGCGCTGAAACTGGTGCTGCAGCTACCGATCGGGATCAGTCGGCTGGTCGCCGTGAAGCTCGCGGCCCTCGGGGTGGGTTGGTCGATCGCGCTGTTGCCGACCCTGTCGGCGCTGGCGATTTGGGGGTGGCTGCTGGGCGGCCATCTCTACTGGCCGGAGCTGCTGACGGCGTTGCTGGGTCACGCGCTGTACGCCTTCGCCATCGCCGGCGTCGCCTTTCTGGCCGCGGCCGTGACGGAGTCTAGCGCCACGGCCGCGATCGTCGCGCTGGCGTTCACATTGGGCTCGGCGAGCCTCGAGTTCGCGGGCGCAAATGGCACCGGCCTGCTGCGGGCGATCGCGGCGTTTTCCTTGAGCCCGGCGCTACGTGGACTCGAGCGCGGTCTACTCGGGTCGCCAACGGCCGTGACGCTGCTCGTGCTGGGCCTGGGCTTCCTCGCCCTGAGCGTGGTGTGGCTACCACCGGGTGTGTCGCGGCGTCAGAAGCTGGTGCGCACCGGCGCGGTGGTTGGCGTGGCGGCGCAGGCGGTGCTCCTGGCGGTCCAGTTGCCGCTCTACCTGGACGTCAGCGAAAACCAGCGCAACTCCTTCAACGCCGCGGACATGCGCGAGCTGCGCAAGATGCCCAAAGAGCTCAAGGTCAACGTCAATCTCGCCCTCAATGACTCCCGCCTGACCGACCTCGACCGCAACGTTCTGAGCAAGCTGCAGCGCAGCATGCCGCATGTCACGATCACCTACGCCGAGACGAACAGCAGCAGTCTGTTCGGCGGGACCAGCGGGGCGAACTACGGCCTGGTGACCTACACCTACGGCACGAAGGAAGGCATCTCGCGGGCCACGACCGCGCGCGAGGTTCTACCGCTGATCGAGGCGCTGGACGGCCGGACGGTCGTCCCGGATCCGACGGCCGTGTACCCGGGCTACCCGCTCGTCGCGAGCGCCGACACGGCGGGCGTGTGGTTCTACGCGCTGCTGCCACTGCTGGCGATCGCCGGCTGGTGGTACTGCCAGCGTGCGCCGTCGGTGCCGCTCGGCGCGGGCGCGACCTTGCCCGTGGAGCCGGGCCGGCTCGGGTGGCTGGCGCCGTATCTGGCGATGCTGCGTCCGGTGGCACTGGCGACCGGCGCGGTGTTCGTCGCGATTCAGCTTGTTCCCTACGGGCGCAGCCATACGAATCTGGTTGTCGGTGGCGTGAGCTCTGGTCCGGCCGCGGGGGTGGCGGCTCAGAATTGTCCGACCACCTTCGCGCCGGGCAGTCAGTCGACGATGACGCTCGGCGCCTTCCGGACCCAGCTAACGGGCATGCTCACCGGTCTGGACGGCGTGCTGCAGGGTTTGGCGCTCAACGATGGCCAGGCCCTGGTTTCACGGTACGGAGAGTTCACCGTGGCCTACGCCGGCGTGTCCCGAGAGGTGGCCGAGTTGTATCCCACACGCTGCCAGCGGCTGATCGCCGATCGCGTCGATGCGGATGCCGCGCTGTTGATTGCGCGGCCGGCAAACCTGGCGGCCGCCGGTCCGCCCGTGACAGCGCTGCGGGCCGGCCTGGCCAGCCTGGTGACCGATCTGAATTCGCGGATTCAGCAAGCCAGCCCGGACGCTCTGGTGGGTAACCAGGACGCCGGCTCCGGCGACGCCACCGCCGTCACCGGGGTGCCGACCTGGGACAGCGACCGGACCAGCGCCCTGGTCAGCCGAACGTGCGCGGCCTGCCATTCGAATCAGCCCGGCTGGGCGTGGACGGCCAACGTGGCGCCGTTGTCATGGCTGGTTCAGCACGATGTCGACGCGGGTCGCAGCGTGCTCAATTTTTCGGAGTGGGACCGACCTCAGCCGGCCGCCGCGCAGGCCGCGGCCAGCGTACTGCAAGGTCGGATGCCGCCCGCGCGCGCAAGCGTGCTCAACGGCGAGCTGCACTTGACGGATATCGAACGCGCGGAGCTCGCGCGTGGGCTGGCGGCGACAGTGCCTGGCGCCAATCCGGCGGTCCCAGCTGTGCCAGCCGCTGCTGGACCGGGCTCGGCAGTGCTCCTGGCAACCGTGGGCACCCTACTCGCTGCGCTCGGCTTCGCCGTCGGCCGACGCCGGCGCAGAGTGCCGCTCGACGCGACCGGCCCGCAGCCACGAACGTTGTCTCCAGGGAGGATCGTCTAGCACTTGGCAAACTTGATGAGACCCTTGCTGATCGCGCTCGCGATGGTCGCCGTGGGCGCACCAGCCCGGACGAGCGCCCAATCTTCGACGCCAATCGTCGAGACGTTCACCGAGGAGCGTTTGGGCAGCGCCCCCACCTCATTCAGCACCCCGACCGGCTTCTGGTCGATCGGCACCGCTGGCGGCGCCGACAACAAGCCCGTGCTGTTCGAAGACGGCACGCAGTGGTCGGGCTCGCAGACGGCCAACACGCTGGCCAGCCAGGCCAAATCACTGTATGGCGACCGCTGGGCGGAGTTCATCGACGACCTGCCGGGCACCGCGTATTTTCCAACCGCGCTGTTCAACCAGGTGCCCAATTTCACCGGGGGCACCATTACTGCGCGGCTGGCCGTGGTCGGCGGCGACGTCGATCAGGACGCCGGGGTGCTGTTCAACTACCAGCCGAACGGCGACATGATGGCCCTGCGCATCGACACGCAGGAAAGCAACATGAAGCTGTATCAGTGGGTCGAGGGTCAGCCAAGCGTCCTCAAGCTGGCCGAGAACGTTCCCGCCGCGCTCTCCCGCTGGCATGACGTGGTGGTCTCGATCTCGAACGGCGGCACGCACCTCACGGGCACGCTGGACGGCTTCAAGTTCCTGGAGACGGACCTCGACCGGCCGGTTTCCGGGCAGGTCGGCGCCTGGGCCAAAACCGACACGGTCGTCCTGTTCGACAGCTTCAGCGTCGATCCGACCCCGCAGTAGTATTTGATCGTGGCTACCCAGCGCCTGCTCCGAACCCCGCTGCGCGGTGTCGCCCTCTCGCGACCTACCGACTCGATGGTGCAGATCATCTCGATTCTGGGGGCGCGGCGGCGGGAGTTGCGGGCATCGGTCGGCGCGCGGCTGCGGGTTCTGGATGCGCGTGCCGCGGCGTCCGAGCCGCGTCAGCTCGGGCTGGACGAGCGCCTCGGCAAACTCGAAGGACGTCTGGAGCAGCTCGAACGCGCGCGCCGGGCGCAGTCGGAGCGCAGCGCGCTGAGACGTGAACGCATCGTTCGTCTGAGAACGCAGCTCGCGATTCTCCGCGGGTCCACTCACCAGGCGGCCGAGAACACGCGCGTGCACCGGCTCGGCACACTGCTCATCTACCTCGGCGGGCTCGCCGTGTTGTGGGTGATCCTGCTGGAGCTCGGCCTCGCGCTCGGCCTCAGCTAGCAGAGATTTACCGCCCGCGCGGCGATGCCCGCGAGGCTAGCCTCAGCTAGCAGAGATTTACCGCCCGCGCGGCGATGCCCGCGAGGCTAGCCTGAGCTACTACAGGATATTTACCGCGCGCCCGGCGACCAACGCGACGGTGAGCAGGGACGTCAGTGACTGGATGGCCATCAGGACCTTCGCCCAGGCGGTCAGGGGCAGCGTATCGGTGGGGCTGAACGCCGTGGCATTCGTAAACGCGACGTAGAGATAATCCAGGAACTTGGGCGCCCAGTTAGAGGGTGCTGCCGCGGGCGTGGACATCTGCGGAAACAGAAAGTCGGGCTCGCGATGGCTCGTCCGGCACCTGGCGCTGGGGCCACCTCGGTCAAGCTCCCAGTACCACAGCCCGAACACGATCACGTTGGTGAGCCAGATCTGCATCGCGGCGAAGATGAGCTCCTGGCCGGCCCGCTGGACCCCGTTCAGCAGACTGACCACCAGCAGGACCAGCGAGGCCACGTTTGCCGCGCTCACGATCGCCACGAGCGTCAGCGACGCCACACGATGGGCGACCGTCTCGCGGGCGTGACGCGTGGGGACGGCGATTGAGAGCGGGACGAGTAAGGCCAACTCCAGCACTGGCAGCAGCCAGGCCGGGCCCAGCGTGAATCGCTCGGGGAGGGTGACGTACAGCAGCGCGGCGGCGACCACCGCCGCCGAGGCCAGCCACCGAGATTCGGGCTGGCTGGTCAGCCCCCAGGCGCAGCTGTCCCGATCGACCTCAACCGCGGCCATCTGACTCCTGCCCACGCGTGGCGGCCGCGGCGTAGTAGCTGTCGACGAAGCGTCGCGTGGCGTCGAGGGCGATCCTGGCCCACTCGGCCGCGGAGTACCCCGCATCTCGAGGACGGCCCCACTCGACGCTGAGCGGCAACCCGGGCGGCAGAGCGTCGAGAATGTCGAACAGCGGCGCCATGCCCAGCCCCGGCTCGCGGCGCCCGCGGGGCGGAGGTCCGTCAGTGTCCACGCCGTCGTCGAGCTGCGTATACGGAAACAGTCTGGCGTCCAGGCCCTCGAGCATGCTGGCCGGGTGACCTGCCCGCCAGAAGTGGAACGGATCCAGACAGATGACCGCGTTCTGACGCTGGCTCTCTTCGATGAGCCGCAGCGCCAGGGGCAGCGTGTTCACCGCGTTCTGACCGACGGGCGCCTCCAGCGAGATGGTCATGCCCAGCGTGGCGGCGGCATCGCACAGGGCGGCGAAGTTGTCACGTTGGCGGCTCCAATCCGGATCGTCCGCGATTGCCAGGGCGTACGGGAAGCCAAGCTCCGCCCCAAACTCAAGCGACGGGAGCATACGCGCGAGATCGAACCCGGGCCGGATGTAGTAACTCAGGATGTCATAAAGAATCAGTCCCGAGCTTGTGAGGGCATGCTTGACGTCGCGCATCAGCGCCGGGTTGCCCGCCAGCGGCTGGGTGACCGATTCGTAGTTGACCCCGGGCGAGGCGTACATGCGCAGTCCAATGCCGTCATAGCCGGCTCTGACCAGCGCGTCGATGTACTCGAGGGCGGGCACCCCAACGAGCGAGGTCGGCGACAGGGCAATCTTGTTCATGGTGTGTCTCCAGGACGCCAGATGATTGCAAATCATGACACTCAATTGCGCGCGCCTCAGACTGAGCAAGTGACCGTAGAGTCGCCTGGTCTGAGCGACGGCCTGTTGGACCTCGACGCGCCTCAGGCGCTGAGTCTGTATCGGGTTGGACGGCTGGTCGCGGCCAGCCAGGATCTCGACGCGACGCTCCAGGCCATCACCGAGTCGACCCATGCGCTGATCGGCGCCGCCACGACCAGGCTGGCGCTGATCGAGGACGACGGTCGACTGATTTTGCGGGCCGCACAGGGCAGCGCGGACGCGCGCCTCGGCGAGCCGCTCGAGGTCGACCACGGCGTGAGCGCCATGGCTCTGCGGGAGCGGCATGCCATCCTCCTGGCGGACATGACGGCTCTCGTGCCGCTGATCTGGGAGGGCGAGCCGCTGGGTGTGTTGGTGCTCGCGCTGGCTGGGCCGAATCGGCTCGCGCCCGGCCACGTCGCCCTCGTGGAGGCCCTGGCCGAACTCGCCGCGGCCGCCGTGCGACACGCCCGCGACACTGCTGAGGAAATTCGTCTTCGGGAGGAAAGTCAGGAGATCCTGCGCCAGTTCTCGGAGCAGGAGGCCCAGCTCGAGCGGGTCCAGGAGCAGCTCATTCAAAACGAGAAGCTGACAGCGATCGGGCAACTCGTGCAGGGTCTGGCCCACGAGATGAACACCCCGCTGAGTGTCGTCATCACCAACCTCTCGGTGCTCGGGCGCCATGCCAACAACCTGTTCGCGGTTGCCGTGGCCGCCCGGGACGTCCTCCCCCAGCTGCTGGCCGACCCGCAGGGGGCGGCGCTCGCCGGGCCGCTCGTTACCGCCGTTCGCGGGGCAGACCTGGAATACACCATGGAAGATCTGCCCGAGTTGTTGACGGACTCGACTGCCGCGGTCCAGCGGGTGGCCGAGCTGGTTCGCAGCATGGCCAACTTCGCGCGTCGAGATACCGGCGGGCCGAGCCCGGTCGCGGTCGAGGGCATCCTCGAAGCAGCGCTGACCCTGGCTTCCAACCCGCTCAAGCGGTGCGCGAAGATTGTCCGCGAGTTTGCCGAGATACCGCCCGTGCTCGGCCTGGCCTCCGAGTTGACCGAGTTGTTTTTGCATCTGCTGATCAACGCCGCCCAGGCGCTGGAGCTGCAGCCGGGGACGGTCACCCTCACCACCACGTGCGCCGATGGGTGCGTGGAAGTCCGCATCCACGACACCGGTCGCGGTATTTCGGCAGAGCAACTGCCGCGTGTCTTCGACCCCTTCTTTACCACCCGCCCGGTCGGCGGCGGCACCGGGATGGGCCTGGCCGTGTGCTACGGCATTGTCGCCCGGCACAGTGGTTCGATCGCTATCGAGAGCCAACCGGGGTCAGGGGCGACGGTGACCGTGCGTCTGCCGGCGGCTGAGTGACGCAGCCGAGTCCGACGCCGGGGGCGGTGGGAACGGTGTTGCTGGTGGACGACGACGAGTCGTTGCTGGCGGCGATGAGTCGCCTCTTGCGGCCTGACGGGGTGCGCGTGCTGATCGCTCCGGGCGGTGAGCGAGCGCTCGAATTGCTCGAAGCCGAGGGCGACTCCATCGGCGTGGTGGTCAGCGACTACCAGATGCCAGGTATGAATGGCGCCGATCTGTTGCGCGCGGTGCGCTTACGGTGGCCGGACGCAACACGCATCCTGTCGACTGGCAACGCCGATCTGACCGCCGCCGCGCGCACGGTCAATGAGGGCCAGGTCAGTCGGTTGATCACCAAACCGTGTGACCCGGATCAGTTTCGCGAGGTCGTCGGCGCGGCTCTCACCCAGTATCAACTCGTGCTGGAGAACCGACGGCTCCGCGAGGTTGCCGACGAGCAGTCGATCCGCCTCGAGCAGTGGAACCAGCGCCTGGAGGAAACGGTCGCGCAGCGCACGGCCGAACTGGAGCTGGCCAATGCGTCACTGCAGCGCGGTCTCCTCGATTGCGTGCGCGTGCTGGTGGGTTTTCTGGAGCGCCGGCTACCAGATCGGGCGAGTCGATGTCGAGAGGCCGCGCGCCTGGCCGGCCGTCTTGCCGAACGCGCCGCGATCCCCGCCGAGACGATTCGCCGCATCCAGCTGGCGGCCCTCGTCATGGACATCGGCTTGATGGGCCTGCCGGACCCGATCCTCCGCCAGCGACCGGAGGACCTGACAACGGCGGCCCGAACCCAGTACGAGCAGCATCCGATCATTGGCCAGGGAACGCTCAGCGGCGTCGAACAGCTGGTGGAGATAGCGACGTGGATCCGCCACCATCATGAGCGCTGGGACGGTCATGGGTACCCCGATCGGCTCGCCGGACTCGCGATTCCGCTGCCATCGCGCATCATCGCGCTCACCGACGGCTACATCGAGGCGGTCGGCCGAGAGGGAGCCACGGCGGTGCGGTGGCGCGGCGCGCAACGTGCCGCGGGCGCATACGATCCCGACCTGGTCGAAGTCCTCACCGCGGAGCTGGAAAACCGGATCGTGGCGCCGCCGCCAACCGGTACTGAAGTCCCGATCAGCAAACTGCGCGCGGGCCTGCAAGTGACGCAGCCGATCACGACCACGACGGGCGCGGTGCTGGTCAAGTCGGGCGAAGTCATGACCGAGGCGCTGCTCGACAGAATCCAGGCCCTCGGTACCGCGGGCATGCTGGGCTCCCACTCAGTGCGTGTCGTCGCTACAGACGGGCGAGAAGACTCTTCAGCGAGCGCGCCTGCGCGTACAGATTGAGCCACAGGTCGCCGACCTCGGCGATGCGGCCGGTCATCATTCGCAGCTTGAACGTCTGAGGGCCGACCTGGCCGCTTTCGAGCTCGGGCCAGGTGCACGGTGCGGACACCGGTGCGCCGGGCCTGGCGCGCACCGCGTAGGCCGCGGCAAACGTCGCGCCGTACCCGTTGCGCCCGGTGTCGACGTAAATGCGCCCCCCACGGTCGGCTTTGCTGAACTCCTGCGTCAGGTGCGCTGGATCGCGCTCGACCAGGATCGTTCCTATGGCGTTGGCGAAGTGTGCGACCTCGTCGAAGTCCGAGGTGCCATCGAGCGGGACCACGATGTGGAACCCCTTCGAGCCTGACGTCTTCACCCAGCACGGCAGGTCACACTCAGCCAGGAGGTCGCGGACGGCCAGCGCCGCGACGCGCAGCACGTCGGCGTGCTCGTCCTCGGTAGGGTCCAGGTCGAAGACGCACAGGTCCGGCCGGTAGAGGTCCCGCACCCGCGCGGTCGAGACGTGGGGCGTGATGCAGTTCTGGTTAGCCAGCCAGAGCAGGGAGCGGGTGTCGCCGACCAGCGGGTGGTGGACCACTCCGCCTTTCTTCGGCACTTCGACTCGTTCCAGCCAGTCTGGAAACCCCTTCGACACGTCCTTCTGCAGGAAACCCTTCGCGCCGATTCCGGACGGGAACCGTTCCATGGTGACAGGCCGGCCCTGGATGTGGGGCAGCATGCTGGGCGCAATCGCCTCGTAGTACGCGGCGAGCTCTCCTTTGGTGATCCCATCGTCGGGGAACAGCACTTTCTCCGAATGGGTGATCACGTTCGGGCTAGAGCCGCACCGATTTGCCCTCGGCTGAGGAGCGCTCGATCGCCTCGATCAGTTTGTGGCGTCTGACGGCGTGGGCGAAATCGGGGGTGAAGGGCTCGGACGCGGAGATGGCGCTGCCGAGCCGCGCGTACGCTTGCGCAACGTTGCGGGGCGGGCCGGCGGCCGGCGTGCCCGGCGGCACCAGCGTGAAGCGCGCCGGGGTCTCCATCGGCGTCAGCGGCTCCTTGCCGCGCGCGCCGAACAACTGGTTGGGCCCGAGATTGGCGGAGCCGCCGCTGATCGTCAGCGTGCCTTCGGTGCCATAGATCTCAAAGCGGTTGCCACTCGGATTGAACGGCACGGTCGTCACCAGAAACGCCACCTCACCGCCGCGCTGCAGCCGACCGGACACACTGATCCAGTCGGGCGAATCGACCGTCATGCTCTCGCCGGTGTCGGTGTTGTGCCACTCGGTGACCTTCGTCGCCAGACGCGCGCTCACCGCATCGAACTCACCCAGGACGAAGCACAGCGCATCGATCGCGTGCCCGCCGGCGATCGTCAACGTGTTGGCGCCGTTCTTCCGGTCGCCCTGCCAGATGCGGCCCGCGCCGCGCTGGGTGATCGCCTGACCAATGTTGGTGAGGGTCGCCGAGAGCACGTCGCCGATGTGACCCTGTTCGACCAGCTCACGGGCGTACATCAACGTAGGGTCGCTCCGCGCCTGGAGGCCCACCGCCGTGCGCAGTGAGCCGTCAGCGGCGAGCCTGGCCATCTTCTCCGCTTCGGCGACGTTGGCGCCGAGGGGCCACTCGCAGAAGACTGACTTGCCGGCCTCGAGCGCCTGCATGACGAGGTCGTAGTGCCCTGGAACGCGGACCGCCACGACGACCAGGTCAATCTCGGGGTGGCTGACCATGGCCTCGAAGTTGTGAAACGCGAGCTCGGCGCCGAACGCCGCTCTGGAGGCTTCGGCGGTGTCGGCATGCGCGGTACAGACCGCTTTGAGCTCATACTCAGGCAGCGCGTGCAGTGCCGGGACGTGCGCATTGGCGCCCCAACCGCTTCCGCCCGTCGTGACGGTGGCACCCACGATTCCGACGCGAATCTTCTCACCCATCGCGGTCGAGTGTAGCCACCCGGGGGGCTGACCGGGCGCGCCAGCGCACCATCGGTTGGGGTAGTACAGTCGTCGCGTGGGGAACACGAGGTCATACTGTTCGACGACGAGGAGCCGGCGATGAATCAGAAACAGGCCGGAGTCATGTCCCGGCGAGCGCTATTACGGACCGCGCTGTATGGCGCCGGCGCGCTCACGGCAGCGTCGCTGCTGGCCGCGTGTGGCCCGAGCGCGCCGCCCCAGACGGCGGCGACCGCGGCGCCGGCAGTGGCCGCCGGCGGCGGTGGCGGCCTGAAGATCGGCCTGCTCTCTGGGTTCTCTGGCCCGTACGCCGCGTTCGGACCAGACATGGCCAGCGCGATCGACGTCTACCTGGACGAGCACAACGGCATGATCGGCGGCCTGAAGCCCACGGTCATCCAGGAGGACGAGACCGCGAACCCGCAAGATGCGCTGCTCAAAGCCCGCAAGCTGGTGGAGCAGGACCGCGTCAACCTTCTGATCGGCCTGGTCAGCAGCGCCAACGCCCTGGCGGTGCGCGACCTCCTGGACAGCTCCAGGACGCCGACCATCATCACCAACGCCGGTGCCGACGATATCACTGGCGCCAAGCGGAGTCCGTACATCGTGCGGGTGTCGTTCAGCAGCTGGCAGCAAGGCGCGCCATCGGGCAAGTTCGCCGTGGCCCAGGGCTGGAAGAAAGTCATGGCGTTCGCGCCCGACTATGCCGCCGGGTACGAGCAACTGGCCGGTTTCGCGGACACGTTCACCCAGGCCGGCGGTACCGTCGTCGAGAAGGTGTATCCGCCCCTGGGCAACAGCGACTATGCGCCGTTTCTGGGCAAGATTCAGTCCGCCAAGCCGGATGCTGTGTGGGCCTTCTTCGCTGGCGCCGACCAGATCAAGTTCGTGCAGCAATACGAGCAATTCATCGGCAGCGGCATTCCGCTGTTTGGCAATACGCTGTCGCGCAACGCCGCCGACGCGGTTGGCAAGACCATCACCGTGGTCAAGATGGGGTGCACCGGCTGGGAGGAGACACTGGACAACCCGCTCAACGGAGTCTTTGTGGCGGACTTCATGAAAAAGTTCAACCGGCACAACGACTACGGCCAGTACACGTACGACGGAGTCATGCTGCTGGACAAGGTCCTGACGGCCCTGAAGGGCGATACGAGCCCCGACAAGCTGGCTCAGGCGTTGAATGGTGTGTCGTCGTTCCAGAGCATCCGCGGCGAAGTGCAGATTGACCCTGACTCGCACGGCCTGATCCAGTCGTACTACCAGACCGTGCCGGTCGCCGACGGCGATAAGTACAAAGTCAAGGTTGTCGGTACGCTGGGAGTCTTCGGCCCGTCGAAGCAGATCAGCTAGCGCGCCGCATCGCTTCGCTCGCCCAGTTCTGGTCCCGCGGGGGAAAGGCTCGTCGCGTCCACGCATCGCTTGCCGCCGACCACGAGCTCGCCGGAGATCGGGGTCCTCCTGGGCGATGACGCCGCGCGTTTCGATGGGCACGCCGGTGTAGCGCTGCGGAGGTGCGCAGCTTGACGGCCTCCCGGCGCGAATCCCCGGCAGTGTGCTTGCATGTGACGCATGGACTTCGGCCTGACCGAGCTGCAGGAGTCTGTGCAACGCGAGGCCCGGACGCTGGCGGCGCAGTTTCCACTGGACTACTGGCTGGCGCACGATCGCGCCGCGAGCTACCCGTGGGAATTCGTGCGCGCCTTTGCTGCACCTGGCTGGTTGGGCGCGCTCATTCCCGAGGCGTACGGTGGTGCTGGCCTGGGGCTGACCGAGGCCAGCCTCCTGCTGCATGCCGTTGGCGCATCTGGCGCTGGCACCAGCGGTGCGGCGGCCATCCACTTCTACGTCTTCCCGCTCACGCCGGTAATTCACCACGGCTCGGCGTATCTCAAGCAGACCTATCTGCCGCGGGCGGCGCGTGGTGAGTTGCTCGTCGCCTTCGGCGTCACCGAACCCACGGCGGGTACCGACACGTCGCGCATCACGACGATGGCGGTGTGGCACGCTGATCGCTGGGTCGTGCACGGCCAGAAGGTGTGGACCACCAACGCGCAGCACGCCGAGCGCATCCTGCTGTTGGCGCGGACTTCGCCACGCCGCCCCGAAGCCCCGCTCGAGGGGTTGACGCTGTTTTTCGCGCCGCTTGACCGAAGCACGTGCACGATCCGCAAGATCGACAAGCTCGGGCGCGCCGCGGTCGACAGCAACGAGGTGTTCATCGATGGCCTCGAGGTGCCGCGGGAAGACGTTGTCGGCGAGGTCGGGCGCGGTTTCTATCACCTGCTCGACGGTCTGAATCCGGAGCGGATCGTCATCGCCCTGGAGGCGGTGGGCATTGGCCAGTGGGCCGTCCAGTACGCCGCGCGTTATGCCCGCGAACGAATTGTGTTCGATCGGCCCATCGGACAGAACCAGGCCATCGCCCACCCGCTGGCGGACGCGTGGGCCGAACTGCAAGCCGCCGAGCTGCTGGCGTACAAAGCCGCCTGGCTGTTCGACCATGGCCGCGCGTGTGGCGCCGAAGCAAACGCCGCCAAGCTGCTGGGCGCGCGGGCCGGCTTTCGAGCCTGCGACGTCGCGCTCCAGACCCTCGGCGGGTTCGGCTATGCCCGCGAATCGCACGTCGAACGGCTCTGGCGCGAGGTGCGGCTCTACCAGATCGCGCCGATCACCCAGGAGATGGTGCTCAACTACCTGTCCGAGCACGTGCTCGGGCTACCGAAATCCTACTGACGCAACATTCTCGGCTGGCCGCTTCGCTGCGCTCGCTCCAGGTGTGGCGAATGACGTCAGTCGCAGTCGAGGTTTGCGACGGTGGCGAAGCCGTAGCCCATGGCCTGCAGACCTTCGATGATCGCTGGGAGCGCGGGTCCGTCACGCGACTGGCTGCCGACATGCATCACGTAGACGGCGTTCGGCGCCGCCAGCCGCAACGAACGCGCCACGATGCTCTGGACCGGGCTGCCGCGCCAGCCCAGGGTGTCGATGGTCCAGCCGACCTGTTGGGTGTAGCCCACGTCGACGACGTCACTGCCGACGCGTCGATCGCCGTCCCCGTACGGGAGGCGGTACCAGGGGCACGTGGTGTGGCCGATCAGCGGCGCGATGATCTCGTCGGCCTGGACCAATTCGTACTGCCGCCACTCAGCTGAGAGACCGCCGAGGCGGTCCGAAATTCCCGTGAACGAGCGATGGTCGAGTGTGTGATTGATCACCATGTGGCCATCCGCGGCCATTCGCTGGACGAGCTCCGGGTTGGCCAGCGCCCAGTTGCCGGTCATGCCGAAGGTCGCCGGGATTCCCGCCTCAGCGAGCGTGTCGAGGATGTCTTCGGCATAGCCACGGTCGGCGCCGGCGTCGAACGTCAGCGCCACGACGCCCGCGGGACCCTCTATCCGCGCGGGAATCGGCGGCGGAATGCCGGGCGTGGCCACGGCCTGCTCGTTCTCCGGACAGTTTTGTCCGGGTCCGGGTCCGGGTCCGGGCGGCGACGGATTGGTGGCCGAGTCGCTTTGCGCCAGGGCAGCGCCACCGGTCAGGGTGACCAGCGCCAGGACCACGAAAAGCACATGCCAGCGCATCGGGCTACCTATCCTATCGGGGTGATCGTCGCCGAGTACATTCGGGCGGCGCCGAAGGCCGAGCTGCACCTGCATCTGCAGGGCGCCGTTCGCCCGGCCACGCTCCTGGACCTGGCCCGGCGACACCACGTGGCGCTGCCTGTCGACTCTCTGAGCGACTTCCGCGAGTGGTTTCGCTTTCGGGACTTTCCGCATTTTGCGGCAGTCAACGCGGTCCTGCGCGCGTGTCTCGTCGAATTGGCGGACCTCGAGCGCGTCGTCCACGAGCTGGGTGCAGACCTGGCCGACCAGCACGTGCGGTACGCGGAAGTCTCGTTCACGCCCGGTCCTGAAGTCTGGTCAGGCCGCCATCGGCACGACTTCTTGCTCGGGTTGACGCGCGGCCGAGAACATTCGCTGCGTACGTCTGGCGTTGAGATCAACTTCATCTT
>DATGER010000054.1:0-5078 GCA_035309865.1 Chloroflexota bacterium
CGTGCGAGGCCCGCTCCTTGAGAATATCCTGACATCGCCCTGCGGGCGGCCATGCCGCGAGCCTGGAGTATGCGGAGCGTCGGGTGAGCGCGATGTGAGCAATGACGAGGCCCCAGCTTGGTCTACGCGGAGCGACCGCCCGCAGGTGAAGTGCGCTGCGCGCAACCGAAGTCAGGATGTACTCAAGGAGCGGGCCTCGCACGGACGGTCGCTGCGCGGAAGGCCCGCGCGTTGAGTGGTTTGATGACGAGGCCCGCCCCACGCACGACCCCGCCCGCGGTGCCGAACGGCCTGCCCGTACGACCCCGCCCCAAACTTTTTTAAAACCGTACTTGTGTGTGGCTTGGTGGCGCGTTGAGCGGCTTAATGGCGAGGCCCGCCCCACGCACGACCCCGCCCGTGGTGCCGAACGGCCTGCCCTTACGACCCCGCAACAACTTTTTTTAAAACCGTCTCCAAAGACGGTCTGCTCAGCCCTCGGTCCGCGGCTCGCGGCCCATCAGGCGGGACGTGATATCGCGTACCGAAGCACCCTGGTTCAGTACTTGATCGACCTGCAGACAGACCGGGAGGTCCACGCCGTAGCGGGCGGCGAGCTCGACGGCGGCGCGGGCGGCGGGGATGCCTTCGATCACTTTGGGCGTACTGGCCACAATCTCAAGTGGATCGCGGCCGCGGCCGATCTGCTCGCCCGCCCAGCGATTGCGGCTGTGGCGGCTGGTGCACGTGGCGACGACGTCCCCCAGCCCCGCCAGGCCGGCGACAGTCCGAGGATCACCGCCCGCGGCCTGGACGAGCCGGCCAATTTCAGCCAGCGAACGCGTGATCAGCGCGGCGCGCGCGTTGTCGCCATAGCCAAGCCCGTCAGCCGCCCCGGTCGCCAGCGCGATGACGTTCTTGAGCGCGCCGCACAACTCGACGCCGACCAGGTCGGTCGAGGTATACACCCGAAACGTTGGCCCGTGGAGCAACTCCTGGAACAGCGTGGCGATACCCGCGTCGGCGCACGCGACGACGGCCGCGGCCGGCAGCCCGCGGCCGACTTCTTCAGCATGCGTCGGCCCCGAGAGCGCCGCGACGTGGCCGGCGGCAATCCCGAGCTCGGCAGCCGCCACCTCGGACAAGCGGCTCAGGGACGGAAACTCCAGCCCCTTGGTGGCGTGCAACACCGGCACCCCGGAATCAACCCATGGAGCCACGACCCGCGCCACCTCGCGCATGGCACGCGAGATGGGCACCAGGAACACCGCGCTGGCACCCGACACCACGTCTTCGACCGAAGCACTCGGCCGGACCGACGCCGGAACTCGCACGCCTGGCAGATACACCTGGTTTTCGCGGGTCCGAGCGATGTCCTCGGCCTGAACAGAGCGGCGGCACCACAGCCGAACGTCGTGCCCGGCATTCCCGAGCACGACTGACAGCGCGGTGCCCCAGGCGCCGGCGTTGACGACCGCGAGGTGCCCGGGCATGGCCTGCCTATAATGTAGTGCGGAGACGGAGAAGCGACCCTGATCACCTGGCAGCAAGCGGTCATGGCCGTCGTTGTCGGCTACCTGCTGGGGTCAATTCCGACCGGCATGATCGTCGCCCGCGTGTATCGCAACGTCGATCTGACGGCCTACGGTAGCGGGCGCACCGGCGCAACCAATGTCCTGCGAACGCTGGGCAGCGGCGCCGCCGCGATCGCCTTCGCCGGCGACTTCCTCAAGGGACTGCTCGCCATCGCGGTCGTGCAGTACGTCATCGCGACCGGCAATCCGCGTCTCCCGTGGCTCGAGTTGATTGCCGCCATCGCGGCGGTGCTCGGCCACTCGTACTCGATGTTCATCGGCTTCAAGGGCGGCCGAGGCGTGGTCACCGGGTTCGGCGCGACGATCGTCGCGGCCCCGATTCCCATGTTGATCGCGCTGGTCGTCGGCACGATCTGCATCGCGGCGACCCGCTATGTGTCCTTGGGGAGCGTCGTCGGCAGCGCCCTGGCCGGCGTGCTGCTGTGCGTCCAGGCCGTCGTTGGCGGTGAGCCAGCGTGGGCACTCTGGGGCGTGCTCGTCGGCGGATTCATCGTCGTCGCCCACCGCGACAACATCGAGCGCCTGCTGGCCGGCACCGAACGCAAGCTCGGCCAACGCGTGTTGTGAAGCTTGGCCTGCAAATCTCCCGCTTCCGTTGGCCCGGCGGACCGCCGCTGATCGCCTCGACGCTGGCGGAAATCGCGCGCGCTGCTGACGATGCTGGGTACGCGTCGATCTGGTTGATGGACCACCTGTTCCAGATCGCCTCGATCGGCAAAGTCGAAGAGGAGATGCTCGAGGCGTACACCACGCTCGGCTTTCTGGCCGCGCACACCACCCGGGCCCGCCTCGGCACGCTGGTCACCGGTGTCCACTATCGCCATCCCGGCGTCCTCGTCAAGCAGGTCACCACCCTCGACGTCCTCTCGACTGGTCGCGCCTGGCTGGGCATCGGCGCCGGCTGGTACGAGCGCGAATCGAAGGGCCTCGGCGTTCCCTTTCCGCCGGTGAAGGAACGCTTCGAACTTCTCGAGGAGACCCTGAAGATCGCCCACCAGATGTGGAACGGCAACACCGCGCCGGTGTACGGAAAACACTTCCAGCTCGCCGAACCGCTGAATTCGCCGGTGCCGATCAGCCAGCCGCATCCGCCCATCCTGATCGGCGGCGGCGGCGAACGGAAAACGCTGCGATTGGTCGCGCGCTACGCGGATGCCTGCAACTTCTTCGCCCGCCTGCCCAGGCACGAACTGGCCCGCAAGCTGACCAAACTCCGCGGCTACTGCGACGCGGAGGGCCGCGCGTTCGAGGCCATCGACAAAACCGTCCTGACACAATGGAATCCTGCGCGCAAGTCGGCGCAGGAGATCCTGGATCAGCTCGGCGAGCTACGCGAATTGGGCTTCGACACGGTCATCGCGTCGTTGACTGGGGTGGAGACCTTGAAGCCGATCGAGATCGTGGCCCGCGACGTGTTTCCGCAGGCTGACCGGCTCTAACACCTACAATGGCGCTTCGTTGCGTCGATGGCGAGCGAAGCGAGCCCAGACCCTCGTATCGATCGGCCTGGGCTGCTGTGCGCTGACCGGCGCGGTGGCGCTGCTGACCGTCAGCCCGGCCATTTCGGCTGACGCGCCGGATCTCAACTACGCCAAAAGCGTGAGCTGGCACCTGGATGGCGCGCCCGAGGTCTCGGCGATGGAGCCGACCATTCACAGCACCCTCAACCGGGTCCACGTGACCTACCCGGGCGTCGACGCGCAGCCGATCGAGGGCTTCTTTCCCGGACCCACCTACTCGTACGAAAAGTTGCCAGGCTGGACGCCGTTCTACTTCTACATTCGGGATTCCGCGACCGATCTGCCGATGGTGCGGTACTACTTCGGCACCACGGCGCTGCGCAGCACGATCGAGGAGTTTCTGCGCGAGCAGTACCCTGACGGCTCGATTTCGGCCACGATCGGACCCGACTTCAAGGTCGATAAAGCCACCGTGGTCTCTGACGAAGAGACCAGCGCCATCGTCGACGCCACCGAGGCGTTCGATGCGCTGCCAGATCCAGCCTGGCTCACCCAGTCGCTCCGCGGCCAGACGCTGATCGAACGTCTCAACCGTGCCATGGGCTGGGTCCTCGGCGTCCGACGTGACCCCGAAACGCAACTCATCAAGCGCGCCCACACCACCGATTGGGGCGACATCAAGTGGGAATCGGGCCCCAATCCATCCCAGATGCGTCCGGGCGACCAGTGGACCGTGTCGATCTACGATCAGGCCATCGCCTACGCGGCGCTGCGTGGCCTGGCGCACATGAACGCCGTGGTCGGTCGGGATGCAGACCGCGCGCGCTGGGAGGCCGAAGCGGACGTCATTCGGGCTTCAACCAACGCCGTGCTGTGGCTTGACGATCCGCAGCGTGGCTACTACCGCATTCATGTGCACCTCCAGCCAGACAATGTGCACCACGAGATCAACGAGGACGACGTCGTCGCGATCGGCAACGCCGCGGCGGTCTACTACGGCCTGGCCGACGCTGACAAGGTCCCGCGCATCCTGGCCGCGCTGGAGCGGGCGCGCCTCGAGGCGGGCGCGCCGAAGCCCGGGCTGACGTTGGAACCAGCGTACCCCGGGTGGTTTCAGGTGCAGATGGACACGCAGATCTATCAGAACGGCGCGCTCTGGGACTGGTGGGCCGGGCGCCAGGTCAGTGCCGAGTTCTGGAGCGGCTACTGGCGGATGGCACGCGACCACTTGCTGATGGTGGCGCGCGATTGGGCGAACCACCCGGGCACCGTGCGCGAATGGGAGAGCCCGTGGTTGCGTCGCACCGGTGCGGATCAGGCGTACGCCGGCGCGGCCGCGGTCGTCGGACAGTCCATCGTCGAGGGACTGTTCGGCGTGTCGATGGTCGGCCCCGAAGTGCGACTGTCGCCGCGCCTGGACGACATGACTGGCGGCGTCCGCGTGTACGAACCGTCCACGGACATGTACGCGGCCTACGAGTACCAGACCACCGAACGCGGCGAGTCGCTGCAGTACGGCTCGAACAGTCCAACCGCTCTGAGCGTGCGCCTCCCCGTCCGCTGGCGCGGTGAGACGCAAGCGCGCCTGGACACTAAAGACGTCCTCCCGATCACCTACCAGCGGGTCGGCGAAATGCTGGTCGGCACCGTCGTCGTTCCCAGCGGCAAACACCAGATCGATATGCGCCAGGTTCCACACGGGCGCGGCAAGTTTTAAGTACGGTTTACGGTTCAAGAAAAGTTGTTGTGGACTGATGAGGTCCGGCCGTTCGGCATCACGGGCGGGGGTCGCACGTGGGGCGGGCCTCGCCATCAAGCCACTCAACGCGCCACCAAGCCACACACAAGTACGGTTTTAAAAAAGTTGGGGCGGGGTCGTAAGGGCAAGCCGTTCGGCACCACGGGCGGGGTCGTGCCTGGGGCGGGCCTCGTCATCAAACCACTCAACGCGCGGGCCTTCCGCGCAGCGACCGTCCGTGCGAGGCCCGCTCCTGGGGTACATCCTGACTTCGGTTGCGCGCAGCGCACTTCGCCTGCGGGCGGT